>CALWHT010000051.1 GCA_944380515.1 uncultured Roseburia sp.
TTTACTAACTAAAATTCAATGTTTTTAAAAAACTACTTGATTTTTATATAGTTAGCTCCATAGTTGTAGTGAAATAGTCTAAAATATCTATCGGCTACAATTATAGATGAAACTCGGAGATCAGGAATTCCGCAGGAATATTTGGCGGTTACGTTTTTTACATGTGAAAATCATGTTTCGAAGGCGGATAATATATGATATAATTTCTGAAATTGCAGCGTCATAACGTTGAGAGCATGAAGCAGTTTGTAATCAATGGAAGGGACATACTGGATGTGTTCCGGGACCTTTATTTGCTGTGAAATAAGTATTAGAATACCATTTTTATGTTTTCTCACAGGGACAAAATATAGTTTAAATGAATGATTGTTGAAAGCAGATATATTACTGTTTGGGCAAGAGGATTCAGGGGAAATTACAGACGCAGATTTAGAATTGATAAAATCATCGTTGCTTTGCTGATAGTGGAAAAGCCGATGAGTCCGTCATTTATTACAGGAAAAACGGGAACTGTGTTAAATGTTTACACCAAGCCGGAATATCGGAATAAGGGTTATGCAAAGAAATACTGCGTTGTATCCAACGAAGAAATGACAGGATTAGTGGTATATGAGATCAGGATGGGAATCGGTATTCCTGTTTCCAGACAGGCATTCCATAAATATTTAAAAACAAAGGATGTTCCGTGGAAATGCCAGCCTCTGGCAAATGCTATGTTCAACGTCTGCCGGGAAGATGAATGCAACGATACATATGGAAGAAATTGGTCTTAATCACAAACCCAAATCAAACGCAAGCCTAATAGTATTACCAAAGCTGAATTGTCCTGTGTTTTGTTATGGAAAAACAATAAGGTATTTAAGGCAGGAGGATTTATTGTGGAAAAACGTAAAGAGATAAATGAAAAAATAGTAGCTTGGATTATAAATAAAGTAAAAATGGAATATTCGGATGATATTAGTCTTGTTTTGATATACGGATCATATATCAATGGATCTGCTAACAGTAAATCAGATGTTGATTGCTATTATATTCCGAAAACAGAACATGGATATAATATGGCGGTTGATTTCATTATAGATGGTGTTGGATACGATATATTTCCAATCTCTTGGGAACGGGTTGCAGGAATCGCTGATTTGCATGAAAGTTTGTCACCATTGGTTGGAGACGTTCAGATAATTTATTATAGTGATGCCAGTGATTTGCAGCGTTTTAAAGATTTGCAAGTGAGATTGAAAAGAAATTTTCTGAATGAAGAATATGTCAAAAAAATTGCTGTAAAAAGATGTGAGGACGCAAATAGAATGTGTCATCAAATGAAGGTAAGTCGTGATGCATCAGAAATTCGAAAAATAGCAGGAAGTACTATTATGACACTGGCAGATGCTGTGGCTGTATATAATCATGATTATTATCATTTCGGATTGAAAAAGCAATTTGAAAATCTGCAGAATAATTTTCCTGGTATTCCGAGAGGTATTGTAAATAGTTATAAGAATGTAGTTGAGGCAATCAATACAGATGATGTAAAGAAACATACAATGAAGATGTTGAAAGATGTATGTGAATATCTGGATATCACATGTGCTGTCCATGAAATATCTGAACAAGGGAGTTTAGTAGAAAATAAGTTAGATGTTTCGTGGCTTGCGGGATTGTATGAGGAAACCAGCTCCACATTCAATAAAGTATATGTTTGTTGTGAAAATGGAAATTATATATTGGCATTTCTTTCGGCAGTATGTTTACAGCGAGATTTAGATGATGCAAGGGAAGCGGGATGTCCTAAATATGATTTGCTGAGCGATTTTAACTACACAGAACTTTGTAAATTATCTGCAAAAACGAAAGAAATTGAAAAGAATTTCGTGCAGTTAATTACCGAAAATGGTGGGCATATTAAAAAATATGATAGCTTTGAACAGTTTGAAATGGCTAAAATATAATAATCAAAGTAATTAGAGAACAAAAGAATGATAGAGCAGTATCACCGGTAGTGCAGCAGTTGTCAAAGCCTTGAATAAATATATAGATACATGGGGAAGCACAAGCGGAGAAGAACAAAATAGAAAATATAGTGAACTATTAAAAGTCATGCGTGTGGATTTGGGAATAGATAAAAAGTTAAATGAAGATTTCCCAGAAATAGGACTAAGGGATATAATACAGCGAAAAACGCTATTCATATAACGTGAGGGTGGTAGAACCGTAGGTTCAGGCCGTGTTGCTTCTATCATCGAGTAATTTAAAATTACTATATTTAAAAAAAAGATAAAAAAGCCGCAATCCCTGAGTAATCGGGGGGTGCGGTTTTTGTATGTGAAAATAATATTTAAAAGGCGGATAATATATGATATTGTAGTAACGGAAGAATGATTGAAATATAAGTAATTACTCACAGGAAACCGGTTAACCTTGCTTACAGGAAAAAAGACAGGAGGCGTTGGTGATATAGATGGATAGGGTAAGAACAGAGGCATCATTAGAGCAATGGGGCATACTGTATGAAGCTGCCACACGAATAAAAGAACGGAAACCCTGGGAAAAGTTTTGGGATATGGATTTAATCGGTATCAGATATGGGGCAGAGGAAGATACGGTATTTTTCAGTATACTGGGTCGGGGTGGAGACTGCTATGGAATCGTAGTTTATGAAGGATATGAAGGACTCAATAGTTTTTTGATGCTTACAATGCAGGAGCGTATGAATTTGTCGACGCAGTATGCTATGTCCAGACAGAAAAATCTGACTTGCTATTGGGGTAATCGAGATGAGTTGACGGAGAAACAAAGGAAAATTATAAAAGATTTGGGGTATTCCTATCGTGGCAAAAATCAGTGGCTTTATTTTATGTCCTTTGAACCGGGATATTATCCATACAATATGGATGCGGCAGAAGTGCAGCGAATGAGCGGATATTTGCAGGATTTGGAATTGGCGCTTCAATGTTATGAGGAGAGAAATAAGAAGGTAGATTTTGAAAATGGCAATATGTTTTTACTCACATTTAGTGGGGATAAGAAAACATGGAATTTTGCAGAAGAGCCATTGCCGTTTACCGCTTTTCAATTTGGAAATTTAATTATTACGGATGACGAATTGCTTGCTGATTTGGAGCAAGTGCCCAGCTGCAGTGCGATCTTAGAAGCAGACATAGCAGTTATGGGGGCAAAGGTTACCGATAAAAAATATAGCCGCCCGGCAAACCCTTCTATAGTTCTTCTTGGGGATGCTGAGTCAGGCACAATCATTCATTTTGAAATGTCAGAACCGGATGACGATCCGGTTGTGATGCTTGCGGAAATCGTGCTGAATTTCATTTTTCAATATGGCATTCCAAAAGAGATCAGGGTTTCAAACGTGATAGCAGAAGCTGCACTTGAGCAGATTTGTGGGATATGTGGAAGCAAACTTCGCAGGATAAAAAGGTTGAAGGGACTGGATTCTTTCTGTGAGAGTATGTATCGGTTTGGCCTATAATTTTTCATATATTTCAGAGGAAAGGTGTACCGCGGCCTGTTGATGAAAAAGAGAACCATGAGAGGATGAAGAATGATATGCTAATTAGAGACATGGAGCTACAGGATTTTGAAAAAGTGAATACGGTGCTGCGGGAGGTACATGCGCTGCATGTGACAAACCGCCCGGATTTATATATAGATGTGGAAGAACCCTATGCCAGAGATAAATTCGAGACAGATATAAAAAATGAAAACATGATTACCGTTTTAGCGGAAGAAAATGGTGAAATCATGGGAATTTGCATGGCGGCGTTTCGGGAAAGTGTTCAGCGTTTTGTGCTGGAGAAAAAATTATAAGCTTCAAAAAGAGCATGACTGACGGAGAAAATAATGACAGAAAAAAAGAAATTACACGAATTGATAGAAAGAAATCCCTTTGCGAATCATATCGGGATGGAATTATTGGAGGTAGAGAAGGGCTTTGCGAAAGGGCGTATCCGTTTGGAAAAGGAATACACCAATATTTACGGAGGCATGCACGGCGGCTGCTCCTATGCGCTGGCAGATACCTTAGCGGGAATCGCGGCGGCATCCTACGGCAGATATGTGACGACGGTGGGAGGAAGCATGAATTATCTGCTGCCGGTGGCCGATACGGAATATGTATACTGCGAGGCAAAGGCGGTGCGGCAGGGAAACACGGTAGGAGTATATGACGTCGTGATTACGAACGACGCGGGAGATGTTTTGTGCAATGGAAGCTTTACCTATTACCGCCTGAAAAAGGAAATAGAGTGGGAAGTATGACGCAGGCCCGCGGGCAGAGTGCGAAAAAGGAGGAAGACGGCAGATGGAAGGGGTATTTGACAGAATACGTAAAAATATCAGCAGAGTTATGATCGGAAAAGAGGAAGTGATTGAGCTGCTGCTGGCAGCGTTGGCGGCAGGAGGACACGTGCTGCTGGAGGATGTGCCGGGGACGGGAAAAACAGTGCTTGCAAAGGCCCTTGCGAAATCCATGGACTTTCGGTTTGGCAGAGTGCAGTTTACGCCGGACCTGTTGCCGAGCGATGTGACGGGGCTTTCCTATTATCATCAGGAAAAAGGCGCTTTTGTCTTTCGGGAGGGCCCTGTATTTGCCAATCTGCTGTTGGCGGATGAGATAAACCGTGCCACTCCGCGGACACAGGCAAGTCTGCTCGAGTGCATGGCGGAGGGCCAGGTGACGGTGGACGGGCAGACCAGAAAGCTGGAGGAACCGTTTTTTGTCATTGCCACAGAGAATCCTGTGGAGACGATTGGCTGTTTCCCGCTGCCGGAGGCCCAGCTGGACCGCTTTTTAATGAAGCTTTCGATGGGCGGTTTGAGCGCGGCGGAGGAGCGTACACTCATTGACAGATACATAGACGCGGAGCCGCTGCAAACGCTGCAGCCGGTCTGCACCAAAGAGGAAGTGCAGAACCTTCAGGCGGAGTGCCGCAAAGTGTTTGTGCATGAGGACCTGCGTGATTATATCGTAAGGCTTGTGCAGGAGACCAGAAAAAGTACGGCCGCGCCGGCAGGCGGGCTTTCATCTGCGGGTGTAAGCCCGAGAGGCACGCTTGCACTCCTGCGGGCATCCCAGGGCCTGGCGCTGGTAGCCGGCAGGGATTATGTTGTGCCGGAGGATATCAAAAAGGCGGCGGTTCCGGTATTGGCGCACCGGCTGTTGGCGGAGGATGCGGATGACGCGCAGAAGGCGGCGGTCATAAAACGGCTGCTGGAGGCGGTAGCCGTGCCGACCGAGGATTGGGGAAGGCGGCTGGATTAAGCATGATAGTGATACTGTTTGCAGGTCTTTTTCTGGTGACGTTCCTGTGGAATTATAATTACAGGAAAAAATGGAACAGGGACATGGAAGTATGGCTTGCCTTTGAGGAGTATTCCGTCTATGCCGGAGGTGAGGCGCATCTGAAGGAACGGGTGGAGAATGCCAAAAGGCTCCCGCTTCCGGTTCTTGAGGTGATGTTTTGCATGAAAAAGGCGTTGGTTTTTCGCGATATGGAAAATACATCTGTCAGCGATAATACCTATAAAAGAGATGTGTTTTCTCTGCTGGGCAGGCAGCGGATTACGAGAACACTGACAGTAAAGTGTACGAAACGGGGCTGTTATTCGATAAAATCGGTGGACTGCGTATCCTTTTCTCTTTTGCATGACAGAAAATATATGTGTTCCTTTCCGGTAGACGCCAGGCTTTTTGTTTATGCGGCGCGTGTCGATGTGTCGGGGATTATGACTGCCTGCGAAAAGCTGATGGGTGCGGCCCAGTGCGCACGCAGACTCTATGAGGACCCGTTCGCGTTTTCGGGTATCCGGGAATACACCGTGACCGACCCGATGCGGACGGTCAACTGGAAAGCCAGCGCGAGGACGGGAGAGCTGATGGTCAATACATTTGAGTCGACGCTGACGCGGCGCGTCATGCTCTATCTGGATTTGACAGACGATGGAATTTTAAGGCAGGAAGGGCTTTACGAAGAAGGTGTTTCCGTTGCCGCCTCCCTTGCACAGCGGCTGCTGGGAAGGGGGATGGAGGTAGGAATCCTCACAAATGTCCGGGGCGAGGACAAAAAACTATGCGGTTTTGCACCGAAAGCGGGGAAAAGCCAGCTTATCGCTATCGAAGAGTTTTTGGCGGAGCGGGAGGACGGAGAGCGGACAGAAAGCTTTGCGCAAATGCTCCTTGAGGCGGAGGAAATGTCGGAACGGCAGCGTGAGGATGCCGTGGCGGTCGTAATTTCAAAAAATACAGCGCCGGAAAATGTAAAAGCGATTCAAAGCTTTCTCACAAAAGAAGCAGGGGTATGGGTGCTGCCGTTTTGGCCAGACCAGGTGCCTGTGATAGAGTACACAGGTGGAATTTCAGTGATATGGCGGGAGGTGCAGCGGATATGAGAGGCAGGATAAGAAGAATAGCGGGATGGCTCCATGCCGTGCTGCTCCTTGCATCGGTACTGCCCGTATTTTATGCGCTTGGCAGGGAACAGACAGAGCAGGCAGAGGGCACATTGTATGTAAAATGCCTGGTCATTGCAGTTCCGGTCGTGCTCTCCGATTTTCTTTCAAGAAGATGCCGAAAAATCTGGCAATATATCGTTGGAAGCGCGGCGCTTCTGGCGCTTACCGGGTTTGGGGCATGGCAGCTTGGAGCGTCGATGACGGGTGATTTTCGTGCAGTGTATACGTTTTATCTTCTGCTGGAAACGGCGGTTGTATTGGCTGTCAGATTTGCCGACCGCCTCGGCGAGCGGGCGGCGAGAAAGTCGGCGGAGCAGGGGGAGACGGACCGGCGGCCGCCCTACCGCCTTTTGGACACGCCGGAGTTTCCGGTTTTGATTTATTTTTTCCTGATGTATATACTTGGAAAAAATATTGCAAGCGCCGTTCTCTGCGATGCGGCCGCGGTGAGTACGGTCCTCTACTTTTTTGCAGCTGTCTGCTGGCATTATATCGGTGAAACGGAGCAATATCTTTCTTGGCATAAAAGGGTCAGCCATCTCCCGGGAAAACGGATTTACGGGATTGGTGCTCTGGTGCTCGGAGGCCTTGCGCTTGCGCTGCTTCCGTTTGTACTCGTTACCGCGCTTACTGCTTCCCACAGGCAGTACCGTGATATTCGAAACTGGAATTGGAAGATTCACATTGAGCCGGAGGAATTTCTGCCGGAAACCGGCTTAGACGGAGGAGCGGAGATTTCGGAGGAGCTGCTCTCGCAGCTTCAGGGGGGGGCAAAGCCGCCGGAATGGCTGAACACGCTTTTCTATGGCATTGGAATCCTTATATTTTTGGCCTGCGTAGCGGCGGCGGTAAAGGCGCTGCGGAATTTGTCGCGGACCTTTCGGGAAAACCGGGACGAGAACGGGGACATCGTTGAGGATTTGGGAGAGGAGCCTTCAGCTGTCGAAACCGTAAAGCCGGTACGCGCACAGGGCCCGGAGACAGAGCGTGAAAAAATCCGCAGACAGTATCGGAAAACCATAAGGAGGCACCGAAAGGAAAAGCCGAAGCCCTCGGCGACGCCGTCCGAAATCGAGGAGGCGGCAGGGCTTTCGGACAGCCGGGAAATGGGAGAATTACATGAGCGCTATGAGTGGGCGAGGTATAGCAAGACGGATTGATTATTTGTGATTTCTTTTTAACAATGCCTGGATGCTGTGCAGATAATTACCCTAAATAAACTACAAATATAGGCCATACGAAAAAAAACGAAATGTAAGCGATTACATGTGTGTCGGAGTGATTGACATAATACTTTAATATTTTATATAATAAATACAATTTAGAAATGATAACGATTTGTTGTTGTGGGGGCATACAAGTGATAGTGCATGACAGGAATGAAGTAAAACCTTCCGAGATAGGGTGCTTTCCTGATTTGAAAGCACTTTGGAGTACATTTCCAAGAAGCATGAGATTACATATGGAGCGTGTGGGGAAATATGCTGATGTAATGTGTCGGTATATGGCAGAAAACAACATAGAAGATATGAACAACAGGGTGGGGCAGGATTTCCTTTCAGTAAGCAGGGAGATTTTTGCCCTTCATGACATTGGCAGGCATTATATTCCGTTCGCACTGTTGAATAAGGTTGGAGAACTCACACCGGAAGAAACGGAGTTTATCAGGAATCACACTGTTTTTGCGCGGCGCGCAATCAGAAGCATCTATCAGAAGCCTTATTCTGACGACATAATGCAAAAATGGGAAGAAATTGCGGTTTATCATCACGAACGCTTCGATGGGACGGGGTATCCCCGGCAGCTTCGCGGTGAGGATATCCCTCTCGGCGCACGTATCTGTGCCATTGCAGATGCTTATGATGGGATAGTAAGCTGGAAGCCCTATAAGAAAAAGCAGACAACCAGAGAGGAAGCAGTTGAGATAATAAAGAGCGAGGCAGGGAAACAGTTTCAGCCGGAGTTGGTAGAAGTTTTTGTAAAATGTACGGTATGGTTTTAAAAAGGAAAATCATGGGGAATTAGTTTATGAAAAACTGGAAACGTTTTCAGGAAGAAAAACATCACAACAAAAAACGGAAGAGGGATGGGACCGGCCCTACCCTGCTTAGCCGGATTGATTGTCTGAATCGTTTTAAGCACTGGTATCTGGGAGGAGTCAGCCTCTTTCGGAGTTTTTTTCGCGTCCATGCTGCGAAACAGACCATTGCGCTGATTCTTGCGGCATTGTCTATTTGCTTCATAATGGCGGCATTCTACACCAATGCCGGCGAGTTTGTGGTAAAGGTGGACAGGAAGCTTGCAAATGACGGCTTTTATCTTTCGGAGATTCCGAATTTTGACGAAAGGCTGATTACGCTGAAGGCGGAAGCCAAGGATGATGTGGATAATATCAGCATTTTTGATATCAGCAGTGATGTGATGGAGCCTGACGGGGTTCATCATGGGCAGGATTATTTTGCTTATACTTTTTACGCCAAGAACATGACGGGGGAGACCCTGAATTACCGTTACACTCTTTCTATAAGAAACAGGACACAGGGCATTGAGGAAGCGGCATGGATTATGCTGTTCCATAATGGGGAGCAGATAATATTTGCCAAGGAGAATGCCGGAGGCTATCCGGAGTGCCAATACTCGGCATTTGAATTTCCATTTACTCAATATGCGAGGAATCCGGCCAAACAGCAGACTACCATCAGCCGCGCCAATCCGGGGCATATTACACAGGAAATTATAGACAGGCAGGACATCAGAGATTTGGATGGCGTGTATCAGCTGAATACGGAACCCTTTGCTTCTTCAAAAATCGTTTGCACGGATATGAGAGAAGAATTTAAGGATCAGGAGATGGATAAGTTTACGGTGGTTATCTGGCTGGAGGGCGAGGATCCGGAATGTGTGGATGCAATTATCGGCGGTGAACTGGAGCTGGCCATGGACTTTACTTATTAAAAAAGAAGCAGTGGGGTTAAGGGAGGAAATGGTATAAAATGAAAAATCGAGATGAGAGACAGGAAGAAAAGAAAAGTGTAAGAAGTCTGAAGGCCAGGCTGTTGATCATACTTTTGTATGCAGCAGTTCTTTCCACGGCAACCTATGCGTGGTTTACGACAAATAATAAACCAAAAGCAACGAACCTTGCGTTGTCGGCCGGAGGACCCGCGGACCTTCTGATTGCGGATGACACAGGCAGTGGCCCGGGAGAATACGGTGATACGTTGAATTTAAAGGAAGCGCATCAGATGGAACTGAACCCGGTAACGACGAAGAATGCGAAGGAGTTCTATTCGCCTGTCTATAGCGGTACTGCGGTTACAGGTGTGAAAAAGGTGTCAGAGGATGAACTTTACAAGACCTATGTCTATAAAAAAACCTTTTATCTGAAGGCAGGCGCTGCAAAGAACGGAAGCAGCGCAGGGGCAGGCAGTATGGAAAAATACTATGACATTATGCTGCTGGGGACCGGGTCGGGTGAGGCAAACAGCGGCTGTGTGATTAAGCATGCGGCAGGCTCTGCCTCCGGGAACGGTGCAACAGCGGCTAATTGTATCCGGATTGCTTTTACTGTGGACGGGCAGGAGCAGATCCCTGTCTATGAGCCAAACAGCAGCCAGCATAACAGCGGCGACAAAGCAGACAACAACATTGATTACGGAATAGCGGAAACCTTAAAACAGCCATCCGAAGGCGGAGCATTTGAGGGCGGCGAGAATGGTTATTCCAGAACCCTTTTTACGATTAAGGAAGAAGAGGATGTGAAGGTTACTATGTTGGTATGGATTGAGGGAACAGATGACGATTGCTCCAATTCCATTCAGTTGGGCGAGATTACGGGGAATATCCAGTTTATTTCAAAGGATGCAGAAAGCGCCAACAGATAGAAAGGGACAGGTATGGACGCATTTTTTTATTATTTTTACAATTTTATGAGAAGCATTTTTGGTCATATCTGGAATGTCCTGGTAGCGATTAAGGATGCCATCTTTGGGATTTTTGATGTGCGCTATTACATGGAGCTGTTTAATACCTATAAGGATGATTTGTCGCCTCTTGGATGGGTAGCGGCGATTATTGTGCATATTCTGCTGATTGCATTGCTTGCCCTGTTCGTATTCCTGATATGGAAAGGACTTAAGGTGCTTTTCCGCTTCAAGGTTCCGGTGGTGGAATACGAGAAGATGAAGGATGAGGTGGTAACCTTAAAACGTGAAATCATGAAAGCAAACTATGAAAAGGACAAAATCCTTGCCATGAAGATTTCCGAACTCGGCATGAAGGCTGACCCTGACCTTTTGGACACTTTGGAGGAAGTACCTGAGACAGAAGGGAAATCGGCGGAAAATACGAATGAGGGCGCTGATGATGAAAATAAAGTAGAAGTGGTGGAAACGAAAGAAAAACGGTTTCCAAGGCTCTCAGCCGTTGACCTTTATTACAAGAATCCGGACTATCAGCCGCCGGAATATGACAATACCATTACCCTGGAAGAACTGTGCATCAATTTCAGGAATTATGCGGCAAGCAGACTGGGACTTTATTACGATCTCGAGGTCATGAAGCAGACCTTCGCCTCTTTTGGAGCGGCCAAGATGCTGATATTTCAGGGAATCTCCGGTACAGGTAAGACCTCTCTGCCCTATGCCTTCGGGCAGTTTATTCAAAACCCAAGCGTGATTTGTTCCGTGCAGCCTTCGTGGAGAGACCGGACGGAGCTGTTTGGTTATTATAATGACTTCACCAAAAAATACACGGAAACGGATTTCCTGAAGACTATTTATGAGGCGCACTACTATGAATCTCCGAGAATTGTCATTCTGGATGAAATGAATATTGCGCGTGTGGAGTACTATTTCGCTGAGATGCTTTCTATTCTGGAACTCCCAAGAGAGGAAGAAAGATATGTATCCATCGTATCTAGCACCGCAGCCAATGACCCGGAACAGATGAAAGAAGGTAAGATATGGATTCCCAATAACATCTGGTATGTGGGAACCATCAATAATGATGACTCTACCTTTGCAGTGGCAGACAAGGTTTATGACCGTGCCATACCCATTGATCTGGATGACCGTGCAGAATACTTTGAGGCGCCGGATACGGAGCCGATGTACTTAAGCTACAAGCACATGGAGAAGCTATATCAGGAAGCAAAGGAAAAATATCCGATATCAGAAGAAAACCTGATTTTACTGGATAAGCTGGATAAATATCTGATTGAACATTTCAGGCTGACCTTTGGCAACCGTATCATGCGTCAGATGAAGGAGTTCGTTCCCTGCTATGTTGCCTGTGGGGGAACAGAGATTGACGGTATTGACTTTATGTTTGCAAAAAAAATCCTACGAAAATTCGAATCTTTGGGGCTTGGGTTTATCAGGGATGAGCTGGACAGCCTTGTGGTCTATCTGAACCATGAATTTGGAAATGAAAATATGCGTATCAGTAAGGAATATCTGGCACGGCTTAAGAAAATGAGCGGTAATTGAGTCTGGAGAGAGCAATGGGAAATACAGAAAACACGGAAAATATCGCCGGTACAGATTATGTACATGAAACCTATTTGAAGATGCACAGGGAAGATATACAGCAGAGCCTTGAGGACGACAAGTTTTATAACTATTTTTATAACCTCCTTGTGAACGGAAGCAGTTTTTGCAAATTTTCCAATGCCAAGCTTGTGAAAAGCATTGATGAAGAATGGGTAAAAGAAATTGAGGACGCGATGCAGTCTCTTCATTATGTTATTACCCATCCCCGAAAGTTCATTGAGGAAGACCGCGAAGTCGTCAATGTGGCAATGGCACGGAATATTACCACAGAATCTATCAGGCATCTTTTGCAGCACAGTAATCTGATTGACGAGTATAAGGAAGATGGTTCGGTCATCCCAAACCGGATTTTAAATGTGTTTAAAGAAGAAAGCCTCAATATCTATGAGAACCGGTTCATCTGCACCCTGGTGGCGGAGCTGCAGTATTTTGTGAATAAGCGGTTTAACAGTATTTTTGAGGCAAGCAAGGATGAGGTCGGGACTTTCTTTGAGCTGCAGAGCAGACTGGACAATTATACGGAGGTGATTGAATATAATCTCTCCGTTAAGATTCAGGAAAAGCAGACGGATGTCAATAACGAAAACGAGAATGCCAATATCTTTTCCAGAATTATCAAAATCCATCAGCAGGTAAATATGCTTGCAGCTACAGAGTTTATCGGAATCATGCGCCGCTATCCGGCAGTGTCCCACCCGATTGTCAAGACGAATGTCATTGGGAAAAACAAGGATTATAAGGCATGCCATAAGCTTTGGAATTTTATCCATTCCTACAACAGAGTGGGATATAAGGTAAATATTGTAAAGCGGGAGCCGGTTATTTCCAGGGCATTTGAAAGGGACATATACAATACCCTGATCAGTGATTATACCATGCTCCATAACAATATGGAGTTTCACAATGATATCAACATCAATCGTCCTCTGAAAAAGAAGGAAATGGATGTAAAACAGATTCGGCAGATGCTGGATGAAATTGTGAGGAATACGGAATTAAGTGACGCCAACCTAAGAAAGCTTATTGTTAAGGAGCTAACGGATATTCAGTCCAAAAGGAAAGCGGAGCTTGCAGAGCAGGAGCGGATTCAGAGACAGAAGATAAATGAAATCCAGAAAAATCAGGGAGCGGAGCAGCAGGATTTTTTTGGTGCGGGCAATTTTGGTGACGGGGATGTTAACGCCGCGGAAAACAGCGGCAGCATTGGGAAAAAGAAAGGACGTATGCGCAGGAAACGGCGTGAAAGGATGATGAACCGCAGGGAAAAGAAATAATGATAAAACGTGTACTTTTATGGATAGGAAATTTCATTTTTGTGGCATTGATCCTGTATCTGTGTTACTTCATTATTCAGGCGGCAAAGAATGACGCGCCGGATATCTTTGGCTACCGGATGCTGCGGGTGCTGTCGGACAGCATGGAGCCCGCCTTCGGGCACGGCGACTGCATCCTTATAAAGGAGACGGGACGAGGAGAGCTTGAAATAGGCGATATCATTACCTTCCGTTCCTCCGACCCGGCTTTGGAGGGGGCGCTGAATACACACAGGATAGTGGATGTGGCGGTAGATTATACTACGGGGGAATCCATCTATTACACGAAGGGGGACGGCAATTACTGGGTGGATGATTATCCTGTCGGGTATGAAGATATTGTAGGGAAATATGTACGGACACTTCCTTTTGGCAAAAGCTTTTCCGCATTCCTGGAGAAGCTGGCTGACAGGAATTATTATTTTGCAATTGTAATCATACCAATTCTTCTGTGTTTTCTTTCCACGGTGGTGCAGTTGGTAAGAGAAATCAGAAAGAAATAGATTTTGTAATGCATGGAGACAGGTATGGAAAAATTAAAGCGATTTTTTCAGGAAAAGATTATATTGAGCGCGGTGATGTGTGTGCTTCTTCTGGCAGTACTGATAACAGCGACCTATAGCTGGTATATCCTGAATGATTCTGTGGCGGCGCATGGACTTAAACTGCAGGCCGGGGCAGTCAGCGGAATTAAAGTGGCAGTAGAACCGGGGGGCGCAGATATTATGGACGAACAATCCGGACTTGAAAAAAATGAAGCGGGAGTGCCAATCATTTCCTTTCAGTTAAAGAAATTTGAAAATATCAACGGTGGAGAGGGTGGAGAAATCGCTCCCGGCGCATATGGCACGCTGCCTTTTTATATTACGGCTCAGTCTCGGAATGTAAATTCCTACGCTATCAAGGTGCAGCTGGAATATCAGCTTTCTGACCAGGCACAGGACAAGCTAAGCGATGAGCAGAAGGCAAAGATTCAAACATGGATCAGCGACCATATCATGGTTTATAAGACAAAATATACCAGCAACGGAATCGTGAAATTTAAAAATCCTCTTGAATATTATGAGAACGTAACAGATGATGTGACAGCGGCAACAGGAGAGCTGGCTTATATGGAGGAGATTCCCGTGGAGATTTACTGGTCATGGAATTATGAACTGACCGACCATCCGGATTACACAAGTATTGCCCGTTTTCCCACACATACGGATGCTTCAGAGACAGCGCTGCAGGCTGCGGTACGTCAATATGATGAAGAAGATACCCTGCTGGGAAACTGTATTGAAAAGGTATGGCTCAATGTATATATAGAAGGCAGGAAGGAGAATCCGTAATTCATGAGCAAAAGAAATAAGCTGACAGTGGTGGTGGCCTGCATCCTGTTATGCCTTGTAACTGCGGGAGGCAGCCTTGCATGGTATCTCAGGGAAGAACAAAAGCGTGCCCAGACAGAAGCAGAGAGGGTCATGACCCCATATAATTTATATTTGATGAAGCCCAATGCTGTGGATTCCCTGCAATTTGCAGTTGGAAATCTTCATCCGGGGGAGACAAAGCAGATAATTATCTGTGTATCAAATAAGCGTCCGGCAGATTTGGGACTGGTAGATACAGATATGGCGGAACTTGCCCGGGAGTCCGAGTTTGGATATGATTTGATGCTTGTACATACAGAAAATCTGGCGGTAGATTATAAGATTTATCCGCTTAAGCGCTGCAACAGAGAAGGCGAACTGCCGGCAGAGGCAATTATCCTGGATGACGATACCAAAGATCAGTATTATTGGATGAAGGAAGGCAGCCTGCTGCAGGGCGAGGACAGTACAGCGGAAATGCGGAGCAAGGCAGGCACTGAGGCAGATGATATAAATGCAGGTGCTTATTGGGTTTCGAGGGATGAGACGATGCAGCTTGCTTACCATGATGGTACATATGAATTCGATTATTACCTGATTGAAATAGACTGGAAGGATACGGTCAACGATTTTGACCAATACAAAAAAGAGACGGACATGGTATATGTGGTGGTAAATGCAAAACAGCCAAGGCCCGTGGAGAAAACGGAATAACCAGAATATGGAAGTGAACAGGGAAGTTAGATATTGATGGCAAGAAACAAAAAGAAGGAAAGAGCCGGAAAATTGAATAAAGAGATTCGGATAGTGCTGGCGGTGATGACATGCCTGATTTTTGCCTGCACGTCCATCGTAGTCTACTCCAAGTACTATAAGACCGGATATAACAAAGGTATGGCAGTGGCGTCCGGCTTTTATTTCGGCAGCAATTACATGGAGTCGGCGGATGACATTAAGGGCCTTACAATGGAAGAGATTGCAAGGGATTACCGTGATTCTATTTTGGTGTCCGCAAACAGGAATTCCTGGAATTCTTCTACCTATGTCTTTGACGTGGAGCTGCGGAACTATGACAGTCAATTATTATACAATGATATTGATTTGGATGTGGAATATCAGGTTCATTTTATGCTGTTGGATGAACCACAGGGCGCAAGCTATCATGTTTCCTACGGCACCCAGACAAAAAATCTGCAATGGTCAGGAGGGAAGGGAACGGTTGTCAGCTTTCAGGGAACCCTTCCGGGGGGGACGCTTAAGGCGGATAAATATGCTCTTTCTGTGTCGGTGACGGACGAAGCGGCCTACACCCCTGCCAGTATTTTGATGATGGCTTATCCGGTAGGGCCGGATTATCTGCTCAATGCCAAATGTATCGCGGGTATTGTAAAGGCAAATTATGAGGAAAGAGAATTTAAAATTGAAAGTGAAAGCGGATTTACGGTTTGCAAAACATTAGAGTATGAGACGGATTGGAAGGCAGCGGTAAACCAGGAGTCCGGTTTTGTATATCAACTGTTGACTACAGGAAACTATACAGGTGCCGGCGCAACGGAAACGAGAAAAACAATTCGGTTGCAGTGGAAAAACGAAATGTTCAAGATAAATGAAAATGATGAATACTATAAGGAAGTTAAAGACGATATTTCAAAATACTATTCTGTTTCGGAGGGAGGCGTTGATTGGCAGGTCATGGAAATTGAGGTCAAGCCTTATGCCTCTTTGAAATTTGTTTTCTTCCGGTCAGATGGCTTTGACGAGAAGATAGGGAAAATGAGTGATAAAACGGAATTCGAAACCTCTATAAAGGCGGAAATTGTACCTTAGCATGTGAAAATAAACCAAAAACAGGTGATGGTGAAATGAAAAATACAATGAAAAGAAGAATAAAAGCAACCCGTATGATAGCGTTCTGTCTGGCGGTTATGCTTGCTTTTGGAAATGAAGAGGTGATTTCTGTTCTGGCGGTGCCTGCTGACGGGACAGAAAGCGTAAGCCCGGAAGAGAGTGGAACTGAAAGTGAAATGCCGGAAGTAAGTGAGACAGAAAGTGAAATGCCGGAGGTAAGTGGGACAGAAAGCGAAATGCCGGAAGTAAGTGGAACAGAAAATGAAGTTCCGGAAGAGAGCGGAACCGAAAGTGAAATGCCGGAAGAAGAAACAGAAAGTGAAGCGCCGGAAGAGGGAACAGAGCATGTGATTCCGGAAGAAGGGACAGAGAGTGAAATTCCGGAAGAGGGAACAGAGCATGTGATTCCGGAAGAAGAAACAGAGAGTGAAACTTCAGATTCATCGGAAATGACATTGGAAATGGAGATGAATTCAAATAGTAAGGCAAGTCCGTTAGCGGCGAATGATGCAGATGCGCCGGAATCGTCGACCCTTCCCAAAACGCTGGAGGAACTGAATGGATTAGCGGAAAAGGAATTAATTGTGAGATCCCTGGGGGATCTGCTTGTGGTTCAGGCCCTGAGCCGGCAGACAGATTTTGAGGGCTATGAAATTGTTCTGATGAAACGCTCGATAGGTGATTTATCGGAAAACCAATCCACCTATACCTGGGATTTGCGGGGAACGGCTTTTGAAGGCTTAGGCTGTGAAGCCTTTCCTTTTAAGGGGAAAATATCTTCCTATTATGAAGGTGCGGGATTAAATTATATACTGGGAAGTCCGTTTTTTAAGTATTTATCAACAGGCGCAGAGATTCAGGGAATGAGAATCGCCGGGAATATTACAGGCGCAGATGATACGCCGAAGGGACTGCTAGCAGGCGTCCTGGTGAGAGACGGAGAAGACGGCCCTGAAAACGTTGCCATGAAAGATGTGATCCTTGACCAGGTAGTGATTGTGAATCAGGAAACCGTAAATTGCAGCGTATCAAACCCACAGGGAGCGGCAGGCATAGTATATGGCAGAGTAGAAGCCGTATCCGGCAAACCAATTACGATTTCCTTTGACAGCAGCGCGCTTAAGATATGTACCACCGGGGAAGGGACAGTGTCCGGCTTCCATGCGGGAGTCATTGCCGGGGAAATGAAGGGGGATGTGACCTTACAGATTACAGATCCGGGTATGCTGGGAAATTTAAGTGTAAGCTCCGTTTCTGTCTGGGGAAATGACAACAATGAAAGCGGCGAATTGCAGTGGGATAAGACCAGCGCTGCGGGAATGTATGTGGGAGCGATAGAGGGAGGCACAGTTACTGTCAAAGGAAGCCAGACACCCTATAAAATCAATGTGCAGAGAGCAGACGGTTACGGAGGCGCTAACGGGGGACTGCTTGGAATGGCTTTTGGCACCCGGATTTCCACCGAAGCGGCTGCGCATACGCCGGTGATACTTCAGGGAGCGGGAGTTCAGGGAAGAATTGCCGGAGGCATCCTGGGCTATTATGGGCGCGACAGTGAGGATGCCGGATTGGCATTAAATTATGTTACCCTTCAGACAGAGATTTCGGCGGCTGACAACGCTTATTTTGCCGGAGGTATTCTGGGACGGTATTACCGCAATATCGACGGAAGTGCGGAGGAAAGTGCTTATGATGTGATAGGGCATATCAATATTGAAAAAGCGGTCAGGGCTTCTTACTTTGCAGGGGGCGTTGTAGGGTTTGCTCACGGTTCAAATCTAAGGATTGCGGACGTGAAGATAACCGGTAATGTAACCAATGAATTTGCGGGAGGAAATTATGCTGACTGCCGCGGCGCAGGAGGCGTTATAGGACTGCTCAGCGGCCGGTATGTGGAGATTAGGAATGCACAGATATCTGCCGGCTTTCATCAGAACACATATGCAACCGGCGGGGTTATAGGTGCGGTAGGCAAAATTAAGAGCAGCTTTAATGAACAGAGAAAATCAATCGTTAAAATCGACGGGGCAAAAGTCACATCAAGCTTCGGATGTGAAAGCGCCACGACCGCAAGATGCAGAGGCGGCTTGCTGGGCGTGGTTTATCCGGGAAGCATGGTTGCGCTGGATGGTACCATTGATGTGTCGGGGATGTCCCTCACGCAGACGCTTCAGCGGTTTGGAAGAACCGGATATATTGCAGGGTTCCAGGAGGAGGCATTGATTTATCTGGAAGAAACCGCAGTATATGAAAGGCCCGCAAAGGCATGGAAGGATGATATCGGAAATTACGGAGGATTATATAAAAACGGCGCCTGGGGAGAAGACGGGAAAACGTTAATCTCTTACGAGAAGGGCGAGGTAACAGGAATAGTTGAGAAAGACGCAGAAGGGGCGAGGGTTATTGACAGTGAGGCGGATTTCATCCGTCTTGCCATTATGCTCAATACGGGAGGTAATTTTGCTTCCGGCTGCTTTGACGGGCTGGATAAGGGAACACTGTTAAAAACCGATTATCGTGTGACGAAGTCTCTGAATCTGGCTGACAGCGGTATTTACAGTCTGAACAGAAATGACAGCAAGGGTTTGGACGAAGTATTTCAGGGCAGTTTTGAGGGCAGCGGAAGTGAAAACGTTACCATCACCTTGGATAATCTTGATACCAATCAGTGCAATCTCGCATTATTCCCAAGCGTGGGAGGGGATACGGATTCTGCCGTTACGCCGGTTATTTCCGGCTTTACCCTAAAGCGCAGCATCAAGGGAGCAGGGAGCTATGCCGCAGGAATCGCATGTCGGGTATTGGGAAATTTTACAGCAGAAGATTTGAATCTTCAGGTAAGTATTACCAGCTATTATAGCGGCTATCATTTGGATAACCAGCATTTTGATAATATAACGAATTACTATGGCGGTCTGGCAGCGAAAGTGGATTCTAAGGGCGCTACAGCCTTTACCGTAAAGGATGTGAAAATCGGCGGAACACTTATAACGCAAAGAAATTCGGGGAATAGCTGGGCCAATACAGTTGCAGGCGGGCTGGCAGCCGTATATGTTCAGACCGGGGCTGCCCCCTCTGAGATTTGTGTAGAGAGCTTTACATTGACCGGGGATTTTCACCTTGAGTCCGCGGGAATTTACAGCAGTGGAATGATTACTCTGCTGAATGCCGACAATGATACGAAAGATCGGACAGTACTTTCTATGAGAGATATTCGGATTGAAAACGGCGCTTCTATGACAGAACGGTATGCACATGCTTCGATTGCCGGCGGCGGCTGGCTTGGATGCCAGTGGAAGAATATTGCGCCTGATCAAAGTGCGCATTATTCGATTGACGGCATTACCATTGGCAGTGGGGGCAGTGCGGAAGAAGGGCCGCAATTGTCCGCAGCAACCTCTTTTGGTGGCCTCGCAGGGCTTATTACCGGACGCATCCAGCTCAAAAACATTCATATTCAGAATGGAGTTTTTAAAAATAATTATTCCGGAACGCAAAAGAGCGGGCTTTTATTCCGCACAGGCACAGATGCACTGATTGAAATTGATGGATATACCATTGATGGCCGTACACTGGAGAATCCGGGAACGCCGAATAATACAGGAAATGTGCGGTTAGCTCACAATAATTCCCAGATACGGTTTGACGAGATTGTGGCATCCAATGTGCAGACCGACGGAAACGGAACTCCTACTTATATGTCCGGCGGTATTGTGAATATTATTTCCAGTCAGTTTACATCCGAACATAAAACTTATGCCCCCCGTCTGCTGGCGAATACGTCCAATGGATATAATTCCGGCAGATATTATTACAATCTTTTCGGAGACAGCTTTGAAAAGGAATCCTCATTTTTGCAGGAAGAAGAAAAGCTTACAAAAGAGAATGCGGTGATTCGGAACGAAAGGCAGATGATGATTTGGCATCTGGCGCAGTACATGAATGACTCCATCAGGCATTATTTGAAAGAATATTATAAGGATGGAGAGATCAGTGACCGCAGCGTCAATACCGTCTTTTCGGGAAAAATCGACCTTTCATCGGTAAGCTATTATCCCACTCCTGTTACGGGAGGAAGCTATACCTTTATGGATGACGGAAGCCGCAAGGCGGAGGTCTGCTTTTATGGGCAGGAGATTACAACAGCCGTGGCAGCTTCTATGGGGCCACAGACAACGGCCAGCCAGCATTATATGCTGCATTCCGGCCTGTTTTTCAGCCCGTCCGGCACGGTGACGGTACAGGGGGAAACAGGCGGTTTCCTGAACTTAAGCGGCAGTGTTTCCAATCTGGGAAGCCTCACAGGTGCATTATTTTCCGGCAGGCTTGCAGGAAATAAGAACATATACCGAATCTGTTTCAATGGAATCGTTGTAGCGGACTATCAGGGGGAGGAGACTGTCGGATTAATGCTCGGAGACGTTGATGACGGCTCCACGCTGGATCTGTCATGGATAGAGACATCGGGCTATGATGCACTGGGGGATAAAAAGGCAGCTTCTGCGCTGATTGGCAAAGTGGGCTCGCCCACGGCAAGCGATATCAGCATTGAATTCAGAAATATAAAAATAGACAGCAGAAAAGAGGGTATTTTTCAGTTTGCAAGTCTGATTGATGAAAACTATTATGTGGAGGATACGGATGAAAATGCTGCCGATGACAGCAGTATCCGCCGAATCCGCTATCTGTTTACGCAGGCGGCATTTGAGGGAAAGACGGGTACTCCTTATGCGCCTTTTGATGATGCCGATTCCAATTACGGCAATAACAGCTATGTAGAGTCCTATGTAACCATCGGTTCAGAGCTGGCAGAGGGAATTGAATTCTGGGAAAATGAGAACGGACCGGAAGAAAATACGGAGTATTCGCTGCCGTTTAACGATAACTTTACCTGGACGGGAGAGAATGTAAGCAATACATATCTGCCTTATGTACATACGCAAACGCACGCAGGAAGCAAAGAAATTGAAGTCAATCCCAAGAACAGCGCGATTACAGAAGGGTGCGGCACCTATGAGGATCCCTATATCATCGACAATGCAAAGCAGCTCCTGTCACTGGCACGCTATCTGCAAAATAAGAATGACTACAAATATCTGACAGGCTGGCAGATCAATGCTTATCAGGCGGGACGTGGTGAAGCCGGGGATGGAATCTGCAAGAAACAGCACAGGAACGATGATTTGAAAGTGTACCAGAGTGAGGGCTTCCCGACCCCGGAGGAGTTAAGCCAGGCGTACTATATGATTTCTGAGGACATTGACCTGTCTGCTATGAAAAATTCCACAGACAGGCAGATTGCGGAGGATTTTGTAGGACTCGGTACAAAAAAGCTTCCCTTTAGAGGGGTAATCATAGGAGAGATTACGGCAGATGGCGATAAGCCTGCAATCACACTGCCTCTTAGAAAGAAATGGACATCTTCTACCAGCAATGTGAATCACGGTCTGATTCAGTATGCCAAAGGGGCGGTAGTAAAGGATCTGACGGTGAAAGGAGCAACGGATTCAGGCGATGGTGCGGGGACGGGAGTGGCCAAGGTAAGGAACATGGCGGGCGGAGTGATTGCCTGCGTCCTTGGCGGAGACAATATTATAGACAATGTCGCCGTAGCGGATTTAAAGATTGCATTGGCCAGTACGGATGTTTCAGCCGGGGCCTATGTGGGCAATGTCATGCAGGGAAACCTTATTTTAAGGAACATGAACGAGAACTGTGCCAAGACTTTCTCGGTGGGAACCTGGGATGGGGATCGCTTTACGGGATTAACGGAAACGACATATGAGAACTATCCTTATGTGTCCGGGCTGATTGGCAAGGTAGAGGATGGCTGTGTTATTTATGAGGATGCTTATGGCAGTGGAACAACCTATGGCAGTGCAGTGCTTGCGCATGACAGTAAGAAAATAGACGGGATTTATGATAATCCGACGCTCCCGATCTGTAAGCATTATGATATTATTGTGGGCAGCCATCTGGGGCAGGAACATCGGATTCCGCTGGAAGGCAGCGCAGAGGATGGATTCCTTGCATCCCTGGAGGATGCGGCAGCCCTTCAGATTGTTTCTATGGCAACCAACTCGGACGCCTTTTCCATTCATTATGATGAGGGCGGATATAGTCAAAATGCTGCCTGCCGTAAGGCGGCATACAGTGAGGTGGGGAATGTTTCTGCTACCGGAGCGGGCAGTGATTTTCGGGCGGCAACAGAGCATGATGATGAAACCTACACCGAGCCCTACCTTTATAAATATTTTAATTTTGATGCGATAGGCGGAAGGGAAGTGACCCTGCAGGAAAGTCAGGAGAGCAGCGGAAGCTATATCAGCAGGCTGAACGCGGCAGCTACAGAGATTACAACCGTCATGAGCTATCGGCTGAGTGCTGCGGCCCCGGATGCTGTTTACGATATGAGCGTATATGGCAGAGGCTTTCGCGGGTTAGGCGCTACCTACGGTATGCTGACAAATACCGCTTACAAAGAGGTGACCGGAGATAAGCTAAACGGGGAGTTTTATTCGGATTTCAGAGCAAACTTTGACGGAAATGGGAAAACAGTCAAAATTGATATTGACAGGAGCTATGACAGCACAATCCATACGGCAGCGTTGTTCAATGACCTTTTGGACCGAACGGCCCAAGCCACTTATGAGATAAAAAACCTGACGGTAACCGGCAAAGTTGCCAGCGCGGGAGAAGCTCCTGACGGAAATAGAGATTACCCGAACCGTACTGCGGCGCTGATTGGGTTAATGAGAAAACCCTGGAAGCTGAGTGGCATCACGGTAGAGGATATGACCATAAACGCGAAGGGGCATGCCGGAGGAATTGTGGCATGGATAGAACCGGAAAATGATACTACATTCAATTTCAGCAATTGTGAGATTAATCGTACTGAGATATCCTCTTATGGAGGAAGTGTGGGCGGTATAGTGGCTGTAATGACCCAGCACACAGATGTGAACACGAATTTCAGCCGTGTGAAGCTTACATTGGAAGGATGCCAGGTAAGCGGAGAGATAGATAAACTTGTCCAATTGGAGGTAAAGAACAGGACTGCGGAACAAACGGATAGCAGCGGGACAAATTATCTGAATATCCAAAGAGCAGTAGGACGCAGCGGAGGATTGATTGGATATATCGGGCCCAGACATTCCAGTATCGGGACTGCCAAACCCGTCGTTTCTGTGGACATTCATTCTACAGAGGTTTCCTGTGCAGCTGTCATCGGAGCCTATGCAGCGGGCGGCCTGATAGGGGAGTATGACGGCTCGGATTCCGCATCAAATGCAGCAGAAGTAACGATTTCCGCCGCTGCGATACAGGATTGCAGCATTGAGGGGACGAGAGGCAATGTAGGTACTTCAGCCAATTACGATAATTACGGTGTTGGAGGACTCATAGGGGAAATGCGCGGATATAAGCTTGCCGTTGGCGCGGCAGACACTGCAGTATCTGTTTCCAATACCCATGTGGTTTCCTCTGCGGATTCCTTTAACAGCAGTGACGCGGCAGCGTTGAGAAACGGTATGTATGCCGGAGGCGTGATTGGATGTCTTAAGACAACGCAGGCAGAACTGACGGGGGTGTCTGTTGTCGGAATAGACGGCAATGATGGTTCGGCACCTGACTTCGGAGAGCAGACGTATCAGATTAAGTCCGGAAAAGCGGATGTCGGAGGTGTGATTGGCAAGACGGTCGGAGCGGGTAAGCTGACGATGAAAGACATACAGGTATCGGGTATGCATATTACTGCGGGCGATTGGGACAAAGACAGCTCCGGAGAGAAAATTTTTGCGTCAGGCGGCAGAGCGGCGGGGCGTGTCGGGGGAATGATCGGAGCAAATCAGATGGAGCTGACGATTCAGGGTTTGGATGCTGGTACCGTTGCGGATGAGAAGGGCGCGGAAGTGGCGAACTGTATGATTACCGCATCCGGCAGTCATGTGGGCGGAATCATTGGCGCTTTGGAAAGCAGCGGTTCCCCCAATTACCTTCCGGATACAAGCCTCGAAAAAGTAGCCGTTTTTGACAGTATCATCGGCTATAACCATGAAGACTGGTTTAGCTGCACCGATGTCGGAGCAGGCGGGATTTTTGGGGGAATCCCCAATGTGGCTGCCCACTTTAACAGTCATAGACTGGAAAATGTAAGCATTGAAGACTGTTGGATTTATGGCGCCAATGTGGGAGGTGTGGCAGGGCAGAGCCAGAATTATGCAAAGCTGTCTTCCTGCACGACCGGATCTGAAACGGCTGCCGGTATTACAGTAGAGGGAAATGCAATGTATGGCTGTAATGCAGGCGGCGCAATAGGAAAGTGCAGCTCCACGGCAGTCAATTTTGTCGGAATGGAGATTAAAAATAACCGTCTGCAGGCATATGGGACACAGACTGCGGTTCCTTCGGCAGGAGGATTCTGCGGATATACCGACATTGGGACGAATCCTGATTACAGATTGGATTATATTTCAATAGAGGGAAATCATATTCTTGCAGCAAATACTGCGGCAGCGAAAAAAATCAACGCAGGAGGATTTTTCGGTTATTCTAATTGGAAGAATTGTTACATCTACCGCACCGGCCTGAAGGATAATCGGATAGGCTATAGTGAGACCGACCATGGTGCAGAGTTGATGAATCCAAACGCTGATTCCGATTCGAAGACGGAGATGAAGCTCCTTCAGATATTGTTTGGAAAAGATAATGGAGAAATAAGTGCAGGGAACAGAGAGGTATATTTACTTCAGGGCAAGGAAAACAGCCTGGGAACGGTTGCTATGCCCGGTGCGGAGAATCTGCGGAGCGGTTCAATAGGAAAGTACGCAGCCAGAATCGGAAACCTGATTGGTACTTATGGAGGAAATGAACCCGTTTATTTCCTTGCACCCGGCATTTCCTATGATGACAGCATTGCCGTGCGCCCGGTTATTGATGTGGGAAGTAAAGAAGAAGTGCCAAAAGAAAACGCCGGTCTTTTGGATGCCCCCTATGAATATCGTAAGAATATTCATATTATTTATCATGAACCGGAAGCAGCAGCGGATGAAGATGCGAAGATATGGGGAGAGACCAGCGTAGACGGTGACTTGGATAATTGGAAGTATCTGTTTGAAGGCATCAGCTATCAGGGGATTATTGAAAAATATCGGGCTGCAGAAGTTACGGATGATATTTCCGGATATTTGGATGCTTATCGGCTTGATGTGATTGTGGATCAGGCGGCAGACTTAAATGTGGAGGAGGTGTATGAAAAGCTTTATCGGGGCAAGAATTCAGATGCAGATCCCGAGACACTGAAAAGTGTTCTGCAGCTTGGCACTACTGGGAAATATCTTCCGGTAATTGTCCTTGATACCCAGTACGGTACGGCAGACGAGCTGATGAAAGGGGTTCTGGCGGCACTGACCGGAGTGGGCGGAGTATACAACCATGAGAACGCGGCTTATACCTCTGCAATGGGAGGCATTACAAATATCAGCACGAAAAAAATGGAGATTACGGATGATGGAAAAATCATTTTAAAATCAGGGGAACTGCCCGGCCTGAATGCAGTAAAAACAGGAACGAAGTGGACGCTGGAATACCGGGATTATGATAATGACGGTTTAAACGGAGAACCGCAGACCTTTACTCTTGTTACGGTTACCTATGAATGGAAGTATAAAAATGCTGCCGGAACGGAGGTAGTGAGAAAGGAAGAAATCCGGATTCCTGTCTATGTCATGGAGCGTCTGATGGTGGATACCCATGTAAAGATTATGGAAGGCTTTGTGTATAATGCAGACAAGATAAAGCAGGAGGGCCTGTGCTCTGATGTAGTGATAGCCAATGACAGCTCCTATACTCTGTATTCGGAATATATCTACGGAGACGCGCGTAAAAAATATTCCATCGGAATGGACAAAAGAGTGGGAATGACCTCCCCGGATGGCCAGACAAATACGGGGTTTGCGCCCGGAACCAAACTGACGCTGATAGATGTCTGCGATGATAATAAGGTGTACTATTATACGGTCACGGAAGAAGATGGCGGAGAGACTATCCCGTTTACAAGGTTTACAACGGATGGGACAGCTTCCGGCACATATTATAAGAATAAGCCGATTGATCAGGATAACGGATTCGAGGTGTATGGTGAACAACAGGCTTTTGTAACAACGGATATGGAACAGGTCGGTAACCAGAAGGAGATGCGGGAATTTGAGTATACGGATGTTGCAGTGGAACGTTTTCTGATTAATGTTGATATTTCGGCAGTAGAGGAGGGTAACCGATTAAAGAAAACACTTGGAAAATTTGATATAAGTCCCAGGCTGACGGAGGATGTGACCAAGAAAACAACGCTTACAAATCATACAGATCTTCAGGCGACAATCCAGCCGGGCATGGAAATCAGGCTGGCGAATAAAGGACTGACCAATGAGGAAGAAAAGACCTGGATTGAAGGCAGTATCCAGGCAAGCGAGGAGGGCGTTGTGAATATCTGGGCAGCCATTGATATCAGTGCGGAGCAGGAATACTGGGTCGCTGTTTCACAGGCCAGAAATAATACCATAGACAGCGCAAACAATCATAAGTATCTGGAATTGCAGCTTTATCTGACGCCTTCCGGAAGCGATCAGGAGCTTCAGCTTCCTGCCGGAACCAATGTTACCATTCAGGGAAAACGAACGAAGCCGGAGGGGATTATGGTAGATGGGATTGCGGATAAGATTGACACAACCAAATTGGATCCCATTTACAATACATCGAATGTTTATTTTTATAAAGACGGAAGAACGCAGGATGGAACGCTGGAATTTGCGCTGAACGATTTGCATAGAATCATTCAGCAGGAGGAAGCGCTGAATCATAAGACATCCGGTACAATCAGGTGGGTGAATCAGATGACACTGGATTTTAGAAATGCGGATATGACGCCTTTTGACCTGGAAAAATATACGGTTCACTTAAGATTGCTTCGTGCAGAGGATAAGGATTATCCTGTAGGCGGAGAAGTGTTGGATACCTATGAGAAGGATTGCCCTGCAGCCAAAAAGTCAGATCTTGCCTGTGCGGTGGAAGCCAGGGATTTGATGATGCTTGGAATCAATACCTATCAGAACCAGACCACAATGCCTCATGAAATCGACTTTGATTTTAAGCTGGATTTTTCGGGTGTGATGACCGGCATTGAGGAAACGGACAAGGAGCTTGCCAATAAGCATTATACGGCAGTGTGCCGAATGAAGGAAAAGAAGCGAAAGGATGACGGAACGACGGAGTATGTTCCCTATGAAGGAGAACAGTTAGAACTGGAACTGACAGATGATGTGTCAGGAAAAACGCTTCAGACAGCAGTCTCAAATGATGCGAATTCATCCGGGGAGAAATTCTGGTACGTGGACCTTACATATGAGAAGGATGCATTTTGGCAGGAGATTAAAAATGGCACCAAATATCAGGTAATTGAGGAGGGACAGGAGAAGGAAGAACAAAGCGGGGGTCTGTTGCTTAGAACGATGAAGCTGAAGGTAAAGGACGCCTCCCGGATGGAGCTTTCCAATTATATGGTAGAGGCTGTCGTTTATGTCAGCGATGAGGCGTTAACTCCTGAACAGATAAATCTCAACTCGAGTTCCGCCTTAAGAGATTTCTTCGTATTTACGGTGGCAAAATTAAAAACGGATTTGGATTATTAAAATTTCATCCGGTGGATAAAAAATAAGCGATATCCGGTTTGGGCAGCGGATATCGCTTATTTTAGTGCGCCCGACGGCGGTTTTGGGATTTTTTCGTTCTCTATCCCACTCTCTGCATCATCTGTGTCAGTATGTCCACATCTTTTTCAAAATCTTCAAAAGTAGGATAGTATTCTGACGGACGGTATAAGGTGCGGAGCATGGATTTATTAAGCTGGTCAAATGCCCTTACCGTAAGCGGTTTGGCAAAAAAGTAGCCCTGTGCAATATCACAGCCGATATCCGTCAGGAAGTTTGCCTGATCCAGAGATTCAACGCCCTCTGTAATGACGGTAAGATTCAATTCCTTTGCCATAGCAATGAGGTACCGCAGGATGGTAAGGCCTTCATCTGAATTACAGTTTTGGTTGAGGAAGCTGCGGTCGAGCTTAATGCGTTCAATGGGAAAATCCTTTAAAAGATTTAATGGAGAATGCACACTTCCGAAATTATCGATACATAGCAGGAATCCATGTGCCTTTAACTGCCCAATGATTTCCGCCACTTCTCTGGAAGCATTTGCCACGCCGCGTTCCGGGAGTTCAAGGATGATGAATTCCTTGGGAATGAGGTAGGCTTTCGTGAGCTGCTCCAGTTTATCGATGAAAGCAGGACTTTGCAGATGAATAGGTGAAATATTCATGGCAATGGGAACCGGTGTCATCTTATTATCCATCCATCTTCGGATTAGCTTGCAGCATTCCTCCCACATATAATAATCAAGCTTTTGTATCAGGGAAGAACTTTCAAATAAGGGCAGGAAGGCATAAGGGGAAAGGATTCCCTTGCCCGGATAATCCCAGCGTACAAGCGCTTCCGCGGATACAATCTGATAGGAGTGCAAATCTACCATGGGCTGCAGATATACAATGAATTTGTTTTGCTCCAGAGCTTCTTCCATTTCCTGGCTCATCTGGCGGTTTTTATTGTAGGTATCGTTGAGAGCCTCTGTAAAGTATGCATAATTTTGATGTTTAGGGTCTGTAATTGCCTTTTGTGCGAGCAGGGTACAGTTCATGATGTCCATAAGGCTGTCAGAGCTATTCTTCTGATTGACGGGATAGATACCAAAAGAGGCAGTCACCGCAAAGGTGGGGGAATAGTTTGCCAGTTTTTGGGTAATCTCGTCGATGCTTTTTAAGATAGCATCTTCTGTTACATCACGGAAGAGAATACCAAATAAGTTGGAATTCACATGGGCATAGACAGCGTTGTTTGGAACGCTGAACCTTAAAATGTCGGCAGTATAAATCATGACTTTATCGCCCTCGGAGGGCCCGAATATCTGATTAATCTTTCCCATATTGGAGATGCTAAAGCCTACCATTACGAATTCAGAGAGAGGATAGCGGTGAAATAAAGCTGCACATCGGTCTATAAAGTAGTCGATGTTTCCGATTTTCGTAACTGTATGTGTAAAGGCGGTCTTATTCAGTTCCTCAACCGTTGTCTGGAGCTTCTGAATCTGTTCTTCATAGTCGGCTTCCATAGCGTCCATCTTGTCAGCCTTATATTGATAATAGTGATTTTTGATATGTACCTGATAAAGTAAAAAAACAATGACTCCGATTAATATGAAAACAGTAAGAACTAATACATAAAGCATGGGTTCCTTCCTCCTTATGTTTGATAAAGCCTTTGACGGAATATCAGTCGATAGTTATCAGGCATTAGAGTGAAAACAGGCTTAAGTGATAGAAAATTATGTAAACGCATCATGCAATGCGTTGGCGGCTGCATCGGAACCTGTTCCATGCGCCGCCCTTGTCTTAGAAAATCATTTTTGATTTGTTTTTTAACAGCCGTGCTCCGTTGACAATCAGCAAAACCCCGGCGGTGATTCCGCCTGCAAGAACGCAGATTCCCAAAGCAAGAGTGGAAGCTCCGGTGGAGCCCATGGTTTTATAAATCTTTTCTTCCATAATAAGAGACCTCCGTAATTGAAATTGGGCGGCGCACCGCCGATTTTATATCGTCTTATCTAATGTATATTATTCTATCATTATTCCGATGAATATACAAACGAAGATACAAAATCTTTCCCAAGCACCGCTTCCCGGGAAAAATGAGCCGCCTCGGCGATGTCAAGCGCACAGACGAAATCGGCGCGCCGCGGGAAAGGACGGCATCCCTCTGCGGTGCAGCAGTCATGGGCTTCTGTCGGAAAGCTCCCGTATTCCGCAAAAAATACGGTTCCGTGTGCCTGCTTTTTATCCCAGTCGTGGAAGCCGGCAGGGTGGATGTGAGGGCCGAGTTCGCAGGAAATGAGGACTGTTTTTGCATAGTCTCTCCAGGGTCTTCCGAGGTAGACGCTGTCCGGGGGACAATCCCCGGAAATAAAATTGCAGTGAGAAAATACATAGCCGTATTCCTGCCCTTCGGGCGTAGATGCGGCTGTGACATAGCCCTGAATCGTGTCTTCTGCATCGCGGCGCAGCGATTCCAGTGTACAGTCCTCAAAAAAGGCGGTTGCGCTGCCAAAGATAAAGTCGATGTCGCCGCAGATATAACAATTTTTATAGTACTGCCTGCCGTTGATGCGGGGAGCATACTGTTTGGGGCCTGTAAATCCGCCCGGCTCGTATTCGGTGGGAGGCAGCGGTCCGGTAAAAAGCGTATCCTGATGTCCGAGCAGCCGGCAGGAGTCGATGAAAATACGATCCCCCTCCGCGTACAGGGCGATTGCCTGACCGTGGGAAACGGAATCACCTGAGGCATTTTCGACGGTCAGATTCCGCAGAGTGACATCGTGTGCGTCAATAAACACGCTGTAGGAGCGGAAGGTTCCACGTTTACTGCCGTCCGGCATAAGCGCGCGGGCATAGTCGTCGTAGGTGATGACAGTATCCTTGCTGGATGAGCCGCATCCCCTCAGGGTGACAAAGGGTTTATCGATGGTCAGCTTTTCCCGGTAGATACCGGGCGCAATTTCAATAGTGACCGGGCGGTCATTTCCGTTCGGGATGGAGGCGAGCGCCTCTGCGATTGTGGAAAATCCGCCGGAATTTTTGGAAACGTGAAGTATCTGATTCATGAAAAACTCTCCTTTGCAATATACATTAGTCCTATCGCAAAATTTGAGGATTGTCAATATAATTCATGCCTGAGTTTCCGTAAATTTGTAACAGTTCAGCCCGCGCCATTCGCAAAGCCGAGCCAGAGGCGCTTTTCCGCTGCTGCGCAGCTATCTTTGCTCATTATCGGGCGCTCGGCTCATAAGCTGCACAACAGGCAACTTCATGCAAGCATGATTTGCCTGTCATACAGCTTATGGCTGAACTGTTACGTAAATTTCATTTTCGATGTGGCAAAAGAACCGCAGTGTTTGGTTGAAATTATAGGTGTGGGTGTTTATAATAGAAGCAGATACGCATGATAATGAGAGAGAGGTTTTGTATGGGCTTAAGCTTTATGGAACTGCGGGAACAGATTTGTGATGTGTGCCGCAGGATGTGGCAGCTCGGTTGGGTGGCGGCCAATGACGGGAATGTATCGGTGAAGCTTGCGGATGGTACTTTTCTGGCGACGCCCACCGGGCTTTCAAAGAGCATGGTGACGCCGGAAAAAATCGTCAGAGTGGATGGCGAGGGAAATATTCTGGAGGCGGAGGACGGGTATCGGCCGTCTTCGGAGCTGAAAATGCATTTCGGGTGCTACAGACAGAGGGAGGATGTGGGGGCGGTGCTGCATGCACACCCGCCGGTAGCAACCGGCTTTGCCGTGGCAAATCGTCCGCTGGATGAATATTCTATGATAGAGACCGTTCTTTCTCTCGGCTCCGTGCCGGTCGCGCCGTATGCCACACCTTCGACCGAAGAGCTTGCGGAGGCGCTGGCGCCGTATCTGCCGGAGCATGATGCTGTACTTTTGAAAAACCATGGCGCGGTTACGGTGGGGAGCGATGTCTATACGGCATACTACCGCATGGAGACGCTGGAGCAGTTTGCAAAAATTACGCTCACCGCCCACTTGCTTGGAGGCGCGCAGGAGATGGAACGAAGCGATATTGACAGGCTCATTGATTTGCGGGAGCATTACTATCGAATGAGCGGAAGGCACCCGGGCTATAAGAAATACAGCCAGGGGGAGAAATCAGAGTGAAAAGGAAGTGGTTCGCTCGGCTGGTTTGTGTCTGCGCGGCAATCATAAACCGGCGAAAGGTCAAAAGCTGCGCAGAAACGGGGGAAACGATGAGCTTTAGAAGGCATAAACAGGAGCGGGGAGTCGGGCTTCAGCCGTTGGATGAGATTTGCGGTTACAAGGTTCGACCGGGCTTTTACAACAGGGATGGAGCGACAGCCACCACGCGCGGCGTCAGCTTTACAATCCATTCCTTTGGCGCGACGGGCTGTTCGGTACTGCTGTTTCGCCCTCAGGAGTCTGAGCCGTTTGTCTCGCTGAAATATCCCGAGGCGTATCATATCGGAAATACCTATTCCATGTTTGTATTTGGGCTTAAAATAGAAGAATTTGAGTACGCATTCGAGCTGGAGGGCCCTTATGACAAGGAAAAGGGACTTTTGTTCGATAAAAATAATATTTTATTAGACCCTTATGCGCGGGCGGTAACGGGACAGCGCAACTGGGGAGAGCGCCCCGAAGGGGGGAAGCCCTTTGTCTATCACGCGCGGGTCGTGGAAAACAATTTTGACTGGGGAGACATCAGACAGCCGGAGCATCCGTCCGAGGATTTGATTATTTACGAGATGCATGTGAGGGGCTTTACCAAGGACGCCTCCTCTGGAGTGACGGCGGGCGGTACCTACGAGGGACTGCGCCAGAAGATACCTTATCTGAAGGATCTTGGAATCAATGCGGTGGAGCTGATGCCTATCTTCGAGTTTGACGAGATGGAGGGAAACCGTATCGTAGACGGGCAGCAGCTCTATAATTACTGGGGATATAATACGGTATGCTTTTTTGCACCGAATACCAGTTATACATCCGCGGTTGAGCACAACCATGAGGGGGATGAGTTAAAGGAACTGATTTATGAGCTAAAGGAAAGCGGAATCGAGGTCATTCTTGACGTTGTATTTAATCATACGGCGGAGGGCAATGAAAACGGTCCGTGCTTTTCGTTTAAGGGAATCGACAATAATATTTACTACATTCTGACACCGGACGGTTATTATTATAATTTCAGCGGCTGCGGAAATGTCATGAACTGCAACCATCCCATGGTGCGCCGGTTTATCATAGACTGTCTGCGCTATTGGGTGACGGAGTACCGGGTAGACGGCTTCCGCTTTGACCTGGCATCCATTTTGACCAGGGATGAAAACGGTGTGCCGATGGCAGACCCGCCTCTGCTGCAGGCGATTGCCTACGATGCGATTTTGGGAAAGGTGAAGCTGATTGCGGAGGCCTGGGATGCGGGAGGCCTTTACCAGGTGGGAAGCTTTCCTTCCTGGAGCCGCTGGTCGGAATGGAACGGAAGATATCGGGATGATATCCGACGCTTTTTAAAGGGAGACGAGGGAATGGCAGGAACTGCCATCACCAGGATTACGGGATCCAGGGACCTCTATGACCCTGCACAGCGGGGCACCGCCGCTTCCGTAAATTTTATTACCTGCCACGACGGCTTTACGCTGTATGATTTGTATGCTTATAATGTCAAGCATAACGAAAAAAACGGCTGGAATAATACAGACGGGGATAATAATGGAAATAGCTGGAATTGCGGTGTGGAAGGCGAGACGGATGACAAAGAGGTCGACGGGCTGCGCCGGCGTATGATAAAAAACGCATTTGCGACGCTTATGTGCAGCAGGGGACCTGCCATGTTTTATGCGGGGGATGAGTTCTGCAACACCCAGTTCGGCAATAATAATGCCTATTGCCAGGATAATATCATTTCCTGGCTGGATTGGACGAGGCTGGAGAAGTACCGGGAAATCCATGATTTTTTCCGTTATATGATTGCCTTTCGCAAAAAATATGCGATTTTGAGAAAAACCACGAAGAAAGCGGTCTGCGGTCTGCCGGAAATCAGTATTCACAACGGATTCCCCTGGAATGGAGGAACTGATAATTCCAGCCGACTGATAGGCATTATGTATGCGGGAAGGGATGAGGCGGACACGCGGGATGATGTTGTTTTTTACGCGATGAACGCTTACTGGGAGACGCTTGTCATGCAGCTCCCGGAGCTTCCGAACGGATTGCAGTGGAAGGTGCGCGTAAATACATCCGTGGAATACGAAGACGGAAAAGATATGGAATCATTTACGGAATTTTATTATAAAAAGACCGTTAAGATACCGCCGCGGACGGCGGTGATATTGACGGCGGAATAGGCGGCTGCTTTTTACAGAAAGCCGCCGTCCAGTACAATGACCTGACCGGTGAGGTAGTCGTTGCCCTCTGCAAGCTGCAATGCGAGCGCGGCGACCTCTTCGGGGGTTCCGAAGCGGCCGGCGGGAATCTCGTCCATCAGGGCAAGGCGTTCTTCCTCGGTAAAGCAGGCGTTCATCTGTGTGTCGATGACGCCGCAGGCAATGGCGTTTACCTGGATATTGCTCGGAGCAAGCTCCTTGGCAAGGGCCTTTGTGAACGAATTGACACCGCCCTTACATGCAGAGTAAGCAACCTCGCAGGAGGCGCCGGCTACGCCCCATACAGAGGATATATTGATGATTTTGCCGCTTTTTTGGTGAATCATGCGGGGAAGTGCCAGCTTGCAGGACAGGAAAACAGAGGTAAGGTTGACACCGACCATACGGTTCCAGTCCTCGAGGCTCATGTCGCTTAAAAGTCCGATGTGGGAAATACCGGCATTGTTGATGAGGACGTCTACACCCCCGAAACGGCTGTTTGCGGCTTCGAATAACGCTTCCATGTCCGAAGCGGAGGAGACGTCACCGACAAACGGAAGGACGTCGACGGGGCAGCTTTGTTCCAGTTCCATTTTGAGCGCGGTGAGCTCGTCGGCGGATTTTAAGCAGGTAATGATAAGATTGTAACCGGCCCTGGCAAAGGCGTGTGCAGCGGCGCGGCCGATGCCTCTGGAGGCTCCGGTGATAAGTACGGTTTTTTTCATAAAAGCTCCATTTCATTTTACGTAATACTTGTTTAGGGCATATTATAGCAGTTTTTCTCGTATACTGCCACAGTGATATGGTATAATGTAATTAGCACAGAATGATTCGGGAGGGAAGCGTATGAGAAGGATAACAGGGAAAATAAAAATGTTTGCGGTGCTTGTGTGCATTTGTCTGGCGGCAGGAGGGACTGTGCCTGCTTTTGCGGCATCTGCCGGCGGTTATCGGGCGGTGTTTGATGCCGATTACTATTATCAGGCATATCCCGATTTGCAGGCGGCGTTTGGAAAGGACTCTGCGAAACTGTACCGGCATTTTGTGACGTTTGGAATTAAGGAAGGGCGTTCCGGCTGCGCGGATTTTAATATTGACGTATACCGGGCGAATAATCCCGATTTGGTAAAAGCCTTCGGCGGGGATTTGGAAGCATATTGTAATCATTATGCGGTATACGGAAAAGCGGAGGGACGCATCGCCTCGGACGGGACGCAGCCGGCGGCGTCGTCAAAACAGGAAACCGCGGGCACTGTCGTCTCAAGCTATACGACCTATTATGAAACGGGCGTTCCGAGAGCGTTAAATATCCAGGTGGCGGTATCCCGGCTGAACGGAACGGTAGTGCAGCCCGGCACCGAATTTTCCTTCAGCGGTACCATTCTTCCGAGAACTACGGCCAACGGTTATGTACCGGGTCCCGCTTACTCAAACGGAGAAGTCATTCAAAGTGTCGGCGGCGGGATTTGTCAGGTGTCGTCCACACTCTACGCCGCTATGCTCACCGGTTCCGTTCCGGCGAGCGAGCGCCATGCACATTCCATGCCGGTACCGTACCTGCCCGAAGGAATGGATGCGACGATTTCCGGCAACTGGCTGGATTTGAAGTTTGTCAATCAGCAGGCGTACCCCATACTCATTCAGGCGTCCGCGTCCGGCGGGGCCCTGACGGTTACCCTGCTGCGTCTGTGAAATTGCAACAGTTCAGCCCGCACCATTCGCAGCTGCCTTTGCTCATAATCGGGCGTCATGTCTCACATGCCGGTCAAATTCATGCAGGCATGATTTGCCAGTCATATGAGACATGGCTGAACTGTTACAAAAAAATTGTAAAAAAATGAAATTAGGGCTGGACAGAACCAGATATGTATGATATTATAATTGAGCGCGATTTAAGGTCGTGCTTTTCATAAGACGGCGCGTGGCTCAGCTTGGTAGAGCGCTGCGTTCGGGACGCAGAGGTCGCAGGTTCAAATCCTGTCGCGCCGACTATCCGCAGATACCGGAACACTTGAGAAGTCAGTAGTTCCGGTATTTTTTTGTTTTGAAACGACAGCGGGAATTTACCGCAAAACTGCCGAAACCGCTTGCCAAAGAGAGTGTGTGAGTGTATAATTGCAATGATAATCTACTTGTTCGAAATGGAGGAAGCCAATGGGAAGAGACGTTATCATTGCATGTGATTTCAACAGCAAAGAAGAAGTAATCGCATTTCTTGGGGAGTTTCAGGAGGAGAAACCGTTTGTAAAAATCGGAATGGAGCTTTTTTATGCGGAGGGACCGGAAATTGTCCGCACAATTAAGAAAATGGGCCATAAAATTTTCCTGGATTTGAAATTGCACGACATACCAAATACCGTGAAAAAGGCCATGAGTGTGTTGTCCGGGCTGGATGTGGATATGTGCAACGTCCACGCGGCCGGAACAAAGGCAATGATGCAGGGTGCAGTCGAAGGGCTGACACGGGCAGACGGGACAAGACCGCTTTTGATTGCGGTGACGCAGCTTACCTCCACCAGTGAGGAAACCATGCAGCAGGAGCTGTGGATTGACCGTCCAATCGACGAAACGGTGATGCATTACGCAAAAAATACGATGGAGGCCGGGCTTGACGGCGTGGTATGCTCTCCCCTTGAGGCCGGAAAGGTGCATGAGGTCTGTGGGGCCGGCTTTTTGACCGTAACCCCGGGTGTGCGTTTTGCCGACGGGGATGTCGGCGACCAGAAGCGCGTGACGACGCCGGCGCGGGCAAAGGAGCTTGGTTCGGACTATATTGTTGTGGGCAGGCCGATTACACAGGCGGAGGACCCGGTTGCAGCCTACAGAAGGTGTGTTGCCGAATTTGTAGGCTGAGCGGAGTCTGGCTTCACACGGAGGAAAAGAGAAAGATAACATCTTTCTCTTTTTTCCTTACAGGGAAATTTGGAGGAAAAAATGCGGGAAAAAGGAATCAGCGGCAGCACGTTAAAAATGATTGCCGTCGTTACAATGTTAATCGACCATACTGCGGCGGTGCTGCTGGCCCGGATATTGCTGGCCGACGGCACGGCGCTACACGAGGGTATGTTATTGGTATATAATATCATGCGGATGATTGGGCGGATCGCTTTTCCAATCTTTTGCTTCTTGCTGGTCGAGGGTTTTCTCCACACAAGGGCGCCGCGGAAATATGCGCTGCGTTTGGGGCTGTTTGCGCTGATTTCCGAGATACCGTTTGATTTGGCGTTTCACGCGGAGCTGTTGGAGGGCAGTTACCAGAATGTATTTTTTACGCTTTGGATTGGGCTGCTCACCATGATGGGATTTGCGGCGATCGAGCGTCACGCGGAGTGGAAAATGGGATTGCGAACCGTATTGTATGCCGCGGCGGTTTGTGCCGGTATGGCTGCGGCGGAGCTGTTCGGGTGTGATTATGGCGCGCTGGGTGTGATGTGCATACTGATACTCTACCTGTTTCGAAGAGACAGAAAGCAGCAGATACTGGCAGGCTGCCTCGCGTTTGTCTGGTGGGAATGGCCGGCGGTTTTCGCGTTTCTTCCCGTGTATTTCTATAACGGAAAACGAGGATGGAGGTTAAAGTATCTCTTTTATATATTTTATCCCGCGCATCTTCTGGTTTTGTATGGAATTGCCTGTGCGATAGGATACGGGGCTGTCAGTGTGGTTTAGGAAAGGAGACTTATGGAGATTTCAAAGCAGACCAAGAAAAACCTGATGGAGGTAATTGCGTTTGCAATTCTTTTGTACTGCGGGCTGGAGCACTTTGATGTGATCGTTTCGGCCGTACGCTTTGTGGTAGGAATCGTGACGCCGTTTATTGTGGGCGGGATTATCGCGTTTATTTTTAATGTGCCGATGAAACGAATTGAGAAGCATTTATTCCGGAAAAACGAAAAGCTGGCAAAATTCCGAAGGCCGGCGGCTTATTTGCTGACGCTGCTGTGTGTTATCGGAGTCATTGTGCTGGCAATGTTTGTGGTGATTCCGGAGTTGGGAAGAACCATCAGCACTCTGATTGCTCAGATTCCCGTGGCGCTGGACGCCGTATCGAAATGGCTTTCCGGGCTGCCGGAGCAGTATCCGGTACTGGAGCCGGCCATGGAGGAAATCAATATTGACTGGTCTTCCGTGTCCTCCTCGATTGTATCGTTTTTACAGGGCATCCTGTCGGGCCTGCTCAGCTCCGGTGTCGGTTTGTTTTCCGGAATCGTGAGCGGGGTGGCGACCTTCGTGATAGCCTTTACGTTCTCCATTTATGTACTGTTTCAGAAAGAGCGTCTCGGAAGGCAGCTGCGTCAGGTGATGCGTGCATTGCTGCCGGAGAAGGTAACCAAATGGATCCTTGAAGTTACAGCCCTCTCAAATCAGACGTTTTCCAGCTTTTTGTCGGGACAGTGTGTCGAGGCCATTATTTTGGGAACCTTATTTGTCATAGCAATGACGATTTTCCGGATGCCTTATGCGATGCTGACCGGAATTATCATTGCGATTACCGCGTTGATACCGATTTTCGGCGCGTTTATCGGCTGTGTGGTGGGAATGCTTCTGATTGTCATGGTCAATCCGATTCAGGCAATCTGGTTCCTGATTTTGTTTTTGGTGCTGCAGCAGCTGGAGGGAAATCTCATTTATCCGCATGTCGTAGGGAACTCTGTTGGCCTGCCTTCTATCTGGGTGCTGGTCGCAGTGACTGTCGGCGGAAATATGTTCGGGATTGCGGGCATTTTATTGTTTATTCCGCTTTGTTCCGTAATTTATACCCTTTTCCGCAGATTTATCAGAAAAAGATTAAAAAGCAAAGGTGTCGATGCCAGGGTCTGACATACGCAGAGGGGGTCAGAACAGGAAAAAGGACTTTAGAAAACAGGGAATGCCTTTCTAAAGTCCTTTTTGCGTGATAAAAATTGTGGTGTAAAGTGATAGCCTTTATGTAAACCCGTCAGGCAAATGCCCTCCGGGAGAGTTTTTAGTCGGAACTGACAGAACCCCAACACCCCCGTCGAAACTCAACAGCTCCTTTTGGTAATTCTAATACTACGGGATAAATGTGACGGTTTCTTGACTGGAAAATGAAGAAAATCTTAAAAACATATAAGAAAATCATAAAGCCTGATGGTCCCGTTTGGGAAAATGCGTTATAATACGGAGAGTGCAGCAGAAAACGGACGATGCGAAAGAGGATACAATGAGAGAATGTCTTGAAAATGTAAGGAAAAAACAGCCATTGATTCACAGTATCACAAATTATGTGACAGCGAACGATGTCGCAAACGTGTTGCTGGCGTGCGGCGCAAGCCCCATTATGGCGGATGATGTGTGTGAGGCGGAGGAAATCACAGCCGGCTGTGCCGGACTCAATCTCAATCTCGGAACGCCGAATCCGCGGAAGGCGGAAGCAATGAAAAAAGCGGGGAAGCTGTCGAATCAATTGGGGCATATCGTATTGCTTGACCCGGTGGGAGCCGGAGCGAGCAGCTTTCGGAAAGCTCTTTCGGCAGAGCTGCTAAAAGAAATCAAATTTGACGCTGTCCGCGGCAATATCTCCGAGATCAGGGCGCTGGCGCTCGGCAGCGGAGTCGAGAGAGGCGTAGATGCGGCTTCCGGTGAGCATATAACGGAGGAAAACCTGTCCCGGATGGTGGATTTTGTAAAGCAGTTTTCGAGGAAAACCGGGAGCGTGATTGCGGTCACCGGGGAAATTGATTTGGTGGCAGACGGGGATGTGTGCTATGTGATAAGAAACGGGAGACCCGAAATGAGTCTGGTGACAGGTACGGGCTGTCAGCTTTCCGCTATTATGACGGCATTTCTGGCGGCGAATCCCGGGAGAAGGCTTTTGGCTGCTGCTGCGGCGGTCTGTATGTATGGGGTGGCCGGGGAAACGGCGTGGAGGAATCTGAAAAACGGCGAGGGAACTGCCGCATACCGCAGCCGTATCATTGATGCGGTTTCTTTTATGGACGGGAAAAGCCTGGAGGAAGGAGCACGCTATGAAATTCGATAAAAATAATTTACTGCTCTATGCAGTGACGGACCGAAGCTGGCTTGCGGGGGAGGAATTGTCTGTTCCGGTGGAGCAGGCGCTTATGGGAGGCATTACCATGCTTCAATTCCGGGTGAAAAAGCTTACCGGGGAGGCGCTGCTTCGAGAGGCGCGGGCGCTTCAGAAATTATGCAGGGCCTACGGTGTACCTTTTGTGATAAATGATAATGTGGAGCTTGCCGCGCGGCTCGATGCGGACGGTGTGCATGTGGGACAGCAGGATATGCCGGCGCGCCAGGCGCGCAGCATATTGGGCAGCGAAAAGATTATCGGTGTGTCCGCCCACTCGGTGGAGGAGGCGCTGCGCGCGGAAGCGGACGGGGCCGATTATCTCGGCGCGGGCGCGGTTTTTGGAACCGGGACAAAGTCGGATGCAGGGACGCTTGACCATGCGGTTTTAAGAGAAATCTGTTCCGCAGTCAAAATACCGGTCGTGGCAATCGGCGGTATCGGCTGCTCCAACATCGGGGAGCTTAAGGGTACCGGAATCAGCGGCGTGGCTGTTGTCAGCGCAATTTTTGGCGCCCGGGATATCAAAAGCAGCGTGGCGCGTCTGCGGGCGCTGGCGAAAGAGACGGCAGGGGGAATGGAGGTTCAATCATAATGAAGGGCGCGATTTTTGATTTGGACGGGACACTGCTGGATTCCATGCCGGTCTGGGAATGTGTCGGGGAACGCTATCTCATGCGGCGCGGAATTTGCGCCGACGAGGGGCTTTCGGAGGTATTGTTTTCCATGAGCATGCAGGAGGGAGCCGAATATTTAAAGAACTGTTACGCTCTGCCTGAACCGCCGGAGAAAATAGCGGAGGACATCAATCAAATGGTATTTGATGCCTACGAAACAGAGATTCCGGCAAAGGCAGGGGTAAAGGAGCTGCTGGAAAAATTTTCCCGCGAGGGAATCCGGATGGCGGTCGCGACCTCAACGGACCGTCCGATGGCGGAGGCCGCGTTGAGCCGCCTCGGACTGCTGGGGTATTTCGAGCGGATTTTTACCTGTACGGAGACGGGGAGCGGCAAAAGCAGCCCTGATATTTATTTTGCCGCTGCCAGATACCTGGGCACTGCGCCCGCGGATACCTGGGTGTTCGAGGATGCGCTCTATGCGATACGGTCTGCCAAAAAAGCGGGCTTTCCCACGGTCGGCATTTACGATGCGGCGAGCAGCAGGGAGCAGTCCCTGATTCGGGAGACGGCAGACAGATATCTTTTGGACTGGTCCCTGGCGGAGGGAAAACAAAGACCTGCGGTTCTGACGATTGCGGGGAGTGATTCCAGCGGGGGAGCCGGAATCCAGGCGGATATTAAGACCATGATGGCAAACGGGGTCTATGCCATGAGCGCGATAACGGCATTGACGGCGCAGAATACGACGGGGGTGACGGCCGTCGCGGAGACGGCGCCGGAGCTTTTGCGGCTCCAGATAGACGCGGTATTCGGCGATATCCGGCCCGCGGCGGTGAAAATCGGCATGACGGTCTCCGCGGAGCAGATTCGTGTAATAGCGGAGCGGCTTTGCTATTATGGGGCAAAAAATGTCGTTGTGGACCCGGTCATGGCGGCGAGCAGCGGAAAGCAGCTGATCCGGGAGGAGGCCCTGGCGGCGTGGAAAGGTGAGCTTTTTCCGGCGGCGTCACTGATTACGCCCAATATTCCGGAGGCCGGGATTCTCTGCGGTTTTCCGATTGAGACACCGGGGGACATGGAGCGGGCAGCCGAAGCCCTGGGCCGCGCTTACGGCTGTGCCGTATTGATAAAGGGCGGACATCGGGAAACTGCGGCGGATGATTTTTTGTGGGCTGACGGACAGACAACATGGTTCCGCGGGCAGCGGATTCATAATCCGAATTCCCACGGAACGGGCTGTACGCTGTCATCGGCGATTGCCTCCAATCTGGCAAAAGGCTATGGGATGGAGGCTTCCGTCGCGCGTGCCAAGGCATATCTGTCGGCTGCCCTTTCTGCGATGTTAAATCTTGGAGCGGGCAGCGGACCGATGGACCATGGATTTTTCGGGGAATGGCAGGAGAAGCATTCTGCCTATTGAAATAAGGGAAAATGGTAGCTGAGTGAGATGAGCACAGGGACGAACGCGGAGCAGATAATGCCGTTTAGAACGGAAAGCACGACCGTTTCTTCGTTGGTGTACTTCATGATAATCGGCAGTGTGGTGTCTTCGCTTGTCGCTCCCGCGGGTGCGATACAGGTATAATTATTGCATTTGACTGCGAGATACGGAATGATGAGAAAAGAAAAAATTTCTCTCATCAGGTTGCTTAAAAAAGCGACGCTTCCGGGCTCGGCGCCTGCCAGGTTTCCCACAGTCGCGCCTGTGAGGCTGTACCATCCCATTCCGCTTGTAATTGCCGTACTTAAATTAAGAGGATATCCGGTTATGATTCCGCACAGGATTCCGCTTGCGAAGGAAGCGGTGATAATGCCAAAGGGAATGATAAATATTTTGACATGATACTGACGGAGGCTATTGAGGATTCCCTTATGCAGGCCGATGCTGATACCTACTGAAAACATTAAAATATACAGAATACCATCCGTATGGGAGGTAAAGAGTGATACCGCTGCAAGGTCAAGACCCGAGATGCCGTATAAAATTCCCAGCAGCAGGGCTATGATTGTTAAAATTACCATTGTTTATGAAACGCTCCTTTTCAATTCTTTTTGTTTTGCAGAAAACGCTTTGTGAGAAAATATACAGCGAGAATCGAAAGGGCGGTCGGAATCAGGAAAAAAATAAAGCTGGTGATTCCGAGGGAAGCCAAATCTTCAAAAAAGCTGTCCCTTTGGCCGAGCATCACACCCATCGAAAAAATAAGCAGCAGTGTGCATGAAAGCTGCAGGTATTCATTTAACTTCTTTTTTTCTTTTGGGAAAATGCGGTTTCCGACAAGAATCCCCAGACACATAATGATTAAAATATCCATGAAATTCACGCTCCTCTTTTGATACCACATAAAAATAGCATATGGCAGAAAAGATGTAAAGCTTGAATAGATTTCGTTTACAGCAATTTTACAAATTTTTCGTAGCGCTTGAAAATAAACTGTGCTATGATAAAAATGTTTACGGTTTATCGGACGTTTGCAGATTTTTTGCGCGGAAGTGAGGATTGCCATGATTAGGTATTTTAAAACGGATAATCAGCGGATTCATGAGGAAAACAAAGTAACGGACGGGGTGTGGGTACAAATGATACAGCCAACCCTGGAGGAATGTGAGAAAATCGCGGACCTTGTCAACGTGGATATAGAGGATTTGCAGGCAGCACTCGATGAGGAGGAAAGCTCGCGTATTGAATTGCAGGACGGATATACACTGATTCTGGTCGATATTCCAACCACAGAGATACGCCATGAAAAGCAGACATACACGACCATTCCGCTCGGAATTATTCTGTCTCAGGATGTGATTGTAACTGTGTGCACGGATGATACGCCGGTGCTTCAGAACTTTATCGATAACCGGGTCAGGGAATTCAGTACGAAAAAAAGGCTTCGGTTTGTTTATCAGATTTTGTACAATACCGCGTCGAATTATCAGATGAATCTTCGGGTTATTGACAAGAAGCGGACGGAGATAGAGGAACGGATTGGCAGGAACACGGAGGACGTGGATTTAATTGATTTACATGAGCTGGAATCAACGCTGGTATATTTTGCCACCTCTCTGCGCGCGAACGGCGTAGTGTTGGATCGCCTGACACGTTATAAACGGCTGGAGCAGTACCCCGAGGATAAGGAGCTGTTGGGCGACGTAATTGTCGAGAACCGGCAGGCAATCGAGATGACCAGTATTTACCGGGATATTATCAACGGTACCAGAGAACTGATGTCCTCTGTGATTGACAACCGTCTGAACAACGCAATGAAATATCTGACCTCCATCACGATTGTCATGGCAATTCCGACGGTGATTTCCGGTATCTATGGAATGAATGTGGATGAGAAATGGATGCCGTTTGCCGATACGCCGCATGGATTTTTGATTATCTGTGTGCTGACGCTGCTCATCTGCATCATTACGATGCTGTTCTTGCGGAAAAAGAGGATGTTATAGCAGGATTATTTCAGCCCTTCAGCGACAGGTGGGGGAGACAATGGACTATTTTTTCAGTGAACTGAAACGGGGACTGTGCAGCAGACGGATGCTTTTTTCCATGGCGGTGTGTATCGTGTGCCTTATCATAGCGGGTAATGAGGACATTGCGTTTCCAACAGTGGATTTTCTGGATGTGATGATGAGTGCGCTTACGGACAGCACATATGCCCTGCTGGTGTTTCTGTTTCCGGTGCTTGTATGTATACCGTTTTCTCTGACCTGGCGTGAAGAGGTGGAAAGCGGCTATTATTATCTGGCGGTTGGAAAGCTGGGCGAGAAAAAATACAGGGTGGTAAAAGCAACAGTAAATGTAATCTGCGGTATTGTTTCTTTTTTACTTCCCTGTATTATTTATTATCTTGCCATATTGGCAGTGAAAGGAACAGACCTTTCGGATTCTGTGAATCACGCTTATAATTTCTGGAAAGATCTCCGGGAAGCAAGACCGGTGCTTTATGGTTGGGTACTCGTATTAAATACCGGGGTCTGCGGTGCTGTATTTTCCTCACTGGGCCTTGGAATTTCAACATGGGTGCCCAACAAATACGTCGCCTGCCTGCTTCCGCTTTGTTTTTATATTTTTTCAGGGGCGGTACTGATTGATGTAAATCCGTACTGGAATGCTGTTACGCTGTATAGCCTCAACGAATATAATGCCACGGAGCCGTTTTACATTCTTATTTATGATGTGCTTTTGTTCACGGCAGGGCTTGTGTTGTTCGTAAGCGGTGACAGAAGATATCGGAGAGATGCAGGATGAAACAGAATATGGCTGTTTTACTGAAAACAAAAATAAATATTGCAATGGTGGCTGCAGTCATATTGGCAATACTGTGTTGGTCCTACAGTACGTTCAGGGGATATTGTCTGCTGTATGAACTGCATTTGGTGGAGCAGATGGATATCTGGAATTATCTTTTGTACAACTTAAACAGCGCCTATAATATTCTGTTTTTGTACGCATTCTGCATCATTTTGTTGTGCAGAAAATTCGGGATTTTTGCGGGGTATGATGTACTGCTTGCCGTAAATGGAGGCAGTATGGAGAAATATTGGCGGTCACTGCTCTTGACGGAATTGCTGTTTGCCGTGGGATTTGCAGCATTGGCGACAGCATTACACTTTTTGGCCGGCTGGGTGGGCGGCCTGACGCTTTCTGTACGTTATACAGATGTTATAGATGTTGGCGGCATTTGGGCCTTTCGGCTGGTGTTCAGAAATCTGGTTTGTCTGATTTGCTATCTTTTTGCACTGCTGTTACTGCAAAATGCTGTCTATCTGCTTGTGCGCCAGAGGGTACTTCGGATGCTGCTGGTTATTGCTATTCCAATCGGTGATATGGTGCTTTATAAATGTGCGCTTACCGGGGTGTTGCGTTATACGATGCTTGGAAATGTTAAAATTGAATTTTCAGGAACGTCCTATCCTGTATTTTATTGGATTCCCGTGGTGATTCTTTTGTGTATTCTTAACTTTGTGCTGGCGGAAAGGGTGGAACCTTATGGAGAGATACATAAAGTACCTTAGCCCGTTGGCTGCGCTTTTCGTTTTTTGGATTATAACCTTTCTGGCCGGTGCGCGGCTGTTTGGCTGTGGGTTTGGAACGCTGGAGGAATATCTGGAAAGGTACTGGGGAGGCTTTTCCTCGGTCAATGTGCGTTGTATTTACTGGTTGCTGCTTCAACTGCCCGTGTATCTGTGGATCTATTTCAGGCAGATTGGGCGGATGAAGTGGATTTATCCGCAGGTACTTCTGAGGGGCGGAAATTTTCGGCGGTATCACCGTTTGGAAATGTTAAAAAATGCAGGTCTTGTGCTGGGGTATTATTTTATGGGCGTGGGCGAGATGTATCTGCTTTCTGCTTTTTGCGGTGATACGGTGATTGGAGACATCAGCTTCGTGGTTCAAACACTGTTTCGACAGACTGTGGGCATGGGAAGCCTGCTGCTGTTTGCACTCATACTTCACGAGGCGGCATTTCCGGCAGTTGAGAGTTTTGTGCTGGCGTTGCTTGTGCAGTGCGGTATGATACTTGGCGGCAAATCGGTTTTCACTCTGAATCAGATGGGGCGGGATGCCGGAGAGGCGCAGACAGCGTGTCTTATATTGGCTATGATATGTTTGGCGCTGCTTTGGGAGATTGAGAGAAGGCTGGTTTTTGTCTGGTTGGAAAAAGAGATGGGAGAATCGGGACATGGATGAGATCGTTCAGGTAAAAAATGTGACAAAACGGTTTGGGGAGGAGACGGTACTCTCGGACCTTTCCTTTTCGTTTGAATCGGGAAAAATATATGGACTTGTGGGCAAAAACGGCAGTGGAAAGAGTGTCCTGTGCAAGCTGATTGCAGGGGTGCTGCATCCGAACCAGGGGGAGATTATTGTAGAGGGGGTTTTGCTGGAAAAAGGTGTGTTTCCTCCGAGTATTGGTGTGATTTTAGATAACACCGGGTTTCTGCCCGGCTATTCTGGCTTTCAGAATTTAAAAATGCTTGCGTCTATCCGCCGCAGGGTGACAGACGAAGATATACGCGAGACACTTCGGCTGGTAGGCCTTGAAGCTTCCGGTCACAAGCATTACGGAAAATATTCGGTGGGTATGAAACAGAAGCTTGCTATTGCGCAGGCTATTATGGAAAGACCGGAGCTTCTGTTGCTTGACGAGCCTTTCAATGGCTTGGACGCGGATTCTGTAAAAAATATGCGAAGTCTGTTCCGACGGCTGAACCGGGAACTGGGAACGACCATTATTTTTACATCGCATTATGCCGAGGATATGGAAGAAATCAGCGATTGCTGCTATGAGGTAAAGGACGGTAAGGTGACGGAAGTCTGCCGAAATGAACTGGGGACGGATTGAGTGAGCGGCTTAGGCCGCCCCCTTAATCCGTCCCCTCAAACCTTCCGCTCGCCCCGCACGGCAGAACGAGCCCGGTTGCAGACACCGGAAGTCCGATTTCATCGGCGGTTACGTTTCCGCGGTATTTTTTCAGCGCCGTGCCGAGCATGTAGTGAAGCACGGCCGGCTGCAGGCCCGTTGTGTAGGAATTGACAAGGAAAAACAGGGGCTTTTCTGACAGCAGCTTTGCGCACAACGTAATCAGGGGATAGATGGAATCTTCAATTTTCCAGATTTCCCCCTTCGGTCCTCTTCCGTAGGAGGGCGGGTCCATGATAACGGCATCGTAATGATTCCCGCGGCGGATTTCACGCTCCACAAACTTGACGCAGTCATCTACGATCCAACGGATGGGGGCGTCGGAAAGACCGGAGGAAGCCGCGTTCTCCTTTGCCCAGGTCACCATGCCCTTCGAGGCATCCACATGGGTGACGGAAGCTCCGGCAGCCGCTGCGGCAAGCGTGGCGCCGCCGGTATAGGCGAACAGATTCAACACCTTGATGGGCCGTCCGGCCTGTCTGATTTTTTCGGAAAACCAGTCCCAGTTGACCGCCTGTTCAGGGAAAAGCCCGGTATGCTTAAAGCTAAAGGGCTTCAGTTGAAAGGTCAGGGAGCGGTAACGGATGCTCCACTGCTCGGGCAAATCGAAAAATTCCCATTCGCCGCCGCCCTTTTTGCTCCGGTGGTAATGAGCGTTTCGTTTGCGCCAGCCGATTTCCGTTTTCGGTGTGTCCCAGATGACCTGGGGATCGGGGCGTACCAGAATATAGCTTCCCCAGCGCTCAAGCTTCTCTCCGGCGGAACAGTCTATTACCTCATAATCCTTCCAATGCTCTGCAATCCACATAGAAAATGACAGTCCTTTCTTCTGCCGCAGAACGCGGCAATCTATTACACAATATCAGATATTTTACCTTACATCCCCCTGGCGCGCAAGCAAAAATACTGTGCCTGATTATTTTCGTTTCCAGGTGGAGGGCATGAAAATGATCAGCAGCGGAAAGAGCTCTAACCTTCCTGCAAGCATGTCAAATATCAGGACAAGCTTGGAAAAGGGTGAATAAATGGAAAAGTTAAGCGTCGGTCCCACTTTTGCGAGGCCGGGGCCAATGTTATTCAGCGCCGACAGCACACCGGTAAAATTTGTCGTAAAATCAAATTCGTCCACGCTTACAAGCAGCGTAGAAATAAGCAGAATCGCAAAATAGGTTACGAGGAACACGTTGGTCGAGCGCACGGTTTCATGTTCCACGACGCGTCCGTCCATGCGTATTTTTCTGATTTCCCGCGGATGGATAATCAGGGAAAGCTCCTTGCGTATGGTTTTAAACAAAATTACAAGGCGGGACACCTTGATTCCTCCGCCGGTGCTTCCGGCACAGGCGCCGATAAACATCAGAATCACCAGGATGCATTTTGACATTTCGGGCCAAAGGTCAAAATCCGTGGTGGCATAGCCGGTGGTGGTAATGATGGAACCCACCTGGAAAAAGGCGTGGCGCAGCGTTTCTTCCAGAGCCGGATACATATGTCTGGTGTTGACTGCAATAATCCCGGCGGAAGCGAGGATAATGATAAAATACCAACGCACTTCTTCCAGGCGAAAAGCTTCTTTGATTTTTCCGCACACCAGATAGAAATAGGCAGTATAATTCACGCCGCTTAAAATCATAAAAATCGTAACAATATTCTGCAAAGCGGGAGAATAGCTTCCCATACTGTCATTTTTAATGCCGAAACCGCCCGTGCCCACGGTACCGAAGGTTATGGTCAGCGAGTCGAAAAGCGGCATGCCGAAAATACAGAGCAAAAACACTTCGCAGATGGTGATCGCAATATAAATAGAGTACAGGATTTTTGCGGTATCCTTCACGTGCGGTACCAGTTTGCTGACGGAGGGCCCCGGGCTTTCCGCTTTCATAAGATTCATGGTGGAGCCGCCCATCAGAGGGAGGATGGCCATGATAAACACCAAAACGCCCATACCGCCAATCCAATGCGTAAAGCTGCGCCAGAAAAGGCTTGCGTGGGAGAGGGCCTCCACATCTGTCAAAATGCTTGCGCCGGTGGTGGTAAAACCGGAAACCGTCTCGAAAAGCGCATCCACGAAAAACGGGATGTCGCCCGTGAGTACAAAGGGAAGGGCGCCGAAAATACTCATCACGATCCAGCTTAAGGCTACGCTGACAAAGCCGTCCCTGGTATAAAGCGCAGATGATTTCGGCTTTTTCCAGGTGAGAATCTGGCCAATCAGCAGGCAGATTCCGGCCATTACGAGATAGGGGTAAACCGTAGCTTCCCGGTATAAAATTCCCACCAGAGCGGGAAGCATCAGAAAAGCGCCCTCAAATTTTAAAACACAGCCTAAAATATAGAAGATAATCGGATAATTCATGGCACGCTAATCCTCCAGAATCTCTTTGATATCGGAAATACGGTAGCCTGAAAGCACGACAAGCACGGAGTCTCCGGCCATCATACTGTCCTGTCCGCTGGGGATAATCACCTTACCCTGACGGTAAATACAGCAAATCAGGGTGTTTTTGCGGAAATGAAGCTCCTGCAGCGGGATTCCGGCAACGGAGGAATCCGCCTTGATAATAAATTCCAGGGCCTCCGCCCTGCCGTCCGCCAGCTTATAAAGCGTTTCCACGTTGCTGTTCTGCGAATAATTCGTAGAACGGACATATTTTAATATGTAATCGGCCGTGATAATCCGAGGGTAAATAATACTGCCGAGATTTAACTGGTTAATGACAGAGTGAAAGCTGATACGGTTAATCTTTGTCACGGTTTTTGCGTTCGATACATTATTGGCATACAGTGACAGCAGTATATTTTCCTCGTCCAAACCGGTCAGCGCCGCGAAGCCCCGTGCGTGCTCTAAGCCCTCCTGGGACAGGAGTGTCTGGTCCGTGGCGTCTCCGCAGATAATCGTTGCTTCCGGCAGCAGTTCGCTGAGCTGTTCACAGCGCGCGCGGTCAATCTCAATGATGGTGACGCGGATGCCGGACTGAATCAGGCTCTTGGCAAGATAATAGGAAACCTTGCCGCCTCCGGCGAGGATGGCATCGCCGACCCGGTTTTTGACAATACCGATTTTGCGGAAAAATTCAAGGGCATTCCGTCGTTCCGATACGATGGCAGCAATATCATTTTCCTGAAATACAAAATCACCATTCGGAATAATCACATCTTCCCCGCGCATAACGGTACAGACCAGGACGTTCGTGCGCAGAGTCTGGTGGAGATTCGCGAGCTTTAAGTCAATCAGCGGGGAGTTCTTGCCGACCTTAAAGTGCAGCAGCTCCACATGACCCTTGGCAAAGGTATCGACGCGGATTGCCGACGGAAACTGGAAAATGCGGGCAATCTCGTTTGCCGCGGCAAGCTCCGGGTTAATAATCATTGCAAGGCCGAATTCCTTCTTTAAAAATTCAATTTCCTTATTATATATGGGATTGCGGACGCGGGCGATAGTCTGACAGTGTCCGGTTTTCCGCGCAATCACGCAGCACAGCAGATTTTTCTCGTCATCTCCCGTGACCGCAATTAAGAGATCTGCCGTTGTGATTCCGGCGTCAATCTGTGTCTGGTGGTTGATGCCGTTGCCGACAATTCCCATGGCGTCAAGATTGTCGGTGATGTCCGCTACCTTTTCAGGATTTTCATCGATGACGACGATATTGTGGTTTTCATTGCTTAACTGTTCTACCAGTGTGTAGCCTACTTTGCCGCAGCCTACGATAATGATGTTCATTTTTGTAATAAACTCCTTTTGCATATAAAAATACAGTCGTGCGCCGTGGCGACCGACGCCGTTCCGGGTATTATAATACCTGTCGGTATTATAACATATACAATAAAAATGTGTTATGAAATACATCCGGAAATATGGGCAAACGAGGGGGCAGGATAAAAGCTTAACGCTTTATAAGCAGAGGAGGCGGATGGTGAAGGCAGGGCTGTGTATTTAACGTTCGGAGTCATTGACAAAGCCGAAAGATAAAACTAATATTATAGGAAAGAAAAGAGGGATTTTATGAAAAAAGAGGGAAAATGGATTAATTTCCTTGTATTTGTTCCGTTTTTATTTGTAAATCTGCTGTTCCTGACCTTAAACATAAATTTTAACGTAAACCCGGAGAAAACGGAAATACTGGAAAGCGTAAAGTATGCAAGATGGGAGATTTTGCTCGGCTTTTTCGCATATTATGCGGTTCTCGCATTTGCGGTGCTGCTGCCGGGAAAGAAAAAGGTGCATCTGGCCTGCACGGCGGCGATTCTGCTTGCGGGTGTGATTTCCTTTCTTGTCACCGGATAAATCATTTTGGCGCAGGCTGCCTGAAAGGGCAGAACGCGAGATGATTCTGTCCTTTCGTAGATAGTATTGGTTTTGGACACTGCCCAGAAGGGCATCATCTTTAGTGTGATGGTGAATGTCAAGCATTGGAATTTAGGGTGCCGTTATAAGGTGATGTAGTAATTGTAAATTCGGAAAAATCTTTTAGAGTAATGAGAAAGAAATTTTCCTGATCATGAGCATTGATGTCAAGAATAGGAAGTTTATCCGTTTCGTTCAGTATATCAAACAGGTAATCTTTAAATTCGTCGTGTGTCATATTACAATCCTCCCCATTAATATTATATTATGTAAGAACTGACATAATGGGGGCAGAAAAAACGCTGCCCCCTGAATGTGTTCTTAGTAAAGATCAGTGGAATCCCAGTACTTATCATTACTGTCGTCGTCATCCGCAAAGGGACTGGGATCGCCGTATGTTTCCGCGCACCGCATATCATTATAGTCGTCCAGGGAAATATGAGCCTCTTCATCAGGACGGTTTTTCCACTCGTCATAAAATTCGTACTCATCTCTTAAATATTCTTCGTTCTTATAGCACATTACTAATACCTCCTAGATTAAATGGTTAGCATGGTAATATTCCTTATTAAGAAGGAATTTACCATGTCTGAAAAAACGATAACCAGTTCAGCATTCTCCTTGACAAAAATGGTAAAGCAGACCTAATATGAACTTAGGACTGGCTGATTCCGGTATTGGGAGCTGTTTCCTCTGCCTTCAGGATGTCATCGCGTATTTGTCTTAACTTCTGCAAAGAGAATTGGAGTGTGTACATATTGTTAGGGGACGTCTGCGTATTCATTTCAAACAATCGCAAATACACCTCGATAGAAGCAAGACTTGGGCGGCAATTGCGCCTGAGAATGGTCTCATATAGCTCCACTGGATTTTGGGAAAACCAGACTTTCTGGATTCCCGCGGCCCCTATTTTTTCTGGAAATTCAGTTTTCTCCGGATCCTTATTAAAGAGAGGTACGACGGTGTACAGACGGTCGAGCAGATCGTAATATAAAGGCATTGTGGTCATTGCGACCTGAGCGTACCGGCTTGACACGATGATGACGTCGTAAGAGGTATCGAGCACCGGATCAACAGTGATAACCGGGGAAAATAGGCTTACTTCCTCAAATTCGCCTAGAGAAAATGAGTGCTGATGAATAGAAAGGGGCATATTCTGTGGGATGATGACACGTGGCGCTGCCTTCGAATCACGGAGATAGTACTGCTCCTTCCGGTTTGAGGTGAGGTCTTTCTGTTCGTAGAGCTCGATAGGGTGAGCCGTGCAATTGAGATATTTCATAAAAATCCTCCTTTTTTTATTTATAATCTCTCGGAATCTCCAGTCCTTAATTTATAAGGCTTCCTTCAATGTTCATCACCAATTGTACTGGATACAATCACTCAGGATTCCGAGAGATTATTATTTGCATTATACTTCTGTGCGTCTATTTGCATTATACTCATGTGTGTCTAAGATTAAAAGGGTGAACTTCGAGGGTGACAAGAGTTAGATTAAAGTGGAGTGTGAAAAAACTAATTGATTACGATAAGTTAGGGAAAGGAGTTGGATTAAAGTGGAGTGTGAAAAACAGAAAGAAAATAATATATGGTGGAATGTTAATGAAAAACCTGCATTAAGTGAGAGGAGAAGGTTGCTCTATATTTTTCAAAGGAAAGTTTTAGGTATGAAGAGGACTGCTAGCCGGGATTTGGAGGAGTTTGGAGATTATCGAGTGGATCAAAGGATTTTCCGGGAAGCTTATAAATATACGAAAAGGGTGTTTACTACTAAAGTAATCCGATGCCTGCTTCTGGCATGCCTGCCTCCTGATAGTGGTACGAGTGTAAGTGATCAGGATGTATCTGATAGCGATGCAAGTGTAGGTGATAAGAAAGTGTTAGAGAAGGTATTAAAAAAGATTGATAAAATGCGTGAATTGCTGGAAGAACTGAAATTTAGTAGCATACTTACTTCTGAACCGGATGACAAGGTCTTATTGCGATGTAATGAAGACAAAGCTCAATGTTTTAACGAAATGGGTTGTCGCAAGAAGTGCCGCCAGAAGCCGAAAACATGTGAAAAATGTCCTGCGTTATGGCTGTATAAGAATTTAGATAATATAGACAAGCATTATGTATGTAATGCTGAGGATTATATTGAGCTTTCAGGTTTAACAGAATATGTGAATAATGTTGAAAATACTGATTTCCTACCTGCAATTTACGGAAGCCTTTTAATCCAACTTACCAAGGAAGAGAAGCAGCTGGTGGATGAAGTTTATGATAAGATTGGCGAATTTAATAAGGAAGATGGGGAGAAAATAGATTCTGATAGGATGATAGAGATAATAAACGAGTGCGAACGCGTTCTTGAAATAAGACATAAAGCGCCAGATGAGAGATTGGCATATATTAAATGGTATTGGGCACATTTGAGAACCTGGATTAAGATAGAGAGCAGACAGTGGAGTGGTGAGTTAAATAACTATTGGACTATTGAGTCAGAAAAAGCTTGTTTTAAGCAACTTGAGGAAGCATCAGACATTATTCAGGGTTTAGTTTTGAATGATGAGAAGGAAGTAGATAAAAAAGAATTATTTGCAAATGTCGAGACAGAAAGAGTTGTTTCGTTCCTGACACTTTGTCTTAATTTCAATGTGCTTGAGTATGTTAAGTTCTTTGAAGGAAGCGAAAAAAAGTGGGGGGAAATAGATGAGTATATTTGGCACAGAAGTGAAATGCTTGATGATGAAAAAAAACTGCCATTGTATATAGCTTTGTGGAATTTACGGAGAGCAAAAAGAGATAAAGAGAAAACCGCTGAAATGGAAAAAAAATTAGAACCACTGAAAATGATTATAGAGTTAAGGGATAAATTAAAAACCATCGAAGAGTTAAGGGGGGAATTGGAAAACATAAAATTATTGATGAAAAAACCGGAAACCGTGGAAGAACGAAGAAATAAACTGAAAACCATATTAGATGGAGATAAAATAAAATCTCTATTAGATGAAGATGAAAAAGAATTGGAAACCATCGTAGAGTTAAGGGGTAAATTAAAAACCATCGTAGGGTTAAGGGATGAATTGGAAACCATGGAAAAACAAAGAAATAAACCGAAAATCTTGGAAAAACAAAGAGATAAACTGGAAACCATATTAGATGGTGATAAAATAAAGTCTCTATTAGCAGATGGTGATAAAATAAAGCCTCTATTAGATGAAAAAGAAATAGGAGCATTAAAGGAAGAACTGAAAAACCAAGGAATCGAATGCAAGAAAATCGAATCTATAATAAAACGATTAAGGAAAGCGCTGGAAAACGGGGAAACAGAAGCTATGAATGCTGCGGAAGACAAAATAAAAGAAATAGGGGAAGAAATGAAAAACAAGCAAGAATCACTAAAGGAAAAACTGAAGACTAAACTGGGGACTAAGAAAAAAGATGCGTGGTTTGCTTTGTTGGAGCTGGAGTACGATATAACATGTTTAAAAAGGGGCGAGAAAGATTTTTGGACAGTAAAAAATTGGTTTCTGGGATGGAAAGACTGCGATGCTATAAAAAAATATACATGCAATTTAGAGATCTTTAAAGAGATTCTGGGAAGGGCCAGTGATGTTATTGAGAGGGAAAAGCATGTCGTGAAAGACGTGGGCGTAAGTGATAGAAAGGAGATTGTTATAAAAAGTTTGGAAGAATGGGGTCTTCCGGAGAAGGGACATCCAAATGCATTTAAAAGGGTAGTAGGCGATTTTTACTGTATGAAGAAACCGGTACAAATGTTTGGATTTGATAAAAGTTTATGAAAGTTATTTTGTGCTGAAAAAAACACTTGCATTTTTAAAAACTATCGTGTATACTAAGCAATGCTGTGACATTGATAGCGTAGAAGCGTGAGGTTGCTGCCCGTGTGGCAGGTTTTCCGTGGAGCGAATGTCAAGTTAGGAAACTGGCGACAAGTCACTGTATACGAGTAACATCTACAGAGTAGAAACAACGTGCGGGCAGCCCTGTGCTGTCAGAGAAAGCCGGATAGTCCTGCCGGGGGCGGGAAAGGCAGCTTTCACTTCGCAGAACAGTTGCGATACGCACGGGAATGTGTGCAGTCACCGCTTGTCGTACAAAAGCGATTATATCGCTTGTAAAAGTGCGAAAAGGAGGCGACTTTTTTTATGGCAAGTCAAGTAATGAGAATCACATTGAAAGCGTATGACCACGAACTGGTTGATTCTTCAGCCAGAAAAATCATCGAGACGGTGAAGAAAAACGGAGCGCAGGTGAGCGGACCGGTACCCCTTCCGACCAAGAGGGAAGTGATTACCATCTTAAGGGCTACTCACAAATACAAAGACTCCCGCGAGCAGTTCGAGCAGAGAACGCACAAGAGACTCATTGACATTGTGACACCGACCCAGAAAACGGTGGATGCATTATCCCGTTTGGAGATGCCGGCTGGTGTTTACATTGACATCAAAATGAAAAACAAATAAGTGAATATCCTGAAGGGTTTTTTATAGAAAACTTTCTAGGATGAACGGTTCCGCTGCCCCGCAGAGACGGGTATGAAGCGTTCCGCTGTAGAGAAAACAGGAGGTAAAAAATGAAGAAAGCGATTTTAGCAACAAAAGTCGGAATGACTCAAATCTTCAACGCAGACGGCGTATTGGTGCCGGTTACTGTATTGGAGGCTGGTCCGTGCTCCGTTACACAGATTAAGACGGTAGAGAACGACGGTTACAGCGCAGTACAGGTTGCATATGCTGACAAGAAAGAAAGAGTTGTGAGCAAGGATGCAAACGGCAAAAAAGAAATCAGAAACAGACATGGCGTAAACAAGGCTCAGATGGGACACTTTGCAAAAGCAGGTGTATCCGGAAAGAGATATGTCAGAGAGTTCAAATTTGAAAATGCTGACGAATACAAGCTTGGGGATGTCATCAAGGCTGACATCTTTGCAGAGGGCGACAAGATTGACGCGACTGCAATTTCCAAGGGAAAAGGTTTCCAGGGCGCTGTTAAGAGACTGGGACAGCACAGAGGTCCTATGGCTCACGGTTCCAAATTCCATCGTCATCAGGGTTCCAACGGTGCATGTTCTTCACCGAGCCGCGTATTCAAGGGTAAGGGAATGCCTGGTCACATGGGAAGCGTAAAGGTTACAACCCAGAATCTTGAGGTTGTAAGAGTTGACGCGGAGAACAACCTGCTCTTAGTGAAAGGCGCTGTGCCGGGAGCTAAGAAGTGTCTGGTAACGATTAAAGAAACCGTAAAAGCAGGGAAATAAGCGCTAGAATAGGAAAGGAGGAACGAAATAATGGCTAACGTAGCTGTTTATAATATGGAAGGCAAAGAAGTAGGAAGCCTGGAGTTAAACGATGCTGTTTTCGGAGTAGAAGTAAACGAGCATTTAGTACACATGGCAGTGCTTCAGCAGCTTGCAAACAACCGTCAGGGAACACAGAAAGCTAAGACGCGTTCTGAGGTTCGCGGCGGCGGCAGAAAACCGTGGAGACAGAAGGAAACCGGACATGCAAGACAGGGTTCGACGAGAGCTCCGCAGTGGACGCATGGCGGCGTGGTATTTGCTCCGGTACCGAGAGATTACTCTTTCAAACTCAACAAGAAGGAGAAGAGAGCGGCTCTTAAGTCTGCGCTCACTTCCAGAGTCAACGAGAGCAAATTCATCGTTTTGGATGAGCTGAAGCTGGATGAAATCAAGACAAAGAAATTCGTTCAGGTGCTGAACAACTTAAACGTAGAGAAGGCGCTGGTTGTATTAAACGACATGGATACGAACGTGATCAAATCCGCAGGCAACCTGCCGACGGTTAAGACGGCACAGACCAACGAGATCAACGTATTTGACGTATTGAAATATGAGACAGTAGTCGTAACCAAAGACGCTGTGAAGACCATCGAGGAGGTGTATGCATAATGGCAAACGTACAGTATTATGATGTAATCCTCAAACCGGTAGTAACCGAGAAATCCATGGCAGCGATGGCGGAGAAGAAATATACATTTCTTGTTCATCCGGAAGCAAACAAGACCATGATTAAAGAAGCGGTAGAAAAAATGTTCGAGGGAACAAAGGTTGCAAGCGTCAACACCATGAACATGGACGGAAAGAAGAAAAGACGCGGTATGGTAGTCGGAAAGACTGCGAAGACCAAAAAGGCAATCGTACAGCTCACCGCTGACAGCAAGGACATTGAGATCTTTGCCGGACTGTAAATCGAAAAGCAGTTCTGAAATATGCACAGTAAAGTGCGATAATAAACACCGAAAGGAGAACTACAATGGGAATTAAGACATATAACCCATATACACCTTCCAGAAGAAATATGACTGGTTCTGATTTCTCCGAAATCACAAAGACGACGCCGGAGAAGTCACTGGTTACTTCTTTAAAGAAGAACGCAGGCCGTAACAATCAGGGTAAAATTACCGTAAGACATCACGGCGGCGGAAACAGAAGAAAATACAGACTGGTTGATTTTAAGAGAAATAAAAAAGACGGAATCCCGGCAAAGGTAATCGGGATTGAGTACGATCCGAACAGAACGGCAAACATCGCATTAATCTGCTATGCAGACGGCGAGAAGTCCTACATCCTTGCTCCGCAGGGCTTAACGGACGGAATGACCGTTATGAGCGGCGCAGAGGCAGAGGTACGTGTAGGAAACTGCCTGCCGTTAGAGAATGTTCCGGTTGGTACCCAGGTACACAACATTGAACTGTATCCGGGCAAGGGCGGACAGCTTGTTCGCTCCGCAGGTATGAGCGCACAGCTTATGGCAAAAGAAGGCAAATACGCAACCCTGCGTCTTCCTTCCGGAGAAATGCGTATGGTTCCGTTAAAATGCCGCGCAACCATCGGTGTGATCGGCAATGCGGACCACAACCTTGTAAACATCGGTAAAGCAGGACGTAAGCGTCATATGGGTATCCGCCCGACAGTACGCGGTTCTGTTATGAACCCGAATGACCATCCGCACGGCGGTGGTGAGGGACGTGCGCCGATCGGACGTCCGGGTCCGTGCACACCTTGGGGCAAGCCTGCGCTTGGTCTTAAGACAAGAAAGAAGAATAAGGCTTCCAATAAGCTTATCGTAAGAAGAAGGGACGGCAGGGCGTTGAAATAAATTTCAACGCCCGGAAGAAGCAAAAATGATACTTGCTTCTTCCGGGCGTCTCTGTTATAATAAACAAGATGTTCGGAGTCCGAGGAAACACACGGCAGTGTGTAAGGACTGACAAAATAGGAGGTAAATTATGGCTCGTTCATTAAAAAAAGGACCATTTGCGGATGCAAGCCTGCTGAAAAAGGTAGACGCTTTGAATGCATCCGGCGAGAAATCTGTTATTAAGACATGGTCACGTCGTTCTACAATCTTCCCGCAGTTCGTTGGTCATACCATCGCTGTCCATGACGGAAGAAAGCATGTACCGGTGTATGTAACAGAGGATATGGTTGGACATAAACTTGGTGAGTTCGTTGCTACAAGAACTTACAGAGGACATGGAAAAGACGAAAAGAAATCAGGCGTTAGATAAGACATTTTTTGAAAGGAGGTTTCATCCATGGCTAAGGGACATAGAAGTCAGATTAAGAGAGAGAGAAATGAAGTAAAAGATACCAGACCTTCCGCTAAGTTATCTTACGCAAGAGTGTCTGTTCAGAAAGCTTGCTTCGTATTGGACGCAATCCGCGGAAAGGATGTTCAGACGGCACTCGCCATCGTGACCTACAATCCGAGATACGCTTCAAGCTTGGTAAAGAAATTGCTGGAGTCGGCGATTGCAAACGCTGAGAACAACAACGGAATGAAAGCTGAGAACCTTTACGTTGCAGAGTGCTATGCAAATAAGGGACCGACAATGAAGAGAATCAGACCGAGGGCACAGGGCAGGGCTTACAGGATCGAGAAGAGAATGAGCCACATTACAATCGTGCTGGATGAAAAATAAAACCTCCCGCAGTCAGGCGGCGGGCAGGCGTTCCGCGAAAAAAGCTGCTGCGGGACGTTTTTTGAGAAAGGAGTAAATATGGGACAGAAAGTTAATCCACATGGCTTAAGAGTCGGCGTTATCAAAGACTGGGACTCGAAATGGTATGCGGAAGCAGATTTTGCAGATTTCCTGGTAGAAGACTACAACATCAGAACCTATCTGAAAAAGAAATTATATGCAGCAGGTGTTTCCAAGATTGAAATCGAGAGAGCATCTGACCGCGTAAAGGTTATCATCTACACGGCAAAGCCGGGCGTGGTAATCGGAAAGGGCGGAGCCGAGATTGAGAAAATCAAAGGCCAGGTTCAGAAGTTTACAGATAAAAAATTAATCGTTGATATCAAAGAGGTAAAGAGACCGGATCGTGATGCTCAGCTTGTGGCAGAGAACATTGCCCTTCAGCTTGAGAACCGTGTTTCTTTCCGTAGAGCAATGAAGTCCTGCATGGGAAGAACCATGAAGGCAGGCGCAAAGGGAATTAAGACTTCCTGCTCCGGACGTCTTGGCGGAGCTGATATGGCGCGTACGGAGTTCTATTCCGAGGGAACGATTCCGCTTCAGACTTTAAGAGCAGACATCGATTATGGATTCGCTGAAGCAGATACCACTTACGGCAAGGTTGGCGTAAAGGTTTGGATTTATAAGGGCGAGGTACTTCCTGCAAAAGCGAATAAGGAAGGGGGAGTTCAGTAATGTTAATGCCAAAGAGAGTAAAACATCGTAAACAGTTCCGCGGTTCCATGAGCGGAAAGGCAACCAGAGGCAACACGATTACTTACGGTGAGTACGGTATTGTTGCTTTGGAGCCATGCTGGATTAAAGCAAACCAGATTGAGGCAGCCCGTATTGCGATGACGAGATATATCAAGCGTGGCGGTAAGGTTTGGATTAAGATTTTCCCGGAGAAGCCGGTAACACAGAAGCCGATGGGCGTTCGTATGGGAAAAGGAAAGGGTGCCCTGGAGTACTGGGTAGCCGTTGTGAAACCAGGTCGTGTATTATTTGAAATCTCCGGTGTTCCGGAAGACGTTGCGAGAGAAGCGCTGCGTCTTGCTACACACAAATTACCTTGCAAATGTAAAGTAGTTTCACGTGCAGATTTAGAAGGCGGTGTATCAGATGAAAACTAAGAAATATTTAGAAGAATTAAAGGGCCAGTCTGTTGCAGACTTAAACGCACAGTTAGTAGAAGCTAAAAAAGAACTTTTCAATTTGAGATTCCAGAACGCAACCAATCAGTTAGACAACACAAGCAGAATCAAGGAAGTCAGAAAGAATATCGCAAGAATTCAGACTATCATCACTGAGAAGGCTAAGGCTGCGCAGTAGGATTCCAGAAAGGAGAATAATCGGTCGTGGAAGAAAGAAATCTTAGAAAAACACGTGTTGGTATTGTTGTGAGCGACAAGATGGATAAGACAATCACTGTTGCGATCCAGGATAACGTAAGACATCCGCTTTACAGCAAAATCGTTAAAAAAACATATAAATTAAAGGCTCATGACGAGAATAACGAGTGCAAAATCGGTGACAAGGTAAGAGTCATGGAGACAAGGCCATTGTCGAAGGATAAGAGATGGAGACTTGTAGAAATCATGGAGAGAGCAAAATAATTAAAGGAGGCTACAAGCATGGTACAACAGGAAAGTAGACTGAAAGTGGCCGATAACACAGGAGCAAGGGAACTGCTTGTGATTCGTGTTATGGGTGGCTCTACTAGAAGATATGCGAATATTGGTGATGTGATTGTTGCTACGGTTAAAGAGGCAACACCAGGCGGTGTTGTTAAAAAAGGCGATGTCGTAAAAGCTGTCGTTGTCCGTTCTGTAAAAGGTGCGCGTCGGAAAGACGGTTCTTATATCAAATTTGATGAGAATGCGGCGGTTATCATTAAAGATGACAAGACCCCGAGAGGAACACGTATTTTTGGACCAGTAGCAAGAGAGCTTCGTGAGAAACAGTTCATGAAAATTGTTTCCTTAGCTCCAGAAGTATTGTAGGAGGACCAGGATATGGCAACCATGAAAATTAAAAAAGGCGATATGGTCAAGGTTATCGCTGGTAAGGATAAAGATAAAGAGGGCAAGGTTATTGCCGTAAACAAGAAGAAGAACACGGTTCTGGTTGAGGGTATCAACATGGTGACAAAGCATGCGAAACCGAGCATGCGTAATCAGCAGGGCGGTATCATCCACCAGGAGGCACCGGTTGACCTTTCTAATGTAATGTACCTTCACAAAGGCACTCCGACCCGCGTAGGCTTTAAGATGGACGGGGACAAGAAGGTACGTTTCGCAAAGAAAACCGGCGAAGTGATTGACTAATAAGGAGAGGAGGCAAAACAGTTGAGCAGACTTAGAGAGAAGTACCAGAGCGAGATCGTAGACGCTATGGTCAAAAAATTTGGATATAAAAACATCATGGAAGTACCGAAGCTCGATAAAATCGTGGTAAACATGGGCGTCGGCGAAGCCAAAGAAAATGCGAAAGTATTGGAAGCTGCCATCAAGGACATGGAGACGATTACCGGCCAGAAGGCAGTTGCGACCAAGGCAAAGAACGCGATTGCAAACTTCAAAATCAGGGAAGGTATGGCAATCGGCTGTAAGACAACGCTGCGCGGCGAGAAAATGTATGAGTTCATGGATCGTTTGATTAACCTTGCATTACCTCGTGTGCGTGACTTCAGAGGCGTAAACCCGAACGCATTTGACGGACGCGGAAACTATGCGCTTGGCATTAAAGAGCAGTTAATCTTCCCGGAAATCGAATACGATAAGGTTGACAAGGTGCGTGGTATGGACATTATCTTTGTTACAACCGCAAAGACCGACGAAGAAGCTCGTGAATTATTGACACTGTTCAATATGCCGTTCGCCAAATAAGTAGGAGGGAATTTTAATGGCTAAAACATCTATGAAAGTAAAACAGCAGCGCAAACAGAAATTCTCTACCAGAGAATATACCCGCTGCAAGATTTGTGGACGTCCACATTCTGTTTTAAGAAAATACGGAATCTGCAGAGTATGTTTCCGTGAATTAGCATACAAAGGCCAGATACCAGGCGTTAAGAAAGCAAGCTGGTAATCAGACTGCTGCGCCCGGCGCAGTAATATAATAAAGGAGGAAATATACATCATGACTACAAGTGATCCAATCGCAGATATGCTTACAAGAATCCGCAATGCAAACACTGCTAAACATGATACCGTTGACGTTCCGGCATCCAAAATGAAAATTGCAATCGCAGATATTCTTGTTGACGAGGGATATATCGCAAAATATGATATCGTGGAAGACGGCAGCTTTAAGACCATCCGCATCACCTTAAAATACGGCGCGGACAAAAATGAGAAAATCATTACGGGTCTTAAGAGAATTTCCAAACCGGGACTTCGTGTTTATGCCGGCAAGGATGAGCTTCCGAGAGTTCTTGGCGGCTTGGGAATCGCAATTCTTTCCACGAATCAGGGAATCATTACCGATAAAGAGGCGAGAAAGCTTCAGGTTGGTGGAGAAGTATTAGCATTTGTATGGTAAATTTTGATTTCCATTGGAAAATTAAAATTGGAAGAACGTTCCGTTCTTCCGCTGTACTGGTTATTTAAATGGTAACTACGGCGAAAGCCGCAATTATTTAGCATAAATTAGGAGGTACGGGCATGTCACGTATAGGAAGAATGCCAATCGCAGTTCCGGCTGGTGTGACAGTGGAAATTGCAGAAAATAATCATGTGACTGTAAAAGGTCCTAAGGGAACTCTGGAAAGAACCCTTCCGTCCGAGATGGACATTAAATTAGAGGGCAGTGAAGTCATCGTTACAAGACCGAATGATTTGAAAAAAATGAAATCCTTACACGGATTGACAAGAACGCTGATCAACAACATGGTTGTCGGCGTAACGGAAGGATACACGAAAGAGCTTGAGGTAAACGGTGTTGGTTACAGAGCTTCCAAATCCGGTAAAGTGCTCACACTGAACCTGGGATATTCCCATCCGGTTGAGATGACGGATCCGGAGGGACTGGAATCCAAAGTTGATGGAAACAAAATCATTGTATCTGGTATCGATAAAGAAAAAGTCGGACAATACGCAGCGGAAATCAGAGATAAGAGAAGACCTGAGCCTTATAAAGGAAAGGGTATCAAATATGCTGATGAAGTGATTAGACGTAAAGTTGGTAAGACTGGTAAGAAATAATTAAAGGAGTGACGAAAAATGGTTAGTAAGAAATCAAGAACAGCAGTTCGCGAAAACAAACATAGAAGAATGCGTCATCATCTTGCAGGTACTGCGGTGAGACCACGTCTGGCTGTTTTCAGAAGTAATAATCATATGTACGCTCAGATTATTGACGATACAGTTGGAAATACGCTTGTTTCTGCTTCCACTCTTGAAAAAGATGTAAAAGCAGAATTGGAAAAGACCAATAACGTCGAAGCGGCAGCAAAGCTTGGTACCGTTATTGCAAAAAGGGCTTTAGACAAGGGTATTTCAACGGTTGTCTTTGACAGAGGCGGCTTTATATATGCAGGTAAGGTAAAGGCATTAGCCGAAGCAGCAAGAGAAGCTGGTTTAGACTTTTAATAGGAGGAAACGCAAAACATGAAACGTGAAATCATTGATGCTGGTCAATTGGAATTAAGCGAAAAAGTAGTATCAATTAAGCGTGTAACAAAGGTTGTTAAAGGTGGACGTAACTTCCGTTTTACAGCTTTAGTTGTTGTCGGCGACGGCAATGGCCATGTTGGCGCTGGTCTGGGAAAAGCGGCAGAAATCCCGGAGGCAATCCGTAAAGGAAAAGAGGACGCTATGAAGAAGCTCATCACGGTAAAACTGGATGAGGTGGGCAGTGTTACACATGACGTTATGGGAAAGCACACGGGCGCATCCGTATTGCTTAAGAAATCCCCGGAAGGTACCGGTATCATCGCCGGAGGTCCTGCACGTAATGTGTGCGAGCTTGCGGGAATCAGAAATATCCGTACAAAATCTTTAGGCTCCAACAATAAGCAGAATGTTGTCCTTGCGACAATCAACGCTTTGGGTCAGTTAAAGTCTCCGGAAGAGGTAGCGAAGCTTCGCGGCAAATCCGTGGAAGAAATCGTAGGTTAAGGAGGAATTTAAGATGGCAGAGAAGAAGCTTAAAGTAACACTCATAAAATCCACAATCGGTGCTGTTCCGAAGAATAAAAAGACCATCGAAGCACTCGGGCTGAATAAGCTGTATAAAACAGTTGAGCTGCCGGACAACGCGGCAACGGCAGGTGCGCTTCGTAAGGTTGCACCATATGTGAAAGTAGAAGAAATCTAAGAATAAGATAAGGAGGTGTCAGAAATGGACTTATCCAATTTACATGCAGCAGCAGGTTCTGCACACAGCGATAACTTCAGGAGAGGGCGCGGACACGGTTCAGGAAACGGAAAGACTGCCGGTAAGGGTCACAAGGGACAGAAGGCTCGCTCCGGAGCACCGAGACCGGGCTTTGAAGGTGGTCAGATGCCATTATACAGAAGATTGCCGAAGAGAGGTTTCAAATGCAGAAACTCCAAGACCATCATCGGAATCAACCTTTCCGCACTGGAGGCTTTCGAGAACGATGCAGTAGTTTCGGTTGATACGTTAATCGAGGCTGGTATCGTGAAGAATCCGCGGGATGGCGTTAAGATTCTTGGAAATGGCGAACTTACTAAGAAGCTCACAGTTCAGGCTAATGCATTCAGCGCAAGCGCAAAGGAAAAAATTGAGGCTCTTGGTGGAAAAGCAGAGGTGATCTAATGCTGGAAACACTCCGTAATGCATTCAAAATTAAAGATATTCGAAACAGAATTATTTTTACTTTTTTGATGTTGATTGTCATCAGAATCGGGAGCCAGCTTCCGATTCCTGGCGTGGACAATGAATTATTTGCAAGTTGGTTTGCGAGTCAGACCGCTGATGGAATGGGCTTTTTTGATGCGATTACAGGTGGCTCATTTAATAATATGGCGATTTTTGCGCTGAATATTACACCTTATATCACATCTTCCATCATCATGCAGCTTCTTACAATCGCAATTCCGAAATTGGAAGAAATGCAGCGCGACGGAGAAGAAGGGCGAAAAAAAATAGCGGAGATTACCAGATATCTTACAGTAGCACTTGCTCTTGTGGAGGCGATTGCCATGGCAATCAGCTTCCGGAGAGGTGACATGCTGCAGGATGACAGTATTCTTACGCTGATTATGGTTATTTTCACATTAACGGCAGGCTCTGCGGTTCTGATGTGGATTGGTGAACGTATTACGGAAAAAGGTGTCGGAAATGGTATTTCCATCGTACTTACCATTAACATCATTTCCCGTGTGCCGAGTGACATCGGTACATTATATGAGCAGTTCATCTCCGGTAAAACCGTACCGAAGGGAATCCTTGCGGCAGTCATTATCCTTGCAATCATCGTTGCAATGGTAGTATTTGTAGTATTTTTGCAGGGCGGTCAGAGGAAAATCCCGGTTCAGTATTCCAAGAAGATTCAGGGAAGAAAACAGGTTGGCGGACAGTCGACGCATATTCCGCTGAAGGTGAATACGGGCGGCGTAATTCCGGTTATCTTTGCACAGTCTCTGCTGCAGACTCCGGTGATTATTGCCGGTCTGCTCGGTAAGGGAAACGGAACGGGAATCGGAAGCAAGATTTTAAGGGGAATGTCGCAATCAAACTGGTGCAACCCGAACGAACCGATTTATTCGATCGGCCTGGTTGTATATATTGTTTTGATCATCGCCTTTGCTTACTTCTATACTTCCATTACGTTCAATCCGTTGGAGATTGCCAATAATATGAAGAAGGCCGGCGGGTTTATTCCCGGAATCAGACCGGGCAAGCCGACCAGTGATTATCTCAACAAAATTTTAAATTATATTGTCTTTATAGGCGCGGTTGGACTTGCATTTATCGCATTTGTTCCGATTTTCTTTAACGGCTTATTCGGTGCGGACGTATCCTTCGGCGGTACTTCCATCATCATTATCGTAGGTGTCGTTATCGAAACCTTAAAACAGATTGAATCGCAGATGCGGGTTCGTTACTATAAAGGATTTTTAAATGAATGATTCGGCAGCGACGCGCCGGGTTGATAAGGGCAACGCTGGGCTTTCATAAGTTCAGCGTTACTTTCCTATTTACGAAGGTGAAACAATCACAGAAAGGGAAGGTATTTTTATGAAAATTATCATGTTAGGAGCTCCGGGAGCAGGAAAAGGAACACAGGCAAAGCAGATTGCGGATAAATACGGTATTCCGCATATTTCTACGGGAGATATTTTCCGTGCCAACATCAAAAACGGAACTGAGCTGGGAAAAGCGGCAAAACAGTATATGGATCAGGGGTTGCTGGTTCCGGATGAACTCACCTGCGATTTGGTAATGGACAGAATACAGCAGGATGACTGCGCAAACGGATTTGTTCTGGACGGATTCCCAAGAACCATTCCCCAGGCAGAAGCGCTTGACGCGGCCCTTGATAAAATAAACCAGAAAATGGATTTTGCTGTCGATGTCGATGTTCCGGATGAGAATATCGTAGAGCGTATGAGCGGAAGACGCGCATGCTTAAACTGCGGCGCTACATACCACATCGTTTCCATTCCCACCAAGGTAGAGGGAATCTGTGACCGCTGCGGGGAACCCGTGGTATTAAGAGATGATGATAAGCCTGAAACGGTTCAGAAACGTCTTGCCGTTTATCACGAGCAGACCCAGCCGTTGATTGATTACTATAAAAATAAGAATATTTTAAAATCCGTAGACGGCACCCAGCCGATGGAAAAAGTATTCGCCGACATAGTATCCATTTTAGGAGAATAGCGTGAAAAATAAGCTTGATAGCTTATTTTTCACGCGGCTATTTGTGCCGGAGCGCCACAAATAAGCCTTGATGGCAGACGCAAATTTGAGATTTGCGATTTTCTGAAAGAAAATCTGCCCGATTGCGTAAGACGCTCCGGAATGGAGAATAGTATGCCTGTAACAATAAAATCTCCCCGGGAAATCGAGCTCATGAGGCAGGCGGGAAAAATTCTCGCCAAGGTCCATGAGGCACTGGGAAAGGAATTAAAACCCGGAATGTCAACGCTTGACATTGACAGGCTCGGGGAGGATATGATTCGGAGTTTTGGATGCGAACCATCCTTTAAAAATTATCAGGGCTATCCGGCGTCGATTTGTGTTTCCGTCAACGAGGAAGTTGTTCACGGGATTCCGTCAAAGGACCGGATCCTGGCGGAGGGCGACATTGTCAGCCTGGACGCCGGGGTCATCTATCGGGGTTATCATTCCGACGCGGCCAGGACGCACGGAATCGGAGAGATTTCCGACGAGGCGCGGCTCTTGATTGAGCGCACGAGACAAAGCTTCTTTGTCGGAATGCAGTATGCGGCCGCGGGTCATCATCTCCATGAAATATCAAAAGCGATCGGCGATTATGCCGAAAGCTTCGGGTATGGAGTTGTCCGTGATTTATGCGGGCATGGAATCGGCTCCCATTTACATGAGGAGCCGGAAATACCAAATTTCCGACAGTTCCGCAGGGGTATCAAACTCAGGCCGGGAATGACGCTGGCGGTGGAGCCGATGATTAACCTCGGAGCTGCGGATGTGGTATGGATGGATGACGACTGGACGGTTGTCACCGAGGATATGTCCCTTTCAGCCCATTATGAAAATACGATCCTGATTACCGAGGGCGGGCCGGAAATCCTGACGCTGACGGATGCGGAAATTGCGGAGGGAATCTGGCAGAAACAGGGCAGTGAGGAAAGGAAACATTAAAATGGAATTTGCAAAATCCATGTCGGGACATGATAAGAATCAGATTTACCTGATAAAAGAAAAGGATGAAAAATATGTATATCTGGTAAACGGTACGACAAAGCCGCTTGCGGCGCCTAAGAAAAAAAGCGTAAAGCACATTCAGGTGATTAAAAAGCTTCCGATAGAGATAACGGAGATTTTGTCGGAGGGAATTACCGATATTACAGTAAAAAGAGCAGTCAAACAATATTGCCGTCTTATCAGATGCGCAGAGGAATCATAAAAACAGGAGGATTTTAAAATGTCAAAAGCAGATGTCATTGAAGTGGAAGGAACCGTTGTGGAAAAGCTCCCGAATGCTTTCTTTAAGGTAGAGCTGGAGAACGGGCATCAGATTTTAGCAACCATCAGCGGAAAGCTTCGCATGAACTTCATCCGTATTTTGCCGGGAGATCGGGTGACAATCGAAATGTCGCCGTATGATTTGACCAAGGGCAGAATCATCTGGAGAGATAAATAAAAGTATTGACTTCTAAACAGTGTTTGTGGTATACTGCTAAACGGACACTTTTGGATAGTGCCTTTTTGTGCGTTTTTACGCACCAAAAGAGCGTTCGATAAGAAAGGAGGATTCGCTGTGAAGGTAAGATCATCCGTGAAACCTATTTGCGAAAAATGCAAGGTTATTAAGAGAAAAGGAAGCATCCGAATTATCTGTGAGAATCCAAAGCACAAACAGAGACAGGGATAATACATTCTTGTCTCATTTGTGTGCTGGGGGGATAGGCTCCCATTCATTATGTGCGGCTGCAGTGGAACGCCTGGACGGGTTGTTCACACTGTTATCATAAGAAACAGCAGGGATAGCTGCTTTTTGCTGTCTGCATACCGAGGACATCAAAAGGACTCATCCAAATAGGAAGGAAAACGGGAAAGGCACACATTTCAGGCCGGGGACGACGGAGCTGTCTTTTTCTTTTCCGGAAATAAAGTCATGAGGTCAAGTGGCTTGCAAAGTACGATGGTTTCATACCATCAGGAAGCAGAATAACAGGTGCAGAAAGCATTGCACCGAAGGAATTAATGGAGGTTAAAAAGCACATGGCTCGTATTGCAGGTGTAGATTTACCAAGAGAAAAACGTGTAGAAATCGGCTTAACTTATATCTACGGAATCGGCAGAACAAGTTCAAACCGTATCCTTGCAGAGGCGAATGTCAATCCTGATACACGTGTCAGAGACTTGACGGACGACGAAGTAAAGAGAATCAGTGCGGTAATTGACGAGACTCAGATGGTAGAGGGTGATTTAAGAAGAGAGATCGCTTTCAATATCAAGAGACTTCAGGAAATTGGCTGCTATCGCGGAATCCGCCACAGAAAAGGCCTTCCGGTTCGCGGACAGAAGACAAAGACAAACGCAAGAACACGTAAGGGTCCGAAGCGTACCGTAGCAAACAAGAAGAAATAAGTTCATCGCAAATCATATATTTTTTAGAGAAAGTAGGTTAGTTTAGATATGGCTAAGGTTACAAAAAAAGTGACAAAAAAGCGCGTAAAGAAAAACGTTGAACGCGGACAGGCACATATTCAGTCATCCTTTAACAATACAATCGTAACGATTACGGACGCTGAAGGAAACGCTTTATCATGGGCAAGTGCCGGTGGTCTTGGATTCAGAGGTTCAAAGAAATCTACTCCGTATGCTGCGCAGATGGCGGCAGAAACAGCTACAAAAGCGGCTTTGGTACACGGCTTAAAGACTGTTGACGTTATGGTAAAAGGACCGGGCTCAGGAAGAGAGGCAGCAATTCGTGCACTTTCTGCCTGCGGTCTTGAGGTGACGAGCATCAAGGATGTAACTCCGGTACCTCACAATGGATGTCGTCCGCCAAAACGCAGAAGAGTTTAATTAGGAGGGAGAGACGAAAATGGCAGTAAATAAAGTTCCTGTTCTGAAAAGATGTAGATCACTTGGTTTAGAGCCGAGTTATTTAGGATATGATAAGAAATCCAACAGAGAGTTAAAAAGAGCAAACAAGAAGATGTCTGAGTATGCGCTCCAGTTACGGGAGAAGCAGAAGGCAAAATTCATCTACGGCGTTCTGGAGAAACCGTTCCACAACTATTATGTGAAGGCCGACAGAATGAAGGGTATGACCGGTACGAACTTAATGACGATGCTGGAGTCCAGACTGGATAACGTTGTATTCCGTATGGGCTTCGCAAGAACCAGAAGGGAAGCACGACAGATTGTTGACCACAAATTTGTTCTGGTAAACGGCAAACAGGTGAATATTCCTTCTTATCTTGTAAAAGCCGGTGACGTAATCGAAATCAAAGAGAAGAACAAGGGTCTTCAGAGAATGAAAGATATCCTTGAGACAACCGGAGGAAGACTGGTTCCGGACTGGTTGGACGTGGACACGGAGAAATTGCAGGGAACTGTAAAAGAATTACCTTCCAGGGAGCAGATTGACGTACCTGTTGACGAGATGCTCATCGTCGAGTTGTATTCTAAGTAAGTTTAAGCAAATTACCCGAGAAGGAGGGACTTTGTAGTGTTCGATTTTCAAAAACCAAAAATTGAAATCGCAGAAATTTCAGAAGACAAGAAGTACGGAAAGTTTGTTGTAGAACCATTGGAAAGAGGCTACGGCACAACGCTTGGTAATTCTTTGAGAAGAATCATGCTTTCTTCATTGCCGGGGGCTGCTGTCAGCCAGGTTAAGATAGACGGTGTTTTACATGAATTCAGTTCCATTCCGGGTGTCAAGGAAGATGTGACTGAGATTATTATGAATATCAAAAATCTTGCCATCAGAAATAACAGCTCTACAAATGAACCTAAAGTTGCTTACATTGAATTCGAAGGTGAAGGGGTAGTCACTGCAGCAGATATCCAGGTTGATTCTGATATTCAGATTTTAAACCCGGATTTGGTAATTGCAAACTTAAACGGCGGCGCAGACTGCAAATTGTATATGGAGCTTACCATTACAAAGGGCAGAGGCTATGTCAGCGCAGAGAAAAATAAGACGGAGGATGTGCCGATTGGGGTAATCGCGATCGACTCTATCTATACGCCGGTGGAGAGAGTGAATCTTTCCGTTGAGAATACCCGTGTGGGTCAGGTTACCGATTATGATAAGCTCACACTGGATGTGTATACAAATGGAACCTTAGAGCCGGATGAGGCAGTCAGCCTGGCGGCAAAGGTTTTGAGCGAGCATTTGAGCCTGTTTATCGATTTGTCGGAGGCTGCACAGCAGGCTGACGTCATGATTGAGAAAGAGGACAATGCAAAAGAGAAGGTTCTTGAGATGAATATCGATGAACTGGAGTTGTCCGTGCGTTCCTACAATTGCTTAAAGAGAGCCGGAATCAATACGGTTGAGGAGCTGACCAACAGAACGCCGGAGGATATGATGAAGGTTCGTAACCTTGGACGTAAGTCGTTGGAAGAGGTTCTTGCAAAATTAAAAGAACTCGGACTTCAGTTAAACCAGGGTGAAGAATAAAGCAAGGCGTAAGCCGGGTGCGGCTTATGAAACTGCGGATGTTTCATAAGTTTCTGATTTATATATGCAGGCAGAAACAGTAAGCCCATATGGCATGGAGTATGTCTGGTGTGCGGGGTGTATGCATCGGCTGTTTCGTATGCCCGGTGGGGAAATGCACCGGAGACAGCGGAGGAGCAGGGCAGACGAGATTCCGGCACACGTATCATGAGTGGCACTTGGAATATGCGCGGTGACGGTATCACGGCGGTATTCCGAAACAAGCATATAACATTGGGTCAGTAAGGCCAAAGAGCGTGACCGGATGTTCCACAAAATGGAGGATTTAAAAAATGGCAAAGTATCGTAAATTAAGCAGAACCTCTAGCCAGAGAAAAGCATTATTAAGAGGTCAGGTAACGGCATTACTTTATAATGGAAGAATCGTTACGACAGAGGCAAAGGCAAAGGAAGTCCGCAAGATTGCGGAGGGCCTGATCGCCAAGGCGGTAAAAGAGAAGGATAACTTCGAGGAAGTAACGGTAAAGGCGAAGGTTCCGCGCAAAGATAAGGACGGAAAGAGAGTAAAGGAAGTGGTAGACGGTAAGAAAGTAACCGTTTATGACGAGGTGGAGAAGACCATTAAGAAGGATTTACCGTCCCGTCTGCATGCCCGCAGAGAGATGTTGAAGGTGCTCTATCCGGTGAAGGAAGTACCGACAGAGGCTGCCGGCAGAAAGAGAAATACCAAGGAAGTAGACCTTGTTGCAAAGTTATTCGATGAAATCGCTCCGAAGTATGTTGACCGCAACGGCGGTTACACCAGAATCGTAAAAATCGGTCAGCGTAAGGGTGACGGTGCATTAGAGGTACTGCTTGAGCTGGTATAAGCATTATCCAAAATATAAGAGCGTGAAAAGGGCAGTCGCAGCAGCGGCTGTCTTTTTTTGACGAAAAAAGGAGCATGACGCGTCTAGTCATGCTCCTTTGCTAAGGGCAGGGTAAAGATAAATTCGGTGCCGACGCCCTCCGTGCTGATGCAGTTGATATTTTCGCCATGCGCCTGGATGATTTCCTTTACAATTGAAAGACCGAGGCCTGTTCCCTTTTTGTCTTTGCCGCGGGATAAATCCGTTTTATAAAAACGCTCCCAGATTTTTTTGATGCTGTCCTTTGGAATGCCGATGCCGGTATCCTTGACAGAAACGAATACCTTCTCGTTTTTTTCGGTAGTCTCTATCGTAATTATTGAATTTGCGTGGCTGAATTTGATGGCATTGTCAATCAGGTTGTAGAGTACCTGCTGAATTTTGCTCATGTCGGCGGAAACGTAGAGGTTTTCACCGCTCAAAATCAAATCAAACATGATATGCTTTTCCGTGCAGCTTCCCTCAAAGGTCAGCGCGGTTGTCTTGATGGTGGCGTTGATGTCGAAGTCGGTGATATCGAGCATAATGCCGTGGGAGCCGAATTTATTGAGCTCGAGCAGACTTTTCGTCAGCTTATTCAAACGCTCCGTCTCAAACAAAATAATGTTGAGGTATTTCTCCTGCAGCTCGGGCGGAATGGTTCCATCGAGCATAGCTTCCACGTACCCCTTGATGGAGGTGAGGGGAGAGCGGAAATCGTGCGATACATTGGAAACAAATTTGCGCTGATCCTCCTCGAGCGTGTTAAGCTCATTGGCCATGTAGTTTAAGGAAGCTGCAAGATAGCCGATTTCATCATTGGAGTGAACGTCTATTTTTGCGTTAAAATTTCCTGAGGCGTATTCGTTGGCACCCTTGGCGATTTTCCTGATCGGGATATATACCACGTAGGTAAACAGCGCCAGAACCACAAAGGCAGCCACAAACAGCAGGGCAAGCGTCTGATAGGACAGCGTGATGAGGTTGTTGGCAAAGCTCACGATATTGCTGGTGGGCTTATGTATGATGACATAGCCCCGAACCTTATAATTTACGGTAATGGGCGAAAAGACGCTGAGCATATCCGACTGAAAATAATCGTAAAAGGTGCCCACCTGATAATATCTGTTCCCAAAATCAGTAACATCGAAGTCAGCAATCTTCTCCGTGGTTTTCGAAGAATTTGACGAAGAAGTGTTTAATAAAATCGTCCCCTGCGTATCGACAATCCATATGGTGCCGGAAAGGTAAGAACTCAGCGTGGAAAGCTGCAGGCGCAGTTCTTCCAGTGTGGTGGAGCGGTTAAAATAATTTTCCGCATAATTGGAAGAAATCAGCGCGGACTCCCGGTAAAGATTTGCGGCGTCTCTCCGTTCCAGATAATCAAAGGTAATATGATACGTAAAGGTTGCTATTATGAGAAAGCCGATGAGCCCGTAAATGAGGTAGCCGCCAAGCAGCTTGGGGTAAAGTGTATGTTTCATAGATTTTTGACCTCAAATTTATAGCCAATGCCCCACACCGTAGAGAGGCTCCAGTTTGCGTGGTCTTTGATTTTTTCACGTAGCCGTTTTACATGCACATCCACGGTACGCGTGTCTCCGATGTATTCATAGCCCCAGATGTGGTCTAAGAGCTGTTCTCTGGTAAATACCTGATTCGGGGAGGAAGCAAGAAAATATAAAAGCTCCAGCTCCTTGGGCGGCATGTCAATGGGGCTTCCTTTATATATGACGGAGTAGTTCGAGAGATTTACGACCAAATCCGGGTATTTTACGCATTTCAGCTCCGGGGACGGCTCCTCAGCCTTCACGGGCTGATAGCGTCTTAAAACGGCTTTTACGCGCGCGACCAGCTCTTTGGAATCAAAGGGCTTCATAATGTAATCGTCCGCGCCCAGCTCCAGGCCCAGTACCTTATCAAAAATTTCGCCTTTTGCGGAGAGCATGATAATCGGAACATTTGCCTTGGCCCGCACCTCCCGGCAGACCTGGTAGCCGTCGATGCCGGGGAGCATTAAATCAAGCAGGATCAGATTGGGGTTGTACTGCTCAAATGCCTTGAGCGCTTCCTCCCCGTCGTTTACAATCTTGGTATCGAAGCATTCTTTTGTAAGATAGAGAGAAATCAATTCCGCAATGTTGTTGTCATCATCGACAATCAGTATTTTCTGTTTTGCTGCCATGTTTCGTGACCTCCTTATTCTTTAAATTCTGCAATCGTAACGCCTGCGTCACCCTCTCCGAATTCCCCGAGATGGAAGGATTTGATATATTTGAGACGTTTCAGGTGCGCATGCACGGCGTTTCTCAAAGCACCGGTTCCCTTTCCGTGAACAATCCGCACAGAGGGGATGTGGGCGAGATAGGCATCGTCCAGATATTTATCCAAAAGGGGAATCGCCTCGTCCGTGGTTTTTCCAATCAGATTGATTTCCGTGGAAACCGAAGCGGATTTGCTCATTTTAATTTTGCCGGCGCCGCTTCCCGAAAATTTTTTCCCGGAGGGCGAAGTGTCTTCCTCCAGCAGAATCAGGTCGTTGACATTGACCAGGGAACGCAGGATGCCCATCTGCACATACAGATCACCCTTGGCGTTGGGAAGCGTATGCACGGTTCCCTTGAGGTTCATGCTGATGACCTTTACGGAATCGCCGATGCGCAGATTTTTCGGGGCCTTGTGGTTTTGCGCCGTCTTTTTTTTCTGCTCCGAGATGTTCTTTCTGGCATTATCCATTTTGCCCCTGAGCTTTGCGCGCTCTTTTTCCATTTCGCTTATGGGAGCGTGTGCCGTACCGTATTTGTTGAAATTGCGGATTGTCTCGTCCGCTATGTCTTTTGCTTCTTTGATGATATTGTAGGCCTGTTCGTTTGCCTCGCGCAGAATTTTTTCGCGGCTTGCCTCCAGACGCTCCTGTTTTTGCTCAAGCTGCTCTTTGAGTCTGCGTGTTTCCTCCTTGTACCGGTTAATCTCCTGCTCCTCCCGCTCAATGGTGATGCGGCTTTTTTCCAAATCGGCAAGCAGATCCTCGAAGTTTTCTTCGTTTTCGTTGATGCGGCTTTTCGCGTCCTCAATCACATCATCGCCAAGGCCGAGCCTTCCCGCAATGGCAAAGGCGTTGCTTTTTCCGGGAATGCCGATGAAAAGGCGGTAGGTTGGGCTTAAGGTCTCCACATTAAATTCGCAGCTTGCATTTTCCACGCCCGGTGCGGAGAGTGCGAAAACCTTTAATTCGCTGTAATGTGTGGTTGCCATGATCCTTGCCCCGCAGCTTTTTAATTTTGACAGGATGGAGATTGCCAGCGCGGCGCCCTCCGTGGGGTCGGTTCCGGCGCACAGTTCGTCAAACAGTACGAGTGAGTTTTCGTTTACCTCTTTTAATATCCGCACGATATTTGTCATGTGGGAGGAAAAGGTACTTAAGGACTGTTCAATGCTCTGCTCGTCTCCGATGTCTGCAAAAACCTCGTCAAAAATGGAAAGCTCCGACCGCTCCGAGGCAGGAATGTGCAGTCCCGCCTGCCCCATCAGGGTAAGAAGACCAACCGTTTTTAAGGAGACGGTTTTTCCGCCGGTGTTCGGGCCGGTAACGATCAGGAGCGTAAAATCGTCTCCGAGCCGGATGTCGATCGGCACGACTTTTTTTGCGTCCAGCAGCGGGTGGCGTCCTTTTTTGATATGGATGCGCCCTTCTCTGTTGAAGGATGGCGCGACGCCGTTGTAGCTTTTGGCGAGGGAAGCCTTTGCAAAAATAAAGTCGAGATCCGTTAATATGCGGTAGTCCGTCTCCAGTTCCATGGCGGAGCCGGCCGCAAGGTTGCTTAAGTTTGCCAGGATCACTTCAATTTCTTCCTGTTCCCGAAGCAGAAGCTCTTTGTATTCGTTGTTGAGGTTGACGACCGCCATCGGTTCGATAAAAAGCGTAGAGCCGCTGGAGGACTGGTCGTGAACCATGCCGGGAACCTGGGATTTGGCCTCCGCGCGGACCGGCAGGCAGTACCGTCCGTCCCGCATGGTGATGACGGTATCCTGCAAATAGCTGCGCGTGGTCGTATTATTTATCATGGCATTCATCTGTGCCCGGATTTTGTCGTTCATGCCGCGCATGGCTTTTCGGATCGAGCGCAGGCTGCTGCTGGCATCGTCCGCAATCTCATCCTCGGAGAGCACGCAGCGGCGGATTTCCGTGCATAATGGCGTCAGCGGCCAAAGCTGCTCAAACAGTCCGGTCAGGGAGTCTTCGGTATCGGTTTCCTTATCGGTATCCTCCGTTACCGAGCGGGAATATGATTTTGCGCGCTTTGCTGCCTCTAAGAGGGAGCAAATACGCAGCAGCTCAACAGCGCTTAAGGAAGCTCCGATTTCCAGGCGCTTGAGGGAGTCTGTGATGTTGCTGACACCGGAGAAGGAGAGGTTCCCGTTTTTTAAAATACGGTTTAAGGCATCCTTCGTCTGTTCCTGCAAATGAGCAATCTCGTCGGGATCCGTAATCGGAAGCAGGCAGCGGCAGCGTTTTTTTGCCTCGTCGCTGGAAGCATAGTCTGTGAGCCGGTCAATGATTTTGTTATATTCTAATGTTTTTAACACTTTTTCATTCATAGATTGCAATCCTCATCTGATTAAACTGTATACCGCGTAAGACACAGGAATTTGTGCGATATATTCCATGCTCCATTATAGCCCATAAAACGGGGGTTGGAAAGCGTGAAATGCAAAAAATAGTATTGCAAGCATAGGTAAATCACTCTATAATAAATAGCGGTACGGTTTTCATTTGTTTTTTCGCGCGTGCGCATGGAGGTAATCATGCAGGATAAGGAGAAGGGGAGCTTTTCTTTTATTAATGAAAAAATAAAAGCAAAGCCGCTGAATAAGAAACGTTTGGTAATCCGAACCGTGTTCGTTGTGGCAATGGCAGTTATTTTCGGTCTGGTTTCTGCGCTTGTTTTTACATATTTTCAGCCGAAGTTTGAAAATATGCTGTATCCCGAGGAGAAACCGATGGTTACGATTCCGAAGGACGATACGGAGGCGACCGAGGAGCCTGTATCGGAAAGCAGTGAGACGGAGGAAACAGAGCAGAAGGATACACAGGTTGAGAGCGGGAACGCCGGAACGGAGACGCAGGGAACAGAAAAGTCCGAATTGGAAATTGCGGATTTTCAGAAGCTTCAGAATAAGCTCTATGCAGTCGGCCGGGAGGCTAATAAGTCGATCGTGACGGTGACAGGGGTAAAAAGTGATACCGACTGGTTTAACAATCCTTATGAAAGCAGGGGACAGTCGTCCGGCATTATCGTGGCGGAGAACGGCAGGGAGCTGCTGATCTTAACCGAGCGAAAGGCGATTACGGATGTACAGGAGATTTATGTGACGTTTGTCGACGATACTACGGTGGAAGCGACAATGAAAAAATATGACGGAAATACAGGCATCGCGATTTTAAGCGTTCCACTGACGGGGATTGAAGAAAGTACAAGGTCTGCAATTTCGACCGCGGTGCTCGGAAATTCTCTGACGATGGCGCAGGGGACGATCGTGATTGCGGTCGGAAGCCCGCTCGGAACAAATTATTCGGTGCTTGCGGGAAATATTACTTCAACAAATAACAGTATTTCCACGCTTGACAGTAATTACACGGTGTTTACAACCAATATTGTGGGGAGCAGCTCCGGAAGCGGTGCGCTGATTAATGTAGACGGAGAAGTGGTTGGCCTTGTCATGCAGGATTACAGCAACGCCGAGGACGAAAATACGCTGACGGCCATCTCTATTTCGGAACTGAAAACGATTATTGAAATGCTTTCCAACGGGGCGGATATTCCGTATATCGGTCTTGAACTTTCCACGGTGACCAGTGAAATCGAACGGGAGTATGAGATTCCGAAGGGAGCCTATATCAAAGAGGTCCGCATGGATTCCCCGGCAATGGCGGCGGGGTTGCAGAGCGGAGATGTCATCACGGAGATGGGCGGAGACACGATTTATACGGTGGACGGCTACGAGAACAAGCTTTTGTCGCTTGTGCCGGGCGAAACGGTCGAGGTTGTGATTCAGCGCCAGGGAACGGAGGGGTATACCGAGATTACCTGCACGGTTGAAGTGAGCGTGCTGCAATAAATTTGTCCCAAGGGACTGGAAATGAGGAAGACATGAAATATATTGAGAGCTTAAGAGAAGGCGAGAGAATCAATGAGATTTATCTCTGCAAGGTGAAGCAGTCAGCGCTGACGAAGGCGGGAAAGCCATATGATTCGCTGACGCTGCAGGACAAGACCGGCACGCTGGACGCAAAAATCTGGGAGCCGGGTTCCGGCGGAATTGATGATTTTGATTCTCTGGACTATATTGCGGTTATGGGAGACATCACGAGCTTTCAGGGAAATTTGCAATTGAATGTGAAGCGTGTCCGCAAGGCGGAAGAGGGCGAGTATGACCCGAAGGATTATCTCCCGGTGAGCGAGAAGGATATTGAGCAGATGTATGCGGAGCTTACGGGGCTCATTGCTTCTGTCGGGGAGCCGCATTTGAGAAAGCTGCTGGAGAGCTTTTTTGTGGAGGATGCCGATTTTGCGGCGCGGTTTAAGTTTCATTCCGCGGCGAAAACCGTCCATCACGGCTTTGTCGGGGGGCTTTTGGAGCACACGTTAAGCGTGGCGAAGCATTGTGCGTACCTGGCGTCCTTTTATCCGATATTGAACCGGGATCTGCTGGTGAGCGCAGGGATTTTTCACGATATCGGGAAGCTGAAGGAGCTGTCAACATTTCCGGCGAATGATTACACGGATGAGGGACAGCTTTTGGGGCATATTATTATCGGAACAGAGATGGTCAGCGAGCGAATCCGCACGATTCCGGGTTTCCCGGCAGGGCTTGCGAATGAATTAAAGCATTGTATTCTGGCGCACCACGGAGAGCTGGAATACGGTTCGCCGAAAAAACCGGCGCTGGCGGAGGCGCTTGCCTTGAGCTTTGCCGATAATATGGACGCGAAGCTTGAGACGGTTCGGGAGATTTTTGCGAATGTGCCGGAGAATAACCAGGAGTGGCAGGGATATAACCGCCTGCTGGAGAGCAATATCCGGCGTTCGGGAAAATAAAGCATGAGGGCATTATGCAGAAAAATGAAATTATTTCACTGAAGATTGAAGATCTGGGCGTGGACGGAGAGGGAATCGGCCGGTATGAGGGCATGACTTTTTTTGTAAAGGACGCGCTCATCGGCGACGAAATCCGTGCGCGTATCACGAAGCTGAAGAAGAATTACGGCTACGCGCGGGTGGAGGAAATCATAAGTCCGTCGAGATTCCGTGTAGAGCCCCGGTGCGAGCTGCACAGGCGCTGCGGCGGCTGCCAGATTCAGGCGCTTGCCTATGAGCAGCAGCTTGTGTTTAAGCAGAATAAGGTGCGGGACAGTCTTATCCGAATCGGCGGCTTTGCGCCTGAGCTTGTCGATGGCGTCATGGAGCCGATTGTGGGGATGGAGGAACCGTTCCGCTACCGCAATAAGGCGCAGTTTCCCATCGGACGCGGCAAGGACGGGAATCCGGTCGCGGGATTTTACGCGGCGCGAACCCACACCATTATCCCTGTTACGGACTGTAAGCTTGGAGTCCGGGAAAATGAGAGAATTTTGGCAGAGGTTTTGGCTTATATAAAGGAATGTCACACAGCTCCTTACGACGAGAATACGGGTAAGGGGCTTTTTCGTCATGTCCTGATACGATACGGCTTTACGACGAAGGAGCTGATGGTCTGCCTGGTGATTAACGGCACGAAGCTGCCCGCGCAGGAACGGCTGATTGAGCGGCTTATAAAAATTCCGGGAATGACGAGCATTTCCGTAAACCACAATACGAAGAAAACGAACGTCATTCTCGGGGAGACGACGGAGTGTATCTGGGGGAAACCGTATATTACGGATTATATTCATCTGCGCAATACCGAAGATTTTTCCTGCGAGGGTACGGCAGTCGCCTATCATATTTCGCCCCAGTCGTTTTACCAGGTGAATCCGGTACAGACGGAGAAGCTCTACAGCCTTGCCCTTGCGTACGCCGCACTTACGGGAAAGGAAACGGTCTGGGACCTTTATTGCGGAATCGGCACAATCTCCCTGTTTCTGGCGCAGAAGGCGGGGAAGGTTTACGGGGTTGAGGTTGTGCCCCAGGCAATCCGGGATGCCAGAGAGAATGCCGCGCTCAATCAAATAACAAATGCAGAGTTTTTTGTGGGCAAAGCGGAGGAAGTCCTCCCGGAGTTTTATGAGCGGGGCGGCAGCGGCGACGGAGAGGATATGCTGCATCCCGACGTTATCGTGGTGGACCCGCCGCGCAAGGGCTGCGACGAGAAGTGCCTTACAACGATGCTTCGCATGCAGCCGGGGCGGATTGTTTATGTGAGCTGTGACCCGGCGACGATGGCGCGGGATGTAAAGAGGCTCTGCGAAGGCGGATATGCGTTAAGAAAGGTGCGGGCGGTGGACCAGTTCGGGAATACGGGGCATGTGGAGACGGCAGTACTTTTATCCCGCAAATCCCCGGACAGTGTTATTAATGTAAAGGTAGAATTTGGAGAAGGCGATGATAA
>CALWHT010000052.1 GCA_944380515.1 uncultured Roseburia sp.
ATATCCCTATCTGCTTTGTTTTCATGTCTCAAAATCCGGTTATACATATCCACCTCCTGGGAATCCGGTTATATCGGATCTTTACCTCGCTGGAATCAAGCCTGCAAACCTGTTTCGCAATTACCTAATATTTTTTATACCATAATTTTATTTGCCATATCTTTTCCAATCGCGACTCTGGAATCCTTGATATTGACAATCATATTCCCACCGATTTCCGATATGACCGTTACCTCTCCGCCGGCAACAAATCCGAGATTTTCCAGAAAACGTCTGGTTTCTTCTTTTCCGCCGACTTTCTTGATTACATTTGGTTCCCCTGTATTCACCATAGTAAGTGGCATCATTTCTTCCTCTTTTCCGTAAATATATTGATAATCAATTTCATTTCTTACCATGGTTAGTATATTCTAACAATCATTAGATGTCAATAACTTTATTGACATTTTTTCTCAATAAGCACATAAAATCGCTTCCGCTACATCGCCGCCATGTCATCCACGATCCCCATCGTAGATTTCCGGTGCGATACCAGAAGAATCGTCTTATTCTGTTTCTCCCTCTCAAGGCTTCTTAAGATAATCCCCTCGTTTAAGCTGTCAATATTGCTGGTCGGCTCATCGAGAAAAATCATGCTGCCGTCATGAAGGAAGGCTCTGGCAAGACCGATGCGCTGACGCTCCCCGCCGGAAACAGAATCTCCCAGCTCGGCTAATTTTGTGTCATAGCCGTTCGGAAGCGACATGATAAATTCATGGATTGCCGCCTTTTTCGCCGCCGCGATCACCTCATCACGACCGGCATCCTCCTTTGCCACCTTAATATTATTCTCAATCGTGTCCCCAAACAGAAAGGTTTCCTGCGTGACGTAGGACACCCGCTGTCTTAACGCCGCCGTACGAATCTCTCCCACGGGCGTATCCCCATAACGGATGCTTCCGGCGTCCGTCTCGTAAAACCGCATGAGAAGCTTTAAAAGCGTGGATTTGCCGCAGCCGCTCTTGCCGAGAATCCCATGGATTTTATTTTCGGCGAAGGTTCGGCTGAAATTGGAAAGCACCTCTTTTTGTCTGTCGTAGGAGAAGCTCACGCCGTCGCAGACAATGTCTCCCCCGAACTGCCCCGCGCCGTCTGTGACATCCTCCACCAGCGGCTCCTCCTCCAATATGGAAAGCACGCGGTTTCCGCTTGCAAGCGTATGGTGCAGATTGTTGGATAAGGCGGAAAGTGCCGCCGCCGGACCGAACGAGCTCATCATCGCAATCACCGCGATAACGGCCTCCCCCGGCAGCAGCGCCCCGCGCCCGGCAAGACCGGCGGCAGCCGCAGCCATCAGCACGCCCGCAAAAAGAATCACACCGTCCGTTGCCACGCGCTGCGCCGTCTCCCCATTTTTGAGCGTGCGGTTTTCTTCCTCAAGCGCCCCGGTACGTTCCCGCATTTCAGAAAGGCGCTGTTCCTGCAGGCCATACTGAAGAATTTCATCCAAGCCGTAAAGATTATCGAGCACCACCGTATTTAACGCCCCGAAGCTGTCCCGGTAGCGCTGTCCGCTGTCACCGCCGCGCTTCCCGTTCCAAATCGGGATCACGGCTCCCACCAGAAGGTAGCACACTGCAGCAAGCACACCGAGCGCCGGGTGAAGTCGGCCGATAAACCATACCATAAAGCCGGAGGTGAGCACCGCAATCGCAATCGGTGAAATGGTATGCGCGTAAAACACCTCCAGCAGCTCGATATCGCTGGTAATTACGGAAATGAGATTTCCCTTTTCGCTTCCATCAAGCTTCGCCGGGCAGAGGCGGCGCAGCGCCGCAAACACCTTATGGCGGATTTGCGCCAAAAGCTTAAACGCGATGTAATGATTGCTGGCCTGCTCCGCATAACGCAATACGCCCCGCAGCACCGCAAACACGATAATCAGGCCAAAGACTGTCTTTAAGCTGCCCGAAAAAAATCCCGCCGCAGCCAGCAGCCCGTACCCTCCCAAAACCGTAAGAAAGGAGGCCATCAGATTTCCGATGCAGCCCATGAGAATCGCCAGCGTCATGACGGGCAGCAGCGGCCTTATCATGCCGATGAGTCCCGCCATTACCGCAAACCCGCTTCTGCCCTTTTCTGCTTTTTTCACTGTCTTTTGCATCATCCCGCCTCCTTCGCATACTTTTCAAGCTCCTGCTGGGCACAGAACAGTTCATGGTAATATCCCTTTTGCTCCATCAGGCCGTTATGGTCTCCCCACTCCGTCACAGTTCCGTCCCGCAGGACAATGATGTTGTCTGCCTCCGCCACATTGGCAAGGCGGTGGGAAATCAGAAGGACCGTTTTCTCCTTCGCCAGGGAACCGATGACCTCCATGATTTTATTTTCGCTCTCCACATCAATGTTGGAGGTCGCCTCGTCAAAAATATAAATATCGCTGTCCTTAAGGATTGCCCGCGCCAGGGCAAGGCGCTGTCTCTGCCCGCCGGAAAGGTTTGACGCCTTCTCGTCAAGCTTCATCGAAAGGCCGCCCTTTTCCATCACGGTATCATACAAATCCACCTTCTTTAAGGCTGCCTCCAGCTCAAATTGGGAAGCATTTTCCTTACCCATCCGCAGGTTATCTGCCACCGTGCCGGCAAACAGATAGCTGTCGTGGCGCACCCGTGTGATTTTTTTGCGCAGCGCCTCCGGGGCGATTTCCCGGATATCCAAACCGCCCACGGTGATTTTCCCGGTGTACGTACCGGTTCCGTCCGCGCCATCTCCTTCGTCCGCCGGACTCCCCGCGTATTCTCCCAGCATCAGGGACGCGGTTGTGCTCTTGTCGCAGCCGGACACTCCCACCAGCGCCGTAAATTTCTTTTCCTCCGCGGCAAAGGAAACCTGCTTTAGCACTTCCTTCCCCGGCTCATAGGAGAAGGACACCCCGGAAAATTCGATGCGTTCTCCCGGGATTTTCTCTCTACTGCCGTGCGCCGGAAGCGGTGCGTCAAGCAGCGCAAAAATTTTGTCCGCCGCCGCATTTCCGTTCATGGCAATATGGAAAAAGGAACCGAGCAGCCGCAGCGGCAGAAAAAATTCCGCGGAAATCATAAGGATAAAAAAGCACTCCGCTATACCGACGCTGCCCGCCCGAAGCCCGAGCACGGCGAGGATCATGCCAAGCCCCGCCCCGCCGTATGCCACAAGATCCATAACACTGATGGAATTAAGCTGCATAATCAGGACGCGCATCGTCACCTTGCGGAAATTCTCCGCTTCCTCGTCCATCTTTTTCGCATAGCGCTCATCCGCCTGATAAATTTTTAAGGTCGTAAGCCCCTGGAGATTTTCCAGAAAGGAATCCCCAAGCTGCGTATAGCTGCCCCAGTATTTTGCCAGAAGCCTTTTTGCAAACTTCTGCACCGCTACGATGGAAACGGGAATCAGGGGAACGCACAGCAGCAGAACCGCCGCCGTTTTCATATGCATGCTTCCGACAATGACAAATAAGGTCAGCGGAGCCAAAAGGCTGTAAAAGAACTGCGGCACATATTTCGCAAAATAGATTTCAAGCTGCTCTACGCCCTCCGTACTGACCTGCACCACCTCGGAGGTGGCCGCCCGCCTGCGGTAATCGCTGCCAAGCTCCATGAGCTTTCCGTAGACCAGCTCCCGCAGCTTTTTCTTTACATGGGATGATGCTGCAAAGGACAGCCTGTTCCCCGCAGCGGTCATTATCGCCCGCACCGCGAACACACCCGCAAAGACGGCAAAAAGGCGGCGGACATCCGCCGTCCCCACAGAACCGTTCAACAGCAGCTTTTCAATAAAAGCCGCCGTCACCAGCATCAGAAGCACATTGCATAACAGTGACACCCACTGCGCCGCGACCATCCCGGCGACCAGCTTTCGGTTTTCCTGAAATTCCTTCATCAGACGCTTATGAAACATTTATGCCTCCTTCCGTTCTTGCGCCGCGCCCCGCTTCGCTGTTTTTTTCCTGTGCTGCAGGCCATGCGCTATCATGCTTAGAATAAAGAGCAGCGCAGTAAGCTTATGTAAAATTTTCACCGCAAGTATACCGTTTAACGGGTGCATCAGCATTCCCGTGACAAACATCCCCAAAAGCGCCGCCATCAGCACGCCGTCCACAAGCTGAATTTTTTTGTCGCGGTATTTCATTTTTTCAAATTGCATACACACATGGCTGACATTGATAATCACCAGCATCACGCCAAATGCCGCATGCCAGAGCGGCCCCGTCAGCTTTACGCCAAACAGCAGGACACACAGTACCGCATTTGCTCCCACAAACAGTTTATTTCTCATATTTTCTCCATTCGTTTCTGTTGTATTGTTCCGTCCGTGGTGCGGACACGGAGGCCAAAATAGTAAAGGTGCCCTGCCGCCACCACGGCAATGAGTATTTTTGCCGGCCAGACAGGACAGACCAGAAACGCCGCCGCAAATACGATTGTGAGCACAACGAGCATTTTCCGCTTTGCCTCTCTTGTCATACTCTTATTTTTTACCGCCTGCTCTATGTAGGTGCGGTACAGTCCCGTACCGGTAAACCAGCGATGAAAGCGTTTCGAGCCCTTTGCAAACAGCGCCGCCGCCAGCAGTAAAAACGGTGTCGCCGGCAATACGGGAAGCACCGCTCCCAGCGCACCGAGTCCCAAAAAAAGAAAGCCCAGTACAATACAGATTCCATTTCCTATTTTTTTCATGTTTCCCTCATTTCGTTCCTGCCGTAAAGACGGCCACAGCCGCCGACGGCATAAAGTTTATATCCTCTTACTTTTATTAGTTTTTTCTAACTACGTTTCGTTAGTTTACACGAACTACCTGGGTTTTGTCAAGATGCCGGAAACATTTTCCTGTTACATTTTTACTGCATGGAATCCGAAAAAGAAAAAATGCGCAAACCCAAAGCTGGATTTACGCATTTTAAAAAAATACTGTCCTTTTTCTTTGTCCGGACGGGCTAAACAGTTTTCACGCATTGGGAAAATTTCTGCTTTGCATTTTCCACCTTATTTGCATCCGCATCCGGGGTCGGATAATAGCCTCTCTGGTGCATCATATTAAATACATCCTCCTGAATGCAATGCTCCTGCTCCAGACAATGCAGAATCGCATCTCTCACGCCATCATGCACACACTCGTTCGCAAATGTATTGTAGTTGTTTGTCGCTGCTTTTTCGGCAGTCAGCGCATCTGCCAGAATTTCTTTGTCGGTATAAATCTGCTCTGTCATCCTTGTCCTCCTGCTTTGATCTGCTAACTTAACTGTGCGTACAGGGAATTAAAATGTCCCTGGTGCTTCTTTGAAATCTCCGTAAATTTCGCGCTGATTTCCTGATCCTCCGTATGCTCCGCAAGCATCTGAAATTTTTTAATCAGGAGTTCCTCCTCCGTCAGCAGGTCATTTAATGCGGAAAGTTCTTTTTCTGAAAGCTGGCTCATGTTCCACCTCCGTTTTTATTTTTCAGGTCAAAAATCTTGTCCCAAGCTTATTCTGAACTTTCCATTGCGTTTTTATGCATTTGCGCAGACCAAAATACCGCCCCCGCAGGTCAAAGCACCGCCATCGCCACAGTTCCCGCCGTCAAAAGCACGATCCCCAAAAGCGCCCTGCGGCTTAACTTTTCTCCGAATACAAAATACGAAAAGGCAACCGTCACCAGAACACTCAGTTTATCTATGGGCGCCACCACGCTGGCCGGGCCTTCCTGCAATGCACGGTAATAGCAGAGCCAGGATGCACCCGTGGCAATGCCCGAACAGCAGATAAAAAACAGCTCCTTTCGCTCAATTTTCCGCACTTCCTTCTGTTTTCCGGTCACAAACACCATTGCCCACGCCATGACAAGCACTACGGCGGTGCGGATAGCCGTCCCGAGATTGGACTCTACGCCCGAAATCCCGACCTTTCCGAGAATGGCTGTCAGGCTGGCAAAAAAAGCCGAACCCGCGGCATAGAGCAGCCAGCTTCCCGTTTTGGCCGTTTTCTGCTCCTTCACATCTTTCTTTTCTATCATCAGCAAAATGCCGACAGCGATTGCCAGCACTGCCAGCGCTTTGGGGAAACTGATTCCCTCCTGCAGGAATATGAGCGCTAAAATAATGGTCAGGACGGTGCTTGATTTATCTATGGGAACGACCTTGTTGATGTCTCCGAGCTGCAGCGCGCGGAAATAACAAAGCCAGGACGCCCCTGTGGCTGCCCCCGAGAGAACGAGAAACAGCAGCGTTTTTCCCCCGATGGAAGAAATCTGGTCCGCCGAACCGACAATCCATACGATGAGCCATGAAAAAATCAGAATTACAATCGTCCGTACCGCCGTCGCCACGGTGGAATCCGTCTTTCTGATCCCGCACTTTGCCAGGATGGACGTAAGCCCCGCAAAAAAAGCTGAACCCACTGCATAAAGAATCCACATATCCTATTCCTTCTTTCTCTTATGATTTCCCCGACGCCGCAGATTTATTTACGCGTTCAGCCGGTAAATCCATGTCGATGACATTTCATGATATATTTTACCACATACAGTTCCACAACGCTGCCCTTTTCTTTCATTTTTCATAACGCCGGTATAGACGTTTCATTCCATATCAGCATTCCGGAAACAGTTTTCCGAAAATCCAGTGCGTAAACGGCGCCGCGGCAAACATATTCCAAAAAAACGCCATCGGAAAATTCTTAAGCAATGTCCCGACCCAGATGGCAGGCAGCCGGGAAATCGGCGCCCCGCCCAGAATGACGTTGAATAAGACAGAAGCGACGAGGCTCATTGTCGGACACATAACGGCTACCGTCCCCGCCTGACGCAGCAGGCGGCATATGTATACATTGTCCTTCCCGGGGTCGCAGTGTTTCGCGGCAAAGGCGGCACCCAGGCGGTTGCCCCAGAGGTTTGAAAAAAGAAAGACAAAAAGACCCATATACAGCGCTTCTTTCAACGCCTCCCAGAAGATGAGATTCGTCATGTTGCTGAAGCCTCCGACCGTCAAATTAACGCCCTCTTTTATGGCGACATTGTAGACCTCCATGCCGTACGCCATGGCGTAGGACATAATGATTCCAAAAATAATTCCCTGTTTTTTGTTTCTCGGCATTGTTTTTCTCCTCCATTTGTCTGTAATTGCGATTAGAGTGTGAAGCTCCCTGACCTGATTTGTAAAAGAAAAAGCGCATGACCTCCCACCCCGTGAGAGTATCATACGCTCTTTCGCCCTTAACCGTGAATCAGCTTTAAAATCTGCTCCTTGGAAATAACCCCTATGGACTTCTCCGCCGGCTTTCCGTCACGGAAAACAATCAGCGTCGGAATCGTCATAACACTGTACTTTTCGGCAAGCTCACATTCCTCGTCCACATTCACCTTACAGATTTTCGCATCCCCAACCTCGCCCGCAAGCTCCTCAATCACCGGCAGAAGCATCTGGCAGGGTCCGCACCAGGCAGCCCAGAAATCCACCAGGACGGGCTTTTCACTTTTCAATACCTCCGCCTCAAAATTTTCATTCGTCACATGCAATGCTGACATATCAAATTCCTCCTTTTCTACTAAAATTTCATCCAAAAATCACTTCATCCAGCAGCGCATACATCTGCCGGATATCCACCGGCTTACTTAAATGGGCATTCATGCCCGCCTCAAAGGACTTCTTTACATCCTCCTCGAATACATTCGCCGTCATGGCGATAATGGGAATCTTCCCGCTGTCGGGGCGGCCAGACTGTCTGATTCTTCTCGTCGCCGTCAGCCCGTCCATCACCGGCATACGGATATCCATCAGAATGGCGTCGTAATACCCCGCTTCATGCTGCAGAAAACATTCCAGCGCCTCTTTCCCGTTCCATGCCACGTCTACGGCAAAATTCTTGTGCAGCAGGATATTTTCTGTAATTTCAATATTGATTTCATTATCCTCCACCAAAAGTATGCGCTTACCGGTAAAATCATATGTAAGCCCGCCGGATTTTTCATAACGCATTCTGCTTCTGCCGGAGCGGAACGCTTTCTCCAGCGTGACCGTCGCCACAAACGTGGAACCCTTTCCCTTCTCGCTGTACGCGTCAATTCTGCCGCCCATAAATTCAATAATATTCTTTGAAATCGCAAGTCCCAGACCGGTGCCGCCGTAAAGCGTCATATCCGCGTCTCCCTCCTGCTCAAAGGCGTCAAAGGCATGCGGGAGAAACTTCTCATCCATCCCGATTCCCGTATCATGCACCTCAAAGCGGAATGTGGCGTTTTTCCCGGTCTCCATCAAAAGCTCAACGATAAAATCGATTCTTCCCTCCGGCAGCGTATATTTCACCGCATTTTCCAGAATACCAAACAATGCCTCCCGCAGCTTTCCGCCATCGAACAGATACTCCTTTTCAAAATCGCCTCTTGCCTGCATCGAAAAATGAATCTGTTTCTCCGCCGTCCTCCTTGAAATATCACGGCAGAGCTCCTCCAAAAACGGAGTAAATGCAGTTACTTCCTTATTATCCGCGACTCTCCCGCTCTCCAGCAGGGAGAGATTTAAAATATCGTCAATCAGGGAGCGCAGAAATTGCGCCGACTTCTCAATTTTATCGAGATTTTCCAGTACCTGCTTTTCGTTTTTGATGTTCTCTCTGCTCAGGTAAGAAAGACCGATAATGGAATTCATCGGCGTGCGTATCTCATGGCTCATGCGCTCAAGGAACTCACTTTTCGAACGATCCGCCCGATAAAGCTTTTCCCGAAGCTTGCACTCTTCCACAAAGCTCTCCGTAATGTCATGGCGAACCAGCACAAGCATGTCCTTTTTGTCATTATAGTAATAAAAGCTCATGGTCTTCCTGCGGTACTCCCCACCGCACAGCAGACGATACGACACCTCCACGCGTTCCTTTTCACTCAGCTTTTCCCTGATATTGGAAAGGAGAAATTCTGATTTACATCGTTCCCGATCCTCCGGATGTATATACTGCGGAATGTATGTGTCATTGATTTCCTGATAATCCCCGCACTCCGGCGGCAACACGCAGCTCTGCGCATTGGTGACAATGGTACGCAGCACACCGGTTTCCATATCTACATATGCGATAAAATCCATCTCCTCCTTTATCGCACGCTCCATAATCTTCTGCTGTTTATCCATATTCCGTTCCTTTTCCGTTCAGCCTCTTTTTCCCAAAAAACGGATCACTGAAACCCGCTTCATTATACCAGTTTTCCGGATTTTTTTAAATAGAAAAAAGAAACAAACTTCCCGCCAGTACAAACATGCCGTAATAATAGGTCAACAGATTAAAAACGTGAATTTTGACTCCGCCGCGCTTATAAAAATAAAGAAACAGAATCGAGATATCCGAGACCAGAATTAATCCGGCCCCCAAGGCCGCAGCCGCGTTTTCCCACGCCGGACGGGTAACGGCAAGCCGCACCGCGGCGGAAAAAAACAGCGCCACAAAAAATGCGTAAATCAGGGTAAAGGGACGCAGCCTTCCCGTATGCATGCGCTTCATGGAGGTCAGCAGCAGCGCCAGTCCCACCGCTCCCAGCGGAAAAAGCACATCCGAAAAAGCCATCCCGCCCTCCGTGCAAATCCAACGCACAAAAAAGAGATGCCCCGCCAGGAATACGAAAAGTCCCGCCAAAAACTGCGGTTTCCTGCGGAAACGGTTATAAAATCCAAGCAGTATATCTCCCGCAAAGCAGCAAAAAAACGCGGGAAGCATCATAAAAAACCGGTCATTCTCACCCGTAAGAAACCGGGCGGCAAAAAGAACCGCAAGAAACGAAAAGCTGCATGCTGCCTTTGCCCAAATGTAATATTTCCGGTATTTCCCGCTGCACACAACGGCAATCAGCCCGCAAAGCAGCGCCGTATAAACGGCAAACAGAAATAATATGCTCATTGCTTCTCATCAGCCTCCGCCAATCCGTCATAGGTATCCAGAAAATGATGTACCACCCCTTCCTTTTTGTAAGCGATAACGGTACTTAAGTTTACATTTTCCACGCTCTTAAATATATTCGATTCCACATATGGATTTTGTTTTTTCAATTCGGCTATTAAATGCTTGATTTCCCGGCGTTTGGAGAGATTCTCCCTGTCGCTTTTGCTGTGCTCACTCTGCTCTGTGAAACGGCAGGCGCACTGTAAAAACCGCAGGCCGTTGTAATCTCTCCAGCGTTTGATATCCGCCTCCCGCACCAGATACAGCGGACGTATCAGCTCCATCCCCGGAAAATGCGTGCTGTGCAGCTTCGGCATCATGGTCTGGATCTGCGCCCCATAGAGCATGCCCATGAGAATTGTCTCAATCACATCGTCATAGTGATGTCCGAGCGCAATCTTATTGCATCCGAGCTCCCTCGCCTTCGCATAGAGATGTCCCCGGCGCATTCTCGCGCAGAGATAACAGGGATTCTTTTCAATCTCAAATACGGTATTAAAAATCTGCGTCTCAAAAATGGTGAGCGGAATCCCCATGAGCCTTGCATTTTCCTCTATGCGCTGCCTGTTTGCCGCAGCATAGCCCGGATCCATCACCAGAAATTCCAGTTCGAACCGTACCTTCCTGTGGCGCGTCAGCTCCTGAAAGCATTTTGCAAGCAGCATGGAATCCTTGCCGCCCGAAATGCATACCGCAATCCTGTCCCCTTCCTTTACAAGCTCGTAGGTGTTGATAGCCTTTGTAAAGCGGCTGAATATGTCCTTATGAAATTTTTTGCGCAGGCTCTTTTCAATCTCTGCCTGACGTTCCGTCACGTTACCTTCTATCCTTTCACTCATGCCAATCTCCGTTCCGGGGCACACCCGCCGGCCTGTCGGCGGCACTCCGGCATATATGTATTTTCCGCCGCGGCTTTTTCGTGTAAGCGGCCGCGGCTTTCTATATCATACCATAAAAAAAAGACTACGGAAACACCGATTGTTCCAGCAGTCTTTTTTCCGGCGGCTTTGCCTCAATAACAAAAATAATGTCCGCCAATTTTCACCTCCACATGCTCCGTCAGGGGAAACGTGGAAAAATACATTGTATCATTTCTTAATATGCTTGTTTCTCCGTTTAATACACTGTAAATCGAATCATATTCCTTCTGCGTCGGCTGCGCCCGGTCCCGGTTTTTCCACGAGCAGAACTGCACGGGATTTTCCTGGCTCAATACCTCATAAAGCGTAGCCGGGTATACGCCGGAACACATCCGGTTAAAAACGACCTCGACGACGGCCTGCTGTCCGGTCACCGGCTCCCCCTGGGATTCCAGCCAGACAATCCGCGCCAGCAGATCAATCTCGTCCTCCGTCAGCGTGATTCCCCAACGATTGCCGTTTATTTCCGCCGACACCTCCGCACTTTCCGTCACCTCCGCTGCCTCAATCTCCGCAGCCGGTTCTTCCTGTGTGTCCGTCTGTGTCTCTGTATCTTCTATTATCTCTGTCTCTTTTGGAAATTCCTCATAAGAGGAGGTCACCCAAATTACATTTCTTTTTTCAATCCCTGTTTCTTCATCTGATTCTGGCGTAAATGAATACCCGGAATATAAGGACTCTGTTCCGGCTGTCTGCTCCGGCAGCTCCCTTACCTCCTGAATGTTGGACACAAATCCCAAGCTGAGCATAAGCATCAGCAGGACAACAGCGCCCAATATTTTTTTTCTCATTTTGCTCCTTTCCTCAAGAATGATACACATCTATGACAATATGGCTGTTCTGCCATTCGATACAGGCACTAATCATACTTAGGTTATTTCCAAAAGTCAAATTTTTTATTCACACCCCCTCTGTAAAAATTTACTTACAATTGCCTATAATTTTCCATTTTTTCTTTTCTTTTATCAGCCATAAGCCTGTTCGAAACTTTGTTCGATAAAAATAGAACCAACCAAGTAACCAAAAATATATCTGTTTTTTGGGATATTTTCTGAAATAATCACCAAATTTATTCTTACATCTGTCGTCAATCTGCAGATGTGAACGCCTATTTTAAACCCGGTATGCACAATTCAAATTCCCGCAGGAAGCGCAGATTTCCGCCTCCGGTGGCCGCTTGTGTCCGGCGCAGGACGGAGCCGCCCCGGACATTTCGGCTAAAAATACCGCGCTCTTTTTCGGAGAAAGGCAATATGCACGGTTGCAGCTCACCCTCGTCTGCCCGGTAAGCGCAAGAAGCTTTGGTATCCACGCAAGGGGAAGCTCCGGCTCCTCGCCGAAAAAGCGAAAGGACACCAGACGCTGTCTCAGCTGCGCCTCGGTCCACCGTCGGAACTGCCCGTAGCCCGCGCGCAGCAGCTCCCAGGCAATCGTCTCCGCCATATAGGCCTCCTCGAACCGCCCGGCACACTGATACCGCTCCTGCAGCGCGTCAATTCCTTCTCCAAGCGTTATAATCCCTATCACATAATCATCCTCGTGTCCCCGCCAGATCCCCCGCGCCTGCGGGTTTTGCCCGGGACGGATACAAAAAAAGCCCTCCTGCCCCGCAAGCTGCGCGCGCATATCCTCCGCCGTAGCAAAAAGCAGTTTGCGATGCTTTTCTTCAAAATGATACTGTTCCCCCACACGCTTAAGAAAAGCCGACGTCAGAAGGCTTCTCATATTTGTCCGCACGAATTTTTCCATTTCCGCACACCTCCGCAGTCTCTGCCCGGCAGCGCCGGCCTATTTTCGCAAAAGACGCATAATCACATCGTAATTTTCGGGCCGGTGCGGGAAGGTACAGTTCATGCAGGATTTTATTTTTTTCCCGTCACTCATAATATATTCCGGTTTCCCCGGACAGTGCTCCCTTTCATAGAGAGGACAAAAGCAAAAAAGGCAGTTGAAACCCGTCATGCCCGGATTGCACTCATGGCACGGATAATATTTGCATGCCCTGTTTTCAAAATAACGATAAGAATCTTCCAATTATGCTTCTCCCTTTTCCTTTACAATCACCGTCGTCAGGTACCCGGACGCAGAACTGAGCCCTTCGATGCCCCGCGTGATTTTTTCCCCTATCATACCACAATTCTCCACGGAATACACTTCCAGTTTTTCTTTCCTGCCGCTTTTCTGCAGGAATTCCTTCAACTGCTCCAGCTTTTTGCCGGATTTCATGTAAATTTTTGTCCCGGGCAGCGCGAGGGAATCTTCAATTTCATAGGACGCCGGTATGATATGAATTTGTTCCCCTCCCTCTCCCAAAGAAATGCCGAGGACGCCTGCCGCCGCGCAAAAGGAGGGCACTCCGTTTATCACCTCCGCGCGCCCTCCCGCTTCACGGATTCTCCGGTGCAGATAATGATAGGTCGCATAGATACAGGGGTCGCCGAGCGTGAGAAACGCCGCCTGCTTTCCCTCTGTCAGCAGCCCTTTCACCTTTTCACAGACAGCGTCGTGCGCCGCCGCGATAACACCGGCGTCCTTTGACATGGGAAACGGCAGGCAGAGCTTTTCTTTTCGGGCAAGCTCGGGACACGCCGCCCGTGCAATGCCATATGAGATACAAGCCTGTTCTGTTTTTGCCGGAATCAGCAAAATATCACTCTGCCGCATGATCCGGACAGCTTTACAGGTGATTAATTCCGGGTCGCCGGGACCGACGCCCACACCGTATAGGATTCCTGTCATTGTGTGTTTTTCCATACTTACCTCGTTTCTTACCTTCGAATCCGCTCCATTGCCCTGCCGAGGTGCTCCAGATAAACCGCTCTTATTCCTTCATACTCCCCGATGCCCCGCAGCAGGCAGTCGGGCCGGCAGCCAAGTGCTCTCAGCTTCGACGCGAAGGAATGTTTCTCCCCCGCCATATCGTTTCTCGCATGGTCCCCGGCGACCAGCATCAGCGGTGCCAGAAGAATCCTTCCGCAAAGCCGCCCGTCGCTGCCAAGACGTGCCGCAACATCGGAAATCGTAACGGCTCCTTCCACCGTTGCGATATAAACCCCGTTGTCCGTCAGCCGATTGAGCTCCCGCTCCAGCTTCGCATAGCTTTCATCTGCCGGATGCGCTGTCCCGTGTCCCATAAAAATGACCGGGTCACGGCCGGCTTCCTCCCTCACGCCCTCCCACAGGGCCAAAGCTGTTTTTCCGTAGTCCGCTTCGGACGCAAGCAGCACGTCCGAAATTTCCATGCGCGCAAAATCACCGCGGTGTTCCCTGGCCGCCTGCTTCATGCGATGATTTTCGATTCCGTCGATGATGTGTGTCGGCATCAAAACCACACGTTTTACACCGTCCTCCTTCATCCGCAAAAGCGCCTCCGCGACCCCGAAAATGGCAAGCCCCTCCCGCGCAAGAACCGCCTTTCTGATGAGTCCGCTCGAATACGCCTGATATACCTGGCAGTCCGGGTAGGAAGCCCGGACTGCCGCAACAAGCGCCTCAATATTTTTTTCTCTTGTGTCGCGGTAGGTCGTGCCAAAGCTCACCGCCAAAATACCCGTTTTCATTTGCTTTACTCCTTCGGCATCCACTTTTTCCGCTCCACAAAGCGCCCCATCACAAAGGCGATAATACCGACGCCAATCCCTGTCTGGATGCAGAAAAACAGGCTCTCAACCTCGCCCGGAAGTTCTCCGTGAAGGATTGTCTCCAACACGGGCGTAAACCAGGGTTCATAGCCTCCGGTAATCTCCTCGACCATCACGCTTCCCGCATCGTCGGAGCCTCCAAATTCGGCTCCCCGCAGTGCGAACAGGGGAATCAGCGCAATCAAAAGCGCCGCGATTACAAGTGCCGCCACTGTTATTCTTCCTTTTTTCATCTATTTTACCTCCCTGTGAAATCCAATCATCTTAAGCTCCGGTTTTGCGTAGGCTTCAAGCGCCATCATGATCAGCACGGTCAGGATTCCCTCCAGAACGGCCAGCGGAAGCTGTGTAGGCGCGAACACTCCCAGAAACTTTCCTACGGAAGCCCACACACCGCCCGCCTCCGACGGATAAGCCAGGGCAAGCTGTACGCTCGTGACGCAGTATGTAAAAAGATCACCGATAAATGCCGCCAAAAATACGGACACCCACCGGTTCACCGACAATTTTTTACAGAGCCTGTATACCCCGTAAGAAAGCAGCGGTCCGGCGATCGCCATGGAAAAGGTATTTGCTCCCAAAGTGGTAAGGCCCCCGTGCGCCAGCAGGATTGCCTGAAAAATCAGAACAATGATTCCGAGAATCGAAACCGCCGAGGGCCCGAATAAAATCGCGCCGAGACCGGTTCCCGTCATGTGGGAGCAGCTTCCGGTCACGGACGGAATCTTTAAGGATGAAATCACAAAAATAAACGCGCCCGCCATCGCAAGCAGAGTGATGTTCCTGCGGTTTTCCTCAAGCTTTTTTCGGATGGATAAAAATCCCGTCACCAGAAACGGAAGGCATAATACGCCCCATGCGATGCAATATTGCGGGGGAAGATACCCCTCCATAATGTGCATGGCGCTCACCGTCGTGGATACGCAAAACGCCAGCGAAAATCCTGCCAGCGCCGCTGTCAGCTTCATGTGCTTTTTTGACATTTTTCTTTCCTCTCTTTCTTTTTTTCGGGCGTTTGCCGCCCTGTTTATCTAAAATACCGGAAAATTCCCGTATTTTATCCTCGTTTCATTCAAAAGGCGCCTGCGCTATAAAAGCAGCCCGGCAAGCTCCGGCACTGTCTTCGGAAGCCGCTCCCGCTCCTTCGCCATGCCCCGCTGCCGCAGCAGCTCATACACTGTAAGCAGCATGGGTTTTCTCAGACGCGCCGCGGCAAGCAGGCGTTCATCAGAAAAAATCTGCTCCGGTGTGCCGTCCCCGATGATTTTTCCGCCGGAAAACACCAAAATCCGCTCCGCAAAGCGGTACGCAAAGTCAACGTCATGCGTGGAGAGCACAATCGTCTTCCCTTCCTCCCCAAGCTGCTGCAAAATCTGCTCCAGCATATCGGCGCTGACGGCGTCGAGCGCCGCCGTCGGCTCGTCAAAAATAATTACCGGAACCTCCATGGCAAGAATGTCCGCAATGCCCACCCGCTTCTTCTCCCCGCCGCTTAAAGCGTGAGGCGGGCGCGTTTCATAGGCCTCCAAATCCATCTGGCGCAGAGCGGCATACGTCCTTTTTTCCGTCTCCTCACGTGACAATCCCATATTTAACGGGCCAAACGCCACCTCCGCCTTTACCGTGGAAGCGACAATCTGGCTGTCCGCGTCCTGAAACACAATCCCGACATTCCGAAGCAGCTTTTTTCGGTTCTTTTTTCCGATTGGCTCACCGCGCAGTAAAATCTCGCCGGACTCCGGCTGACGGACACCGTTTAAATTCAGAAAAAATGTGGATTTGCCGGCCCCGTTTTCACCCAGCACCGCAATTTTTTCTCCCTCATAAATGCGCACGGAAACATCCGTGAGTGCCTCTGCTTCCCCATCGTAGGAAAAACACAGATTTTTTACTTCGATCACAGGCTCCATCTCTACAATCCTCCCATCAACAGCGCCGCCATAGTGACGTAAAGCGCCCCGTACCAAAGCTGCCCGACGGTCAGCCGTTTTCTCTCCTCCCAGAAACGGCAGCCTCCGTCATAGCCTCTGGCCTCCAGCGCATCATAATAAAGCTCGGAGCGTTTCATGGAAAGCAGCAGCAGATTGGCAAGCGTACTGCCGAAGGTGCGCAGCGATGTCTTAAAATCACGGTAGCCGAGCCTCGCATATGCCGCTTCCCGCTGCCGCGCACTGATGTCAAACAGCAGAAAAATATAGCGGTAAATCAAATGCATCAGCTCTATCATAAGCGCCGGGATACGCAGTCTGCGCAATACCGCAAGAAGCTCCCCCATCGGCGTGGAAAGCGTCATCATAAAGACCGCGCTGACCGCCCCGAGCGCCTTTAAGCCAAGCGTAACCGCAAGCGAAAGTCCCCGCTCTGTGACGCAGACAAAGACTCCGCCAAGCCGCAGGGTCGCAAGCGTTCCGCCGGGAACCTCCCCCGAAAACTCCAACGCAACCGCCAGTCCTCCCAGCAGGATAAACGTTGCGGGAATCCCCAGCAGGCGGATATAATCGCGCAGCCGCACGCCTCCCTTTCCCACCGTAAGCAGCAGCATATAAAAAACCGTGCCAAGGGAAACGGCCGGTCGGTCTGCCGCAAGAACGGCAATGAGCGCCGCAGCGGAAAACAGCACCTTATAACTGGAATTCCAATCCCTCATCCCCGAAAGATACGCATAGGAATCAATTGATACGTGTCTGTGCTCTCTTTGCATATTCTTTTGCCTTTCCCAAAAATCTCCGGACAAATTCCGGGTTGGATGCATAGTAAAGATGCGGAAAGCCCAGCCACTGCGTCTCCCCGTGAAAAATGCAGTCCCAGCCCTTTCCGCTGACCGGCTTTTTCGCGCGGCACCCCGTCCCGTTATTTTCACTGTCAAAATAATGGAACTCATGTCCCCGGATTACGTCTCCCCGCGGCAGGAAAATTTCTTTTTTCTCCTGCAATTCGACATACCCGAAACGCACCGGCCTGCCCGTATAAAAACAGGCCCCCGGTACGATGCCGGCCATTTTATGCCTCCTTTTCTCCATATCCTCCAATTCCTCGTGAAGATACAAAAATCCTCCGCACTCGGCGGCTGTCGGAAGCCCGGCGGTGATCTTTTCGCGCACGTCCGCCAGCATGGCGGCATTTTCGGCAAGCTCCCCCGAAAAAAGCTCCGGGTAGCCGCCGCCTAACAGCAGGGCATCGGCCTCCTTGGGGATTTCCTTATCGCGGAGCGGGGAAAAAAACAAAAGCCTGGCCCCCGCGTTTTTTAACATCCGCAGATTATTCTCGTAATAAAAGCAAAACGCCTCATCACGGGCAACCGCTATCTTAACCTGCGCCCGCGCTGCCTCCTTTCGGCGCACGGAAGCCTCCCGCTCTTCCGAGACCGGAAGTGTTTCTTCCTTATATAGTGGCACCGCGCCGTCCGCAATGGCGAGCAGACGCCCAAGATCGACAGTCTGCCGGAGCACGGCTGCCGCCTCGGCAAGCTGTTTCCGAAGCCCCTCCTGCTCCCCAGGCAGCTTTAGGCCAAGGTGCCGGCTCGTAAGGCCAAGCTCGGGCAGCTTCGGGACATATCCCAGCAGCTTTGCCGGAAACGTCCGCTCTATCTCCGGCCGGATTGTCTCATAAAACGCCTGTGTCATACGGTTTAAGATAATTCCATGTATCAGCCCTTCGGTGTCATAGGATAAAAATCCGGCAATCAGGGGAAGCACGCTCCTTCCCATGCCGTGCGCGTCAATCACCAGAATCACCGGCGTTTTCGTCGCCTTTGCCAGATGATAGGAGGAACCCTCCTTACGGATGCCTCCAAGCCCGTCATAGAGTCCCATCACTCCCTCCATCACCGCCAAATCCGCGCCCTCCGCCGCTTCCAAAAAAAGCCGGCGCGTCCCGCCTTCCCCGGTAAAAAAGGTATCGAGATTTTCCGACGGAACGTGAAGCACCGTGCGGTGAAACATCGGGTCGATATAATCCGGCCCGCATTTAAATGCCCGAAGCCTTTTGCCGTCCCTCTGAAACGCTGCAAGCAGGGCACAGGTCAAAAGCGTTTTTCCGCTGCCGCTGCCCGCCGCCCCGATTAAAATTCTTGGAATATGCATAGCCGTCCTCCTTTCCTGCCTTTTGTCAGGGCTGCTTTTTCCCCGCAAACCGGAAGGCTGCCACAAACACGGGATTTTCTGCCCGCATCAGATGATAGCTGCCCGCCTGCTTTGCGCGGCTTACCGCCACCTGTACGATTTCCTGCTCCTCTGCCTTACACTCCTTTAAAATAGAAGTGATTTCTCCGATTGTCTCCAGCGTGACGGCATTTATCACAACTCGAAGGCGCGGATTTTTTTTGAACAGAGCCTGCAAAATCTCCCCAAGCCTTCCGCCGCTTCCGCCGATAAACGCATGGGTGGCCGCGGGCAGCTGCTCAAACGCTTCCGGCGCTTCCCCGCAGATAACGGAAACATTCGTCAGACCGAACCGTGCGCAATTTTTCCGTATCAGGGCGGCAGCCTTTTCACTGCGCTCCACGGCATATACCTGAATTTCGGGCGAGAGCCTCGCCGCCTCGACCGCAATGGAGCCTGTACCGCTTCCGATGTCATAGAGCACGGCATTTCGTGAAAGCCTCAATTTACAGACCGACACCTCCCGCACCTCCTCCTTCGTCATCGGCACTTCCTCCCGGCAGAACGCCTCATCCGGCAGCCCGTGCGTCAGACAGAAGTCTTCCCGCTCCCACTCTGCGGCGGCAGGATTTTGAAGCAGACAGGTATAAAGCCCCTCCTCCGCCAATCCGGCGCTCTCCCGCGGCGTGAGCGTTAAGATTTTTTCCTCCGGGCAGGATAACGCGAAACCGGCCGTGACCGTCACCCCGGTAAGCCCGCATGAAAGCAGACCTTCTCCGATACGGCGCATATCGGCCGCCCCCGACGTAAGAGCAAACACCTTTCGGTGCGTTTTCACCAGCTCCATAAGGGTGTGAAGCCGGTCGGCTCCGTGCAGACTGACCACGGCGGCATCCTGCCAGGATGTGCCAAGCTTTGCGGCCAGATAGGATACCGAGGAAATTCCAGGACAGACACGCACCTCCGCTATCCCCTGCTCCTGCCAGGAAAGAGCCTCCCGATACAGCTTTTTGGCACCGCTGTAAAAGCCTGTATCTCCCGAAAACAATACAACTGCGCGAAGCTTTTTGCCCGGCTGCCTGTCCCTCTCCCGCGAGAGGAAGGGCAGAATATCCTCGGCAAGATACCAGGGCCTGCGCACCGCCGCAGTATTCCAGCGCTCCGGCACGGCCGCAAGCAGACGCTTTGCCCCGAACAAATAGTCCGCCTCCGTCACCGCCCTGCGTACCTCCCCGGTGAACAGCTCGGGATTCCCCATCCCCGCGCCCGCCAGAGTAAGCTCCATTTTGGGGCGCACCAGCGTTTTGCCGACAAGGCGCTCTATGCACGCGAGCAGCTTTTCCATATTTCCACCCGGGGCGCGCCGCAATCCGTATTCGGGATTTTCGACCACAAAAACGGAAACACCGAGGCTTTGCGCCGCCCGGATTTTTTCCGGATAACCGCCCGCCGCTCCGCTCTCCTTTGTCACCAGACAGCAAATTCCAAGCTGCCTTAGCAGCGCGGCGTTCAGCTCCTCCGAAAACGGCCCCTGCATTGCGATAATCTGCTTTCCCTTAAGCCCCTGCTCCATACAGAGGCGCAGGCTCTCCATTCCGGGCAGCACCCGGACATAAAGACGGTTTCTGACAGCCTCGTCGGCACAGTAGCGCCAAAGCTCGTTGCTTCCCGTCGTGAGCAAAATCGTACCGTTCGTCTGCGCCAGCGCCCGCGCACAATCCGCATGGCTCTGAAAACAGGAAACGCCCTCCCCGAAGCCCTCCGGCTCGGACAAATCACGAAGCAGTCGGTAATACGGCAGTCCACAGTGCTCCGCCGCCAGGCTGATATGCCGGGACGCCAGAACCGCATAGGGATGAGTCGCATCCACCACCGCCAGAAAACGCGGCTTCCCGTCCTCTCCCATGCACAGGTGCTCCATTTCCTCACGGTTCAGTCTTCCTTTCCGCACGGTGCGAAGTCTGCCCGGCTCCATAACCGCCTCACCGTAATCCGTTGCGACGCAGACAGTCGCCGGAATCCCCGACGCGTCCAAAATATCGGCAAATTCTCTTCCCTCCGTCGTACCGGAAAAAATCAAGATTTCGTCCATGGCCTTCCTCCCCGCTAAACCTCCCGCGCATTTATCTCCCCGCGCTGTTTTACCTCATAGCCCCGTCTTGTTACCAAATGTCCTCCAAGCACCTCCGTCGCCGAGCTGCCGACAAACACGGTGGTAAACATATTGACCCGGCGCTCCCCAAGCTCCCCGAGCGTGCAGATTTCGATGCTTTCCTTTTCCCTGCCGATATTTTCCACATAGCCGCAGGGTCTTTCCGCCGGCAGTCGCTCCAGCAGAATGTCACAGGCCCGTTTTAAATAATCCGCCCGCCTGTGGCTCGCGGGGTTATAAATCGCAATGGCAAAGTCTCCCTCCGCCGCCGCAATCAGCCGCGCTTTAATTTTTTCCCACGGGGTCAGAAGATCGCTTAAGCTGATGACACAGAAATCATGGTTCAAGGGTGCGCCGAGAAGGGCCGCTCCGCCGAGAGCCGCCGTCACTCCGGGAAGCACCGCAAGCTCACAGTCGGGATAAGCCTCGCCGAGCTCATACATCAGGGAGGCCATGCCGTAAACCCCGGCGTCCCCGCTGCAAATCAGCGCTACCCGTTTTCCCTCCCGCGCCTTTTGAAAGCACAAAAGACAGCGCTCCTGTTCCTTTCTCATCGGTGTGGAAAGCATTTCCTTTTCCGCAAAGGCCTCTCCCAGCAGGTTTAAATATACCGGATAACCGACGATAGTATCACAGTCCCGCAGGATCTCATACACCTGCTTCGTCATCAGCTCCTCCGCACCGGGCCCGATTCCCACAATATAAATCTTATGCTTCATCCCACGTCACACTCCATTTCCTCTTTGCTACGGCAAGCGTCATTCCCTCCCGCGCCGTTTTGGCAAGCAAAAGCCCCTCATTGCCGTCCGCCCGGCACGCCGCAATCGCCGCCCGCTCGCAGACATTATCCACGCCGACCCGGCTCTGCACAAAATCCGAGGCGGAAAAATCACCCGGCACGCGCGCCAGCGCCTCGCTGCCGTACGTTACAAACGACAGGCGGTATTTGTCCGCAAATTCCAGAAATCCCGGTTCCTCCCGTTTGCAGTCTATCGTAGCAAGCGCGGCTGCCGCCTGTATGGGGAGCCCCAGCTTCTTTAGCTCCGCCTTTACAAACGCCTCGATTTGCGCACATGTCTTTCCTTTTTTACAGCCCATCCCGAGCACGAGGCAGCGCGGAATCAGCCACAGAACCGCCCGCCGCCCCGCAAGTCCAATCCATATATCCGGCATGTCCCATGCGCCGTCCTCTCCCGTGCCAAGGACACACACTCCGTCCGGCACCGTCCCCGCGATTTCCCGCTCGCAGGCAGCCGTCACCTGCCTCCCGGCAAGCAGCCGGGCGGACACTGCTGCAATCCCTTCTTTATTAAAAACAGAAAGACCATTTTCCCGCGCGAACACATCAACGGCAAAGCGGCCATTGACATCGGTCGCCGTCGTGATGATTGCCCGCGCGCCCAAAAGCTCCGCAAGACAGTTTGCAAGACGGTTTGCCCCTCCCCAGTGTCCCGACAGAATCGGAATCACATAGCAGCCCGCCTCGTCCATGACCAGTACCGGTATATCCGTAAGCTTGTCCCGAATGGCGGGTGCCGCCGCACGGACCGCAATCCCGCAGGCTCCGATAAACAGAATGGGAATCTGCCGCCGGAAACGCTCCGCGGTCCACTCGTATATACTTTCCTCCACCGGCTGCACGCCGCTCTCCTTACGGCTGCCCCTGTGCTTTGTATACAAAACCGCCTCGCCAAATCCAGACTCCCGCAGCCGCAGTGCAGTACGCACGGAAAGCAGGAGGCCGCGGTCCGTAAAGCTGATGACATCAATCCTCATGGCCGCTCTCCTTCTTCTTTCGGAACTCTGTCTCGAAATCCGGCGCGTAAAGCCGGGACCGGCTGCCGCCTCCCGCAAGTACCTTCCCCACAAGCACCAGCGCTGTTTTCGTAATATGGTGTTCCTCCGCCGTCCGCGCAAGCGTGCCGACCGTGCAGCGATAAACCTCCTCCTCGGGCCAGGTGGCCTTATACACCAGCGCCGCCGGTGTGTCCGGCAGATAACCGCCGTCCATGAGACGAGCGGCAAGCTCGGCCATTCTTGCGGTACTCAAATAAATTGCCATTGTCGACCCGTGCGCCGCGAAGCTTTCAATGCTTTCTTTTTCGGGCACCGGCGTTCTCCCCGCCATGCGGGTAATAATCAGGCTCTGGGAAATGCCCGGTACGGTATATTCCAGGTTCAGCGAAGCCGCCGCGCCGAAGCAGGCGCTCACTCCCGGACAGCTCTCATAGGCAATCCCTGCCTCCCGCAGCAAATCCATCTGCTCTTTGATGGCGCCGTAAAGGCTGGGGTCACCGGTATGCAGCCGCACCGTCAGCCCGCACCGCGCCTCTGCCTTTTGCATGACAGAAAAAATCTCCTCCAGCGTCATTTCGGCGCTGTTATATACCGCACATTCCTTTTTTGCATAGGAAAGCAGCTTCGGATTCACCAAAGACCCCGCATAGATAATGACATCCGCCTTTTCCAAAAGACGCATCCCGCGGACAGTGATCAAATCCTCCGCGCCGCTTCCCGCTCCAACAAAATAAATCATTTTTCCTCCATCACCCGGCGCAGCAGATCCTTTGCGCCGTCACTTTCCGCCAGTGAACCGTAGCGGCTTGAATACAAAATACATTCCACGTCAAGCCTGCCATCCGCCCTCCGCTTCAGATGAAACATTATTTTTTCCATCAAATCCCGCATCGCCGGTTCTAAGAGCCGTTTCTCCTTTAAGATTTGCACGGCCTCCTCGGTGACGGCACACGCTAAAATATCACGCGCCGTATCCGCGTCCGCCCCGGCGCGAAGCGCGGCCGCAGCCATAAGCTCCGCCCGGCAGTCTCCCTCCCTTGAATGCGTGTTAAGCATACCGCCTGCGGCCTTTACCAGCTTTCCGATATGCCCGGTCAAAAGCAGTCCCGAAAAACCGCACTCCGCAGCCATGTCAACGGTATCCCCGATAAAATTGCTGCATTTTACGCTTTGCTCCAAATCGTAGCCGTAGGTGCGCTTCATATATTCCAGACCGTAATTTCCGGGGGCTGCCGCAATAACGCTGCGGCCTTCCGCCCGCCTCTGTCCAAGCTCAAGGCGGATAGAATCGAGCAGCGCCTGTGTGCTCATCGGTTCCACAATGCCGCTGGTTCCGAGAATGGAAATTCCCCCGATGATGCCGAGCCTCGGATTGAACGTGCCCGCGGCAAGCTTCTCTCCCTCCGGCACCGACAGCTCCACCGTCAGGCCGCCTTGATAATCAGCCAGCGCGCAGACCTCCGCGACCTCCTTTTGAATCATCTGCCGCGGCACCTCATTGATCGCCGCTGCGCCCACAGGCTGGTTGAGTCCCGGCCTCGTGACAACTCCGATACCCGCCCCGCCGACGATTGCAATTCCGGATGACTCCGGCTCCCCGGTGTTTCTTTTTCCTTTCCGAAAAGAAACCTCCGCAACGATTTTGCTCCCCGTGGTGATATCCGGGTCGTCCCCGCCGTCCTTTATGACCGCGCAGCGCACCCGGGCTTCACTGCGGTGAATATCCGTAATCCGGGCACGGTAGGGAATTCCCTTTGGGGTGTCAATCACAATTTCCGTTTTTTCCCTGCCAATCAGCAGCATATAGGCGGCGGCCTTTGCGGCGGCTGCCGCGCAGCTTCCGGTCGTAAAGCCGTAACGCATTGCCCTGTCCTCCGTTTCTTCCAGCCAGGTTCTATCCCCTGTCCCTCAGTTCATAAAGAAGCGCGTTGCAGACGGCTGCCGCCACATTGCTTCCGCCCTTCCTTCCCCGGTTGACGATACAGGGAACTCCTGTCCTCAAAATCATTTCCTTTGCGGCCTCCACATTCACAAAGCCTACGGGAACGCCGATGACAAACGCGGGACGGTAAACGCCCGCCTCCATCATCTCGCAAAGCTTTACAAGCGCCGTCGGCGCATTCCCGACGGCAAAAATGACCGGCCCTTTAAGCGCAGCCGCCCGCTCCATGCAGACCGCCGCCCGCGTCGTTCCCCGCCGCTTTGCCTCCGCCGCAAGCTCTTCGTCCGCCATAAAGCAATGTGCCTTTCCGCCGAAGCTCTCCAGCGTCTTTTTATGAATACCGGAAAGCGCCATGTTGGTATCGGTTACAATATGCGCTCCCTGTAAAAGCAGCCGCTTTGCCTCCGCCACGGCATTCCCGGTATAGGTCATAGTATCCGCATAGCTGAAATCCGCGCTCGTGTGAATGACGCGCATCGTCACCGCCTCCTGCTCCGGCGGGAGCACAATGCCCCGGCGCGAAAGCTCCGTTTTTATAATCTCAAAGCTGCGCCGCTCTATATCCTTCGGCAATACATACTCAAGCCGCGCCGCCCCGGTATCCGCTTCTTTCCCTGCCAGCTCCGAAAACGCGGCTGCAAACCGCCGGTTTTCTTCCGGTGATTTTACGGCGATGCGGTAAAAGCCCTGCCGCAGCCCGCGGAAGTTACCGCAGTCACGGATTAAAATACCGCGCTCTAAAAAGAGTTCGTACAGCAGAAGCGGAGATGTAAAAAGCAGATAGCAGGCATCCGACGGATATACGGTGCAGCCGTTTTCCCTGAGCACCCCCTCAAGATAGCGCCGCTGCTCCACGATACAGGCGACGGCACGCTCCACATACATCCTTTCCCCAAGCGCAGCCGTTCCCGCCTCCTGTGCAAATACCGAGAGATTCCATTCGGGAAGCTGCGCGCGGAGCCGCACCGCCGTCTTTTCCCCGCAGACGGCATAGCCCAGCCTGACGCCCGGCATGGCAAACAGCTTGGTAAACGCCCGTATAAGAATCACATTGGGATATTCGGCACGTTTTTTCTTAAGGGAATATGTGTCTTCCTTTCCGGTCAGCTCCAGAAAGCACTCGTCCACCACAAGCGTGACGCCGCAGGCCAGGCATTTCGCCGCAATCCGCTCCATCAGCTCCGGCTCAACCAGCGCTCCGGTGGGGTTGTTCGGATTTGCCAAAAACAGCAGGGAAACCGTCTCATTTATGCGCTCCAAAATGCGCTCCGTCAGCCGAAAGCCCTCCTCCGGGCGCATCGGATAAAATTCCGTCTCACATCCGGCTGCCGCCGCATGCTCATAGCCGTAAAAGGAGGGAACGGGAATTAATATCTTTTTGGGGCGCACGGCATGGACAACCGCCAAAAACAGCTCCGATGCTCCGTTTCCGAATACCAGCTCCTCCTCCGCCACACCGCACCAGTCCGCCGCGGCCCGCCTGAGTTTCCCGGCGCGGATATCGGGATAGCAAACGCTTTTTTCCACCGCGGCGCACAGCGCCCGCCTGACACTCTCCGGCATCCCAAGCGGGTTGATGTTCACCGAAAAATCCAGTTCGACCCGCCTGCGGTAAATATCTCCTCCATGCTCCATCCGTTCTTCCTCCATTCCTTTTATTTATCTCCAAAGCGTCAGTATACAGGAGAAAATCCACTCCCTGTACGCTGCCAGAAGCAGTGCCGCAAGGCACAAAAGTTCTCCGTACACGGCACTGCGGTACATCAGACGGTTGACGCGCCGGATGTCCTCGGGCTCCACCGGCCGCTTCTCATCCCCGAGAAACGGTTTCTTTACGACTTTCCCGAAATAACTGGCGTCCCCGGCAAGCCTTACGCCAAGCGCCCCGGCGCAGGCCGCTTCGGTCTGTCCGGCATTGGGGCTTGCATGCTTACGGCGGTCGCGCAGAAAAATCCGAAGCGCCTCCCTGCCGGAAAACTGCTTCCCTGCAGTGCCGGCAGCCGCTATCAGAAGAAGCGCGCTTATCCGGGCGGGAAGGAAATTTACCAAATCATCCAGCCTTGCCGCCGCCCTTCCGAAATACAGATAACGCTCGCTGCGGTAGCCGACCATCGAGTCCATCGTATTGACTGCCTTGTACAAAAAGCCCAATACCGGTCCCCCCGCCGCGAGAAACAGCATAGGCGCAATCACGCCGTCGGAGGTATTTTCCGCCACCGTCTCAACGGCCGCCTTCGCCACCCCCGCCTCGCTCAGACGCTCCGTATCGCGCCCGACAATCATGGAAACCGCGCGTCTCGCCCCCGGCAGGTTCCCCGCCGCAAGGCGGTCATATACCTTCATGCTCTCATCCTTTAAGCACCTTGCGGCGAGCGCCTGATAGGTCATAACGCTCTCAACCACGACGCCGAGCCAGGGGTGAATCGCATACGCTATAATCAGCGCCGCCGCCGTCACCGCTCCCACCACGGACAGCACAAGCAGAACCAGCAAAAGACCTCTTCGCCGCTCCGCAGCGGGATTTCTCGGTTCCACCGTCCGAAACAGCCCATGCTCCAGCCGGCTGATAAGCGCTCCCATCAGCCGCACCGGATGATAGGGCCAGTACGGATCACCAAACAGCAAATCCTGTATAAATCCTGCCAAAAATGATACTATGTGATAGCCCATAACGCCTCCACCCCCGTAAAGCGCAGGGTGTCCTCCCGCACATTGCCCCGCGCGTCCGTACAAAACTCAGCAAGACACTGGTAACCGTCTCCGTTTTTACACCCATAGTCAAAGTAGCTGCCGCCGCCGTAGGAGGACAGCAGCGCCATAACGGTGCCCCCGTGTACGATAAGAGCCGCGGATATCCGTTTCTCAGGCAGATTTTGCCCGGGCGCTTTACTCCCCAGCATTTGCAGGCAGCAAAGCAGTCCTTCCCGGCATCTGCCGATAAACGCCTCTCTGCTTTCTCCCCCGGGAAACGGAAGCGTACCGCCGCTGTCAATCCATGCCTGATAGGCCGCGGAATCCGCGAGCTCCCGGTAATTTTTCCCCTCAAAGTCCCCGAAATCGATTTCTTCCCATTGCCGGATTACCCGGCCAGAAAGGGAGGGATATAAGAGCGCCGCGCTCTGCCTGCACCGCAGCATGGGGCTTGTAAACAGAAAATCCGCCGGCGGGCAATCCTTACGATACGCCAAAAGCGCCGCGCGCCCCTCGGGCGACAGCGGTTCATCCGTTTTCCCGAGATACCGTTTCTGCCGATTGGCCGGTGTCTCACCGTGCCTGATGAAAAACAGCATTACTTGATTTTCTGACTGATTCCACATATGATCCTCTCCACACTGACCGCGCGCTCCGCCAGCAAAATCTGAACTCTGCCCACCAGCTCCCGGTATTCCCGCTCCGCGTGCTCTAACGGCACAATACCGCAGCCGACCTCGTCACACAAGATGATACAGTCCGGATTGGCCGCGAGCAGCCGTTTTGTCAATTCCATTACTTCGGCGCCCTCCTCATATTTCCGCCTGACCCACAGATGAAACGAATCGAAAGCCCTTTGCTCCCGCAATTCCTCAAACGCCTCCGTCTCCCCCGCACGGAATTCCTCCGCCCGGATTTTGTATGTATTCTGCACATAGGCGCGTTTTCCCTGCGCCCGTCCGCCCAAAATCAGCCTCATATTTCCCCTCATTTCTACTCTTTTTATCCTGCAAGTCCCACCAGATCTGAGACTGCCGCAATCACGGCAATCACGCCCTCGCAGAGTGTGACAAAATAGCCCGCCGTATCTCCGGTAATCCCGCCAAGCTCCCTGTCACAGCGGTACCGGTAATAAGCAAAGCACAGCAACGCTCCGGCACCCGCCGCCGTCCCGGCCCACACCGACTGATACAGCATAAACAAAAGCGCGGCGGCCGCCTGAAGCAAAAGAAAGGTGCAAACCGCCGTCTTCTGCGCCCGGCTCGCAAAAAAGTAAAGCGTCCCCTCTTTTTTCGCGCAGGGAAAGGTGACGGCTGCAATGCCGCTGAGCGCCCGGGATAAAAAAAATCCCGCCGCAAATATGGCGGCACAGCTCTCCCCGCGCAGCTCGGAACAGGCAGCGATGTAAATAAGCCCGTACAGCGCCAGACAAATCACCGCAAACGCCCCGATATGGGCGTCCTTTAATATCTCAAGCTTTTTCTCCCGCGGCTGATAAGACCGGAAGGCATCCATCGTATCCATAAAGCCGTCGACGTGAAAGCCGCCAGTCACCGCCAGCGGAATCGCCGCCAAAATCAGTGCGTACGCTTCCGTCCCAACGCAAAACCGCAGGCAAAAGCGCCGCCAGAGGAAAATCAGCAGTCCGATTACCGCTCCGACCCACGGGAAAAAGCAGAGCGCATATTTTATTTCCCTCTCCCGCCATTTAAAATGCGGCATCGGAATTTTCGAATACATGGAAAATGCAACCGCGATTGCCCGAACTACCGTTATCACAGACCTGCTCCTTTCAAAAAAACCGGGATTCCTGCCACAATCTCCACCACAATGTCGGCGCGTTCGGCGAGGTTTCGATTCACCCCAGAGAGCGCGCGGATATATTCCATCGTTCCGCTGTCGTAGACATTTCCGTCCTCAAATACGTTGTTTGTGACCACAACCAGATGCGCGGCCCGCTCCGCCAGCAGTAAAACCTGTTCCGTGATTTCCGCCGCCACGGCAGCCGCGGTCTTAGGTTCCTCCGCATCTCCAGGAAACATAAGGTTCGCCGTCAGGTTCGACAGACATTCCAAAAGTACGGCGGTTCCCCCGGTCTCCCGCAGAACCGGCGTAAGCCCGTCCCCGCATTCCAGGGTCCGGAATCCCTTCCCGGCCCGCATCCGCCTGTGGCGTTTTACCTTTTCCCTGCCCTCGGCTCCGTATACGCGCATCGTCGCCAGATAATACAAAGGCCCATCCCCGGCGAGCTTACATGCTGTCTGTTCCGCATAAGCGGATTTTCCGCTTCCGCTGCCCCCGTAAACCAATACCGTCATACGCTAAAACCTCCGATATGCTTCCATGTGAATATCCGAAAAAGTCGTCCGGTTTTCATAGACTGCATGTACCACGTCCAAAAGCCCGAACATAAGCACCGCGCCGGTGCCCTCACCGAGCGCAAGACCGCCGTCAAGCACCGGGCGCAGTCCCAGCTTTCGCAGTATTTTTTCCGCCGCGGGCTCCCTGCTTACGTGTGAGGCGATAAGCACCTCCTTCGTCCCCGGCACAAGCCGCTCCGCCGCCAGCGCGGCCACCGCGCTGATGGTTCCGTCCAGCACTATCGGAAGCCCGTTTACTGCCGCTCCCAGACAGACGCCGCAAAGCCCCGCGATATCAAGCCCTCCGACCGTCTGCAAGATCCGAAGCGTCTCATCCTCCCGGAAGCCATACCGCGCAAGCGCTTCCTCAATCACCTTGATTTTATGACGCAGACGCGCATCATCCAGTCCCGCGCCCCGCCCGGTGACTTCCGCAGCCGTACAGCCCAGCATTGCCGCCGCCATGGCGCTGCTTGTCGTCGTATTTCCGATTCCCATCTCCCCGAGAGCAAGGAGCGTAATCCCGTCTGCACGGCACCGGGCGGCGATTTCCATGCCCGCCTCGATGGCGGCAAGCGTCTCCGCCGTTGTCATGGCCGGCTCTTTTCTGAAATTCCTGGTACCCTGACGGACTTTGCGGTGTTCCACGCCCGCGGGCGTTCCCTCCGACGCGATGCCGATGTCAACCGGAAGCACCGCGGCCTTCACCCGCTTTGCCATGCGGCAGACAGAGGAAGCTCTCTTTCCCATGGACTCCGCGACCAAATAGGTTACCTCCTGCCCGGACTGGCTGATGTTTTCCTCCACGACGCCGTTGTCCGCGCACATCACAATCACCGCCCTTTTCCCAAGCGGCACGCGCGCATCCCCCGTCACCGCGCCAAGCTGCGCAAAAATACGCTCAAATTCCCCCAGCCCGTCCAGAGGCTTTGCCAGCGCGTCCCAATTCCGCTTTACCGCCTGCCGGATATCCTCCCGGGGCTTTTTCGGCTTTAAACTATATAACTGCTGCTCTGTCATCTTTCCCGTTCCTCATATTCCGATTATCCGCCGCACTGCCTGCATATCCAGCGCCTCCCGCAAAGCCTCCGCCAGACTGTCGTACTGCGCCTCCTTAAACGCATGGTAGTCCGTTCCGTTTTCCTCTTTGAGCACAACGCCCTTTTTTTTCGCCAGCGCGCGCACAACCGTCTCCGCAATCCCGTCCGCGTCAAAAATTCCGTGCACATAGGTTCCGTAGACGTGGCCGAGAAAACAGCCGTCCTCTTTTCCAGCGCCGTCCTCCCCGGCCGTAACATCAAGCACACAAAGGCTTTGCCGCTCTGCCTCCGGCGGAACGGCGCGGCTCCTTCCCATATGGATTTCATAACCGCACAATTCCATGCCGGAAAGCTCCGAAAGCTCTCCCTCCAGTGCATGAAAAACGCCGCGCACCTGCGTCCTGATTTTTTTGTCCCCGAGCTCCGTCTCCATCGGCAAAAGCTCCATGCCCCGCAGCACGCCGCCCTCCTCCACACCGCCGGGATCGCGCAGCACGTTTCCAAGCATCTGATAGCCGCCGCAGATTCCGAAAATCACGGTTTTTTCCGCCCGCTTTAAAACGGCAGCCTCCAGACCGTTCTGACGCGTCCACTTTAAATCTCCCATGGTATTTTTACTTCCCGGCAGGATAATCATGTCCGGCTCGCCGAGCCCCGAAACGGAATCCACATAGCGCAGGGAAACGTCCGCAAACTGCTCGAATACCATAAAATCCGTAAAATTGGATATGTGCGGAAAACGGATGACTGCAATATCCACCGCTTTTTCGGCGCAATCTTTCCGTAAAGAAAAGCGCTCCGTCAGACTGTCCTCATCCTCGAGCACCAGCTGCATATAAGGAATTACCCCGGTGACCGGGATCCCTCCCCGTTCCTCCAACATGCGGATGCCCGGTTCCAGAATGGAGCGGTCGCCGCGGAACTTGTTGATCACAAGCCCCTTCACACGCGCCCGCTCCTTTTCCTCCAGCAAAAGCAGCGTTCCGAGAAGCTGGGCAAACACGCCGCCCCGGTCAATATCCCCGACGAGCAGCACCGGCGCGTCCAGAAGCTCCGCCAGCCCCATATTGACAATGTCGTTGTCCTTGAGGTTGATTTCCGCCGGGCTTCCGGCCCCTTCAATCACGATGATATCCGCCTGTGCGGAGAGCTTTTCATATGCGCGCAGAATATCGGGAATCAGCTTTTTTTTGTAGGCAAAATACTCCTTTGCCTTCATATTTCCTACGACCTCTCCGTTTACAATGACCTGAGAGCCCATATCGCTGTTCGGTTTCAGAAGAATCGGATTCATGGCCGCAGAAGGCTCGATTCCCGCTGCCTCCGCCTGCATGGCCTGCGCTCTTCCGATTTCCAGCCCCTCCGGCGTGATAAAAGAATTAAGGGCCATGTTCTGGGACTTAAAGGGCGCCGCCCGAAAGCCGTCCTGCCGCAGCACGCGGCACAGCCCCGCCGTAAGAACGCTCTTTCCCACATTTGACATGGCTCCCTGAATCATGATCGTTTTTGCCATAAAAAAACCTCCATGCCACAAATCGGCATAGAGGTAGTATAGACAGAAAGATAGCATTATCCTGTCCTGCTTCGTCCCTAACCAGTTACTCGTGGCGGTAAATACTTCATCCAAGGCAGGTCTCCTGGCTGAAAGATCATCATTTGCGGCAAGCCTTCCCGATTTGCTCAGTGACATTAATTGCCGAAACTCCCTTATCACAGTGACGAGTTCGTACAGGATTCGCACCTGTTTCCCTTTTCATCAGAACCAAACGGTATTCCCGTTTTTCTGACACCTCAGATGGATTTAATTGTCAGATAGAGATTATACTACAACCCTTTCTGTTTTACCAGCATTTTTTTATCTGCTCTTTTCTGTCTGCGCGGCCGCCGCTTCCGCCGCAGCCGCACAGCCCTAGGACAGACAAAGAATCGCCGCGCCCTTCGGATCAAGCGCAACCGTCTCTCCTGCCCGGTATTCGCTTCCGTCCAGCAGATTACGGCCGCCCTGCTCTAACGTTACACACTCCGCCGCATCTCCATGGTTCAGCAGGAACAGAAAGCTTCCGTTTTGATTTTCGCGGAGCGTCATCTCCACAAAGCCTCCGTCGTCCGCCTCCGGCCGCTCCTGCTTCGCCGGCGGCTGGATATGAAGCTCTCCCGTGATTTTTTGCAATAGCTTACGGTAGAACGTCTGACTGGAACGCGCCGCCACATAGTAAGCGCAGCCGCTGCCGAAGGAGTTTCGGGTCAGCACCGGCATACCCGCATAAAAATCGTTGTCATATACGGCGAGTGTCTCCGCTCCCTCCGTGTGGAGCAAATCACAGAGTATCTCCGCCGGATAAGTCTCTCCCTCATACCGGAACGTATGGCGGATTCCCTCATCTCCTTCCGGCACGGCATCGGACTCCTCCACCCAGATTCCCAGAATGTCCCGGAGCCTTCCCGGATAGCCGCCGGTCACCACGAGGTCATGCTCCTCCACATAGCCGCTGAAATACGAGGTGAGGAAGGTACCGCCCGCCTTCACGTATGCGCGGATTTTCCCGTCATAGCCGTCCTTGCACATATAAAGCATGGGGGCAAGCACCAGGGCATACGGTGCAAGGTCGTCCTCTATGCCGATAAAGTCAACCGGGATGTGCAGGTTTTGCAGCGCTTTGTAATACTGGTATACCTCATCATAATAATCAATGAGATTGCTCGGACCGGCCGAGAGCTCCGTCGCCCACCAGTTGTCCCAGTCAAACACAATCGCGGCCTTCGCCGGGGTGCGTCCTCCCAGCAGCGTATCGCCGAGATTGGAAAGCTCGCCTCCGAGCGCCGCAATCTCACGGAAGACTCTCGTATTTTCATTTCCGACATGGTCGATGACCGCCCCGTGATATTTCTCACAGGCTCCGATGCTTCTGCGCATCTGGAAAAACATCACCGTGTCCGCCCCGTGCGCAACCGCCTGATAGCTTAACAGCCGCATCACACCCGGACGCTTCAAGGCGCAGTAAGCATGCCAGTTGCTGACGCTCGGCGTCTGCTCCATCAGCGCAAACGGCTTCCCGCCCTTTAGGCCGCGCATCAGATCATGCGCCATCGCATTGTGCTCCGGCTCCGCCCCGTACGGGGGATAGCTGTCCCAGGAGACAAAATCCATCTCCTTTTCCCATTTCTGATAATCCAGCGTCTTGTAAAAGCCCATAAGATTGGTCGTCACGGGGATATCCGGCGTATATTTTCTGACCGCATCACGCTCCATGCAATAGCACTCCAGCATACTGTCGGAGTTAAACCTCCGGTAATCCAGGGAAATCCCCTGGAAATTCGTGCGGATGCCGTCCCACTCAAACTCCTCGGAGCGCATATCCGGCACAACGACATCGTCCCAGTCGTAAAGCGTATGACCCCAGAAGGAGGTATTCCAGGCACGGTTTAATTCGTCGATCGTGCCGTATTTTTTGCGCAGCCACACGCGGAATGCCTTCTCGCAGTTTTCGCAGTAGCACTCCCCGCCGTATTCATTTGAAATATGCCACGCCACAATATTATCGTAATCTTTGTACCGCCGTGCAAGCTGCTCCGCCAGCGCCACGGAATATTCCCGGTAGGTCGGGCTGTTCGGACAGGAATTATGGCGGCTCCCGAATTTACGCTTCATGCCGGTTTTCTCCACGCGCAGGATATCGGGGTACTTTCTTGCCATCCAGGCCGGATGCGCCGCCGTAGAGGTGGCAAAGCAGACCTTTAAGCCGTTTTTTCTGACATACTCCATAATCTCATCCAGCTTTGAAAAATCATAGGTGACCTCGTCCGGCTGGAGCGCCGCCCAGCTGAACACGTTAAGCGTCACTACATCGATATGCGCAATCTGAAACATGCGCATATCCTCCTGCCAAATCTCCTTTGGCCACTGCTCGGGATTGTAATCTCCCCCATATAAAATCTTATGTACCTTGCTGCTTTCAATCATAGTCTCTATGCTCCTTCCCTGTTCTCGCGCTCAATCTGCAAAAAGATTCTTTTGCTCATGGCTGTATCAATACTGAAATAATAATACCTCTATCATTACCACTATGACAAGCAGCAATGTTTTTTGTTTCCTGTAAAAAATTGATATTTTTCAGCCCCTCCTGTATAATTGACGGGGATTAACTGAAATACTGAATAAAAAAGAGGAAATTTGACATGAAAAAAAGTACTGTTGATATGATACACGGGAATGCCGGAAAATCACTGTTTTTCTTTGCGCTGCCGATGATTTTCGGCAACCTGTTCCAGCAGTTTTACAATATGGCGGACTCCGTAATCGTCGGACGATTTGTAGGCGAAAACGCCCTGGCGGCCGTCGGCGCTTCCTATTCCCTGACAACCGTTTTTATTATGGTTGCCATCGGCGGAGGCATCGGTGCCTCCGTAATCACCAGCCAATACCTGGGTGCAGCAGAACACGGAAAAATGAAAACCTCGGTCTACACGGCGCTCGTCAATTTTCTGATTTTAAGTCTCCTGCTCACGGTTATTGGCCTGCTGACAAGCGAACGGATTCTTACGCTTTTAAAAACGCCGGGAAATATTATGGACGACGCTCTGCTCTATCTCAATATTTACTTTATCGGGCTTCCGTTTCTGTTTATGTACAATATTTTATCCGCGATTTTCAACGCGCTCGGAAAATCAAATATTCCGCTGTACCTTCTGATTTTCTCCTCCCTGCTGAATATCGGGTTGGATTTGTTTATGGTATGCTCCTTAAATATGGGGGTTGCCGGGGCTGCCGTCGCAACCGTGATTGCCCAGGGAATCTCCGCGGTTGTTTCTTTTTTCCTTCTGCTTCACGCGCTTTTGGGCTATTCCGTTCCGGAGCAGGAAAAAGTCAGGCTCTATGACGCCGATATGCTTATCCGCGGCACCAAAATCGCGATTCCGTCCATCATCCAGCAGTCTATCGTCAGCATCGGCATGCTGCTGGTACAGTCCGTTGTCAACAGCTTCGGCTCCTCCGTGCTTGCGGGCTATTCCGCCGGCATGCGCATCGAATCCATCTGTATCGTGCCGATGATTGCCACCGGAAACGCGGTTTCCACCTTTACCGCCCAGAACCTGGGCGCGGGACAAAAGGAGCGTGTTAAGGAGGGGTACCGCACCGGTATTCTTATGGTTGTGGTCTTCGCAGTCATCATCTGCGCCATTCTTCAGTTCTTCCATGAGGCTGTCATTTCCGCCTTTTTGGATGCCGGAAGCGGAGCCCTGGCGTTTGCAACCGGAAACGCCTACGTCTCGTTTATCGGATGGTTTTTCTGTCTGATTGGCTTTAAGGCAGCCACCGACGGCGTTTTAAGGGGTGCCGGGGATGTTGTGGTTTATATGGCTGCAAATCTGCTAAACCTCACCATCCGGGTCTTTGTCGCCAATTATTTCGCACCCGTCTGGGGTGTAGAGGCCGTCTGGTACGCCGTTCCGATGGGCTGGGCGGCAAACTTTATCATTTCCTGGCTCTGGTATAAAACCGGACATTGGAGCAAAAAGAAAGTCATCTAACCGGGAAACGGCAGATACGCACAGTATGCTTCCTCAAATTCGGGAGAAAGCGCTAAATTGAGCGTTTCCGTTCTCTCTGCGATTGTGCGAAGCTTCTGTGCGGCTGCTTCCTCCCCTTTCTCTGCCGACTCTGTCAGATATTTCTTCGCTCCCTCTAAGGCGCTGTTTCCGACCGCCGTGATCTTCCCCTTCCATTCCGCAGGCAGCAAACCGATTCCGATGGCCTTTTCCAGATTCAGATGAAAACCGAAGCCCCCGGCGACATACACCTTTGTCACCTCTGACAGCGAGATTCCCCCCGCCCTTGTCAGCAAAAGCAGGCCGGCACGGATAGCCGCTTTGGCAAGCTGCACCTGCCGGATATCCTCCTGGGTAAAGACAATTTTGTCCTTAACCACCGGAAAACCGGACGAAAACCACGGCTCTTTCAGTGTCCCCTGCTCATCGATAAGCCGATGGCGGATGAGCTCGTACACAACGTCGATAATTCCCGTGCCGCAGAGTCCGACCGGCGGCTGCCCGCCTATGGTTTTCGTTACCATCCGCTCCTTTCCGTATAATACCGCTCCGCTGACTGCACCGGAAACCCCCGGCACCCCGCAGGAAATATTGCCGCCCTCAAAGGCGGGACCGGCCGCCACGGACGCCGCAAGATACCTGTCCCCTGCTGCAAGCACCATCTCTCCGTTCGTGCCGATATCAAGCAGAATCCCTTTTTCGGGCAAATCGGAAAGACTGTAAATGCCGGCTGTGATATCCCCTCCGATAAAGGCGGAAATCCCGGGCAGAACCGTCACCGTAGAAACAGGGCCGTCCTCCCCGAATAATTCCCTCCAGGTCATGCGCCTTAGGGAAATATCCACCGGGGTAAACGGCGCCCTGCCAAGTCCGGCGCAGGAATAGCCCAGCAGCAGATGACACATAACCGTATTTCCGGCAATGACGGCAGTCTCCGCCGGATGGCTGCCGCAAAGCTCCGTGGCCAATGCCTTAATATCGCACAGAATACTCTGCCGCAGCGCCTCCGCCTCACCGTCTGCGGCTGCCCGGATTCTGGCAATAACATCCGCGCCGTACGCCCGCTGGCGGTTGACCGCGGAGGCAGTCTGAAGCGTCTCCCCCGTATCAGGGTCGACGAGGGCGGCAGCCAGCGTTGTTGTCCCTATGTCAACCGCTATGCCCCGGCGCGCCCGCCTTCTTGGGGCGCCGCTGTGATACCTTACCGGAGCTTCGGGGGCATGTCCTTTGTCCCCGGTTTCCCCGTAAAACTCCGTCTCCACTGCCATGGAGGTCTGTGCGCTCTTTGGCACAAACACCTCGCAGCTTTCCTCTGGCACGCACAGACAGGCGAGCCGCCAGCCCTCCGCAAGCTCCCGCTCGGAAAAGATTTCCCGCTCGCGCGGCACGGGCTCCGCCGCCCCGGACAGCAGCCTGACCCTGCAGCGTCCACAGTTTCCCCTGCCGCCGCAGGGAGCGTCAATATACTGCCCGCTTTCTCTTAAAAGCTGTAATAAATTCTTTTTTTCCTGCCCATTCTGTGCCACTTTTACCGTCATTTACCAATTCGTCCTTTCCCCATTTCCGGGCTTGTATCCTTCCCGCCGACAGGCTATAATCATAGGGTATCACCTGTTGTTCCATTATATCGGATTTTTACCGATATGGACAGAACATCGGCAGGGATATGCAAAAATTTTTCATTGGAGGAATATATGAAATTAATTTCCTGGAATGTCAACGGGCTGCGTGCCTGCATGCAGAAGGGCTTTATGGATTTTTTCAACGAGGCGGATGCAGATATTTTCTGTATTCAGGAATCGAAGCTTCAGGAGGGGCAGATCGAATTAACGCTCCCGGGCTATGAGCAATACTGGAATTATGCCGAGAAAAAGGGGTATTCCGGCACGGCTGTTTTCACAAAGACAAAGCCGCTTTCGGTTTCCCTTGGCATCGGCATCGAAGAACACGACAAAGAGGGGCGCGTCATCACGCTTGAATATGACGGATTTTATATGGTGACCTGCTACACGCCGAATTCCCAGAACGAGCTTGCAAGGCTTCCCTACCGGATGAAGTGGGAGGAGGATTTTCTCGCCTACCTAAAGAGGCTCGATGAGCAAAAGCCGGTGATCCTCTGCGGCGATTTAAATGTCGCCCACAAGGAAATCGACTTAAAGAATCCGAAAACCAACCGCAAAAACGCCGGCTTTTCGGACGAGGAACGCGCAAAAATGACAGCTCTTTTGGGCAGCGGCTTCACCGATACCTTCCGCTATTTTTACCCGGACGCGGAGCAGATTTACTCCTGGTGGTCCTACCGCTTTAAGGCGCGGGAAAAAAATGCCGGATGGCGCATCGACTATTTTATCACCTCGGAGCGTTTAAACCCCAGGCTGATCGACGCCAAAATCCACACGGAGGTATTCGGCTCCGACCACTGTCCGGTGGAGCTTACGATTGACCTCCCCTGATAAAGAACAAAGCATACAGCACGCCCGCAGTTTATCCTCTCAGAGCGCCAACTGCCGCGGCAAGACGGCTCATTGCCTGCTCGAGTGTTTTTCTCGGGCAGGCAATATTTATGCGCTCAAAGCCTTCGCCCTCGTCGCCGAACATCACGCCGGAATCCAGCCAAAGTCCCGCGCGCTCAAACAGCAGCTCCTCCCGCTCCTCCTCCGTAAGGCCGAGCTTCCTGAAATCCAGCCAGAGCAGATAGGTACCCTCCGGCTCGATCAAGGTGATTTCCGGCAGATTTTCCCGCAAAAATTCCCGCACATAGGCGACATTATCCGCCAGATACTCCTTTAACGCGGCAAGCCACGGCCCGCCCTCCTCATAGGCTGCCTGACATGCGGCAAGCCCCATCCGGTTTACCTGGCTGTATCCGGTTTTGCGCATTTCATGTAAAAACCGCCCACGCATTCCCTCATCGGGAATAAAAATATTAGATACCTGAAGCCCGGCAAGATTAAAGGTTTTGCTCGGAGCCGTACAGGTCACGCTCATAGCCTCGTACGCGGGGGAGAGTGACGCAAATACCCGGTGCTGTCTGCCCGGATATACAAAATCGCTGTGTATCTCGTCGCTGACAACGAGAACCCCGTGCTTTTTGCAGATTTCTCCCATTTTCCGAAGCTCCGGCTCCGAAAATACACGCCCCACGGGATTGTGGGGATTGCAGAGTAAAAACAGCTTCACCCGTTCCCGGATTGTTTTTTCCTCAAAATCCTCAAAATCAATCTCATAATGTCCGTCTGCAAGCTTCAGGGGATTATTAATCACCCTTCTTCCGTTTTCGCGGATGACCTGCCCAAACGGATAGTAAACCGGCTGCTGTAAGAGTACGGCGTCCCCTTCCTCCGTAAACGCCCGCACCGACGCCGCCAGCGCATACACGACCCCCGGCGTTTTTATGAGCCATTCCTTTTTTACCTCCCAGCCAAACTGCGATTTATACCAGCCGCGCACCGACTCAAAGTAGGCCTCGCCGCCGTCGCTGTAGCCGAAGATGCCATGCTCCACCACCTGCTGCAGCCGCGCAAGGATTTCCGGCGCCGTCCGAAAATCCATGTCCGCCACCCACATCGGCAGGAGTTCCTCTCCCTTCTCCCTCGCCCGGGAAGCATCGTATTTTAAACTGTTCGTCCCCCGCCGCTCCACGATGGTATCAAAATCATAGTTCATACAAATTATCTCCATTCCGTCTGATAAACCTTTTCATATAATTCCCTGCCTGTTTTTTCAAATGTTTCATCGGTCAGGCGTCCCGGCCGTGTCATAAGCAAAAGCGGCAGCATACCGGCCCCTTTCGAAAGCTCCGGCTGTATATAAGGATATTCATTCAGCACAAATCCGTTCCTTTCGTAAAAGGAAATCCTGCGCTTTTGCAGCGTTCCTTCGGGCGGCTCCACCTCCAGGACGACCATCCCGTCCAATCCTGCCAAAACCTCCCGCAGGATTTTTGCTCCGAGCCCTCTGTTCCTGCTCTGCTCTGCCACCGCAAAATGCTCCAGAAAATAAAATCCCGACAGTTCCCAGCAGGAAAGAAACGCGTCTATTTTCCCGTCTGTCCGGCAGCCGTAAATCCGATACTCCGGTCTGTCAAAAAGCTGCCTCTGACCGTCATAGCTGCGCCGCTCGCAGGCGGGAAAGCTGTACTCCATAATCTCCCATATTTCCTCAAAGTCCGATTTTTTGAATTGCTCCAGTGTCATACCGTTATTCCTCCTCCACCAAAAAGTGCCGCCCGGCGGCGACACTTTTTTATTGTCCGTATTTACTTTCCGTGTTTGATGTCACGAATCGGGATATTCGCAAACAATGCCGGCACGGTTCCGTTATTTGCCTCCGATTCCGTCTGCGTAATCTGAATATCAAGCCCTTCCGTATCGATGTCCATATATTTGGAAATTACCTCAATAATTTCGTTTTTAATCTTTTCCATCATCTCAGGGGAGCAGCTTGCACGGTCAGACACCAGCAAAAGCTTTAATCTGTCTTTTGCAACATCTCCGGAACTTTTCTTTTTAAATAAGTCCATCAATCCCATGAATAAGCCCCTCCTAATTTTTTCTGAATAAGTCCTTTAATTTTGAAAATACACCCGTTTTCGCCTCTAAATCCAAAAACGGCACTTCCTCTCCCATAAGACGGCGGCAAATGTTCGCATAGGCCTGTCCTGCAAGACAATCCGAACCTACCAGCGGCTCTCCCTGATTTGTGGAAATCACAATGTGCTCGTCATCCGGCACCGCCCCGATGAGATTCACCGCAAGAATTTCGCATACATCGGAAACATTCATCATATCCCCGCGCTTTACCATATCCATGCGGAGCCTGTTTACGATCAGATCAATCCGCTTTAACTCATTTGCCTCCAAAAGCCCGATGATACGGTCCGCGTCCCGGATGGCGGAAACCTCCGGCGTCGTCACGACCAGCGCGCGGTCCGCGCCCGCGATGGCATTCTTAAAGCCCTGCTCGATTCCCGCGGGGCAGTCCAGCAGGATGTAGTCAAAATCCGCTCTCAGCTCATCAATCAGATTCTGCATCTGCTCCGGCGTTACGGCTGACTTATCCCTCGTCTGCGCGGAGGGCAGAAGATACAGCTCCGGGTACTTTTTATCCTTGATCAGCGCCTGTTTGATGCGGCAGTTTCCCTCGATGACATCCACCAGATTGTATACAATGCGGTTCTCAAGCCCCATGACAACATCAAGATTCCTAAGACCGATATCCGTATCAATCAATACGACCTTTTTGTTCAGCTGCGCAAGCCCTGTACCCACGTTCGCCGTTGTGGTTGTCTTTCCAACTCCGCCTTTTCCAGACGTAATTACGATTACTTCACTCATTTTCAAAATTTCCTCCTGCTGTTAGATATCGCTTAATAATTCTTTCGTCAATGGCTCGATACAAATCGTCCCATCCTTCGTGTACGCAATCTGAGGATTCATGGAAACCTCCTTTACCTTTCTTTTTACCTTTTTTCTGCCGAAGGGCTTATCCGGGCTTTTGGCAAGGATATTCCCGATTCGGATCTGGATCGGATCCATGTCGAGAGCGACAATAAACGCACTCTCGTCGCCGCCGAGTCCGGCATAGACATTTCCCTTTACCGCGCCGAGCACTACAATGCTGCCGTTTGCCATTACCGTAGCGCCAGGATTGACATCCCCGACCACCACGATTCCGGACTCACTCTCAATCGTCTGTCCCGAGCGCAGCGTCCCGCGGTAAAACTGAGTGCTTCCGTCCATATAGGGCTGCTGCACCGATGCCTGGCAGGCCTCAATCTGCTGCCTGATATACTCCTCATGCTTCGGGTCATTATCTACAATACACAATATTTCAATATCCGTATTCGCTGTCACCGCATCAATCAGCGCCATCTCCTGCTCCGGAGTCAGCGTCCGCCCCTCAAAGGAAATCGCCAGCTTCGCACCCTTGAAAAACTTCTCCGACTCTTTGAACTTTTCAACAACCGCGTCAATGAGCGCCTGAAAAGAGATATCCTTATCCAGAATAAGGTGTATCCCGTATTTATTGCTCTTAATAATAACTGCCTGTGACATATCGTCCCTCCACTTTACTATCCGAATTAGTATAGCAGATTCTTGAAAGCCGTGCAATGCGCCAAAGAAAATTTTGCAGGAATTTTTTGTCGGATGCCGCATCAGGCTGTCGATTCCGCCGCTTTTATTTCTGATTTTGCCGCCGTTCCCCAATCTGAAGCGTACGGAAACCCTCGCCGTGCACCTCATTGGACTCCAAAATGATGGTAAAGGACTTCGGATCCGCCTCCTTGACAGCATGCTGCACAAAATACATTTCCTTACTGCTGCACGCGCAGAGCACGACCTGCTTATCACTGCCGCTGTAGGCACCCTGCCCCTTTAAAAGCGTCGACCCCCTCTGGCAGGTTTCCTCGATAACGTCGGCAACCAGCTGTCCGTGCTCCGTCACGATCAGCGCCAGCTTGCCCGAATTGATACCGTACATGATTTTATCCACTGCCACCGCAAACAGAAAATTTACAATCATGCCGTAAATAATGCCGTCCACATCCCCAAACAGGATTCCGCCTGCAAGAATGATGCCCACATCGGACAGAAAGGCGATTTTCCCGAGAGAGATATACGGCTTTTTTGCCTTGACCGCCATGATGATAAAATCCGAGCCGCCCGTCGAAGAATTCTGCATATAGATGACCGCATAGCCGAAGCCTGCCGTCACGCCCGTGCAGAGCGCCGCAAGAAGCCGGCTTCCCTCGTACACCGGAAACAGCGGCGCGACATAGTCAATCAACAGCGAGGAAATGACAAGACACCGGATGGAGCTGATAAAAAACTTCCTTCCCAGCAGCCGGTAGCACAAAATTGCAACCGGAATATTTAACGCAATGGTGGAAAGCCCGATCGGTACGCCGAAAAGCTGGTATAAAATAATCGAAATTCCGGAAAATCCGGTCATCGGAAATTCCGCCTGAACGGCAAAATTATAGATGCCGACAGCGATGCAGACGCTTCCGACAACTTCCCACGCCAACTGTTTTATATTGTTTTTCAATCTTTCATTTCTCATATGCCGTTTTCCTCCTGCCTTATTTTATGATAAAAATACACAAAAAAAACGTCAGCAGATTATACGAATATAATATGCCAACGCTCTTTTCCGAAATTGATTTTAACACCGGGACGCCTGGTTTGTCAAGACAGCGCCCTGATTTTTCCCTGTTTTCAGCAGATATACTCCAAATACTACTCTACCTTCGGCAGCCCCGCAAAGCCCGCCGCAAGGTCCTCGTCCGTCGGAATATAGTCTGTCATTTCTCCGTTGTTGAACTTCTCATATGCCACCATGTCAAAATAGCCGGTTCCGGTAAGTCCGAAGACAATCGTCTTTTCCTCCCCTGTTTCCTTGCATTTCATGGCTTCGTCTATCGCAACCCGGATGGCATGCGCACTCTCGGGTGCAGGAAGGATTCCCTCGATTCTCGCAAACTGCTCCGCGGCCTCGAACACGGCGGTCTGCTCCACGCTTCTCGCCTCCATCAGCCCGTCGTCATAAAGCTGTGACAGGGTAGAGCTCATACCGTGATAGCGGAGCCCTCCGGCGTGGTTCGCAGACGGGATAAAGCCGCTTCCCAGCGTATACATCTTCGACAGCGGACACACCCTTCCCGTATCGCAGAAGTCATACGCGTAACGTCCTCTCGTAAAGCTCGGGCAGGATGCCGGCTCCACGGCGATGAAATGGTAATCCTTCTCTCCCCTGAGCTTTTCTCCCATAAACGGTGAAATCAGGCCTCCAAGGTTCGAGCCGCCGCCCGCGCAGCCGATGATGATATCCGGCGTGATGTCATATTTATCGAGCGCTGTCTTCGTCTCAAGTCCGATCACCGACTGGTGCAGAAGCACCTGGTTTAAGACGCTCCCGAGCACGTAGCGGTAGCCCTCTCTCGTGGTCGCCGCTTCAACCGCCTCGGAAATAGCGCAGCCCAGGCTTCCGGTCGTCCCTGGGTGCTCCGCGAGAATTTTCCTTCCGACCTCCGTCGTATCGGAGGGGGACGGGGTAACGCTCGCCCCGTAAGTGCGCATCACCTCGCGGCGGAACGGCTTCTGCTCGTAGGAAACCTTCACCATGTAAACCTTACAGTCCAAATCGAAATAGGCGCACGCCATGGAAAGCGCGGTTCCCCACTGTCCCGCGCCGGTCTCCGTGGTAACGCCCTTAAGCCCCTGCTTCTTTGCGTAATACGCCTGCGCGATGGCGGAATTAAGCTTATGGCTTCCGCTCGTATTGTTTCCCTCGAATTTGTAATAAATCTTTGCCGGGGTGCCCAGCTTTTTCTCCAGACAGTATGCCCGCACCAGCGGCGACGGACGGTACATCTTATAAAAGTCGCGGATTTCCTCCGGAATGTCAATGTAGGGATTGGTATCGTCAAGCTCCTGGTTTACAAGCTCTTTGCAAAATACAGCTCCCAGCTCCTCGGCGGTCATCGGCTTTAAGGTCGCCGGATTCAAAAGCGGCGCCGGCTTATTTTTCATGTCGGCCCGGACATTATACCACTGCTTTGGCATTTCGCTTTCTTCCAGATAAATTTTATACGGTATCTTTTTTTCGCTCATACATTCCTCTTTTCTGCAGTTCTCTGCACCTGTTTTGCTCATTTTAACACGCTGACGCGTCAGAGTCAATCTATTCTACGCTGGCAAAGCTGCTGACGCCGTTTTTATCCCTGCGTTTTGTGACAACGATTTTTCTTTCAATCTGCTCTTTTAAGTCCGCCACATGGGAAATAATCCCCACAAGCCGATTTCCCTCGGTCAGCCCGGCAAGTGCTTTCACCGCCTGGCTTAACGCCTCCTCATCCAGAGAACCGAAGCCCTCGTCCACAAACATGGAGTCGAGGCGGACGCCCCCCGCATAGGACTGGATTTCATCGGAAAGCCCGAGGGCAAGGGAGAGAGACGCCTGGAAGGACTCTCCGCCGGAAAGCGTCCTGACACTGCGCTCCGTCCCGTTATAGTGGTCAAGGACCCCCAGCTCCAATCCGGCTTTTTCTCTCCTGTTTTCTCCGTTTTCCTCCCGCTTCAGCTCGTACTGCCCGCTGCTCATGGTAAGCAGCCTTAAATTGGCACGCCGCAAAATCCGGTCAAAATAGGTCGTCTGGATATAGGTTTCCAGCTCGATTTTACGCTTGCCCGAAAGCATACCGTTCGCCGTATCCGAGAGCGCACGCAGCCAGTTATAGGTTTCCTCCGCCTCCGTGACAGAGCCCTGCAGCACCCCGACTCTCTCCCGAATCTCCCGGTTTGTGCCAAACGCCCGGTTCTTTTGATCCCTTCTGTCATTTAAGTCCTGCTTCCGCTTCAGCCGTTCGTCCTTCTGTGCAAGAATTTCCTCCTCACTTTCCGTGTGAAGCGCCCCGTCAAGCTGTGTTCGGAGGTCCTCTATGGCTCCGGTAAGCTTATCCTTCCCGCTCCGGCAACCGTCATAGACACTCTGCGCCTCCGCGAGCTCCCGCTCCAGCGCTTCCTTTTGCTCCGTCAGGAAACGGACGCGCTCCTTTACATCCTCCGCTTCCCCGATTTTAAGCGTCTCCATAAGCTTTCCAAGGCGCTCTTTGCAGGCAGAAAGCTTCTCCCTTAGTACGCTTAAATCAATCTCGCTTTGCCCAAGCTGCTCCGTTAGCGCTTGCAGCTGCTCCTGCAATTCCGGTATCTGCGCCTGCAATTCTGCCTTCCTTGACAATTCTGCGCTCTTTATCTGAAGCCCGTCCGATACATTTGTCAGAAGATCCGAGAGCTGTTCGGTAAGCTCCTTGCCAGGGTTTCGCAGGGTTTCCTCCCCCGGCGTATCACCCGCCTCCGCAAATCCGTCTGTCCGGCTCTGTCTCTGCTCTCTGGCCTGTCCCAGCAATTCCTCCGCCCGGGCAAGCTCCCGCCCGGTCTGCTCACGCTCGAAAATCAGACGTTCTTCCGCGGCCTCCCGCTGTCCCCTGATTTTCCCGGCCTCTGCCTGTGCCTCCGCGATTTTCTCTCTCAGGCGTTCTGCCCGCGTCTTCGCTTCTTCCGCCAGACGGGTGTATTCCTCCAGCCTTTTTTTCCTGCCGCGCGCCTGCTCCAAAAGGTCTTTCTGCCTCTCACAGTCCCGCAGCAGCAGCGCCTCCACACCGCTTTCCGTTTCCCCGGAATATCCCCAGCCGGACAGCGTTTTTTCCCACAGTTCTTCCCTCTCCTGCAGCTTCGCCGCTGCGGCCGAAAGCTCCTGCTCCTTTCCGGCAAGCTGCTGTTTTGTTTTCTCGCCTTCCTGCTCCGCTTCCTTTAACCGCTTTTCCAGCTCCGCTTCTTTTTCCGCGTCCAGGACGGCGGCCTGTTTACGGCCCGTCAACGCTTCCTCCTGCGCGTCAAGCCGCACCTCTTCCTCCGCAAGCTGCAGCCTTAACACCCCCGGCTCCTTCTCGGGGCTGCCAAACAGCGTTTGCGCAAGCGCGGCCGTATTTTCTTCCTGCTCCAAAAGCGATTCGGACAAATGCCCGGCAGCGGCGCTCAAACGTTCCGCTTCCCCCTGCGCTTTCTCAAACCGCTCCCTTGCGCCGTCAAGCTCCTCTTTCTGCGGCGTTTCCTTCGGCATCGCTGCCGGGATTGGATGGTGCACGGAGCCGCAGACCGGACAGGGTTCCCCCTCCGTGAGACTGCCTGCAAGGATTCCCGCCTGCGCGTCCAAAAAACGTTTCTCCAGCTTCCGCCATGCCGCGCCGAGGCTTTCTTTTTCCTCTGCCGCCCGCTGATATTGTCTGCGGCTTTCTTCGGTCTTCACACGAAGCTGCTCCACGCGCTCTGCCGCCTCCAGAAGCTGCCTTGTTCGCTCCCTTAAGGCATCCAGCTCTTTTTGCTGCTGTTCCAGCCTCAGAAGCCGTGTTTCCGTGCCCCTGCACTGCTCCCGTTCTGCGCGCAGCATATCTATGTGCTCCTGCTGTTTTTTCTGCTGTTCCTTTAAGGTTTCACATGTATGTTCCAGCAGCCGGCAGCCGTCGCGTGATTCCTTTCGCCCGCGCCGCTGTTCGGCCGCCTCACGCTGTCTGTCCGACACCTCGGCAAGCTCCCGCTCATACCGTACCTCCTGCTCCCCGGCGGTCTTTAGCGCCTCCTGCTCCTGCCTGTACTTCTGTTCCCGCTCACGCTCCGTACTTTCCTCTTCCCACAGCCGTTTTATGGTTTCCTCTGCAGCCGCCAGACGCCCTGTAAGCTCCCGCAGGGCATTTTCCTGTGCAAGGAGCCGCTCCTGCTGCTGGCTGACCGCACAGAGCCTGCTTTCTATGTCGTTTTTTTTCTGCTTTAGCCTTTGATAGTCCTCTCCCGCTGTCTCGTAGCCGCCCAATTCCTCCTGCAATGCGGAAAGCTTCTCCAGAAGCTCCGCCTGCTGTTTTCTTCGCCGCTTTAATTCCGTCTCCGCGGCCTCTGTTTCCGCTTCCTTCCGCCGCGCCTGCTCCCGTTTTTCTTCCAGCTCGTCCAAAAGCTTTCTCTGCTGCTCCAGTTCCCCGCAGTTTGCGGCAGCCTCCTTCGCCGCGCGCAGCCGTCCCTCCGCTTCCCGCAGCTTCGGCTCCAGCGCCCGCAGGCCTTCTTCATTTTCCTGCAGCGCCTCCATCCGCCTCCGGTTTTCTCTGGCGTTTCCGATCTTCTGGTCGTCCCTTTGGATTTCCTGCTCAAGCGCACCGATTTCGGTGTTAAGCCTTTCCCATTCGGCTTCGTCCTCCGCGCACAGCTCCTCCAAAAGCTCCCAGCCCTCGCTGATTCTTCCGTCAAAGCCCTGCTCTTTCAGTTCCCTCATGCGCGCCGCAGCGGGCGTATCCTCCCCGCAGACAATGCCGTCCATATACTGGCGGATGCTCCGCCGCAGCTCATCGTATTCCTTCCACTGCTCTTTGACCGCGGTCTTTAACTGCTCCTGGATTTTCTGATAAATCCCCGTGTGAAAAATCTGACGGAAAATTCCGCTGCGTTCCTCGGTCCCCGCAAAGAGCAGCTTCTGGAAATCTCCCTGCGCAATCATCGCAATCTGTACAAATTGTCTGCGGTCGAGGCCAATCAGCTCCGTCACCGCCCTTGTGACCTCTCTTGTCTTTGTCACCGGCGGCCTGCCGTCCTCACAGCTTAAGGACGCCTCCGCCTTCTGCGCCGTAAAGCCTGTCCCGCGTCCCTTCGGGCGCTGATATTCGGGATTGCGCCTTACCGTATACCGCGCTCCCCGGTAATCAAACACAAGCTCCACATAGGTCGGCACATTCGCATCGGCATATTTGCTCCGGAACATGTCGGCTTTGCGCGCGTCACCGCTCGCCTCCCCGTAAAGCGCAAAGGTAATGGCGTCAAAAATCGTAGTCTTGCCTGCCCCGGTATCTCCGGTAATCAGATAAAGTCCCTTTGTTCCCAAACGCTCAAAATCAATCTCCGTTTTCCCCGCATAAGGACCGAAGGCACTGATGGTCAATCTGACTGGTCTCATGGCTGTCCCTCCTGCTCTTCCCTGGCTGTCTCAATCAGCCGCCGCATAAATTCCTCCTGCTCACGGCTCATGGGGCTGTTATTTTGCAGCTCGTAAAATTCCGCAAACAGCTCCAGCTCCGATTTTCGCTCCACTTCCTCCGCCGCCGTAAACGTCTGATTTTGCCTTGTGCGGCTGTTGTCATAGACAAGACGCATCAGATTCGGATAGACGGTGCGCAGCTTCTGGATTCCGTCTAAAATATCCTGCTCGTCGGTCAGGGTAATTTCCACATAATCCTCCTGCATGGGATCGGCTTCCCTTGCCGCGCGGCCTCCGGCAGCCATGACCTCACGGTAAGTTCCCCGAATCTTTCTCATATCGTGCAGCGGCTGTAAGGGTACCGTCGACAATACAATATCCCCCTTTTCTTTCACCTCCAAAACGGTAACGGATTTCTCCTGTCCGGCTTCGGAAAAGGAATATTTTAACGGCGTCCCGCAATAGCGCACCGTTTCCCTTCCGATATGCTGGGGTGTATGGATATGCCCGAGTGCCACATAGTCAAAGCGCTCAAATATTCCGGCGTCCACATTGTCAAGTCCGCCGACCGAAACCTCCTCCGATTCGCAGCGCCCCGCACCCGTCACGAACTGGTGCGCCACCAGAATGTTTCTTTTCGCCGCGTCCACCTCCATGCGCTCCACGGCAAATCTGACCGCGTCGTCGTAGGTAAGAGCGGCCGTCTCCTGCCCGGTCACCTCCTCATTCTCCTGCACCGCACCCGCTTTTTCCTCCTGCTCACGCGTCAGCACATGGCGCACCGTGGCCGGCTTCACAAAGGGAAGCAGATAAATACAGATGTCCCCGTAGGCGTCATGCTCCGTGATCTTTTCCACGTTCCCGTCGTAAACCGGAGCTATATAGACTCCCTGCTCTCTCATCAGCGCCGCGCCGAACGCAATCCGCTCCGCGGAATCATGGTTTCCGCTGACGGCATAGACCTTTCGCCCTTCCCGGGCGAGCGCGGTCAAAAACCGGTCGAAGACCTGCACCGCCTCCGCCGGAGGAACCGGCTTATCATAAATATCGCCCGCGATGATAACGCCGTCGGCCCGTTCCCTCCCGGCAATCGAAAGTATCTGTTCCAATATATATTTCTGATCCTTTAGCATGGAAAATTCGTTGACGCGCTTTCCGAGATGCAAATCCGAAATGTGAAGAAATTTCATTACCTCTCCCGCCCTTTGCTCTGTTTTCTGTCAGTATAGCAAAATCGGGCTGCCATAGCAACATTTCTGTCGCTACGGCAGCCCGCCGTTATCTGAATTTATCTCTCTTTAATCCGAAACCCTCCGACCAGCTTCTCAAGGTTATCTGCCTGTCCGCTCATCTCCTGACTTGCCGCAGCACATTCCTCGGAGGTCGCGGAATTGGTCTGCACCACGTCGTTAATCTGCTCCACGCCCTCATTAATCTGCTCAATCGCCTTATTTTGTTCTTCAAGCGTAACCGCAATCCCGGTCACCTCTTCTGTGATCTGCCTGGATTCATTTACCACGCTTTCCAACTGCTGAGCCGTCTCGTCCGCGATGACCATTCCGTCCTCCACCGCATGAACAGAAGACTCAATCAGCGCCGCGGATTCTTTTACCGCCTGGGCACTCTGCGACGCTAATACAGACACCATCGACATAGGCGCCTAACGTACGGATGGATTTACGCAGGCTGTGCGCAAGGTCCCCAATTTCATCCTTTGAATGATACTCCAGGTTGCTGTGAAGATTGCCCGCCGCAAGCTCTCCCGCCACATTCTTAATTTCCTCAAATGGCTCAAGTATGGAGTTCACAATGCTTTTTCCAATCTTAACTGCCAGTACAACCGCCGCCGCAAGTAAAATAAAAAACATCACGCCGCACAGAATGGCCGTATAAAGGCTTTTTCTGACAGCAGCCTGCTTTGCAATGTCCGTCGCCTCATCTATATTCTTCGCGGCATCGACCACATCCTCCAGAGCCGGGGAACATTCCGTTAAAATCAACTCAATCGCTTCCTCGCGGTTCCCCGCCATAGTCTCCTCAATTACCCTGCGTCCGATGTCTTCCCATGTATGAAGCACATCCACATATTCCTCATACAGCGCATCCTCCACCACTCCGGTCTGCTTTAAGCTCTCCAGCTCACTGTCGATATCGGAAAGCTGCGCCTCCACCTGCTCCTGATAGCTTTCATAGGTTGAAATGTCCTCCTCAAGCACCATCTCCCGCACAAGCCTTGCCGCGACGTTGACATCAATCCTGCACATCTTTACCGCCGTATCCGCTTTCTGTACACCGCTGATATAGCTGTTGAAATTTCCGTATAAAACGGCCAGCCCCACCATACTTAAAATACCCAGAACAACCATCATAATAATGACGATAGAGTACCCAAAGTTCAGTTTATCCTTCATCTTCATCTGGTTTAATCTTTCCCGCATCTAAAATCTCCTTTTCTGTCGTATGCTTTCCGCCTGAAATGACCACTCTATCCATATAACCCCAAGTGTTCCCGAGACATCGGAATTAATTGCGCGCCCGCTTCCTCCTGTCCCAAAAAATCAAACTTAAGCCGTTTTGTCCTGTTACAGGACATTAATATCATGAAAATAATATAGCATTAATTTAGCGCTATTTCAAGATTTTTTAGAAGGAGGAAAATATCATATGTCAAGAATCATCGACAGTCATGAAAAAAATATGATTGGCGATAAGGTAAAACAAATCAGAAAACAAAAAAGAATGAGTCAGCAGGCGCTTTCCGACCGATTGGAAACTCTCGCCATCTACGTATGCCGCGGTTCCATTTCCAGAATTGAAGACAAGTCCCGTACGGTTACGGATATCGAGCTGTACGGACTTTCACAGGTCCTTGATACCCCGATTGACAGCTTTTTTGAAGATGTACCTTCAGATTTCAGGTTGACATCTCCGTCTGAGCGAAAATCTTCAGTTACTTTAAAATAATGAGGTTATCCCAAAAGTCTGAAAATGACTTGAGGGATAACCTCATTATTTTTTCATACAAAAACAGGTGAAAGATTAGCTCTTTCACCTGTCTTCTAAATGAATATGATTCGGTCTTTCTCTTACTTATCAGCAATTGCAGCCTGTGCCGCAGCCAATCTTGCAATCGGCACACGGAACGGTGAGCAGGACACATAGTCCAGACCAATCTTGTGGCAGAACTCTACAGAAGACGGATCTCCGCCGTGCTCGCCGCAGATACCAACGTGAAGCTTCGGATTTACCGGCTTGCCAAGCTTAATTGCCATCTCCATCAACTTGCCGACACCTGTCTGGTCAAGCTTTGCAAACGGATCGTTCTCGAAAATCTTCGTGTCATAGTAAGCATTTAAGAACTTACCTGCATCGTCACGGGAGAAACCGAAGGTCATCTGTGTCAAATCGTTCGTACCGAAGCAGAAGAAATCAGCCTCTGTTGCGATTTCGTCAGCTGTAAGCGCTGCTCTCGGAATCTCAATCATCGTACCTACTTCGTACTCCAGCTTAATGCCTGCCGCTGCGATTTCAGCGTCTGCGGTCTCAACGACTACCTTCTTTACATATTTCAGCTCTTTTACTTCACATACAAGCGGAATCATAATCTCCGGCTTTACCGTCCAGTCGGAATGAGCCTTCTGAACATTGATTGCCGCACGGATAACCGCCTTTGTCTGCATCTTTGCAATCTCCGGATAGGTCACTGCAAGACGGCAGCCTCTGTGGCCCATCATCGGGTTGAACTCATGCAGGGAAGCGATGATGTTCTTGATTTCCTCTACGGATTTGCCCTGAGCCTTTGCAAGCTTCTCAATGTCTGCTTCCTCGGTCGGAACGAACTCATGCAGAGGCGGATCCAGGAAACGGATGGTTACCGGGCAGCCCTCCAGAGCCTCGTATAATTTCTCGAAGTCACCCTGCTGATACGGAAGAATCTTCTCAAGGGCAGCCTCTCTCTCCTCTACGGTATCGGAGCAGATCATCTCGCGGAATGCCGCGATTCTGTCTTCCTCAAAGAACATATGCTCGGTACGGCAAAGACCGATACCCTCTGCGCCAAGCTCACGTGCTTTCTTTGCATCCGCAGGTGTATCCGCATTGGTGCGTACCTTTAACTTTCTGTATTTGTCAGCCCATGCCATAACACGGCCGAACTCACCGGCAATCGTCGCATCCACGGTCGGAATCTGTCCGTCGTAGATGTTACCTGTTGTACCGTCGATAGAGATATAGTCTCCCTCATGGAACTCTTTGCCGGCCAGAGTAAATTTCTTATTTGCTTCATCCATTGCGATGTCGCCGCATCCGGAAACACAGCAGGTACCCATACCGCGGGCAACTACGGCTGCGTGAGAAGTCATACCGCCGCGAACGGTCAAAATACCCTGGGAAGCCTTCATACCGGTAATGTCCTCCGGAGAAGTCTCAAGACGTACCAGTACGACCTTCTCTCCTCTTTCTGCCCAGCTTTCTGCGTCCTCTGCGGAGAATACGATTTTACCGCATGCAGCACCCGGAGAAGCGCCGAGTCCCTTACCCATCGGTGTAGCTGCCTTTAATGCCGCCGCGTCAAACTGCGGATGCAGCAGGGTATCCAGGTTACGAGGATCAATCATGGCAACTGCCTCTTCCTCTGTTCTCATGCCCTCATCTACCAGATCGCAGGCAATCTTTAACGCTGCCTGTGCGGTTCTCTTACCGTTACGTGTCTGCAGCATGTACAGCTTGCCGTGCTCTACGGTAAACTCCATGTCCTGCATATCTCTGTAGTGATCCTCAAGAGTCTTGCAAACTTCCTTGAACTGCTCGAAAGCCTCCGGGAACTTGTCTGCCATCTCTGTAATCTTCATAGGAGTACGAACACCGGCTACTACGTCCTCGCCCTGCGCATTGGTAAGGAACTCACCAAACAAGCCCTTCGCGCCGGTTGCCGGGTCACGGGTAAATGCAACGCCGGTACCGCAGTCGTCGCCCATGTTACCGAATGCCATGGACTGTACGTTTACAGCGGTTCCCCAGGAATACGGGATGTCATTGTCACGACGGTATACATTCGCACGCGGGTTGTCCCAGGAACGGAATACAGCCTTGATTGCTCCCATGAGCTGCTCCTTCGGGTCATCCGGGAAATCCGCACCAATCTTCTCTTTGTACTCAGCCTTGAACTGATTTGCCAGCTCCTTTAAGTCATCAGCCGTAAGCTCAACGTCCTGCGTTACGCCTCTGTCCTTCTTCATCTTGTCGATCAGCTCTTCGAAGTACTTCTTGCCAACCTCCATAACGACGTCGGAGTACATCTGGATGAAACGTCTGTAGCAGTCCCACGCCCAACGCGGGTTGCCGGACTTCTCCGCAATCGCATTTACAACAGTCTCATTTAAACCAAGATTTAAGATTGTATCCATCATACCCGGCATGGAAGCTCTTGCTCCGGAACGAACCGATACGAGAAGCGGATTCTCCTTATCGCCGAACTTCTTCCCCGTAATTTCTTCCATCTTGCCGATGTACTCATTAATCTGAGACTGGATTTCGTCATTAATCTCTCTGCCATCCTCATAGTACTGAGTACAAGCCTCTGTGGTAATCGTAAAGCCCTGTGGTACCGGAAGACCAATATTGGTCATCTCCGCAAGGTTTGCGCCCTTACCGCCGAGAAGTTCACGCATGTTCGCGTTTCCTTCCGTAAACAAATACACCCATTTGTTTGCCATTTTGCTAATTCCTCCTAAAATATACTTACTATGTAATTACGGAAACAGGTCTGACCTGTCCCATAACCAAGCCATATGATGTGCGCCATTTAAGCGCACACATTTATTTTATCATATTTTCACTAATTCGCAACAATTTTTTATTGCATTTTTCTATATCTTTGTTCATATTTCACAATTCAAAACGCGATTTCACAATATGAAACCTTATGCGTGTCTTATTCCTTTTTTCTTTTATTTACCACAATCAGACCGGCTGCGCAGCATCCCGCCACCACGAGATAGCCCGTCACTCCTCTGTCATAGGTCTTCGGGGATTTTAAGTAAACGATGCTTCCCTCCGTTCCTCTTGGATTTCCCGTCCCGTCGGTGCCGCTGCCTGTTCCCAGATTCTGTCCGTTTCCTGTGTTTTCGGTATCTCCCGGGTTTTCTGTATCTGTCGGGTTCTCTGTATCCCCCGGTTCCTCCGTATCTG
>CALWHT010000053.1 GCA_944380515.1 uncultured Roseburia sp.
AAAGAGGCGGAAGCGACTTATGACCGGAGCATTGAGGCACTGGCCCGGGATCATGGAATCATCAGATAGGAAGTTATAGGGAATGAAACATAAAAGAGGAAAACTGGCCAAACAGGAGCAGCCGGTGACGCTGAACGCCGGGGGAATAGACCGCCTCTCTGCCCTGCTTGCGGAAGCACTGGTCGAGGTGGGAACAGAACATAAAGACGTTATCCGTCTGCGGTTGGTCGTAGAAGACATCTTGATGCTGTGGTGCAACAGCTTGGGAGAGGGCGCGAGCAGTGTCTTCCGGCGCGGTTCCCGGTTGGGCCGTATGTACATAGAAATTCAAGTCCCGGGGAAACGGCTGGAACCCATTGAAACCGGGGAGGAAGCGGATGGACTGCTGTATTCGACCCTGTTGGCGCAGGCGGGGCTTTCGCCAGTGTACAGTTACCGGGATGGTCAGAACTGCCTGACGCTGTATCCGCCAAAGCCGCGGCGGATGAATCCTTTGATCCAGCTTGTTCTGGCAATAGCGGCGGCTGTATTGTGCGGCTTCATCTGTTTAGCCCTGCCGCATCCGGTACAGGCAGCGGCGGTTGCTGTATCGGAACCGCTCTTTACCGCGCTGATGGGCATTTTACAGGCATTGGCCGGCCCGATGATCTTTTTAAGCGTATGCTGGGGGATCGTCTGTATCGGCGATGTCCAGGTGCTTGGCCGAATCGGGCGGACGGTCATCTCTCGCTTTATCGCCGGCGTTTATGTGACGGCGGGGATTTCAGCCCTGTGCCTGGTCTGGTTGTTTCGGTCGGGAAACGGTGCGGCTGCGGAAGGAGAAAACGCGGCTTCCCAGATTTACAGCATGATTCTGGGCATCATCCCCGACAATATCCTTTCTCCATTCCTGGAGGGAAACTCCCTGCAGATCATTTTTATGGCTGTTTGTGCAGGGCTGGTGCTGCTGCTTCTCAAGGAGAAGCTGTCGGTTCTCCATACGCTGGTGGAACAGCTGAATACCGCTATACAGTTCATGATGAAGGCGGTGAGCCGCTATATACCGGTATTTACCTTTATCAGTCTCTTTACTCTGATTTTATCCAATAGCCTGAACGGTCTGAGCGGGGTTGCAAAGGGGCTTCTGCTGGCCGTGGCCGCCTGCGTCCTCTGGCCGCTGCTTTATGCGCTGGCGGCGGCTCTGCGGCTGAAGGTGCCGTATCCGATGCTGCTGCGCAAGCTGCTTCCCACCTATTTGATCGCGCTGGCCACGGCGTCCTCCTCCGCAGCGCTGTCCACCAATCTGGAAACCTGCGAGAAGAAACTGGGTATCTCGGAACGTATCAGCCGCTTTGCCGTACCTTTGGGACAGGTGATTTTCAAAACCGGGGCCGGGGCCGGCTTCTTTATACTGGCCATGGGGCTGGCAGAGTATTATGGCGTGGCCATATCCTTTCCCTGGGTCGTCACAGGGGTGTTGACGGCCGGGCTGCTTGCCATTGCGGCGCCGCCTGTCCCGGGCGGCAGCCGGACCTGCTATACAGTGCTGTTGGTCCAGCTGGGAATCCCCTCACAGGCGGTCGCCCTGGCGATTGCGGGGAATGTGATACTGGATTTCTTTATGACGTCCTGCGGGATATCCTGCCTGCAGTCAGAACTGACATTGGCGGCAAACCGGCTGGGGCTTTTGGATAAAGACAGACTGAAAAAGGAGGAAACAATATGAAACGAACCAGAAAAGCGGGATGGCTTCTCTGTGCAGTCTGGTTACTGAGTATCCTGTGCATGTTTCTAAGCGGCTGTAATACGGCAGAGGAAACATCCGTCACGAGTATCCGGCAACTGGACGGACAAAAAATCGGCGTGATGACCGGCTCGAGCTTTGACGTCCATACCGATAATCTGATCGAGGATGCGGATAAGAAGTATTACGACCGGGTTCCGGATCTGGCTCTGGCAGTGGAACAGGGAAAGATTGCAGGTTTTTTGATTGACGAACCGATTGCCCGTGTCCTGTGCCAGGAAAACCAGGCGGTGACCTATCTCCCCGATGTGCTGGTAGAGGAAAGTTATGCCGCCGCCTTTTCGAAGACGGAACGCGGCGCCGCCCTGCGGGACGAATATAACGAATATCTGACGCAGATCCGGGCGGACGGCACACTGGAGGAAATCGACGGGATATGGCTGGGCGCTGACGAAAGCAAAAAGGTGGTGGAGGATTGGACGTCCTTCCCTGCCGAGAACGGTGTCATCCGGATGGCGGTAAAAACTGATGTCGCGCCATTCAGCTATATCAAGGACGACCAGATTGTCGGATACGATATTGATATCATCGTTCGATTCTGCAAGGAATATGGCTACGGGCTGGAAGTGATCAGTACGGAGATCGCCTCCATTTTTGCGGGCCTTTCCACCGGGACATACGACGTATCGGCCGCGGGCCTGGCCGTGACAGAGGAACGGGCGGAAAGCGTAAATTTTTCCGAACCTAATTATACCGGCGGTATTGTAGCGGTTGTGGCGAATGCCGGGCAGGACCAGGTTCGCTTCCAAACGATGCAGGATTTTGCCGGCACAACAGTAGGCGCAGTGACGGGCACTATTCACAACGAGCTTGTGAGCGCTGTTGTCAGTGGCTGTGAATTTCAGTATTACGATGATTTTTCCGCCCTGCTTCTCGCGCTGCAGACGGGGACATTGGACGCCGTAGTGGCCGATATGCCCATCGCCCAGTTGGCGGTTGCCCGGCAGCCGGATCTGATGATATTCCCCGAAACAGTGGCTCCCCACAGCTATGGCTTGGGTCTGCACAAAGACAGCCCACTAACAGATGAGATCAGCGCTATCCTTGAGAGATATACGGAGGATGGTACGCTGGACGCCCTGCGTGAGAAGTGGCTGGGTGCCGATGAGAGCGTAAAAACCATTGACGTGGGAGAATATGACGCCCCCAATGGCGTCCTTCGGTATGCCCACGATTCCACACTGGAGCCCATGAGCTATGTGAGCGGCAGTGGCGAGTCCCTGGGGCTTGAGGTAGAACTGGTAGCGCTCATCGCCAAAGAGCTGGGCATGGAGCTGGAAATTACCCAATCCACCTTCAACGCGCTGATTACCATGTTGGGCAGCGACAGGGCCGATATCGTTTCCGGGGCCATCAGCATCACCGATGAACGGAAGGAAAGTATTGATTTCCCCACCACCCATTATGTCGGCGGCACGGTGCTGATCGTACGTGGCGAGGATATGGGCCAAAGCTCCGAGGGTGCGGATGCCGGCACAGGCTTTTGGCAGGGACTGGCCGACAGTTTTCATAAGAACTTTATAGAGGAAGCCCGATGGAAAATGATTTTGTCCGGTCTGGGCGTGACCTTTGTCATCGCGGTGTTTTCTGCCCTGTTTGGTTCTGTGCTGGGCTTTGGCCTGTGTCTCCTGCGCCGCAGCCGTAATCGTGTCTTTTCTGGGGTTACCGCAGCATTCATCCGTTTAATTCAGGGTATTCCCGTGCTGGTGCTGCTGATGGTACTGTTCTATGTCGTGTTTGCCGGTGCCAGAGTGGATGGGATCGTCGTGTCTATTATTGGCTTTTCCATCAATTTTGCCGTCTATGTTTCCGAAATGATCCGCACCGGCATCAACGCTGTGGATGCCGGGCAGTGGGAGGCGGCAGCCGCCATGGGCTTCGGACGGGTCAAGACGTTTACGAAGATTATTGCGCCCCAGGCGGCACGGCATGTTTTGCCGGTATACAAGGGCGAATTTATTTCCATGGTGAAAATGACCTCGGTGGTAGGTTACATCGCGGTGCAGGATCTGACAAAGGTTACCGATCTTATCCGCAGCCGCACCTTTGAGGCGTTTTTCCCATTGATATTGACTGCGGTCCTCTATTTCCTGCTGGCCTGGTGTGTGACGCTCCTGTTGGGGTTGGTAGAAAGGAAGATCGACCCGCTGCGTCGACGTCGGGAACCTAAGGGGATAGACATGGAGCTTACTGCGCAGGAAGAACCGGAGGAGAATTCGAAGGGGGTACAGAACGGAGAACCGGTGATCACCATTTCGCATTTGAAAAAAGCGTTTGCTAACGCAACTCCTCTGAAGGACGTCAACGCTGTCATAAGCAAAGGGGAAGTTATTTCCATCATCGGACCTTCCGGAACTGGTAAAAGTACCCTGCTGCGCTGCCTTAACCGTCTGGAAACGCCGACAGAGGGACAGATTGAGGTGCTTGGGCAGCCGATGACCGGCGCAAGGCCGGCGCAGTTGAGTGCCGTGCGCCGCCGCATGGGGATGGTGTTTCAGAGCTTTAACCTGTTTGCCCATTTGACGGTAATTGAAAACATCATGCTGGGGCCGGTGGAACTGTTGGGTTGTACACGGCAACAGGCCTATAAACGGGGAATGCGTTTGCTGGCCAGCGTAGGGCTGGCGGAAAAGGCGCTGAATTATCCCGATGAACTTTCCGGGGGGCAAAAGCAGCGTGTCGCTATTGCACGTACCCTGGGAATGCAGCCGGAAATCGTGCTCTTTGACGAGCCGACCAGCGCACTGGATCCCACCATGGTGGGAGAGGTGCTGGCGGTCATCCGCAGCCTGGCCGGGCAGGGACTGACCATGCTCATTGTCACCCATGAGATGAAATTTGCTCGGGATGTATCCATGCGGGTGTTCTACATGGACGAGGGGGTCATTTATGAGGAAGGAACGCCGGAACAGGTATTTGAGCACCCGAAGACTGACCGGTGCCGGGCGTTTGTTCAGCGGCTGAAGACCTTTCATTTGGATATTACCTCCAAAGCGTTCGATTTTATCGGTACGGCGGCCGATATTGACCGCTTTGCCCGCAGGCAGCTGCTGTCGGCGCAGCAGTCGCTCAAGTATCAGCAGATTTTTGAAGAGCTTTGCGTGACGAGCGTTCTGCCTACACTGCCGGACGATGCATGCAGCCTGAGCTTTAACGCACTTTGCAGTGAGGACGGCAGTGAATGCGAAGCTATCATCCGCTGGAAGGGAGAATCGTTCGACCCGCTGACGCAGGGAGATGCGCTGAGCGTGGCTCTGGCTGTCAGCCGGACCAAGAGCAGTACCCATGTTTATGCCGATGGGGTCAACACAGTGACCATTGTATTTTAAGAAGGAACACAGGGGCAGATGTCCCTGATACGAAAGGCTGGAGGTGTAAAACAATGATTACCTTTCTTGGTGCGATTGTGCTGCTTATCGGCGGCTACTGGTTATATGGAAGGCTGGCGGAAAAGGTATTTGGCCCGGACGACAGGCCGACGCCTGCAGTGGAACACCCGGACGGAGTGGACTACGTGCCGATGAAAACCTGGCGGGTGTTTTTGATCCAGCTCCTGAATATTGCGGGTACGGGACCTGTTTTCGGGGCGTTGATGGGTGCGGTGTTCGGGCCGGTGGTGTTTCTTTGGATCGTTTTCGGTTCGATCCTGGGAGGCGCCATACACGACTATATGAGCGGTATGATTTCCGTGCGCATGAACGGCGCTTCCATATCTGAAATTGTGGGAAAATACCTGGGACGAACCGCCAGACAGGTGATGCGGGTATTTTCGGTGATACTGCTGGTGCTGGTGGGGGCGGTGTTCACCACCAGCCCGGCAGCGCTGCTCGCCAGGCTCACTCCGGAATGGATGGATACCAACTTCTGGGTAGTGGTGATTCTGGTGTATTACCTGCTGGCTACATTACTTCCTATTGATAAAGTAATCGGCAAGCTGTATCCCATTTTCGGCGTGGTGCTGGTACTGATGGCGGTGGGCATCATCAGCGGTCTGCTTGCCGGAGGATATACTCTGCCGGAAATCTCCTTTGTGAATCAGCATCCGGACGGACAGCCGGTCTGGCCGTTTATGTTCGTGACGGTGGCCTGCGGCGCAGTATCCGGATTTCATGCCACTCAGTCGCCCATGATGGCCCGGTGCCTCAAGCAGGAAAAGGACGGTCGCAAGGTGTTTTACGGTGCTATGATTGCGGAGAGCGTCATTGCCCTGGTCTGGGCAGCGGCCGGCGTGGCTTTTTACGGAGCTACCGGGGGACTGCAGCAGGCACTGGACGATTTGGGACAGTCAGGCGTGGTGTACGATATTTCGGTGTCGCTACTGGGAATATTCGGTGGCGCTTTGGCGATCATTGGCGTTGTGGTCTGCCCGGTCTCATCCGGCGATACGGCGTTCCGCAGCGCCCGGCTGACTATAGCCGACTGGTTCCATATCGATCAGGCCAAGCTGCTGAAGCGCTTGGCTATTACGCTTCCCCTGTTGGTCGTAGGGGCTCTGCTGACTCAGTTGGATTTTGATGTCGTATGGCGGTACTTCTCCTGGAGCAACCAAACGCTGGCCATGATCACCCTCTGGGCGGCCGCTATGTACTTGGTTCGGAACGCAGAAAAATGGTGGTATTCGGTGATATGCGCAGTACCGGCTACCTTTATGTCCGGAGTGTCCTGTACCTATATCCTCATGGCGGAGGAAGGTTTCCGACTCTCTCAAAGCATTGCTTATCCTGTCGGCGCAGTGTTTGCTCTGGCCTGTGCGATGCTCTATGCGGTAAAGGCAGGAAGAAAAAAGAACCGGCAGTTGCGCGGGCAATAAGAAAGGAGTTCGGGTTATGTTTTTAAGAAAAGCAGTCGCTTTACTGACAGCGGCGATTTTGTCGTGTTCCCTTGCAGGATGCGCCGAGACGGGCAGAGAATCGTCGCCCGGCGATAGTTCTCCTGTGGCGGGGAAAAAGGTGGCCTATATTATGCAGATGGCTTCATCGGATATCTTTGATATGTGGGCCGATGCCGCGCAGGAAACCGCCGAGGGGCTCGGCATGGAATTCCAGGCGTTCTTCTGTGACGGTTCGGACGAGAAGTGGAAGGATACGGCCAGGCAATGCGCCGCGGACGGCTATGATGGATTGCTGCTCAGCCACGGCGGCCAAAGCTATGCGTACACATTCCTGAAAGATTTGACGGAACAATATCCGGATCTGAAGATTGTGACGTTCGATACCCTGTTTCAAGACAGCAGCGGACAGGCGAAGAAAATAGAAGGCGTTACTCAGTTTTTTCAGCAGGACGCCCAGCTATCGGAGCTGCTGCTTGATTATATCTGCAATACCCTGTATGCCGATAAAACGGCTGCGGGCGAGCCAATCCATATTCTCAAGGTGTGGGAAGGGCCACAGTTTTTAGCGTCCTTTGATCGCCGTCAGGAGGGGTATGCGATCTATGAGGAGCAGGGACTAATCACAACGGTTGAAACAATTGGCCCTGCCGATCACAGCAACGTCGAATCCTCCATGACAGAAGTAACGGCTGATGTGCTGGCCGGTTATGAACAAGACGAGATCGAAGCCATATGGTGCTGCTATGATTTGTATGCCCGGGGTGTGTATGCTGCGCTCAAAGAAGAAAACAGTGATATTCCCATGGTAAGTGTGGATATTTGCAATGCTGATATAGAGAAAATGGCTGAGGACGGTTCTCCTTGGAAGGCCTGCGCTACGACGAACTGGAGCTATAACGGAGAATTCGGCATGCGGGTGCTCGCATTGGAGTTGGCGGAAGAATATGACCGGATCCTGGATCCCATGACGGGAGAAGCCAGCGACTGGCTGGAGCTGCCCGCCAGCCTGGTGACGCAGGAAATGGTTTTGACAGGCGATGTAGATGTAACGAATCTGGAAACGGTTGCTGGAACATCGTATAGTGATCGATCATGGATGCCGACAACCGAGTGGATGGCAGAACTTCTGGGGAGTTAAGAAAAAGATAGTTGAGGTTGCCCAGCCAGACGAAAATAGTCCTATGCAGGAGCAGGTGTGGTTCGTATGGATCACACCTGCTCCTGCATAGGACTATTTTCCGACAACTCTTTTTATATTATTTCTTCTTTTTGCCCTTTTCTTTGGAAGCAGCCGCTTTTTCTTTGGCGAGCTCCTTATTGGCGCTTGCGGCTTTCTCACGAAGCTTTGTCCGCCAGTTTTTTTTGCCTTCGGGTCTTTCGAGAGGACCGCGCAGGCCGGTTACCTTTGTAATGTAGATTCCGCTGACGGTGGCTTTCACTTCTTTTTTGAGCGGAATCATATCGAACACCGATTCATCCGCGATTAAGGACATCACCTTCGGACCGACCTTAGCCTTCACAATCGGAAGCTTGGAACGGCGCATCAGCTTGGGCGTCTGGTCAATGACAATCTGCGGAAGCCCGGATTCCTTTAAACGCATACGCTTCTTATCTATAATGAGCATGGAGACGGTCTGCGCGGAAGCCGCAAGCTGCGCATCCTGCTCTTCTTTTCTTTTCTGCGCCTTTTTGCCGAGAAAATATAAAACGATCAATCCGACAATCAGTATGGCTAAAATTACCAGCAATACAATGGTAACTGGATGCATGACATAATCCTCCCTAAATTCAAATTCGCACTTTATTGTAGCATTGATTTTTTGAAAAAGCAATCTTAAAACTCTGAAAAGTTTATGAAAAGTACGTCTGACTGCTTTTATTTTTATGAGAACTGTGGTATGTTAATAAAGTTAAACGCAAAATATTTGGTCAAAATATCTGCGTTGAAGGTTTTGTTATAAGAGGGATGAGAAAGGTAAAATAAAAAATGAAAAAGAAATTAGTGATACTGATGTTAAGCGCCATGATGGCGGCGGCCGGATGCGGGAACAGCAATACTAATCAGGATGTGCAGGGAACGGAGACGGCGGAGGCGACTGAGAGCGCTGCCGGGGAGTATGAAAGCCCGTCATACGATCTGAATGCGGCCGATTACGTGACCCTGTGTGATTATGAGAAGATTCCGGTGACGATTACCGGCGATTATGAGGTCAGTGACGAGGATGTGACGAACTTCTTTGAGCAGTGGTTTACCTATAGCGGTCCGTTTTACAGGACGGATGAGACGAAGACAACGGTGGGCGAGGGTGATATCGTCAACGTTGATTATGTGGGTAAGCTCGACGGCGAGGCGTTTGACGGCGGTTCGGCGGAGAATCAGAATATTGATGTGGACAATAATTCCTCCGCGGACGGCACCGGCTATATCGACGGTTTTACGGACGGTTTAAAGGGAGCCTCCGTCGGGGATGTAATTGACTGCGACGTGACTTTCCCGGAGGAGTACGGCAATTCGGATCTGGCCGGGAAGGACGTGGTATTTACCTTTACGGTAAATTCCATCCAAAAGGAGATGGGTATTGACGACGTGGACGACGCGTTTGCCAGGGAGCAGTTTAATGCAGACACGGTGGACGATATGTATGCGCAGCTTCGCTCTTACCTTGAGAGCAGTGCGGAAAGCAGCAGGGAGAGCGATACCTACACTGCGATTCAGGATTACCTTCTTGCAAATTGCCAGGTGGATATTCCCGAGGATTATCTGACGGCGAGAGTCAATGATTACGAGAAGCAGTTCGTCCAGAACTATTGTGGCGGGGATGTGGAGAAGCTGCCGGAATATCTGGATACCAATTACGGAAAAACGGCAGAGGAAGCCAGAGCCGAATGGACGGAAGGTATGGAGCAGAATATCTCTGTCGAGCTGATTATGGAGGCAATCGCGGACGCTGAGGGTATCGAGCTTGATGAGGAGGGCTATGAAACATATATTCAGAATCTGGTAAGCAACAACGGCTATGAGTCGGAGGAGGCGCTGTATCAGGCGTATGGCTACGAAGACGCTGCGTACGGTGAAAAGTATTTGAGGCAGATTTATGTGGATAACCTTGCGTTACAGCAGCTAAGAGACAGTGCGGAAGTGACGGTGGAGGCTTTGGCCGAGACGGAGGAAACCGAGAGCACAGAGGATTTGGGAACCGAGACGGTGGAGAGCACCGAAAATCAATAAACATAAGAATAAGACCGGAAACGGCGTGAAACAGAATGGAGGATGATTATGGATATGGTAAATGTAAGGGATTTGTTCCGCAAACGGGAGGAGTATTTTGAGCAGACGGTTACGGTTGGAGGCTGGGTCAGAAGCATCCGCAGCTCGAAGAATTTCGGATTTATCGTCGTCAACGACGGGACCTTTTTTGAGCCGGTGCAGGTGGTTTACTCGGACGTGCTCTCTAATTTTTCAGAAGTGGAGAAGCTGAATGTAGGGGCGGCGATTATCGTGACCGGAAAGCTGGTGGAAACGCCGGGCACGAAGCAGCCGTTTGAAATTCAGGCGGAGGAGATTGTTCTGGAGGGCCCTTCTACGCCGGATTATCCGCTGCAGAAGAAAAAGCACAGCTTTGAATATCTGCGCACGATTTCCCATCTGCGTCCGAGAACCAATACCTTTGAGGCAGTGTTCCGCGTGCGATCCCTGATTGCGTATGCCATCCATAAATTTTTCCAGGAGCGTGATTTTGTCTATGTCCACACTCCGATTATTACCGGAAGTGACTGCGAGGGAGCCGGAGAAATGTTCCAGGTGACGACGCTTGATATGAACAATCTTCCCAAAGCAGAGGACGGAAGCGTTGATTATTCGAAGGATTTCTTTAATAAGCCCACGAATCTGACGGTCAGCGGCCAGTTAAACGGTGAGACCTACGCGATGGCGTTTAAGAATATCTACACCTTCGGGCCGACCTTCCGTGCGGAGAATTCCAATACGACCAGACATGCGGCGGAGTTTTGGATGATTGAGCCGGAAATCGCGTTTGCGAACCTTCAGGATGATATGGTGCTTGCGGAGAGCATGCTTAAATATATCATTAACTATGTGCTGGAGCACGCGCCGGAGGAGATGGCGTTTTTCAATCAGTTTATTGACAAGGGATTGCTGGAACGTCTAAAACATGTCGCAAATTCCGATTTTGCCCGTGTAACCTATACGGAAGCGATTGAAATTCTGGAAAAACACAACGACAAATTTGAATATAAGGTGTCCTGGGGCGCGGATTTACAGACAGAGCATGAGCGCTATCTGACCGAGGAGGTGTTTAAGCGCCCGGTATTTGTCACGGATTATCCGAAGGAAATCAAGGCATTTTACATGAAGCAGAACGACGACGGGAAAACCGTTGCCGCCGTGGACTGTCTGGTTCCGGGTATCGGTGAAATCATCGGCGGCAGCCAGAGAGAGGACGATTATGACAAGCTGCTGGCGAGAATACAGGAGCTTGGCCTTCGGGAGGAGGATTACGGCTTTTATCTTGATTTGCGCAAATACGGCTCTGCGAGACATGCGGGCTTCGGACTTGGCTTCGAGCGCTGTGTGATGTATCTGACCGGAATGTCGAATATCAGGGATGTCATTCCGTTCCCGAGAACCGTTAATAACTGTGAACTCTAAAAAATGATAAACAGGCAAAAGCCCTGCCATTGCGGCAGGGCTTTTGCCTGTTTTTGGATGCGGCTTTATGCGGATGTAACGTTACTCTGCGTCCATCATAACTGTCGTATAATCATCAATGGAATCCGTTGTTTCTCCGGTTCCTCCGATACTTTCCTCCTGAACGGGGGACGTTTGTGAGGAAGCCTCCTGCGCAGTGCTGCTTTTGTCGGAAATAAATAAAATAACGCCAACGAAAAGTACGCAGAAAATCGCACAAAGACCGAAAATCTTCTTTTTCATAGGAATACCTCCGTGATTGTGAACCCAATGTGCCAAATTCTAAGATAAATAAAATTACAATTACAAAATGATTATAAATAGCCAATTGAAAAATGACAACTGAAATCAAAAAATATTTTCGAGAAAATTAATAAAAATTTATCATAAACTTGATTGACACCGCACATGATAAGTAGTAGTATCTTAACATAAATAACATAGTATTAAAAACTACTTGTAGAGGAATAAAAAACTGCTTTTGAAAGGGTGAGGTGTAATGAAAATAGCGATTCGCGAACCGGGAAGTGCGATTACACATTTTGTGGCAATGATGATGGCGCTTACGGCATCGGCGCCGCTTTTGGCGAAGGCGGCATTTGGAGGAGACCGGCTGACGGTGCTTGCACTGACCGTTTTTATGGGAAGCATGGTGCTGCTTTACGGCGCAAGTGCTCTGTACCATTCCCTGGTGGTAAGGGACGCTGTGTTGAAAGTGTTCCGTAAGCTGGACCATATGATGATTTTTGTGCTTATTGCGGGCTCCTATACGCCCGTATGTCTCATTGTGCTGGGCGGAAAGTCCGGCTATACGCTGCTTGCGTCAGTGTGGGGCATTGCAGCGGTGGGAATGATCATTAAGGCGCTGTGGATTAATTGTCCGAAATGGTTTTCCTCGGTTATCTATATCGCGATGGGCTGGGTGTGCGTGTTTGTGTTCGGACAGCTTTTACAGACGCTGTCGCCGGCGGCTTTTCTCTGGCTTTTGGCGGGAGGTATTATCTATACGGTCGGGGGTGTGATTTATGCGTTAAAGCTGCCGATCTTCAATGCAAAGCATAAAAGCTTCGGCTCGCACGAGGTGTTCCATCTGTTTGTTATGGCGGGAAGCATCTGTCATTTCATTTTTATGTACCTGTACGTGGCGTAATCCCCGGAAAAATAAAAAATCCGTTTCCTTTTTCGGCTGTCTGCGGTAAGATAGATACAAAAGCAAGGGAAAAGGAATGGAGGAGTATTATGCGGTATATATTGGAAAATGAAGTTTTAAGGGCTGAGATTGATTCCCTGGGTGCGGAGCTGAAATCGGTAAAGAGAAAATCCGACGGAAGGGAATACCTGTGGCACGGCGATGCCAGATACTGGAACCGGACATCGCCGGTACTGTTCCCGTTTGTGGGGGCGCCGAAGGGAAAGGAATACCGGTACGATGGTAAGACCTACGCGATGGGACAGCACGGATTTGCCAGGGATATGGAGTTTTCCCCCGAGCGGCAGGAGGGGAACGCAATGTGGTTTTCGCTGAAAGCAACTCCGGAAACCATGCAGAAATATCCTTTTGATTTCCGGCTCCTGATTGGCTATGAGCTTTCGGGAAACGAGGTAAAGGTGCTCTGGAGGGTGGAGAATGCGGACACCAGGGAAATGTATTTTTCCATCGGGGCGCATCCTGCCTTTTTATGCCCGCCAGGCGGAGAAGGGGACAAGGAAGGCTGCGGCCTTTTCTTCGGAGGGCTGACGACGGAGCTGCACCACCATGGCAATACGCCGGATGGCATGGCAGTGATGGAGGATAAGATTCTTTCGCTGAATCAGGGAAGGGTGAAGTTCACCCCCGGATTTTTTGACGAGTGTACCTACATGGTGGAAGGAAAGCAGACGGGCGAGGTATCGCTTTTTGACAGAGAGGGCAGAGTGTATGTGACGGTGCTGTTTGATACGCCTTTGTTCGGTCTGTGGTCCCCGGAGGGGAAAAACGCGCCCTTTGTCTGTATTGAGCCGTGGTACGGGCGCTGCGACGCCGTTGATTTTGACGGGACCCTGCAGGAGCGGGCATACGAAAATGCACTTGCCCCGGGGGAGCGCTTCGCCGCGGAATACCGCATGAGATTTGAATCATAGCATAGCTTCCCCCATTTCTGCATATATTGTGATATATTTCAGGCAGGGCAGAAATGAGGAATCTTATGAAGCTACGCAATAAAATAAAATCCAGAGACGAAAAAAGAAGCCCGGTGACAGTGGTTTTTGCGGCGGTACTTGTGATGTTTGCCGTAAGCAGCCTGCTGCTTTTACTGCTGGCGATGCTGCTTTATAAAATGGAGCTGAGCGAATCGGCGGTCAAAATCGGAATCGTTGTCATTTACGTCATATCGGGATTGATTGGCGGCTTTCTTATGGGAAAAATGATGAAAGAGCAGAAATTTTTGTGGGGGCTTGCGGCGGGGATCATTTACTTTTGCGTCCTGCTGCTCGTTTCGGCGCTGGTTCAGGGAGGAATCGATCTGGAACTGACAAAGCTGCTCACAACGCTGATTCTCTGCGGCGCTTCCGGGATGGCGGGCGGAATGGTAAGCTGAAAAAAATGCTTTCCATATGGAAGAACTTGTGTTATACTTAACAGGTTCATAGAATTGTGCGGAAATGAAAAGGAGAGAATACATTATGAAACACGTAAAGACATTGAATACCAAAAGATTACAGAATACCATCAAAAAAGGCGGCTGCGGCGAGTGTCAGACCTCCTGCCAGTCAGCATGCAAGACCTCCTGTACGGTAGGAAACCAGAGCTGCGAGCAGAAATAGGCGGCCCTGTGTCACGGTGTGGCACCAACTGAATAGTAATGACTGCAAACGACCGTCCGCGTAGCGTGCGGTCATTTGTTCTGTGGGGGAATTTATAGCGGGAAGATGAAATTTATTTCGAGATAGAAAGAGAGGAAATATTGTAGTGGTTCATCAGTATAAGAATAACGGCTATGATATTGTTCTGGATGTAAACAGCGGAGCGATTCATGTAGTGGACGATGTCACCTATGACATTATAGAGCGGATTAACCGGACATCGCCGGAATCGTATTCCAGGGATGAAATTGTAACTGCTCTGGCGGAAAAGTACGGCAGGGCGGAAACAGAGGAAGCGATTGACGAGGTACAGGCGCTCATAGATGCGGGAGAGCTTTTTACGAAGGATACCTATGAGGATTATATCATGGATTTCAAAAAGCGGCCGACTGTGGTAAAAGCGTTGTGTCTGCACATTGCCCATGACTGCAATCTTGCCTGCCGGTACTGCTTTGCCGAGGAGGGCGAGTACCATGGAAGAAGGGCGCTCATGTCCTTTGAGGTCGGGAAAAAGGCGCTTGATTTTCTGATTGCCAATTCGGGGAGCAGGAGAAATCTTGAGGTTGACTTTTTCGGCGGCGAGCCGCTTTTAAACTGGCAGGTGGTAAAGGATCTGGTGGCCTATGGCCGGGAGCAGGAGAAGCTTCACGATAAAAAATTCCGGTTTACGCTGACGACGAACGGCGTTCTTTTAAACGATGAGATCATGGAGTTTTGCAACCGGGAAATGGCAAATGTGGTGTTGAGCATTGACGGCAGGAAAGAGGTTCACGACAGGATGCGCCCCTTCCGCAGCGGTGCCGGAAGCTATGACCTCATTGTTCCGAAGTTTCAGAAGTTTGCCGAGAGCAGGAATCAGGACAAGTACTATGTGAGAGGTACCTTTACGCACGAAAATCCGGATTTCTCAAAGGACGTGCTTCACCTTGCTGACTTGGGGTTCCGGCAGATTTCCGTGGAGCCTGTGGTCGCGGAGCCAAAGGAGCCCTACGCAATCACGGAGGAAGATTTACCGCAGCTTTTCGCGGAGTATGACAGGCTTGCGGCCGAGATGGCCGAACGCCATAAAAAGGGAGAGGATTTTAATTTCTTCCATTTTATGATCGATCTGGAGGGCGGCCCCTGTGTGGCGAAGCGTCTTTCAGGCTGCGGTTCAGGAACGGAATATCTGGCGGTGACGCCGTGGGGAGACTTTTATCCGTGCCATCAGTTTGTGGGCAATGAAAAGTTTTTGCTGGGCAACGTGGACGAGGGTATCAGGAATACCGAAATCCGTGACGAGTTTAAATGCTGCAATGTGTATGCAAAGGAAAAATGCCGGAGCTGCTTTGCAAAGTTTTATTGCAGCGGCGGCTGCGCGGCGAATGCGTATAACTTTACCGGCGACATTTGCGGCGCTTATGACATTGGCTGCGAACTGCAGAAAAAACGCATCGAGTGCGCCATTATGTTAAAGGCTGCGGAATGCGACAATGAAGGCTGAACATCGGACGTTAACAGAGAACAGAAAGGAAAATGAAAATGAAAAAGAGTAAAGCAGCAGTCATTTTAGTTCTAATTCTTGCCGCGCTGGCAGGACTTGCCTATTACGCATCGCTGATTCTTTCCTCCACCGGAATCGGAGAGGACATGAGCATTCCGCTCGGTCTGGATCTTTCCGGCGGTGTGTCAATCACCTATCAGGTCATGGATGAGAATCCGAGCGCCGAGGATATGAGCGATACGATTTACAAGCTTCAGAGACGTGTGGAAAGCTACAGTACGGAGGCTTCCGTGTACCAGGTCGGAGACGACCGGATCACGGTTGAGATTCCGGGCGTCACGGATGCGACCACCATTCTTGAGGAACTCGGCAATCCGGGTTCACTGGAATTTCAGCTTTCCGACGGAACCGTATTTATGACGGGAGACCAGGTGGCGGATGCACAGGCGGCGACCACAACGGATAACTACGGAAACAGGCAGTATATCGTTCAGCTTACGCTGACGGACGAAGGTGCGGAGATTTTCGGAGAGGTTACTGCTGAAAATGTCGGTGATTACCTTCCGATTGTATATGACGGTGAGGTTATCAGCTATCCGCAGGTACAGGAGGCGATTACCGGGGGAACCGCACAGATTTCGGGACAGAGCACGTTTGAGGAGGCGGAGACGCTGGCTACTCAGATTCGGATCGGCTCTCTGTCGCTCGAACTTTCGGAGCTTGAGTCGAGCGTAGTTGGGGCGCAGCTTGGAAGCCAGGCGATTACTTCCAGCTTAAAAGCGGCTGCGATCGGTCTTGTGCTGGTGATTATCTTTATGATTATCATATACGCGATACCGGGTGTCGCGGCGTCTATCGCGCTTTTGCTGTATACGGCCCTTGTCATTGCCACGCTGTATCTGTTTGAGATCACACTGACGCTTCCCGGTATTGCGGGTATTATTCTCGGCATTGGTATGGCGGTGGATGCCAACGTCATTATATTCGCGCGTATCCGTGAGGAAATCGCAAGCGGAAAGACCGTTTTAACCTCGATGAAAATCGGTTTCCACAAAGCAATGTCAGCGATTCTGGACGGAAATATCACAACGCTTTTGGCGGCGGTCGTGCTGATGGCGCTCGGCTCCGGTACGGTGAAGGGCTTTGCCTATACCCTGATGATCGGTATTATTCTTTCCATGTTTACGGCGCTTGTGATCACGAGATGGATTCTTTTTGCACTGTACGGGCTCGGATTAAAAAATGAAAAGTTTTACGGCCGTGCAAAGGAGAGAAAGACCATCAATTTCCTCGGCAAGAAAGCTGTCTTTTTCGCCATTTCCGGTGTTGTGATCGCGGCCGGCTTTATCGGCATGGGGGTTTACAAGGCAACAACCGGCAGCGCGCTCAATTACGGGCTTGACTTTGTAGGAGGTACCTCCACTACCGTAGATGTTGGAAAGGACTATACCATTGACGACATTGAGCAGGATATTATCCCTCTGGTTGCCGGAGTAACCGGGGACAGCAACATTCAGGCGAACCGGGTGGAGGGAACCACGCAGATTACGATAAAAACGCGTACGCTTGACAAGACCGAGCGCGATGAGCTCAATACGGTGCTCTCGGAGAATTTAGGAGTTGATTCCGAAAGTATTACCTATCAGAGTATCAGTTCCACGGTCAGCGGGGAGATGCGTACCGACGCGATTGTGGCGGTGCTGATTTCCTCTGTCTGCATGCTGATTTACATTTGGTTCCGGTTTAAAGATATTCGTTTCGGCGCGAGCGCCATTATCGCACTGCTTCATGACGTGCTTGTAGTGCTTGCGGTATACGCATTGCTGCGGATTTCGGTGGGCAATACGTTTATCGCATGTATGCTGACGATCATCGGTTACTCAATCAACGATACGATTGTTATTTTTGACCGTATCCGTGAAAATATGGCGAAGCTTCCCGGAAAGCTGACAAAGGCTGAGCTGGTGCGGATTTCCAATGAAAGCCTGACGCAGACGCTGGCGCGAAGCATCAATACCTCCTTTACGACGTTTATCATGGTGTTTATGCTGTTCCTTCTGGGTGTGTCCAGTATTCGGGATTTTGCGCTTCCGCTGATGGCGGGACTGATTTGCGGTGCATATTCATCCGTATGCATTGCGACGGAGCTGTGGTATGTCATGAAGGTGCATTTCGGGAAAAATAAGATTACGGAGTAAAATACGCTTTTTGTGAGAAGAAAGCGGAGAGCTTCGGTAGTGCGCGGCACGCTGCTTTTGCAGTGCGCCGCGTTTTCTTTTATATTTTAATGACAGGACAAAAGGAAAGGAAGCAGGGGATGAAAGCGGTAATTTTGTATTTGGCGGCTATGAATCTGGCCGGTTTTTTGCTTATGGGGGAGGACAAGCGGAGAGCAAGGAGGCATCTTTGGCGCATTTCCGAGAAAGCTTTGTTTTGCTGTGCCCTTCTCGGGGGCAGCGCGGGTGCCTGGGCAGGGATGTATGTGTTCCGCCACAAGACAAAGCACTGGCGCTTTGTGATTGGCATGCCGTTTATTCTGGCGGCGCAGGTGTTTCTTTTACTATGGCTTTATCGGACATACTTATACCATTTATAATTAATTGTTATAATATAATGCGGTATTTATAATTGCCAAAAAAAAGGAAGTCATTTATAATGATAAACATAGCTGTCGAGGACAAATGTTTTTCTGTAAAAGACACTCGGAAACAGGAACTTAGGGAGGGAGATTAACCGATCATGTGTACACTGGAAGATATTCAGGCAGTCGATATGGAAGTGGCGAAAGCCATTACCGATGAATTTGAGAGACAAAACAGCCACATCGAGCTGATTGCGTCGGAAAACTGGGTAAGCCCGGCGGTCATGTCTGCGATGGGCAGCGTTTTGACGAATAAATATGCGGAGGGCTATCCGGGAAAGAGATATTACGGCGGCTGCGAGTGCGTGGATGTTGTGGAGGATCTGGCAAGGGAACGCGCAAAGGAATTGTTTGGCTGTGAGTATGCCAATGTGCAGCCGCACTCCGGGGCGCAGGCAAATATGGCGGTGCAGTTTGCCATCTTAAAGCCGGGCGATACCGTGATGGGCATGAACTTAGACCACGGCGGACACCTCACACACGGAAGCCCGGTGAATTTTTCCGGCTCGTATTTTCATATCGTGCCCTACGGAGTAAACGACGAGGGCTTTATTGATTATGATAAGGTACAGGAAATCGCGATGGAGTGTAAACCCAAAATGATTATTGCGGGTGCCAGCGCCTACGCAAGGACGATTGATTTTAAGCGCTTCCGTGAGATTGCGGATGCCTGCGGCGCCGTTTTGATGGTGGATATGGCTCATATTGCAGGCCTTGTGGCGGCGGGGATTCATCCAAGCCCCATTCCCTATGCGCATGTGACGACGACGACCACGCACAAGACGCTGCGCGGGCCAAGAGGCGGCATGATTTTATCCAGCCAGGAGATGGCGGACAAATATAATTTCAATAAGGCCGTATTCCCGGGAATTCAGGGAGGACCGCTGATGCATGTGATCGCGGCGAAGGCGGTATGCTTTAAAGAAGCGCTTCAGCCGGAATTTAAGCAGTATCAGCAGAATGTTGCAGATAATGCCAAGGCACTCTGCAAAGGTCTGATGGACCGTGGAATTAAAATTGTTTCCGGCGGCACGGATAATCATCTGATGCTTGTGGATCTGACCAATTATGACCAGACCGGAAAGGCTGTTGAAAAGCTGCTTGATTCCGTCAATATTACCTGCAATAAGAATACGATTCCGAATGATCCGAAGTCACCGTTTGTGACCAGCGGCGTGCGCCTGGGAACTCCGGCAGTAACCTCCCGCGGACTCAATACCGCGGATATGGATTTGATCGCGGAGGCAATTGCCATGATGATTAAGGAAGGCGAGCCGGCGGCAGAGCGGGCAAGGGCAATTGTAAAATCCCTGACTGAAAAATATCCGTTAAAATAGCGGAAACTGCCGGAAATATTTCCGGCGGCAGATTTTAAATTTAAATAAAAATTAAGAATAAAATCTGTTATATTACCGATAAAGATGATAGAATGAAAACGATAGTATGTTTATCCATTCTATCATTTTTTATTGATATGAGCATGAGAGAGGGAATTATGAAAAAGAAAAAAGTAATTGCTTTGATAGGGACACTGATTGTTGTTGGAGCGCTTGGGGGAGCGGGCTATTATTACCGCAGCGAGCTTATGGAGCTGCTCCCCTTTTTCCAGACCGCGAGGTCGGACGATAAGGTTTACGTGGAAAAGCTCTCCCGGGTTATGAATACATATACGGGAGTTTCCAATCGCTATAACGGAGTTGTGGAGTCGCAGGACAGCTACGAGGTAAACGTGGATTCCTCCCGTACCATTGACGAGATACTGGTGCAGGTAGGCGATACGGTGGAGGAAGGACAGGCTCTGCTTACGTATGACGCGAGCGACATTGAAATGCAGATTAAGCAGGCCAATCTGGAGCTGGAGAGCATTAACAACGAAATCGACAATTATAATAAGCAGATTGCCACGCTCAACGAGGCGCTTGGCAAGACCACCGACGAGGATGAAAAGTTTTCCCTTACGACGGATATTCAGTCTCTGGAAAATTCCATTGAGCAGAGCAAAATTGATTTGGAAAGCAAAAATCTTGAGATTTCCAAGTACAGGGAGCAGGTGGAGGATTCTACGTTAGTCAGCAAGCAGGCGGGTGTTGTCAAGGAAATCAATGAGAGCGGTACGGATGCCAACGGGAATACCGCGCCCTTTATGACAATCATGCAGACTGGGGAATACCGTGTTAAGGGAAGCATTGACGAGCAGAATGTCTGGATGCTGACAGAGGGACAGGAGGTGCTGATCCGTTCAAGGGTCGATGAGGCAAAGACCTGGAGCGGTACGATTTCCAAAATTGACACGGAAAACATACAGCAGGACGATGAATATGCGAGCAGCTATGACAGCGGAACGGTTTCCGCGACAAAATATCCGTTTTATATTGCGCTTGATTCGGCGGAAGGCCTGCTGCTGGGACAGCATGTCTATATAGAGATGAACGAGGGACAGGAAGAAGTAAAGGAGGGAATCTGGCTTTACGCCGATTATGTCGTGCAGGACGATACCGGAGCTTATGTATGGGCGGCGAACGATAAGAACCGTCTGGAAAAACGGTATATAGAGCTCGGAGAGTATGATGAAGCTTTGGGCGAATATGAGATTCTTTCGGGCCTCTCGGAGGATGATTATATCACTTGGCCGATGACGGGGTTGTATGAAGGAGTTACGGCGGTTACGGACGCGAGTGAGGTTGACTATTCGTCTCCGCTTTACAATCAGGAAAGTACCGAGATGATGGACGAGGGCTTTGAGGAGATTTATGTAGGGACGGAGAGACCGGAAATTCCGGAGGGTGCCGAATTGCTATATGATGTAGAAGATACAGAGTCCTTTGATGCCGAAGCGGTATTTGATACGGAGGTAGCGGAATGATACTGAATCTGCAGAATGTGTTTAAGGACTATCAGCAGGATAAATTGGTGGTGCCGGTGCTAAAGGATATCTGTCTGACGGTAGAGGAGGGGGAATATGTCGCGATCATGGGACCCTCCGGCTCGGGAAAAACAACGCTTATGAACATCATCGGCTGTCTGGACCGGCCGACCAGCGGCACCTATGAGCTTGCCGGCGAGAATGTGTTAAAGCTTAAGGACCGGGAACTGTCGGATTTGCGGCTAAGGAGTATCGGCTTTGTATTTCAGAGCTTTCATCTGATGCCAAGGGAGAGCGCGGCAGAAAATGTATCTCTTCCGCTCAGCTATGCGGGAGTCAGAAAAAAGGAGCGCAGGGAGCGCGCGATTGGCGCGCTCGAGCGCGTCGGTCTGGGTGACAGGGTGGATTTTAAGCCTACGCAGTTATCCGGAGGACAAAAGCAGAGGGTGGCGATTGCGCGGGCCATGGTGAATAATCCGAAAATTCTGCTGGCGGACGAGCCCACCGGAGCGCTGGATTCCAAATCCGGGCAGCAGATTATGGAGCTGTTCCAGAAGCTGAACGATGAGGGCGTCACGGTTGTCATGATCACCCATGACCCGAAAATCGCCGCGAATGCAAAGCGCATGGTAAGAATCATTGACGGGGAGATTTTTGAGGGCGGCGAAAAGGAGGATGCGTCATGAAGTTAAAGAAAGTAATCGCGGTGATTGTCACCCTTACTGTTGTTTTCGGCGCAGTCGGCGGAGGTATTTACGGCTATAAATATTATCAGAACAAAAATCTTGTGGCCGAGGTACAGCCGGTTTCCAATATCAACTGGGGATATTGGGGAGATTCAGAGACAAGCTACGGCATGGTTACGAACGATTCCTCGCAGGAGGTCTATCTGGAGGATTCCGGCAAGCTTGAGGAGGTCTATGTAGAGGCCGGGGCGGAGGTAAAGACCGGGGATCCCCTGATAAAATACGATACCTCGGAAATCGAGATAGATATTAAGCGCAAAAAGCTGGAAATCGGCAACAAAGAGAATGAAATCGCAAAGGATACACGCGCCCTTGAGGTGTTAAAACAGACAAAGCCTGTGGATAAGACGCGGCCCGAGATAGATATTTCCGGTTTCCGCGAACAGGAGCTTGCAGAGCTTGAGGCACAGGAGGAATATATTGAAACCCTGCCCGAAAAGGACGAGAAGGACGACAGGATTTTTAATTATGTGACCGAGGATTCCGTTCCCTATAATGCCGATACGGCGGACGGCTCGGCGGAAAATCCGTATATTTATTACTGCAATAAGGATGTATATGCCTACGGGAGCTTTTTTAATTCCATCAGACCTCAGGAAAAAAAGGACGGCACCTATACCGAGGGAAAGCATGTTGTCTTTATTATCTGTAAAAAGAACAGCAATGGAAAAATGGTAATGGAAACCGTGAATGATACGGAGACACCGACGGAAACAGAGACGCCGACAGAAACACCGACGGAAACAGAAACACCGACAGAAACACCGACGGAAACGGAGACACCGACAGAAACACCAACGGAAACGGAGACGCCGACAGAAACCCCGACGGAATCGGAAACGCCGACAGAAACCCCGACGGAAACGCCGACGGAATCGGAGACTCCGGGAGATACGGAGGGTACGGAAAACACAGAGACTCCGGGAGGTACGGAGAGTACGGAGAATACACAGAACCCGGGAGATACCCAGAGCACGGAACAGGACGGAGAGGTTGCTTTTGAATCGGGCTATGGCAGTGTTTCCGTAAGGGTAAGCAATGAGGTTCATGCGGCAGCGGCGAAGAAGAACAATGCAAAAACAAAGGTTCCGGTGCCGGATGACAGCATTACGCCCAACACGAAAGAATATGACGGCAACAGCCTGCCGACCGTCTATGACGACAGCCGTATGTGGTATATATTCAGCGGAGAAGAGGTCGGAGATACCTTGCAGGACCTGCTGGATGACATTGAGGAGGAGCAGGACTGGGAGGAGCCGGAGGGCTATACGGCGGAAGAACTTGCCGAGGCAATTTACGAGAAGGAAACAGAATTGAAAAAGCTCGATATCGAGAAGCGAACCCTGGATTTGCAGTTAGAGTCGCTTGAGGACAGTGCGTCGGATGGAATTGTTTATGCCAGGATTGACGGAGTGGTGAAGTCAGTCGGGGATGCGGAGGCACAGGAGGAAGGCGAGCCGTTTGTGGTGGTGACCGGAGACGAGGGACTTTATGTGAGCGGAACCATCAGTGAGCTTTTGCTCGACGAGGTTCAGCCGGGAACCGTGGTTACGGCAAATTCCTGGGAAACGGGAATGACGTTTCAGGCTACCGTGACGGAGATTTCCGATTATCCCGTGACCGGCAATTCCTGGGGAGAGGGAAATCCGAATGTTTCCTATTATCAGTACACGGCTTATATCGAGGACAGCTCGGCATTGAAGAACGGGGAGTACGTGGATTTGTCCATTCAGACGAATCAGTCCGAGACCGGGGGACTTTACATCGATAAAGCGTATGTAAGGGAGGAGGACGGCAAGTCCTATGTGATGATCGCGGACGAGAATGACCGGCTCAAAAAGCAGTATATTGTGACCGGGAAAACGGTTTACGGTTCTGCGATTGAGGTGAAATCCGGTTTGTCCGACAGCGATTTGATTGCGTTCCCTTACGGCAAGACTGCTGTCGAGGGCGCGGCGGTAACGGAAGAAGCCGTCATGTATTAATCAGGGAGAAATGAGGAACAATATGTTTGAAAATATAAGATTATCTTTTCAGGGAATCTGGTCCCATAAGATGCGTTCCTTTCTGACCATGCTTGGAATTATCATCGGTATTGCAGCGATTATTGCTATTGTATCCACCATCAAGGGTACCAACGAGCAGATAAAGGAAAACCTGATTGGCTCCGGTGACAATACCGTGGAGGTTTCGCTTTATCAGGGGGAATGGGAATACGAGATGGAATACAACGGGGTTCCCGACGGCGTGCCCTTAGTGGCGGAGGAGGTTCTCGATGAGATTGCCGATATTCCTCATGTACAGAGTGTTTCAAGCTATGTCAGCAGACAGGATTACGGCGGCGTCTATCATTTGAATACGGCTTTTTCCGGCGGCTATGTCCGGGGAATTGACGAAAACTATTTTACTACCTGTAATTATATTATGAAAGAAGGCCGGGGCTTTACGGAGGACGATTTCCTGAATTACCGGAAGGTGGCTGTTTTGGATGAGGATTCGGCGGAAGCTCTCTTTCAGGGGGAGTCCGCGGTCGGAAGTACCATTGAAATCCAGCAGGAGCCGTACACAATCATCGGAATCGTGACGAAGTCAAAGGTATTCGAACCGGTCATCAATTCGATTGACGATTATTATACTTATGCGCAGGATACGGCGGGTTCCATTTATGTGCCGAATACAACCTGGCCGATTATTTACCAGTACGATGAGCCGCAGAATGTGGTTATCCGGGTGGACAGCACGGACAATATGACCGCCGCGGGAAAGGCCTGTGCGGATATCCTCAACAATTACCTGTCGCCGAAGGACGAAACGATTGAGTATAAGGCGAAGGATTTGCTGGAGCAGGCGCAGCAGATTCAGGAGCTGAGCAGCTCCACGAACACAATGCTGATCTGGATTGCCGGAATTTCCCTGATTGTCGGCGGTATCGGCGTTATGAATATTATGCTGGTTTCCGTGACCGAGCGGACACAGGAGATTGGCTTAAAGAAGGCAATCGGCGCGCGGAAATCAAAAATCCTGAGCCAGTTTTTGACGGAGGCCGCCGTGCTTACCAGCCTGGGAGGGCTGCTCGGCGTGGTGGTCGGCATCATCCTGGCAGAGGTCATTTCCTATGTTACGACAATGCCCGTGGCAATCAGCGTCCCGGCGGCAATCGGATCGGTTGTCTTTTCCATGGTCATCGGAATTGTGTTTGGCGTGTTCCCTTCCTATAAGGCGGCGAACTTAAATCCGATTGATGCGCTGCGGCATGAATAAAGACCGGGAAAGGAAGTCAAATGAAGAAAATTGTGATGTTCCGCGGCGGAGTGGAGACGCTTGCGTTCTTTTCGGAGGAAATGGCGCGGGAATTTCAGGAAATGGGCTATGCGGTGTTTTTTTATGACCTGAAGAATGAGACTGAAAGCGCCAGAAAGCTGAAAAAGTTCATAAAGCCCGGGGAAACCGTGATGCTTACGTTTAATTTTCAGGGACTGGAGCAGGAGCCCGGGGTTTATGGGGAAAGGGACGGATATATCTGGGATGCTTACGGGATTCCGTGCTATAACATTGCGGCGGACCACCCTTATTTTTATGATAACCGTCTGCGGGGACTTCCGCAGAAATATCGCCATATCAGCATCGACCGTTTGCAGGAGCGGTATTTTCAGGAATACTATCCCGAATATCAGAGTGCGGGGTTTTTGCCGCTGGCAGGTACCGTGCTGAGGGAGCCGGCACAGAGAAGGGGAACCGCTGTGGTTATGACCGGAAATTATACGCCTCCCTCCTTTTTTGAGCAGCATATCAACTGGATCAACGATGAATATGCCGCGTTTTACCGGGGAATTATCGATGAGCTGATCGAAAAGCCCTATCAGACGGTGGAGGAGGTCGCGAAGCGCCACTGCGAGCGGGAGATGGGCGAGGTTTCGCGGGAGGATTTGCGGCTGGTGCTGCATAAAATGATTTTTATTGATTTATATGTGCGCAATTACTGGCGTGGCAGGGTCATCAAAACGCTTGCCGAGGCGGGAATTCCGGTGGGGGTGATCGGTAAGGGCTGGGAGGAGCTTGACTGCGGCGCACCCGAAAACCTTGTTATCCATCCGCAGACGGATTCTAAGAATTGCCTCAGATACCTTGCGCGGGCAAAGATTTCCGTAAATGTGATGCCGTGGTTTAAGGACGGCGCCCATGACAGGGTATTTAACTCTGTTTTAAACGGTGCGGTCTGCGTTTCCGATACCAGCCGGTATCTCTGCGAGGAACTGCACGAGGGGGAGGGCGTCTGCTACTACGATCTGGAACATTTGCCCGTACTTTGCGGTAAGGTGAAGGATTTACTGCAAAATGAAACACTGCTGCAGGAAATCGCGGCAAGGGGAAGAGAAAAGGTGTTAAAATTACATACCTGGAAGCAGAGGGCGCGGACGCTGGCGGAGTGGTTCGAAAAGGAAGAACGGGGCGTTTTCTGTGCGCTTGCATTGCGGCAGGATTAAGTGTATAATAACGGAAGTTTTTGGGACTGCAGGCAAAAACGCCGTGGCTGCCTGCGCAGTTAATCAGACTACAGCGGGAAACCGCAGAAAGAGGAGAACGATGATTGATTTAAAATTCTTAAGGGAAAATCCTGAAGTGGTAAAGCAGAACATTAAAAATAAGTTCCAGGACCACAAGCTTCCGTTAGTGGACGAGGTCATTGCGCTTGACGCGGAGGCAAGGGCTGCGCAGCAGGAGGCAGACGGACTGCGTGCGGACAGAAACAGGCTTTCCAAGGAAATCGGAAAGCTGATGGGACAGGGTAAAAAGGAGGAAGCCGAAGCGGTAAAAGCGCAGGTGAGCGCCAATGCAGCCCGCCTTGCGGAATTGGAGGAAAAGGAAAGGGAGCTTCAGGAGAAGGTCACGAAAATTATGATGACGATCCCGAATATCATCGACCCCTCCGTTCCGATTGGAAAGGATGACAGCTGCAATGTCGAAATTGAAAAGTTCGGCGAGCCGGTGGTACCTGATTTTGAGATTCCGTACCATACCGATATTATGGAGCGCTTCAACGGCATTGATTTGGATGCCGCGGGAAAGGTAGCGGGAAATGGCTTCTACTATCTGATGGGAGATATCGCAAGACTGCATTCGTCCGTGATTTCCTATGCGAGAGATTTTATGATTGACCGCGGCTTTACCTATGTGGTTCCGCCGTTTATGATTCGCAGCAACGTTGTGACCGGTGTTATGAGCTTTGACGAGATGGACGCCATGATGTATAAAATTGAGGGCGAGGATTTATACCTGATCGGAACCTCGGAGCATTCCATGATTGGAAAGTTCATTGATACCATCAACGAGGAGGAGAAGCTTCCCTATACGCTGACGTCTTATTCCCCATGCTTCCGCAAGGAAAAGGGAGCGCACGGCATCGAGGAGCGCGGCGTATACCGTATTCATCAGTTTGAGAAGCAGGAAATGATAGTGGTGTGCAGACCGGAGGAATCCATGCAGTGGTATGATAAGCTCTGGCAGAATACCGTTGATTTGTTCCGCAGCCTTGACATTCCGGTGCGTACGCTCGAGTGCTGCTCCGGCGACCTTGCTGATCTGAAGGTGAAATCCTGCGACGTGGAGGCGTGGTCTCCGAGGCAGAAGAAATATTTCGAGGTTGGAAGCTGTTCCAACTTAGGTGACGCGCAGGCGAGACGCCTGAAAATCCGCGTGAAAGGTAAAAACGGCAATAAGTATTTCGCACATACGTTAAACAATACGGTGGTTGCTCCGCCGAGAATGCTGATTGCGTTTTTGGAGAATAATTTAAATGAGGACGGAAGCGTGAATATTCCGAAGGCGCTGCAGCCTTACATGGGCGGTAAGGAACGGCTGGTGCCGGTGAAGTAGGCGAAAGGAAATTCCCATATTCCGGCAAAAAATTCCGGCAATGACAGAAGCATTGCCGGATTTTTTCGGTGCGCCCTGCGGCGTATAATTCGTATCAGCAGTGCTCCGGTTCCGGATATTCCGTGCCGAAGGTTTCTACCGTTACTTTTTTCATTGTCTGCGGAGCGAGCGGACGGTCATTGTAATCCGTAGTGGTTTCCGCGATTTTATTCACCACGTCCATGCCCTCCGTAATTTTTCCGAAAGCGGCGTAAGCACCGTCTAAGTGCGGAGCGTTTTTATGCATGATAAAGAACTGGCTTCCCGCAGAATCCGGGTGCATTGCCCTCGCCATGGAAAGAACGCCCTCCGTGTGCTTTAAGTCGTTCGCAAAGCCGTTCTGGACAAATTCGCCTTTGATTTGATAGCCGGGGCCGCCCATTCCCGTTCCGTCCGGGCAGCCGCCCTGGATCATGAAGCCTTTGATGACGCGGTGAAAAATCAGACCGTCGTAATAGCCCTTCTGGATCAGGCTGATAAAGTTGTTGACTGTGTTCGGGGCGATTTCCGGATAAAGCTCCGCTTTCATAATATCGCCGTTTTCCATTTCAATGGTTACGATTGGATTTGCCATATGCTACCTCTTTCTGAAACATTTCATTTTTGATAAAATAATGAAAATTTTACTGACGACAGTGTGCACTGACGCTATCCTGTATTGTAGCGAAAAAAAACCGCGGAGTAAAGCCCAAAACTTGTAAAAGTTTTGCTTGAATAAGACTCTGACAGGGGGTAACATAAGAAATAGATGTGCGTGAAGATAAAAATATGGAAAGGATAAACGGAGGGGAAAGTGTGAGCTATCGGAACAAAATGGCAAAGGCCGTTTGTATGACACTTTTTGCGGCGGCGCTGGCCGTCTGTGCCGGAGGGCAGGAAGCGCGGGAAAAGAGCGCGGATGCGGTGCAGGAGGCGGTGTTTATCCCGCAGACCGGGCTGTATGCCGGGGTTTTTACGGATTTTGACAATAATCAGTATGCAGTGATCGAGGACAAGAAGGAGCTGCTGGTCGCCTCCCCAAACCCGCAGAGCGGTCTTGCCGAGGAAAATGTATTTACCTTTTTGCAGGGGCCGAAATCCTGGGGTGAGGGCCGCGCCTGGTCGGGCGAGTGGAGCAATGAATATGTGAACGGAAATTATTTCGGCAATTTCGGCTGCGGGCTGTGCTGTATGGCAAATATTTACAGCACATTTACGGACCAGGTCTGCTCCCCGTGGGACATGTTTGAGTATGCCAGACAGGTGTCGGGCTATTCTCCGAACCGGGAAATCGGTGCGATTGGCTGGGCGGATATGAAGGTTACATTGCGTAAGTGCGGATTTGATACGGAGCTGTGCAACAAGCCGGAAACCTACGAGGAATTCCGGCAGCAGATAGCAGGGGCGGAGGGCGCCGTTATTTTGGTCAGCAGCCGGGACGACGATACCTATTGGAAGAACACGGGCGGACATTATGTCAATATCTGTCTCTATCAGGAGGACACGGATACGGTATTTCTTGCCGACCCTGCTGACCCTGACGGCAACCGGACGTATCTCCCGCTGCGCTATGCGTACGATGCGTTAAAAACCGTCAGCCAGTATCAATATCTTCTGGTACACGGCTATTCGGAGGAAAATAACGAATGGAAGCACGATGGGATCGACGAAGTATGGGCTGCGCCGTGACGCCGTGCGGACAGGGAGGGACAGGAAGAACCTTGATGTTTGGGCCTGAATATGTGATTGCGGACGGGATTCCGGAAAAAGAGCTGGAATTTCTGAGACGGAATATCGGTAATGAGAGCGGTCTTGCGCTTGTGGAATGGGACGGGCAGGATAAGAGCGCGCTGCCCGGACGGCTTTCGCCGGAGAAAGGCATTCTTATTTCTGCGGACAGAGAGCTTCTCGCCGGGATGAAGCGCGCGGGGATGGCCACCCTTCAATTTATCGGGGCATCGGCGCAGTGTACAAACGTTTCCGACAGCGCGGCGGCACAGGAGGGCGGAGCGCCGGATATGCTGGTGGAGGGCTTCGAGGATGCCGACGCGGAGTTTTTTGCCCGGGTGTATCAGCGCGCCCACCACATTCCGTGGACGATTCTTGAGACGGAACGCTGTATTGTACGGGAGATTACGCTCGACGATCTGGATGACCTCTTTGCGCTCTATGCGGGAGAGGGGATGACCGATTATATAGAGCCTCTTTACGCATATGAGGAGGAAAAGGAGTATCAGAAGGCATATATAGAGCATATGTATGGATTTTACGGGTACGGTATGTGGGCAGTGCTGGAAAAAGCTACAGGTAAGCTTATCGGCAGGGCAGGTTTAGAGCACCGGGCCGAGCTGGACGGGGAAGTGGAGCTTGGGTACGCCATCGGTACGCCGTATCAGAAAAAAGGCTTCGCCACGGAGGTGTGCGGGGCTATTTTGCGTTATGCGGAGGAGCGGCTTGGCTTCGGGAGAATCATCTGCCTGATTCAGGAAGGCAACGAGGCGTCGGAGCATGTCGCCAAAAAACTGGGGTTTGTCTTCACGGACTGCCTTTTTTTGGAAGGAAAATACATGAGGCGGTACTGCCTGGGAGGTAATGTTTCGGATTAAACGTTGCAATTTGGCGTAAAATAAAATATAATATGGAAATACGAGAGAGCGTGAGAAAGAGGGTGATATGCATGGCAGATTTTTCGGCAGAGACGTTGGATTTGGAAAAGAAGGTAAAGGAAGAAGACGACAATATCAAACCGACGAAGGAGTTTGAAAGTCCTGAAAAATTATATGACGAATTAATTGCCAGCGTGCATAAGTATCACCCTTCCACCGATATTTCCCTGATTGAGAAGGCATATCACATTGCGCATGAAGCACACGAGGGACAGGTGCGCAAGTCCGGGGAGCCTTATATCATCCATCCTCTTTGCGTGGCGATCATACTGGCGGAGCTGGAGCTGGATAAGGAGACGATTGTGGCAGGGCTTCTGCATGACGTCGTCGAGGACACGGTCATGACAGACGAGGAGATTGCGAAGGAGTTCGGCGATGAGGTCGCTTTGCTCGTGGATGGCGTTACCAAGCTGGGGCAGCTTTCCTACGACGCGGATAAGGTAGAGGTGCAGGCGGAGAATCTTAGGAAGATGTTCCTTGCGATGGCAAAGGATATCCGGGTTATCCTGATTAAGCTTGCCGACCGGCTTCACAATATGCGCACTTTAAAATATATGACACCCGAAAAGCAGAAGGAAAAGGCCAGGGAGACAATGGATATTTATGCGCCCATTGCGCAGCGTCTCGGTATTTCTAAAATCAAGATTGAATTAGATGACCTTTCACTGAAGTATCTGGAGCCGGAAGCATACTATGATTTGGTGCGGCAGATAGACCAGCGCAAGAGCGTGCGGGACGAATATGTCCAGAGCCTTGTGGAGGAGGTGCGCAGCCATATCCGGGAGGCGGGGATTCCCGCGCAGGTGGACGGCCGCGCCAAGCATTTTTTCAGTATTTATAAGAAAATGGTAAACCAGCATAAGACGCTGGACCAGATTTATGATTTGTTCGCAATCCGCATTATTGTGGATTCGGTTAAGGACTGCTACGCCGCGCTCGGAGTCATCCATGAGATGTATAAACCGATTCCGGGCCGTTTTAAGGATTATATCGCCATGCCAAAGCCCAATATGTATCAGTCGCTCCATACGACGCTGATCGGGCCGACGGGACAGCCGTTTGAGATCCAGATTCGTACCTTTGAGATGCACCGCACCGCAGAGTACGGAATTGCGGCTCACTGGAAATATAAAGAGGCGAGCAACAACGGCGGTGTCACCGCGCCGATGACCGTGACGGAGGAGGAAAAGCTGAGCTGGCTGCGCCAGATTCTGGAATGGCAGCGTGACATGTCGGATAACAAAGAGTTTATGAGCCTGTTAAAGAGCGATTTGGATTTGTTCTCCGACACCGTGTTCTGTTTTACGCCGACCGGGGATGTCAAAAATCTTCCGAACGGCTCCACGCCGATTGATTTTGCCTACAGCATCCATTCTGCGGTCGGCAATAAGATGATCGGCGCCAAGGTCAACGGAAAGCTGGTTCCGATTGATTATGTGATTCAGAACGGGGACCGCATCGAGGTCATCACGTCGCAGAATTCCAAGGGACCGAGCCGCGACTGGCTGAACATAGTAAAGAGCACGCAGGCGAAAAATAAGATTAATCAGTGGTTCCGCAGCGAGTTCAAAGAAGAGAATATCACGCACGGCAAGGAGCTTTTGATTGCCTACTGCAGGGCAAAGGGCATCAACTTCCCGGACATCAATAAGCCGGAATATCAGGAAAAAATTCTGCGCAAATACGGCTTTCACGACTGGAATTCGTGTCTGGCGACGATTGGGCACGGAGGCTTAAAGGAAGGCCAGATTGTGAACCGCATGTATGAGGAATACAAAAAGGATCATCTGGCGAGAATTACGGACGATGAAGTTTTAGAGACGATTGCGGAGAATAAGGAGAAGGGCGATGTCAAACGCTCCAGGAGCGGCATTATCGTAAAAGGACTTTATGATGTGGCGGTTCATTTCTCCAAGTGCTGCAGTCCGGTGCCCGGCGACGAAATTGTCGGATTTGTCACCAGAGGGCGCGGAGTTTCGATACACCGCACCGACTGTATCAATATTATTAATCTTTCCGAGCTGGAGCGGGAGCGGCTGATCGACGCGGAGTGGCAGCATGATGAGGAAAACGGCGCAAGCGGGCTTTACCGTGCCGAGATTAAAATATACGGAAATAACCGCACGGGACTGCTTGTCGATATTACACGAATATTTACCGAGCGGGAAATTGACATTAATTCCATTCATTCCAAGACCAGCAAGCAGGGGATTGCGACGATAGACGTATCCTTCAGCACCAAGGGACGGGAGGAACTGACCAGCGTGGTAGAAAAGCTGCGTCAGGTGGAAAGCGTGATCGATATTGAGAGAACCACGGGCTGAGGAGGAAGGTTTGGGGCTGTCCGAGGGCTGAGGCAGGAAAGTATGCCGCCCGGGACAGCTTTTCTTGTGGAAAGGAAGTAGAGTGATGGCGCCAATAAAGGTAGAACAATATGTAGTAGGTCCGGTTCAGACGAACTGTTATTTTGCGATCAATGAGGACACCAAAGAGATACTGATTATTGACCCGGGAGCGGCGGCAGGACAGCTTGCCGAAATTATTACAAAACAGGATTTAAAGCCGCGGGCCATTCTTCTGACGCACGGGCATTTTGACCATGCCGGAGGGGCGGAGGCGCTGGCGGAGCGCTTTGGACTGAGCATATATGCTTATGAGGCGGAAAAGGAAACGCTTGAGGATACGGCGCTGAATTTAAGCGGCTGGGAGGGTGCGGAGCGGCGCTATCATGCCGACTGCTGGCTTTCCGATGAGCAGGAAATCGATTTGGCGGGCTTTCATATCCGGGTATTCCATACGCCGGGACATACGGTCGGCGGCTGCTGTTATTTTTTCCCGTATCATAAGATATTGTTTTCCGGGGACACACTGTTTCAGATGTCTGTCGGCAGGACGGATTTTCCGAAGGGCAGCGCGTCCGAGCTGATTCGGGCAATCCGGGAAAAGCTGATGGTGCTGCCGGATGATGTCACAGTTTATACCGGACACGGCGACGGGACGACAATCGGCACGGAGCGGATGTATAATCCGTATCTGTAGGACGGCGGAGGAAAAGAGACGGCTATGATTGCAGTAATACTTAATAAGCCTGAGTTTGAATATGATATTCATTCGCTGCTGAAGGCGTTTTTCCCGAAACAGTATGTCGGGGTATCGGCGGAGCAGAAAACATATCAGGAGCATATTGATATCCTGATGTCAATCGAGTACGGTGCGGATCGCATTACGGTTTTGTGGCAGCGGCATGTACCAAAGACAAAGGAGCAGGGAGAGCTCTCCTTGGAGGAGAATGTGCTTCCGCTGCCGGGGCGGACGTTTGCCGCGGATTTTTCGGATAAGACAGAGGCAAAAAATGTGCTCAAGCGCAACCTGTATGAAATGCTTTCCTCATACACGGGGAAAACGCTGCCGTGGGGAACGCTGACGGGAATCCGTCCGGTCAAAATCCCGATGAAGTTTTTGGAGGAAGGCAAAAGCAGGGAGGAAATCCGCGCCTATATGAAGGAGACGTATTTTACCTCCGAGGAAAAAATAAGCCTGTCCATAGATATTGCCGAGCGGGAGCTTGCGCTGTTAAATCGAATCGATTATGAAAACGGCTACAGCCTTTATATCGGAATCCCGTTTTGCCCGACGACCTGCCTGTACTGCTCTTTTACCTCCTACCCGCTTAAGGCGTGGGCGTCCCGTGTGGACACCTATCTGGACGCGCTGGAGAAGGAAATTGATTTCACGGCGGCAAAGTTCGCATCGAAGCGCTTAAATTCCATCTACATCGGCGGAGGAACGCCGACTACCTTAGAGCCGTACCAGCTCGACCGGCTGCTGCGCAAAATCAAGTGCAGCTTCGATCTGGCGGACTGCCTTGAATTTACCGTGGAGGCGGGCAGGCCGGACAGTATTACCGAAGAAAAGCTTAAGGTGCTGCGCAGGCACGGGATTTCAAGAATTTCCATCAATCCGCAGACGATGAAGCAGGAGACACTCGATTTGATCGGGCGGAGGCATACGGTGGAGCAGACGGTGGAAAGCTTTCGGCTGGCAAGAGAGCTCGGGTTCGATAATATCAATATGGATTTGATCATGGGACTTCCCGGTGAGCAGCTTTCCGATGTCAGGGAGACGATGGAGCAGATTGCGGCGTTAAAGCCGGATAATCTGACGGTACATTCCCTTGCGCTCAAGCGGGCGGCGCGTTTGAATATGTTTAAGGAAGATTATCAGGACTACGAGATGGTCAACACGCAGGAGCATATGGATGTCGTCGCTTCCTATGCCGAAAAGCTGGGACTTCACCCCTATTACCTGTACCGCCAGAAGGGAATGGCGGGAAATCTCGAGAACGTGGGCTACGCGGCGGACGGCATGGCGGGCGTCTACAATGTCTTGATTATGGAAGAAAAACAGACTATAATGGCACTTGGCGCGGGGGCGACGACGAAGTTTGTCCGCTATCCGGGCGGCGGCGAGGGAGATCCGCTTATCACCCGCGTGGAAAATGTGAAGGACGTAAAGAATTATCTGGAGCGCATCGACGAGATGATAGAGCGAAAAATCAGAAAAATGGAGGAAATTTCATGGCACTAAACAAGAAGCCGGTCAACGGTATGAAGGATATTTTACCCGAGGAGATGCAGATTCGTGATTATGTGCAGCAGGTCATTAAGGAGACCTATCGAAGCTTCGGGTTTACCCTGATTGAGACGCCGTGTATGGAAAATATCGCAAATTTGAGCAGCAAGCAGGGCGGCGAAAATGAGAAGCTCATTTTCAAGGTCATGAAGCGCGGGGAAAAGCTGAAAATCGATGAGGCAAAAAGCGAGGCGGACCTGGTGGATTTCGGTATGCGCTATGATCTGACGGTTCCGCTGGTGCGCTTTTACGCAAACAATGCGAACGAGCTTCCGTCCCCGTTTAAGGCAATTCAGATGGGGAACGTGTGGCGCGCGGACCGTCCGCAGCGCGGGCGCTACCGTCAGTTTATGCAGTGCGATATCGACATTATCGGTGAGCCGAGCAACCTTGCCGAAATCGAGCTGATCCTTGCGACCACCGCCACGATTGGAAAAATCGGTTTTAAAAACTTTGAAATCCGCATCAATGAGCGCAGGATTTTAAAGGCGATGGCTGCATACAGCGGTTTTGCGGAGGAGGACTTTGACACCGTATTTATCATTTTGGATAAGATGGATAAAATCGGCTTTGACGGCGTCGCGGGAGAGCTTGCGAAGGAGGGCTATGCGCAGGAGTCCATCGATAAATATCTTGGGCTGTTCCGTGAGGTGGAGAAGGCGGACAACGGCATCAAATACCTCGCAAAGACACTTGAGGGCTTTTTAGAGCCGGACGTGGAAAAGAATCTGCTGGAAATCATGGAAAGCGTGGAGGCGGCAAAGACGGCTTCCTTTCGGCTGGTGTTTGACCCGACGCTTGTGCGCGGCATGAGCTACTATACGGGAACGATTTTTGAGATTTCCATGCCGGAGCTCGGCGCGGCCTGCGGCGGCGGCGGACGTTACGATAAAATGGTCGGAAGGTTTACGGGACAGGATGTGCCGGCGTGCGGATTTTCCATCGGATTTGAGCGCATTATCCTGCTCCTGATGGAAAGCGGCTTTACGGTGCCGATGCAGCGGCCGAAGACGGCATATCTGATCGAGAAGGGTTATCCGGCGGATGCACTCTGCCAGGTAATCCGTCAGGCGCAGGAGGAACGCGCCGCGGGAAAACAGGTGCTTGTGGTGCGCATGAACAAAAATAAAAAATTCCAGAAGGAAAAGCTGGCGGCGGAAGGCTACAAAGACATCGTCGAGTTTTTTAAGGATTAAAAAATACAAGAATAGAGGGAGTTAAGAAGATGATTCAGTCAAGGACACATAATTGCGGCGAGCTGCGGCTTTCGGACGCGGGAGGGCAGGTCACGCTTGTCGGATGGTTTGAAAACATCCGCAGGGTAAGCAAAAATCTGGGCTTTTTGATTTTGCGGGATTTTTACGGGACGACACAGATTGTCGTCGAGACAGAGGAAATCATGCAGCAGCTCGACGGCGTGAATAAGGAGTCCACGCTTTCCGTAACCGGCACGGTCAGAGAGCGCTCCAACAAAAATACAGAGCTTCCGACGGGGGAAGTGGAGGTTGTGCCGGAGAAAATCGAAGTGCTCGGCAAATGCATTTACAATGCGCTTCCGTTTGAAATCAACCAGTCGGCAGAGGCGGATGAAAATACAAGATTAAAGTACCGTTATCTTGATTTGCGTAATCCGTCCGTGAAAAATAAGATCGTATTAAGAAGCCGGATTGTATCGGAGCTTCGCAACAAAATGACCGAGCTTGGTTTTCTGGAGATTACCACGCCGATTCTTACCTGCTCTTCTCCCGAGGGAGCGAGGGACTACCTTGTTCCGGCGAGAAATCATCCGGGCAAGTTTTACGCACTGCCGCAGGCGCCGCAGCAGTTTAAGCAGATTTTGATGGCGTCCGGGTTTGACCGCTATTTCCAGATTGCGCCGTGTTTCCGTGACGAGGATGCGAGGGCGGACCGCTCCCCCGGAGAGTTCTACCAGCTTGATATGGAGATGGCGTTTGCGTCGCAGGAGGATGTATTTTCCGTAATTGAGGAAGTGCTGCCGCCGGTATTTGAAAAATACGGCGTTTATCATACGGCGTCGAAGGCTCCGTTCGTGCGGATTCCATATTTGGAGGCAATGGAAAAATACGGAAGCGACAAGCCGGACCTTCGGATTGATCTGGTGCTCACGGACGCGACCGGGATATTAGCGGACTGCGGCTTCGGCCCGTTTGAAGGACAGACCGTCGAGGCGATTGTCGTGGACGGATTTACGGCGACCCGCAAGGTGATTGACGGCATCTGTGCCGAGGTTGAGGTACAGACCGCAAATAAGGCGTTCTGGTTTAAGCTGGACGAAAAGGGAGAGCTCGTCGGCGGAATTTCCAAGTTCCTTCAGGACAGAAAAGAAGCGGTGATCGCGGCGCTCGGGCTAAAGCCGGGAGACTTTGTCGGTCTTACCGCGGGCAAAAAGGCGGCGGCGTTGAAAACAGCCGGCGTTTTGCGCAGGCTGCTTGGGGCGGCAAGCGAAAAGCATATGAAAAAAGACAGCTATGAGTTTTGCTGGATCGTGGATTTCCCGATGTATGAAATCGGTGAGGAATCCGGAGAGCTTGAATTCTGCCACAATCCGTTTTCCATGCCGCAGGGCGGAATGGAGGCCTTAAACAGCAGTGATCCGCTTTCGATTCTTGCCTACCAGTATGACCTTGTCTGCAACGGCGTGGAATTATCCTCCGGCGCGGTCCGCAATCATGACCCTGAGATTATGATTCGCGCTTTTGAGCTTGTGGGGCTTGGCGAGGATGACGTGAAGGCAAAATTCCCGGCGATGTACAACGCGTTCTGCTACGGAGCGCCGCCGCATGCCGGAATCGCACCGGGCGTAGACCGTATGATCATGCTGATCTGCGGGGAGGAGAGTATTCGTGAAATCATTCCGTTCCCGATGAACAAAAACGCGATGGATGTTATGATGGGAGCGCCTGCAGCCGTGGAGCAAAAGCAGCTTGATGATGTCCATATCCGCATCTGTATGCCGGAATAAAGAATATACCCCGGTACAATGGCATAAAATATCAAAAAAAGCGTTCGGTTTTCGGACGCTTTTTTTGACATTTTCTGACAACATACGTATAATAGGGAATAAGAAAAAAGAGGAGGGACGCCCATGAGGTCCTTACAGTCTAAATTTTTGATTTTGATCGTGGTCTGTGTTTTGCTGTCTTCATTGGCGCTTGGCTGCGTCGGCATAGTGAATATGCGGTATGTTGTGGAGGAAGATTCTGCCCAGATTATGAATCTTCTGTGCTCGGAAAAGGGGCAGGAAATTGACGGGACGCTTGCAAGTATTGAACAGTCCGTAAACACGATATACCACTATGCGCGAGATCAGTTTGTCGGTATGGAGATTCCGTGGGGAGATGGGGAACGTCTCAACAATTATATGGGAAAGGTGCGGGAAGTGGCGCTCAATGCGGCCGAGAACACGGACGGAGCAGTGGCGGTCTATATGCGTTTTGCACCGGAGCTGCATATGCAGATGGACGGATTTTTCCTCACGAGGGAGGATGGCGGCAGCTTTGAGGAACACGACATGACGGATATTACTCAGTATGATCCGGAGGATATCGGGCACGTGGGCTGGTATTATATTCCTCTCGATAATAAAGAGGCCACCTGGCTGGAGCCCTATGAAAATGAAAACATCGGAATGCGCATGATATCCTATGTGATTCCCGTATTTGACGGAGATACTACGGTAGGGGTTATCGGCATGGATATTGATGTGGATATTTTAAAGAACAGTGTTAATTCGGTAAAGATTTATGATACCGGCTATGCTTTTCTGGCCGGAACGGAGCTCCAGCTTTATTACCACAGGGAATATCCCGAGGGTCTTACCGCCGGGGATGCAAAGGAGACGATAAAAAAGGTTTTGGCGCTTCTTCAGGAGAAAAAGGCAGATGATGAGTTAATCAGCTATAGATGGAACGGCGAAGAAAAAAGGCTGACATACAGGACATTAAAGAATGGGATGCTTCTTGTGATTACGGCACCTGCAGAGGAAATCAACGCATCCCAAAACCGGCTCATCCGGCAGTTTGTGGGGGCGGCAGTGCTCATTGTATTGTTATTTATACTGGTTACAATCTACATGACAGGGAAGATGATACGTCCGTTAAAAGATCTGACTGACGCGGCTCAGAAGATTGCCGGCGGTGATTTGGGTGTGAGTATTGACTGTGAAACCAGAGATGAAATCGGCGTTTTATCCGCAAGTGTGCGGCAGATGGTAAAGCATCTGACACACTATATTGATTATGTCAATAAGCTTGCCGGAACAGATGCCCTTACGGGAGTCGGGAATAAAACGGCTTATCAGGATGCCGTCGCTGAACTTGAGGAGAAAATGGCGGCGGGAAAAGCCCGTTTTGCCGTTGTGGTGTTGGATATCAATAACCTTAAAAAGGTCAATGATCATTTGGGACACGAGTATGGGGATATGCTGATTCGCGATGCCTGCAGCCTGATACAGAAAGGGTTTGCGGGCAATGAGGTTTTCCGGATTGGCGGAGATGAGTTTGTTGTAATTTTGGAAAATGAGACGGTAGAGCAAAGCGGTGAGCTTGTGCGTAATTTTGATACGGGAATTGTGGTATTTAACAGAAATAATACCAAATATGAGCAAAAGCTGCAGGTGGCAAGAGGAATCGCTTTCTACGATGGGGAAGCGGGAGAGTCTTACGCTTCGGTATTTCGCCGGGCGGATCAGGCGATGTATGAAAATAAACTGCTGCAAAAGCAGGAAAAATAAAGAGTGCCGCCCGCGGCACTTTTATTTTTGTGGTATTTCTGGTAAAATTTTTCACGGCGATTTGCCCCCGTGGGGGAGGAAAGCAGACTTTACAAATCGACAAAAACATAGGATAATAGACATATAATTTTGATAGATAAATGAGGAATCTGTATGGAAATTAAACGTATCGGACAAAATAAAATCAGATGTGCCCTGACGGAGGAGGAAATACGGGGCATGGGTTATGATATTGATGACATTATCGGAAACGGTGAGACGACGCAGGAGTTTATGCAGCTCATCTTAAAAATCGTGGAGGAGAAGGAGAATATCAGCCTTGACAATGTTTCCCCTATGGTGAAAGCGGAGCTGCTTTCCGACCATGGTATGGCCATTACCTTTGGCGGAGAGTCCGAGCTGAGTATTCAGGAGATTATGGATGTGGTGACACAGTTCGCCTCGCAGCTGACTCCGGAGAAGGCGGCGGCGTTTAAGCGACTGACACAGGAGGAAAAACAGAATTTGGTGGACGCCTTTGTCGAGAGCCGGAGAGCCCGGAAGGAAGAAAAGGAGCAGGAACCTGTCAGCATTCCCAAAAAGAAGCAGGTCAGGAGGGAGACATTAGTCTGCGCACTGAAGTTTTCGAGCCTGGAGAAGGTGATGCGTATGAGCAGGGTATGCTTTGCGGAGCGTTATCCGGAAAGCTCTCTTTACCGTTTGGGGAATTTCTACTATATGGTATTGGACTTTTCCCGTTTCACCAAAGAGGAGATGAGAAGGTTTGCCATTGGTGTTGTAGAATATGATGACGGCAGGGCTTCCGATATAGGAAGAATCTCCTATATCGTCGAGCACGGAGAGTGCATTGTTAAAAAGCAGGCGCTTCAAACGCTGATGGCATTGTAAAAAATGAATAAAAAGCATTTTGTAAATAGGCAAATCAGGAAAATAAAAGCCAAAAGTTTGTTGAAATTGCCGAACAAGTTTCTGTTCCATAATCCACTAGATATGCTATGATGTCATAGGTGCTTGTACAGTATATAGTTGTAAGCCCAAAACAGGAGAGCAGGAGATGGATAAGCATATGAGCAGAGAGCAGCTTTTGGAACTGGAAGAGGTTAAGAGGGGATTGCTGGTACAGGCATACCGCATGAAACAGGAGTGTCCGCATATGTCGCCGGTGGGACTGGAATACGAGATGTATGCGTCGATTATGGCAGAGGTGAGGGAAATCACGGCCAGAATACAAAAGAGTGCAGAAGCTTAAATAAAATAGAGAAAAAGACAGCGCCGTCGCCGGACGGCGCTTTTTATATAAAGGAATTGCCACTAAAATATAAAAGGACTATAATTAATACATCAGTAAATTTTGGGGAAAGTAATACTATCAAGAAAGATTGGAGCGTTTCATGAATGAGGTTATTACGAGGCTGAATGAAATCGAGGAGAAGGCGCAGGCCATTCTCTCCGATACCAAAGACCGGAAGGAAGAAATGTTAAGGCAGCTCGAACTGGATAAAAAGGAGCTTGCCGGGCGTTATCAGACGCTGGAGCGGCAGAAGGCCGCAGCGCTTCGGGAACGGCTAGCGGCGGAGGCAGATGAGCGGCTTTCCGGGGTAAAACGGGAGTACGAGGAGGCCGCAAGACAGATGGAAGAGGAATTTGAGCGGAAAAAGGAAGCGCTGGCAGAGGAAGTGTTTCAGAGAATCATAAAGGATTAAGGCGTCTGCCTGAAAGCGGAATGGGGGGGAGGATATGCCGGAGGGATTATCGGAATACAGCGGCCTTGTCACGAAGACAAAGGCGATGCACGGCCGCCTTTTAAGACCGGAGGATTATGTACGGATTTCGGAATATGAGACCGTGGAGGAATTTATTACATTTTTGAGGGAGTCCGAGGGCTATGGCGAGGTGTTTTTCAACCGTGAGGGGATTGCCCACCGGGGACAGGTAGAGACGATCATCGGCGATGCGCTCTATATGGATTATCGGAAGCTTTACCGGTTTGCGGGGGTAAAACCCAGGGAGGCCCTCGATATCATCTTTTTCCGCTATGAGACAAATTTCCTTCAGGATTGCCTGCAACGTGCGGTAAATGGCGGAGAAAGAGAGCCGAAAAGACCGGGACCCTTTTTTGAGGCGCACGCCTGCTATGACGCGGCGGCAGCCATTGCAGCGGGGAGCATACAGGAGCTTGCGGCGTCGGTGGAGGGAACCAGGTTCGCGGCGCTGCTCGGGAGTTTTTCTTCGGAGGCTGCAGGCTACGCCGACAAAGCGTTTGCGCTGGACGTTTATTACTATAAAAACGCGTGGCGGATGACAGGAAAGCTGCGGGATAAGACTCTGCGCAGGATCATGCGGGAAATTTTGGGAACTAAGATTGACTGGCTTAACATTATGTGGATGTATCGGTTTAAACGGTTTTATTCCGTCAGTCGGGAGGAGCTTGCGGCCCATGTCATTCCGGTACGCTGGCGGCTTACGGCGGCGGAAATTCAGGCGCTTCTTGAGGCACCGGGTGCGGACGAGTATACGGATCTGGTGGGAAGGACCGTGTACCTGAAAGGGAAGGATGGCGCAGCAGGGCTCGGGGAGGAGCTCACCTGGCAGAAAATCGTGCAGCGCAGCTATGAGCAGGTCTGCAAAAAATATCCGATGTCAATCGCGCCGGTGTTGAAATATTTGAGTGAGAGGGAGCGGGAAATCGACCGGCTGACAACGGCTCTGGAGGGAATCCGTTACCGGCTTCCGGCAAAGGAAATCAGAGAGCTCATCTTAACAGCGTAATGGAGGGGGTTTACAGTGGTAGAAAAAATGAAGCTGCTTCACATCACGGGACCGAAAGGGGACATTGACCGTGTGATGGATGTATATCTGAGTAAATATGAGATACATTTCGAGAACGCCATCGCGAGCTTAAGCTCTCTTTCCAATGTGCGCCCCTATGTGGAGACGAATATTTATAAGGACGCTTACGCCAGGGCGGGCGAGCTTTGGGAATACTTAAAGGACGGGCCGCAGGATAAGGCAAAACGGCTTGCACCGGACGAGGCGCAGAAGATCATAGACGCGGCCTATGAGCTGACGGAGGAAATCATAGCGCGTCAGGAGGAGCTGAAGCGGGAGCGTTTAAAAACGCAGAAGCTGATGGAGGAAATCGGCCCGTTTCGGGAGCTCGACTATGAATTTAAAAAAATCCTGGGGTTCCGTTTTATCGCCTTTCGGTTTGGCAGGGTTTCCAGGGAATATTATCAGAAGCTTGAGCGCTATATCCATGAGACGGATCATGTGCTGTTTTATGAGTGCCACAGCGATGAGCATTATGTGTGGGGAGGCTATTTTGCGCCCCGTGTTTATGTGACGGAGGTCGATGCGGCCTGCCTGTCCTTTCATTTTGAGCGTGTTTATATTCCGGATTCCTTTGAGGGAACGCCGGAGGCAGCGTGGCAGGAGGCCTCCGGCAGGCTCAGGGAATATGAACAGGAGGAGGCGTCGTTAAAGAAGCAGCTCCAGGATACGCTCACGCGTCACAGGAAAAAGCTGTCCGCAGCCTATTTTTCCTTAAAAAGCTATTGTGAAAATTTCGATGTGCGCAGACTGGCCGTGTGTACCAAGCCAAAGCACGGCGGGCAGGGAACGGAGGAATATTATATTCTCTACGGCTGGATGAGCGAGGCAGATGCGGGGCGGTTTGAAGCCGAAATCGCGCAGGACGCCCTTGTACATGTGATGGAGGAGGAGGTCGATGAAAAGCTGACGGCGTCTCCGCCTACCAAATTAAAGAATCCGAAGGTGCTAAAGCCCTTTGAGATGTTCGTGGAAATGTACGGGCTGCCGGCCTACAATGAAATGGATCCCACCATTTTTATCGCGCTGACCTATACGCTGATGTTTGGAATTATGTTCGGGGATGTCGGACAGGGGTTATGTCTCTTTGCGGGAGGCTTCCTCTTATATCGTCTGAAAAAAATAAATCTGGCGGCGATTATTTCTCTGGCGGGTGCCTGGTCCGTAGTATTCGGTTTTTTGTACGGAAGTATTTTCGGGTTCGAGGATATCATCGAGGCGGTGTGGATGCGGCCCATGGATAATATTATGACAACGCTGATGCTTGCGGTGGGCTTTGGTATGATTCTGATTTTGGTCGCCATGGTGATAAACATTGTAAATGCCGTAAGGGCGAAAGACATCGGGAGACTGCTGTTTGATCCGAGCGGAGTCGCAGGGTTGATTTGCTATGGCTGCGCGGCGCTCTGTATCGTGCTTTATGCTACGGGCAATCCGCTCCCGGCAACCGGAATTCTTGCGGCGGCGGTGGGAATACCACTGCTTGCCATATTGTTTAAGGAGCCGCTCTCGAATCTGGCGGAGCGCAAAAAAAAGCTTCTGCCGGAGGGCAGCCCGGTCATGTATCTGGTGGAGGCGCTGGTGGAGCTGTTTGACGTTGTATTAAGCTATGCGACCAACAGCATTTCCTTTGTGCGTGTCGGCGCGTTTGCGTTAAGCCACGCCGGGATGATGGGCGTGGTGTTTACGCTTGCCGGCTATGAGAACGGATCCGCAAACTGGATTGTCGTGGTGCTCGGCAATGTGGTTGTGACCGGCCTCGAGGGACTGGTCGTTGGGATTCAGGTTTTAAGACTGGAATATTATGAGATGTTCAGCCGGTTTTATAAGGGCACGGGGAAACCGTTTCGGGCGTTTTTCCATAAATAAGAATGGGGAGGAAAATAGACATGGTCACAAAAATAATTCTGGTAGCTATCTTGATTTTCAGTATGGGCATTCCGTTTGGGGGCTATATACTCGGAAAACGGAAGGCGGGAAGCGCGAAGGTCTCGCTTGCGGTCGGCCTTGTGCTGTTTTTCGGTACGGTCGTAACGGCAGATATTCTGTTGTTTAGCGGGCACATTTATGCGGCGGATACGGGCGCGGCAGCCTCCGTTGAGGGGTGGAGATATATGGCGGCGGCGCTCTCTACCGGCTTATCCTGCATCGGTGCGGGCGTGGCGGTTGCCAGCGCGGCATCGGCGGCCATCGGGGCTTTAAGCGAGGATTCCTCCGTTATGGGCAAGGCGCTGATATTCGTGGCGCTGGCGGAGTCCATTGCCCTCTACGGGCTTTTGATTTCCTTTTCCATTCTCGGCTGAGAAGAAAGCGATGGAAAGGGCGTGATTGGGATGAAGATGTTTTTAATCAGTGATAATGTAGACACCTATACAGGGATGCGGCTTGCCGGAGTCGAGGGGGTTGTCGTGCACGAGAGGGAGGAATTAAAGCGCGAGCTTGACCGTGTGAGAGAGGACCGGGAAATCGGAATCGTCCTGCTGACGGAGAAGTTCGGCAGGGATTTTCCCGATTTGGTCAACGACTTAAAGCTTTGCAGCCGCGTTCCGCTGTTTGTCGAGATTCCGGACAGGCACGGGACGGGCCGCAATAAGAATTTTATTACGGATTATGTCAATCAGGCGATTGGGTTAAAGCTTTAGACGGGGGACGGGCATGGAGATTAACAAAAAGCTGGATATTTTTTATGAGGCGGCGATTGCCGCCGCCGAGCGGCAGAGCAGCGATATACTCGAGGAACAAAAAAAGCTTTGCCGGGAATCCCTGGAGGAATACGGGAAAAGCAGGCAGGCGGCGGAGGAGATTGGCGGGCGCATCGCGGCGGACAAAATCAAAAAAGAGATAAACCGCAGCATATCCGAGCAGACCTTTCGGTACAAAAAGGCATATCAGGACAGACGGGATCAGAAAAAGAAGGAATTGTTTGACAGGGTGGAAGAAAAGCTGGAGGCTTACCGCGGGACGGAAGGCTATGAGGATTTTTTGGTCAGGCAGATAGAGAAGGCAAAGCGGTTTGCAGGTGAAAGCGCTATGACGGTCTATATCAGTCCTTCTGACAGCGCCAGAAGGGCACGGCTTGCCGAGCGCACCGGACAGGAGGTGGCCGTGAGCGACGAGGAGTTTTTCGGCGGCACCCGCGCGGTGATTCCTTCCAAAAATATTTTGATTGACGAGTCTTTCGCGGGCCGGCTGGCGCACGAGAAGGAAAGGGAAGTATTTTAGGGAAAATGCTTCGGAATGGAGAGCAGTATGGGAGTAACAGGTAAAATCTACGGAATCAACGGGCCAATCGTTACCATACGGGGCAATCTCGGCTTTAAGATGAACGAGATGGTGTATGTCGGGCAAATGCGGCTGGTGGGTGAGGTCATCGGACTGACCAGGGAAATGACGACGGTACAGGTATATGAGGAAACCTCCGGCTTAAAGCCCGGGGACGCGGTCGCCGGGGCCGGCAAGCCGATCAGCGTTACCCTTGCGCCCGGGATTTTAAATAATATTTTTGACGGAATCGAGCGTCCGCTGGAGCGCATTGCCGAAAAGCACGGGGCATTTATCCCGCGCGGGGCGGATGTGGAATTTCCGGACAGGAAAAAACGCTGGAGCGCGCATATGACGGTGAAGGAAGGGGAGGAGCTCCCGGAGGGCGCTGTCATTGCCGAGGTTCCCGAGACCAGATCCATTGTGCATAAGGTGATGTTGCCGCCCGGCGTGCGTGGAAGGGTGGAGCGCGTGCAGCCCGACGGAGAGTATACCGTGTGTGACGAGCTTGCCGCCATCCGTACGCCGGACGGGAAGCTGATAAGCGTTGCCATGCTGCAGGAATGGCCCATCCGCACGCCGAGACCGGTTGCGGGCAGATATCCGGCAGACCGTCCGCTTGTGACGGGACAGCGTATTTTAGACACGCTGTTTCCGATTGCAAAGGGAGGCACGGCGGCGCTTCCCGGAGGCTTCGGAACGGGAAAAACCATGACGCAGCATCAGCTTGCGAAGTGGTGTGACGCGGATATTATCATTTACATCGGCTGCGGGGAGCGCGGCAATGAGATGACGAATGTCCTCGAGGAGTTCGGCGAGCTGGAGGACCCGAAAACCGGAAATCTATTGATGGACAGGACGGTGCTGATCGCCAATACCTCAAACATGCCCGTGGCGGCCCGCGAGGCGAGCATTTATACGGGTATCACGCTGGCAGAGTACTATCGGGACATGGGATATCACGTGGCAATTATGGCGGATTCCACATCCCGCTGGGCGGAGGCTCTGCGGGAGCTTTCGGGGCGTCTGGAGGAGATGCCCGCCGAGGAGGGCTTTCCGGCGTATCTGGCTTCCCGGTTGTCCGCATTTTATGAGAGGGCGGGCTATGTGAAAAATTTAAACGGCACGGACGGAAGCGTGACGGTTATCGGGGCGGTGTCCCCGCAGGGCGGTGATTTTTCCGAGCCGGTCACGCAGAATACCAAGCGCTTTGTGCGCTGTTTCCTGGCGCTTGACAAATCGCTTGCCTATGCGAGGCATTATCCGGCCATCAACTGGCTTACAAGCTATTCCGAATATGTCGGGGATTTATCGGCATGGTACGACGTGAATGCAGGCGAGGATTTTATTTACTGCCGGAATGAAATCTTAAATATTCTGACGATGGAAAACCGTCTGAACGAAATCGTAAAGCTTATCGGCAGCGATGTGCTGCCGGACGACCAGAAGCTGATATTAGAGATTGCCAGGGTTATCCGGCTTGGATTTTTGCAGCAGAATGCGTTTCACAGGGAGGACACCTACGTGCCGCTCGCCAAGCAGCTGCGGATGATGGAGGTCATTTTACATCTCTACGACCGCTGCAAGGCGCTTGTGGAGCGGAATATGCCGATGGCGCTGCTTCGGGAAAGCGACGTGTTTGAAAAAATCATAGCCATCAAATACGATGTTGCCAACGGCGAGCTGGATAAATTTGAAGATTACGACGAAATGATAGAGGAATTTTACCAGCATCTGATGGCGACAAATGCATAGCGGCAGGGCGTCGCAGGAACGTGCGCCGGAAAAGACAGGGGGAATCAAAAAGTTATGGCGGTGGAATATCTGGGGTTAAGCGAAATCAATGGACCGCTTATTGCCATTGAGGGCGTAAAAGGAGCGTTCTACGATGAAATCGTGGAATTTGCCGTGGAGGGAAAAACAAAAAAGCTGGGACGTATCGTGGAAATCAACGAGGACAAAGCCGTCATTCAGGTGTTTGAGAGCACGTCGGAAATGTCGCTTTTGAATACCCGCACCGTTCTCACGGGAAAACCGCTTGAAATCGGACTGTCCGAGGATATTTTGGGAAGGACCTTTGACGGTCTGGGACGTCCGATTGACGGTTTGGGACAGATACGCGCCGAGGTGCGTAAGGATGTCAACGGGCAGCCCTTAAACCCGTGCCGGAGAGAGTATCCCAGAAACTATATCCGGACGGGAATATCGGCGATCGACGGCCTGACAACGCTGATTCGCGGGCAGAAGCTGCCGATTTTTTCGGGAAATGGTCTGCCGCACGATGCGCTTGCCGCGCAGATTGTAGAGCAGGCGAGCCTTGGCGAGGGGGAAGACGGCGGGGAGTTTGCCGTGGTGTTCGCGGCGATGGGCGTCAAATATGACGTTGCGGAATATTTTAAGCGCAGGTTTGAGGAATGTGGGGCGAGCGGACATGTGGTGATGTTTTTAAATCTTTCCAACGACCCGGTGGTGGAGCGTCTCGTCACGCCCAAGGTCGCACTGACGGCAGCCGAGTATCTTGCCTTTGAGAAAAATATGCATATTCTTGTGATTTTAACGGATATGACCTCGTTTGCGGAGGCGCTTCGCGAGGTTTCCTCCCTAAAGGGGGAAATTCCGAGCAGAAAGGGCTATCCCGGCTACCTGTACAGCGAATTTGCCGCGCTTTATGAGCGGGCAGGCATTGTAAAGGGGTCTTCCGGCTCTGTGACGCAGATACCGATTCTGACGATGCCGGGCGATGATATTACCCATCCCATTCCCGATTTGACGGGTTATATCACGGAGGGGCAGATTGTCTTAGAGCGGGCGCTGCACCAGAAAAACATTTATCCTCCGATTAATGTGCTGCCGTCCTTGTCCCGTTTGATGAAGGACGGCATCGGGGCGCGGTATACCAGGGAGGATCACCAGGATTTGGCAAACCAGCTCTTTTCTTCCTACGCAAAGGTGGGGGAGGCGAGAGATTTGGCCAGCGTCATCGGTGAGGAGGAGCTTTCTCCAATTGATAAAAAATATCTGGAATTCGGCACCGCGTTTGAAAAGGTGTTTGTCGGGCAGGGGCCGATGGAGAACCGGACCATCGAAGAAACGCTTGATATCGGCTGGGAGCTGCTTGGTATTCTGCCGCGGGAAGAGCTTGACCGTGTAGATACCAAAATTCTGGAACGCTATTATTCCGGGAACACATCGGGGGACGAAGCTTAGAGCAGAGATGAAATGAATGCAGATGAAAGGTCCGCGGCTGCGCGGGCAACAGAAAGAGTGGTGAAGCGTCATGGATCCGAATACATTTCCGACCAAGGGAAATCTAATCCTTGCAAAAAACGCCCTTGCGCTGTCGCGCCAGGGCTTTGAGCTGATGGATAAAAAGAGGAATATTCTTATCCGTGAGCTCATGGGGCTGATTGCCGAGGCCGAGGATATTCAGGAGCAGATTGACGAGACGTATGCCGATGCCTACCGCGCTCTGCAAAAGGCCAATTTACAGATGGGAATCCACTGGGTGGAGGAAATTTCCATGGCGGTTCCGGTAGAAGACGGAATCCGCATCAAACGGCGCAGTGTGATGGGAACGGAAATTCCGAAGGTCGAGTATGAGCGTAAGGAGTTAAAGCCGTCATATTCTTTTTATCATACCAGTATGTCGCTGGATGAGGCCTGCCAGAAGTTTCAGAAGGTCAAGGAGCTGACGGTGCGTCTCGCCGAGATTGAAAATTCCGCATACCGGCTTGCCTACAATATCAAAAAGACGCAGAAGCGCGCGAACGCCCTGCAGAATATCACGATACCGAAATATGAGAGGCTGGCGGGAGAGATACAGGAATATCTGGAGGAAAAAGAGCGTGAGGAATTTACCAGACAGAAGGTCATCAAAAAAATGCAACGGGCGACAGTGCTACGGCGGGATTGATGCTCGAACAAAACGTAACCGCAGCGACAGATATTTGAGAATAGTTTGTAACTGCCAAATAATAATGCGGTAAAATTTAAAATTACCCCAGCCCGTGTGCTTTTGCCATCTCAACCATTGTGTAGACTATTGCGCTGGCATTCATCGCATTCTCACTGAGATTATTGGTAAAGCTGCAGTGCCCGTCTTCCAGATAGGTCTCTGTTCTGCTGCTCAAGCCACGATCAGAAAGCCTCCAGAACAGGTTTTTCCTTCTCGAGACGCAGCTGCTTCCCTTTGGGAACAGCGTCGATAAAGTACCGGCGGATATGTGTCCAGCAGGAACAGCGCCTGATGTCCATCCTCGCCGTTCAGGATCATCTGCGTACCGCAGAACGGGCAGATCTGGTCTTCTTCCGGAAGAGGGATCATTACTTTTTCAACCGGGAGCCCTTTGAAAAGATCCTCATGCTTGGATTTTTCGTCAATCATAAGACGGAGAGATCTGGTCAGTTCAGTCTGTTCAGATACCATTGTTTTCAGTTGTGATACCGTATCTTTCAGCTCTCGAAGCTGGATATCTTTTGCACTGGAAGCCATCGTTTCTCTCCTCGGATTTTTCTGTGCAGGATTTCTGCTGAAATCCAGATGATTTTTTACTCTGCTTTGAGGGCTTTGGGCTGGTTAATATCAATCCCGGACATCAGCCAGTCAAACTCGCGCCAGGAGAGATTCCGGACCGCAGACAATATAGATCTTCTCAAGTCCGGAGATGTCGCCTAACATGGGAACTCCTGAAGCAGACGGAATGTCCTGGTGAGCAGGGCAGGATCTGCATCATTGCTGATGCGGATCGTGATGTCCTTCATAGCAACTTCAATCGTATGTGAATTGTCAAGGCATGCCGCTCTGGCGGCATTCATTGATAAGCCTGATCTGTTCCGTCATGGGAACACGGGCTTTGCGAGTACCTGTCATAACTTATCTTCCATAATTGCAGTGAAATAGTCTAAAATATCTATCAGCTACAATTATATGGGGAATCTGAGGATGAGGAAATCTGCAGGAATATTTGGCGGTTACCCAATATCAACCATTTACTTTCTCCTTTTTCACACAACACAATTCCCATAATTTTTTTCCGCGTTTAAATCGATCATTAGTATATTCCTCCATGTGAGTAATATCCCAATTATCAAATAATAACAATAGTTCATCTTCTGTGAAGAATCTTTTCACTCTGTCTTTCACCAAATAAAGATGTTTTTCCAATTCTATTCCTTGTCCTGCACCATATGCGATATCATTTATAGAATTCACACGCAAAAGTAAAATTCCTTTCTTATCCAATATTCTACTAATTTCATTAATAATATGTAATGTATCATCCCAAGTAAAATAATGTAATGAAAGATCTGATATAACTACCTGAAACGATGATTCTATAAAAGGAAAGTCCTCTTTCATATCCATACATGTAGTATTAACCATTGGCAAATTTCTGCTTAAAATATCTAATGCTTCTTTTGAAAAATCGCATGCATGAACATAAATTCCTTCATCCACTAAAATCTTACTATCATTTCCAATTCCACTACCTAAATCCAATATTTTTTTACCATGTAATAAAAAAAAATATTTTTCCAACCATGGATCATATTTGTATTCCGTTAATGCACTGTGTTTCGTTAAATAATGTTCATTCCAATGTTCTCTTTGATTTTTCACTCTTTTATCTCCTTAAATAAAATACTCTTTTTGATAGTTCCTCATTGGAAAAGATAGTATCAAACCAATGCTCAAAATCATTTAATAACTCGCAACTTGCTATAGATTTCTTGGATACTCCACAAGTATTCATTGTTGATAATATTTCGCTTCTCGACATCAAATAATCTGGCTTAAAATATCCTAAAACCCCATCTTTCCAATCAATAATCATCATTCCCAAAAAGATTTTGTTAATATTAGAGCTTCTGATTTCAAGTTCCTCCCAATTTAATCTTTCGTATAACCGTTCCCAGCGCTTAATTATCTCTTGGTCTCTTGCTGTATCTTCATGAATAATCAATTTTACTTTCTTACATTTAAAATTATAACCTGAAACAATATGGAAGAATCCTTTGCTGTCATATGTCAGAAACTTCATTTCCTTGCAGCTTTTAACCTTTGACAAACATTTTATTCGAATATTCCAGAGTTATGTGTTTTTACGCAGAATATTCAGATATTCAGAGTATGAGTAGATTTTTGCTTTTCCTGCTTTATCTGTCTGCTTAAGGATCCCTTTTTCCTGGAGAAGAGCCACCGCTTTTGCCACAGTGTTGTATGAGAGTGTCAATGCGGCTGCTGTTTTCTGGATGTCTATGATTGGATTTGCCTCAAGGTAAGTGAAAACTTTAAGGACGTTCGGTCTTTGACGACTGGAAATATCATCGAGTAGAGAGATACTTTTGTCGTGAAGTGCCGTGAGTTTATCTACAGTCTGGGTTGCATCATCAGCTGATTCAGCAAACGCTTGCAGAAAAAACGTTACCCATTGCTCATAGTCACCCGTGCGTCTGACTTCTGTCATCCGGTCATAATATTCGATTCGATTCATTTTCAGGTAATACGAAATATATAGGGCAGGTGAGGACAGGACACCTTTTTCCATCAGGAATAACGTGATCAGCAGTCTTCCAACACGTCCGTTTCCGTCAAGAAAAGGATGGATCGTCTCAAACTGATAGTGGATAAGTGAAGCCCGAATGAGAGGATCCGTATTGCTTTCGCTGTTCATATATTTTTCCAAGTCAGACATGGCTGTTTGCATATCTTCCGGATTGGGTGGGATATAGCGTGCATTTTTTATAGTACTCCCTTGACCACCGATCCAGTTTTGAGAATAGCGAAATTCTCCCGGACTTTTTTCCTGACCGCGCACACCATCCATAAGTACAGCATGTGTTTCTTTAATCAGGCGATTGCAAAGGGGAAGGTTGTCTAAACGTTTGATGGCGAATTCTGTGGCACGGATATAGTTTACGACATCGGATACATTCTGATTGGCATTCTCATCTCTGAGTGGGCCAAGGATATCATCCAGAGTACACTGCGTACCTTCGATCTGTGAAGACAACAAAGCTTCTTTCCGGACATACATGGTAATAAAAAGATCCATGTTTGGGTTCCTGCAGGCTAATCCTTCCAGAACGGCGATTTTTCGATTCGCATCGACCAACTTTGCAACCAGGTTTTCATTTAGTTCGATATCCGGAACAGGGGGCAAGGATGCCGGACGGAATGATTGATATGCCATCTCTCCGGATAAGTTTGTGATGAATGATCCTGCGCGGTTTTGCATGAGGTTTCCTTTCTCCCACGGAACATGGAACTTGAAAATTCTCGCCCATTATAGCATAGAAAACTCAGCGAATCAAGTTTAGGCGAAATAAAAACAGAAAGAAATTTCATAAAATCAAATTAAGTTGAAATTTCTGAGACGATTTCCGCAGAGAAATTTCAAGTTTAATATGCACTTCAGCCCAGCATTACTTAAAGAACGCCTGAGAACAGATCCCGGTACCATTTCAGGGAATTCATATAGGCATCGTGGACTACCTGAATATCAATCTGTTTTAAAAGCATCAGCCTGGAAACCTCCTGCCATTCTCCGGCTTCGTACTGCTTTATGAAATCAAGCAATTCCGCAAACTCTCCTTTTCCGTCGACCAGTGCCTCTTTGATTTCCCGGGAAACCTTTACCAGGGAAAGCGCTTCGGCCATCGTTTTTTCCAGGATGATGTCGAGCACCGAAAACAGGCCCATCAGAAACAGCCCGGAGGCTTTGGAGCCGAGGTTGAAGGCGGGCGCGAGATTTTCGGCAAATTTGGCGCGCAGAAGCGAAAGCCGTGTAATCTCCGTCGGCTTGTCGGAGCAGAGCTCGTGGATGACCGCGGTATTAATCCAGCGTTTCAGTTCCTTTTGTCCAAGCATGGCCGCGGCGTGCCGGATAGAGGTAATCTCGGAGTTGACCGCCATGTGGTTTACCATCTTCAGCAGTGAGATGACAAGAGCCGTATCGCGGCCGATGATATCGGCGGCTTTTGTCAGATCAAAGTCGTAGGTATTCACAAGATTCATCAGCTCGATGTAATTGACCTTCAGCGGCGCTACCTTGTTGTTGCCCTTTGTCACCGGCAGCCGGTAGAAGCTTCCCTCAAACAGTGTGCAGCTGTTATCAAGCTTTAATGCCTCAAAGACATCGGTGGTCTTAATATTGGAAGCGCAGAGCTTTAAGTGCGGATAAAGCTTATTGAAATAAATCCGCGCTTTGGTGATGTCGACCTGCTCGCAGTCGAGCAGAATATAGTCCATCAGGGCAAGCACTTCGCGGTAGTCCTCGTAATGCGATACCGGAAGCTTTCGGATGGCCAGACGGTAGCCCTGATTTTTCAGCTCATGCAGTCTGTTGATATACATCTCGATGGGAGGAATCCCGTTGTCAATTAAAAGTACGAGACGGCCGTGCGGCGCGTCGCATTCACTGGCAATATCCGAAAAAACAGAGATATTATTGAGGGAGACAAAAATCTCCTGCGCAGGGGCAAGTGTCTGGATTCCCATATTTTTGATCAGCTCCAGACCTTCAATGCGGGAAGCGCCGTCGTTTTTGCCGCTTCCAAGAAGGCTTGGATAAAGAAGGAAATTCTTTTTCTGTGTAAACAGTGAGTAGGCGCTGACTTTCATGTTTTCATCGAATAACGGTATTAATGTAACAAGCATAGGCATTCTCCTTATGTCAATCCATCGTTTTACGGCGGTTCTTAAATGTGTTTCCTATAAATTTACTATACTATATTTCGGCAAAATTTACATTCCTTTTTTGTGAAAAAAATATAAATTCAGCGCATTTTTTTTAAATTTGGAAATGGTGGAAATTGTGTGGAAAACACTTGATATTTCCGCTGTTCTGTGGAAAACTAAAGGTATCAGGCACAAAGGAGAACAGGGGGGGATTATTATGTTGAAGCAATGGGAAGAAATGCAGTGTCCGGCAGATACTGAATTGGAGGAGCGTCTTCGGGAGGTCAGGGAAAAGCTGAAAGTGCAGCAGCTTAAGGTAAAGGAGCACAGGATCCCGGTGCTGGTGCTCGTGGAGGGCTGGGGCACGGCGGGCAAGGGCTCTCTCATCGGGCAGATGATAAAAAATATCGATCCGCGTTTTTTTAAGGTGGCCTCCATGTCCGCGCCCACCGAGGAAGAAAAAAGAAAGCCGTTTTTATACCGTCATTTTGTTAAGATACCTGAGGCGGGCAAATTCAGCTTTCTGGATTCGGGCTGGATGGATGAGATTATGAGGGAAAAGCTGGATGGGGAGCTGAATGACAGGAAGTATGAGGAACGCATCGAGAGCGTGAAGCGGTTTGAACGGCAGCTCACCGACAACGGTTATCTGGTAGTCAAGCTGTTTTTACAGGTCTCAAGGGAGGAGCAGAAAAAGCGTATTGCGCGTTTGGCAGGGGAAAAGGATACCAAATGGCGGGTCAGCAAAAATGACCACTGGCAGAATGAGCATTACGACACCTGTATGGAGGCGTTTGACGCATATCTGAAGAATACCGCGCTGCCCTCGGCACCCTGGTATATCATCGACGCAAAGTCTAAAAAATGGACCGAATTACAGGCGCTTCAGATTCTGACGGAGGCAATCGACGTGGCGCTTGCGAATAACGCCCTGGCGGTGCCGATTTTACAGAACGTTTTCCCGATGGAGAAAATGCCGCTTCTCTCGGAGGTGGCGCTCGATAAAACGCTGGATGCCGATGCGTACAAGGAGGAGTTGAAACGGCTGCAACACCGTCTGGGCGAGCTGCATAACCGTCTTTACCGCAAGAAGGTTCCGGTCATTATCGCTTATGAGGGCTGGGACGCGGCAGGCAAGGGAGGCAATATCAAGCGTCTGACGGGAGCGCTGGATCCGAGAGGCTACGAGGTGCATCCGATCGCCAGCCCGGAGCCGCATGAGAAGGCGCGCCATTATCTGTGGCGCTTTTGGACGCGTCTTCCAAAGACCGGACATATCGCGATTTTTGACCGTACCTGGTACGGTCGGGTGATGGTAGAGCGCCTGGAGGGCTTTTGTTCGGAGAATGACTGGAAGCGGGCCTATAATGAGATTAATGAGTTTGAAAAGGAGCTGCACGACTGGGGCGCGGTCATCCTCAAGTTCTGGGTGCAGATTGATAAGGATACCCAGCTTGCGCGCTTCAACGAGAGGCAGAACACGCCGGAGAAGCAGTGGAAAATTACGGAGGAGGACTGGCGGAACCGGGAAAAGTGGGATGCTTATGAGGAAGCCGTCAACGAAATGCTGCAGAAAACCAGTACCACGTATGCGCCGTGGCACATATTGGAGTCTGTGGATAAGAGGTACGCGAGAATCAAGGCGCTTAAGATTGTGATTAAGGAATTGGAGAAGGTGCTGTAGGAACAGGCCGGGAGGCGGGCTGTCGCGTTAACGAATGAAAATCCGTGAAGCGGCAGCCTAAAATCTGATACTGTATAGTCTTACCTCATCCATTCTATAACAAAGGTCTTTTAGTTCATCCTTTTGACTTACGGCTGCATCAAAAATTAGTTCCTCCGGTCCATATATATCACCAAGCCGGTCATTAAGCAATGTTGCACATTTACATCCCTGGCTGTAGCATCTAAGCCAAGAGCGTTCCTCCTCCAATGTAAAGCCCATTTTTCTATAGAAGCTGTTGGCGGGCTCATCCTCCTGAGTCCAAACCTCACAGTAATGTATATTTTCTTCTAATAATCTCTTCTTAGTCTCTTCCCAAAGATTCTTAGCCACCGAAAGCTTTCTGTACTCAGGAAGAACTCCCAGGTGCCAGATCACAGAGTTTCGCTCCCCCTTCTTGTTACAGCTTGCATTCTCAGAATCAATCTCCGTATCAATAAATCCGATTACTTTACCAGCATGTTCCGCTATAAGACTTATGGAAGGTTTATTATACGTTTCCTTTTCTGTCTTAACATCATTCCAATAGGAACAGTCAAGGAAAGCAATTGCGCGGCATCTGATCCATGCCTGTTCATCTTTGTCGCAATAATCTCTGATTATCATTTTGAGCATCCTTTCAAATCCCGATTGTTGAACCCTTGCAGTACACTTTCCGAATTATATCATAACCCCGGTTATGCTACATCAGAATTTTTATTTTATAGCGCCAAAAGCCCTCCGCAGCAGGAAAATACCCCTGCGTGAGAACGCACAAGAAAAGGCAAATTATGACATATCTGGATCTGGTTTTTATGCAGTACGGACATTTTGATCAGGAGAAGAGAGAGTACGTGATAGACCGTGTGGATCTTCCGGTTTCATGGACCAATTATCTCGGGGTAAAGGAGCTGTTAAAGGATCCATCGCTTCGGATTGGGGATGTCTCGGAGCAGGTTGGATTTTTGGATCTGGCGCATTTCTCAAGAGTGTTTAAAAAGCAGGAGGGCGTCTCGGCGAACGAATACCGCAATCGGGTATTTGGGAGATAGGGCAGAATATAAAACTGTAAAAAACGGAGCGGCTGCAGCAGGCAGCCGCCCCGTTTTTTACGTGCGCCGCCAGGCGCACGTTTAGTCAAGGAGTTGTCCTTTGAGCACAACCTTCTGTACCGATAAGTCCTCTTTGGATAACAGTACGCAGTCTCCGTATTTGCCGTTTTCGATACTGCCGCAGACGTCCTCCACCCCGATTGCCTTTGCCGGGTTGTATGTAGCGCAGCGCACGGCCGTCTCGAGCGGGATTCCCATGGAAACCGCTGTTTTCATGCAGTCCATGAGGTTGGTTGCGGAGCCGGCAATCGTGCCGTCCTCCAGGGTGGCCAAATGTCCCTTTACCGTGACCGGCAGGCCGCCGAGGGAGTAGGTTCCGTCCTGCATACCTACCGCACGCATCGTGTCACTGATTAAAATCATCCTTTCCTTTCCGAAAACCTGGAAAGCGACGCGGACTGCGGAGGGATGGATATGGATACCGTCGCAGATGATTTCCGGCATCACATGCGCGGAGTCATACGCTGCCCCGAACACGCCCGGAGCACGGTGCGAAAAGCCCGGCATCGCGTTGTAAAAATGAGTCACATGGTCAGCGCCTAAGGAGAACGCTTTCATGGCGGTGTCGTAATCGCTGCACGTATGGCCGACGGAAATATGCACCCGTTCGTGCAGTGTGCGGATAAATTCCTCCGCGCCCTCCTCCTCCGGCGCAATCGTAATCAGCCGTACCAGACCGCCTGCCGCGTCCTGCAGACGCTCAAACATCGCGATATCCGGCTTTTTCACATAGGCGGGATTTTGTGCGCCTTTTTTCTCCATGGAAATAAATGGTCCCTCCAGATGAACCCCGCAGAGCCTGGACATCGGCAAATCCTTTGTGCGCTCATGGTAGTCCCGGGCGGCCTGGCAGACGGTGAGCAGCGTTTCCTCGGATAAGGTCATCGACGCGGGACAAATAGAGGTAACGCCCTGCGATGCCTCATAGCTCCCGATGGTATCCAGCGCCTCCGGAGTACCGTCACTGAAATCCGCGCCCTTGGCGCCGTGAAAATGGATGTCTACCAGTCCGGGAATCAGGTAATTGCCCTCTGCATCCAAAACCGTTTCATTTTCACGGGCAGCGCCGGAAGCATCGGCAAAGAGCCCGTCCCGGATTGCGATGTCCTTTGCGACAAAACCCGCATCCAGGGTAAATACAAGAGCATTTTTAATAATCATAGTGATTTTCCCTCCCCAAAGTATGTTTCATTATAGCATTATGATACCTCTGATTAACGCCTGGCGCAAGCCTTTTATGCCCGATTTTCGGGAACTTCGGCGGCTTTTGCTTTTCATTTTTTAAGAAAGCGGTTATAATGAAAAAAAGTCGTTGGAAGGGAGGGCTTTATGGGATATTTACTGATTGCGGCGGCGGTTTTTATCGGGGATTTTTTTGTGAAGCGCCATATGGACAAAAAATATGCGAAAAATGTAGTCCATGCGCGGTGCCGCGGCAGGATTTTGATTGAGAAATATTATAACAGGGGGGCGGCACTCAATTTTTTACAGAAGCGTCCCGGAGTGCTTCGGGTCATCCACACGGCGCTGATGATTTTTGCCGCTGCGATCTGCTACGTGCTTTTAAAGACGCCTGGGCGCGGATTGGCAAAGACCGGGATGGCGCTGCTTCTCGGCGGAGGCTTAAGCAACCTTTATGACCGGTATACGAAGGGGTATGTCGTGGATTATTTCAGAATTAATGCCGGCCCGAAACGTTTTCGAAATATCATTTTTAACCTGTCTGATTTTTGTATTTTTATCGGGGCGTTTGTGGCGGCGGGAAGCGGGGGAAAAGAGTGAAAAAAGAACAGTATCTAAGCATGACGGAGGCGCTTCGTAAAAATCCCCGGAGGAAGGCGCTGGTACAGCGGGTCAACCGGGGACTTACGGGGCTTGTATTTTTCTGTTATCCGCTTTATTTATGTCTGCTGCTGGTGAAAAAAGACGCACTGTTATTACAGGCGGTGGCGGTACCGGCAGTATCGTTTGTGGTGGTTTCCGTTTTCCGCAGGATTGTCAACGAACCGCGGCCCTATGAAAAATTCAAAATCCCGCCGGTGCTCTCAAAGGAGACAAAGGGAAAGTCCTTTCCGAGCAGGCATGTATTTTCCGTGTTTGTCATTGCCGTGACCGTCTTTGTCCGCTGCCCGGCGGCAGGCCTGCTTTTGGGCGCGGCGGGTGTGCTTTTGGCAGTGATCCGTGTGGTCGGGGGCGTACACGAGCCGCGCGACGTGATTGCGGGCGCGGTATTCGGCATCGCAAGCGGCATCATCGGATATTATCTCATTCCGTTTGCATAACGGGAAGCCTTTGAGCGTTTTGGGCTATTCGGACGTCTGCTGTTTTTTGCGGTATTCTCTCGGCGTCTGCCCGAAGCGCTTTTTAAAAGTCCGGTTAAAATAAGACAGATTTTCAAAGCCCACCTCCGAGGCGATGGCGAGGATGGAGGAGTCGGAGGACAGTAAAAGCCGGGACGCCATGGTGAGCCGGTATTCGTTGAGATATTCGATAAAGGACGTTCCCATAGTTCCCTTAAAATATTTCATAAAATGAGATTTGCTGATTCCGACTTCTGACGCAATTTCCTCAATCGTGATTTTTTCCATATAATTATTTTCGATATATTTTAAGATCAGCTTCATTTTTTCGAGAGAACGGCGGTCCCTGGAATTTTGGCTGCCGTCCGGCAGTTCTTTGGAGCGGCATTTATGAAACAGAATAAAAAACAGCATGAAAAGCTGGCTTTTAATGAAAAGCTGGTAGCCGGGCGGACAGGTCTTGCAGATTTCATCGTTGGCGTCCACGCAGGCGGCAATTTCCCCGTAATGCGGGCTGTCCGGCGTAAAGAGCAGCGGTACCGGGATATTGCCGGAGAGCAGCGGCAGAAAATAGTCGGTGTTGCAGGTGTCCGTCTTTTTCGAAATCAGGATGTTCGGGTGAAAAATGATATTTTCGTATTCCATGGACGCTCCGTCGGATTGCCCGATGGAGTGTAGCTGCCCCGGAAGGATGAGCGCGATGGTCCCTGCGGTGACGGTGTGCTGCGTGAAATCGACGGTAATCGTTCCCTGGCCTTTTTTGATATAGATAATCTCCATCTCGTCGTGCCAGTGAACCGGGACGTAATTAAAGTCCAGCGGAATAGAGCACAGATAGGTGATATAGGGGAACAGCGGGTCTCCGTGTAGAATTTTTTCCTGGTAATTTTCATATTCTAAGATATTCATGATAGGATTGTACCACTTTTTGACGTAATATTACAAGAAAAATCGTGCTCCGATACATATAATAATGCCATAAACAATGATTTTGCGAAAAATTGCGAAATCTACCTGCAAAATAAAAAGTAATGTTGGGGAAACAAAGTTATGGCCGCGCACGAAACTGCGCAGAAAAGGAGGAAAACATGAATTTACAGGAAATTGTATCCAAAAGATGCGGAAAAGAGATTGCACAGTGCAGCAATGAGGAGCTTTATTATGCATTGCTTGAAATGACCAAGGGAATGGCAAAGGAAAAGGTCAGCAATGAGGGAAAGCGTAAGCTGTATTACATCTCCGCGGAGTTTTTGATCGGAAAATTATTATCCAATAACTTGATCAATCTCGGCATTTACGAGGATGTAAAAAAATTGCTTGCCGATAACGGAAAAAGCCTTGCGGAAATCGAAGAGGTTGAGCCGGAACCTTCTCTTGGAAACGGCGGTCTCGGACGTCTTGCGGCGTGCTTTTTGGATTCCATCGCAAGCCTTGGCTTAAACGGCGACGGCGTTGGTTTAAATTATCACTACGGACTGTTCAGGCAGGTATTTAAAAACAATCTGCAGAATGAAACGCCGAATCCGTGGATTGAGAAAGAAAGCTGGCTGACCAGAACAGATGTGACCTACCCGATTCAATTCGGCGGTTTTACCTTACAGTCCAGATTATATGACATTGATGTGATCGGTTACGATAACCGCACAACGAAGCTGCATTTATTTGATGTGGAGACCGTGGATGAAAGTCTGGTTGGCGAGGGCATTGATTTTGATAAAGAGGACATTGCGAGAAACCTGACCCTGTTTTTATACCCGGATGATTCCGATGACAAAGGAAGAATCCTGCGTGTTTACCAGCAGTATTTTATGGTCAGCAACGCGGCCAGACTTATCATTGACGAGACGCTTGCAAGGGGCGGTGACCTTCACAAATTAAATGAGTATGCTGTGATTCAGATTAACGATACGCACCCGAGCATGGTGATTCCGGAATTAATCCGTCTTTTGATGGAGCGCGGAATTTTGATGGACGAGGCGATTGAGATCGTGACAAAGACCTGTGCGTACACCAACCATACGATTCTTGCGGAGGCGCTTGAAAAATGGCCGATGCATTTCCTGGAGAAGGCCGTACCGCAGCTTCTGCCGATTATCTATGAGCTGAACAGCCGCGTGGTAAGAAAATATGACGATAAGTCCGTGGCTATCATCGATGATGAGAAACGTGTTCATATGGCGCATATGGATATTCATTACGGCTACAGTGTCAACGGCGTGGCATACCTTCACACGGAGATTTTGAAGAATACCGAGCTTAATAACTTCTATAAGATTTATCCGGAGAAGTTTAACAATAAGACCAACGGTATTACCTTCCGCCGCTGGCTGCTGCACTGCGACCCGGAGCTTGCGGAGTTGATCACCTCCCTGATTGGAACGGGCTACAAGAAGGATGCGGCGGAGCTGGAAAAGCTGGGCGCTTACGTGAACGATACGGCTGTGCTTGAGAAGCTGCTTGCCGTAAAGAACGCAAAGAAAGCGGAGCTTAAGGCGTATCTCGCAAAGACACAGGGCATCGAGCTGGATGATAACTCTATTTACGATATCCAGATCAAGAGACTGCATGAGTATAAGAGACAGCAGATGAATGCACTCTATGTCATCCACAAATATTTTGAAATTAAGGCAGGGAAAAAACCGGCGCGTCCGATTACCGTAATTTTCGGTGCAAAAGCGGCTCCGGCATATGTGATTGCAAAGGACATCATCCATTTGATTCTCTGCTTACAGACCCTGATTGCGAACGATCCGGAGGTTTCTCCGTATTTAAAGGTAGTGATGGTAGAGAACTATAATGTAACCCTGGCGGAGAAATTGATTCCGGCTGCGGATATTCACGAGCAGATTTCTCTTGCATCCAAGGAGGCAAGCGGTACTTCCAACATGAAGTTTATGCTCAACGGTGCGGTTGCCATCGGAACCATGGACGGGGCAAACGTGGAAATGCACCAGTTTGTCGGTGATGACAACATTTACATTTTCGGCGAGTCCTCCGAGGAGGTCATTGCACATTATGAAAAAGCGGATTATGTTTCCAGAAGCTACTATGAGAACGATGAGGACATCAAGCGCGCGATTGACTTTATTGTCAGCGACGAGATGATGGCAGTCGGCAACAGGGAGAACCTGGAGCGCCTTTACAACGAGCTGTTGAATAAGGACTGGTTCATGACGCTTCCGGATTTCAAGGATTACGTAAAGACCAAGGAGCGCATTTACGCGGATTACGAGGACCGCATGGCGTGGGCGAAGAAGATGCTTGTCAATATCAGCAAAGCCGGATTCTTCTCCTCCGACCGTACGATTGCGCAGTATAATGAGGATATCTGGCATCTGTAAAAAATACGGCCATTACAAAAAAGGAACTTGCACCTGTGGTGTGAGTTCTTTTTTTTGGTAAGGGAAGATATGAATGGGATATGCGGAATAAAATGGTACTGGGAGAAAAGGAAGGATGAAAAACAAATCATATGAATTATATTGATATGCACTGCGATACCCTGGCTAAGGCATGGCTTGGTGGAGAAAAGACTGCAAAACGTCTTCAAGGAACGATGGTCGATGTGGAGAGACTGCGCAAAAGCGGGGCAAAAGCGCAGTTTTTTGCAATGTTCCTGCCGCAGAAGAGGGAGGACGGCTGGTTTTTGCCCGAACAGGAAGGCGGCCGGTTCTCCATGGAGCAGCTCGGGCAGGCGATAGAGGGAATGTATCGGGTATACTGTGATACGATGGAAGCGTGCAAGGATAGCATCGCCCCGGCGTGCTGTTATGCGGATTTTCAGAAAAACTGGTCGGAAGGAAAAATATCCGCGTTCCTTACGATAGAAAACGGCCATCCCGTATCCGGGAAAATAGAAAATATCGAACGGTTTTACGGGATGGGCGTGCGCTTGATCACCCTGACCTGGAATGATGCAAACTGCCTGGGATACCCTCACTCCGCGGACCAAAAGGAAATGGAGCGGGGGCTGACAAAGTTTGGGCGCGAGGCGGTTGCTTATATGGAAACGCGCGGAATCCTTGTGGATGTGTCACACCTGTCGGACGGCGGCTTTTATGAGGTTGCCGACATTGTGAAGGGTCCCTTTGTGGCGTCCCATTCCAACTGCCGGGCCTTGACCCCGGCAACGAGAAATCTGACGGATGAGATGATTCGGGTGCTGGCGGAGCACGGCGGCGTTGCGGGGCTGAACTTTGCGCCTGGCTTTTTAAATGGAAGCGAAGGGGATAAGGTCAGCCGCATAGAGCGGATGTGTGACCATGTCGGGCATTTGATTCGTGTCGGCGGTGCGGAATGTGCCGCAATCGGGACGGATTTTGACGGAATCGAGGGGCAGTTTGAAATTTCGGACTGTACCGGAATGGAATTACTGTTTCATGCACTGCGCCGGAGAGGTTTGAGCGGGGATATGTTGGAGGGGCTTGCCTGGCGGAATGCGGCGCGGGTCATCAAAGAGGCTGCGAAGTGAGAATTGTATTTTCAAGGGGATACTGCTATAATAACTTTGCGGTATGCCCTGGTATATGGGCAGAGGCACAGTATGGAGTAAAGGAATTATAAAAATTATATGAGAAAACACAGATTACCATATATCATTGCCGGGGCGGCACTTGCCGCCGCGCTTCTTGCGGGCTGTACGAACGAGCGCCTCGAGAATGAGATGGCTTACCGGAAAATCGGTATCAACAGCATGCAAAGCGGCGATTACGAAGGGGCGGTCGCGGCCTTTAACAGCGCCCTTTCCCAGTGTGTGGGGGAAATCGGGGAGCTTGAAATTGACATCTGCTATTATAAGGCGGCGGCGCAGTATGCGGGCGGCGATACAGAGGGAGCGCTTGCCACGTATCAGGCAATGCTCGATTACGATGATAAAAACGGCGACGCGTATTATCTGAGAGGGTGTTTGAATCTGCAGAACGGTGACAGCGAGAGTGCCCTTTCCGATTTTAATAACGCCGTAAAATACAAACCCGATGATTTTGAGCTGTATGTCGGCATTTATGAAAATCTCGCCGCTCATAATATGGTTTCCGAGGGGGAAGAATACTTAAATCAGGCATTTGAGATTAAGGGAAATTCGGCGGAGCAGCTTACCTGGCGGGGAAGAATTTACTATTTGCTGGGGCAGTATGAAAACGCGCAGACGGAGCTTACGGCAGCGTTGGAAAAGGACAGTGCCAGGGCAAATCTGTACCTTGCGCAGGTATATGAGGCCCAGGGCGACTCTGCCAATGCGGAAAAATATTATCAGGCATACGTGCAGACCGGGACGGCGGATTCCGTGGCGATGAATGCCCTGGCGGAAATCGAGATGGAAAAGGGAAATTATACGGCGGCGCTTGATTATATCAATCAGGGACTGGCGATGGAGGAAGTTACGAACCAAAAGGATCTGATGTCGAATCAGATTATTGCCTGTGAGTATACGGGAGATTTTGCGAAAGCATGGAGCGTCGTGCAGGAGTACGTGACGCTTTACCCGGAGGATGAGGCGGCGCAGAGAGAATATATCTTTTTAAAGAATCGTCAGACGCAGGAGAGCACTGAGGAGGTGCAGGAACTGCAGGGCAGTCTTGAAGAGACGACGGAATCCACTGGTTCCACGGAATCCGCAGGTTCCACGGAATCCGCTGGTTCCACGGAATCCGCAGGTTCCACGGAATCTGACACATCGGCGCAATAAAAGTGTTTGGCGCAAGCGCGGGGAGGGATTTATGGCAGAAGGTTTTGCAATCGAAGAAACAGAGGAGCGCGTGATTCTTGTCGGAGTCTCGGGCACGGACGACGACGGCGGGGAGTTTTCCCTGCGGGATTTTGGAGAGGATTCCCTGGACGAGCTGGCGGAGCTTGTAAAGACGGCGGGGGCTGCCGTGGTCGGCAGACTGCTTCAGAAAAGGGAGCTGATGCATCCCGGCACCTATGTCGGTACGGGAAAGGTCGCCGAAATTAAGGAAATGGCAGAACGGCTCGGCGCGACCGGAATTGTCTGTGATGATGAGCTTTCCCCGGCGCAGCTTAAGAATCTCGAACAGGCGCTCGAGGTAAAGGTCATGGACCGGACGTTAATTATTCTGGATATTTTTGCCGCACGCGCAACGACCAGCGAGGGAAAGATTCAGGTCGAGCTGGCGCAGTTAAAATACCGGCTGAGCCGCCTGACGGGACTGGGACGTTCGCTCTCAAGGCTCGGCGGCGGTATCGGTACAAGGGGACCCGGCGAGAAAAAACTGGAAATAGACCGCCGGCTCATCAAGGACCGGATTGCGCAACTTAACCGGGAATTAAAAGAAGTGCGCAAACACCGTGAGGTTACAAGGGCGCAGCGGGAGAAGCATCAGGTTCCGGTGGCCGCGATTGTCGGTTATACCAATGCGGGGAAGTCTACACTGCTCAACCGCCTGACAGATGCGGGGGTTTTGGAGGAGGACAAGCTTTTTGCGACGCTGGACCCGACCACAAGGGTGTTGGCGCTTCCCGGCAGACAGGAAATTCTGCTCACGGATACGGTAGGGTTTATCCGAAAGCTGCCGCACCATTTAATCGAGGCGTTTCAGAGTACGCTGGAGGAAGCGAAATACGCCGATTACATTCTGCATGTGGTGGATGCCTCCAATCCGCAGATGGAGCAGCAGATGCATATTGTGTATGACACGCTTTACCGTCTCGGTATTCAGGGAAAGACCATCGTTACGCTGTTTAATAAGCAGGACCGCGTGACAGGGGGAGAGCCGCTGCGGGATTTTAAAGCGGATTACACGCTTGGCATTTCCGCAAAAGAGGGAACGGGGCTTGATGAGCTAAAGGAGCTGCTCTGCCGCCTTTTGCGTGAAAATAAAATTCTGGTGGAGCGGACGATTTCCTATGAGGCGGCCGGAGTGCTCCAGCAGATACGAAAAAGCGGAGAACTTTTGGAGGAGGAGTATCGCCCGGAGGGGATTTTTATCCGCGCGTATGTGCCGGCGGATTTGTATGGAAGGCTTTAGGGCAGGCGCATTGGGAGCGAATGCCATATTTACGAAGCGAGAAGCGGTATGCTATAATAATTCAGAAAAGTAACAGGGAGGAAGACATGACGATACTGATTAAAAACGGACGGGTGATTAACCCGGCTACCGGCATGGACGAGGTTGCGGATGTGCTGGTGGAAAACGGGGTAGTTTCAAAAATCCAAAAGAATATTGATACGAAGGCGGAGCGCAAGGTTGACGCGAAGGGCTGCTATGTTATGCCCGGCTTTATCGATATGCACGTACATCTGCGCGACCCGGGTTTCGAGCAAAAAGAGACCATTGAAACGGGCTGCCGGGCGGCTGCTCACGGCGGATTTACGACAATCCTTGCGATGCCGAATACGAAACCGGTGGTTGACAATCCAGACGTTGTAAATTACGTACATAACAAGGCAAAGACGGTGGGCCTTGTCAATGTACTGCAGGTAGGGGCTGTGACGAAGGGACAGGAGGGAAAGGAGCTTGCCGACATCGAAGGAATGGTTCGGGCTGGGATTCCCGCCATCAGTGAGGACGGCAAATCCGTTATGAATGCGCAGCTTTACCGGGAGGCCATGGAAAAGGCGGCAAAGCTGGGGATTGTCGTGCTTGCGCACTGCGAGGACATCAATCTTGTGAACGGCGGCGTGATGAATCAGGATAAACAGGCAAGAGAGCTCGGCCTTAAGGGGATTACCAACTCCGTGGAGGACGTTATTATTGCAAGGGACATCATGTTAAGCCGCGATACCGGAGCAAAGCTTCATCTCTGTCACTGCTCGACAAAGGACTCTGTCAAGATGGTGGCCTATGCAAAGTCAGAGCACATCAGGGTAACGGCGGAGGTGTGCCCGCATCATTTTACGCTGACCTCGAAGGATATTCAAAAGATTGAGCCGAAGGTAGATATGGAGAACAAGCTTGCCGTAGACGCGGATGCCGATACCAACTACAAAATGAATCCGCCGCTGCGCACGAAGGCGGATGTGCAGACATTGAAGGAGGGGCTTCGCGATAATATCATGGACGTGATTGCGACTGACCATGCGCCCCATACCTTTGCGGAAAAAAATACTTCCATGAAAAAGGCGCCGTTCGGCATTGTAGGACTGGAGACGGCTGCGTGCCTGACTCATACGGAACTGGTGCTGGAGGGCTATCTGACGCCGATGCAGATGGCGGAAAAGATGAGCTATAATCCGGCGAAAATTATCGGGCTTGACAAGGGAAACATCGAACCGGGAAAGACGGCCGATATTGTAATTTTTGACCCGTCCGTGACCTGGAAGATCGACAAAAACCAGTTTGCCAGCAAGGGGAAAAATACACCGTTTGACGGACGCAAGGTAACCGGCAGAGTACGGATGACGATTGCCGGCGGACATATCGTATACGAGGATAAATAAGAGGACGGGGCAAAGGAGAAAACGCATATGCAGGCGAGAGTCGGAAAGTTTGAGGAAACTGCGATTATCATAAGGCAGGAGGAAATCGCGGATGATATTTACAGTATGTGGCTGCGGACGGATGAGATTGCGGCCCATGCGAAGGCGGGGCAGTTTGTGTCCGTTTACTGCAACGAGGGAAGCAGGCTGCTGCCAAGGCCGATCAGTATCTGTGAAATAGATAAAAAGGATGGTGCAATTCGGCTGGTATACCGTGTGGCGGGGAAGGGGACGGAGGAGTTTTCCCATATGCGCACGGGTATGCAGTTAAAGGTGGTGGGTCCGCTTGGAAACGGGTTCCCGCTGAAGCATCAAAAAGCGTTTTTAATTGGCGGCGGAATCGGTATTCCACCCATGCTGGAGCTGGCAAAGACGCTGGACTGTGAAAAAAACATCGTTCTCGGTTTTCGGGACGAGCTCTTTTTACTGGAGGATTTTCAGGGAAAGGGACAGATTTACATCGCGACGGAGGACGGAAGCGCGGGAACGGAGGGCAATGTACTTGACGCAATCCGGGAAAACGGGCTTACGGCGGATATTATTTATGCCTGCGGTCCCACGCCGATGCTTCGCGCCTTAAAGGAATATGCCGCAAAAAATCAAATGGAATGCTGGATTTCCATAGAGGAGCGCATGGCGTGCGGAATCGGAGCCTGTCTTGCCTGCGTGTGCAAATCCAAAGAAAAGGATGCCCACACCAATGTGAAAAACAAGCGCATATGTAAGGAAGGCCCCGTATTCCGGGCAGAGGAGGTGGAATTCTGATGAATATGAAGGTGGATTTGTGCGGAGTGACACTGAATAACCCGGTGATGACGGCGTCGGGAACCTTCGGCGCGGGAGAAGAATATTCCGAATTTGTGGATTTAAACCGTCTCGGCGCGGTGGTGACCAAGGGAGTCGCAAATGTTCCGTGGGAGGGAAATCCGACACCACGCGTGGCGGAGGTGTACGGCGGCATGTTAAACGCCATCGGCCTGCAGAACCCGGGGATTGATGTATTTATAGAGCGGGATATTCCGTTTTTGAAAAAATATGATACAAAGATTGTTGTGAATGTCTGCGGTCATACGACGGAAGAATATGTAGAGGTTGTGGAGCGTCTTGCGGATCAGCCGGTAGATTTGCTGGAAATCAATATTTCCTGTCCGAATGTCAGGGAGGGCGGAATTGCTTTCGGGCAGAAGCCAGAAATGGTAGAGCAGATAACAAAAGAAATCAAAAAGCATGCCGCACAGCCTGTGATCATGAAGCTCTCCCCCAACGTCACGGATATCGGGGAGATGGCGCGCGCCGCGGAGGCGGGCGGAGCGGACGGTCTGTCGTTGATCAATACGATTACCGGCATGAAGATTGACATTGACCGCCGCTGCTTTGTGCTGGCAAACCGTACCGGCGGCATGTCCGGACCTGCCGTACATCCGGTGGCGGTGCGCATGGTCTATCAGGCCGCGCAGGCGGTAAAGATTCCGATTGTCGGTATGGGCGGAATCATGAACGCGGAGGATGCCATTGAAATGATTCTTGCGGGAGCGACGGCAATTTCGGTTGGAACCGCGAATTTTACGAACCCTAAGGCAACGATGGAAATCGTGGACGGCATCCGGGATTATATGCAGCGGTATCAGGTGAAGGATATGAGAGAGATCATCGGCGCGGTGCATGACAGGTAGGGGGAGAGGAATATTCCCTCAGGTGACAGGGGAGCATGAAGCCTGCATATCAGAGAATTGATATGCGGGCTTTTATAATAAGCAGATTTATTTCATGCGATTGAGGTGAATGAAAGACAGGATCGTATGAACGGAGAAGAAAATAATCAGCCTGCAAATAAAAAGTCAAGCTAAATTTTAAAGAACTTTGAAAATTTTATACAGGTTGAAAAATGGGCAACACAATAAGGCCGCCAGTTTATGCCGACCTTAAGAACGGATGTTTGCATAG
>CALWHT010000054.1 GCA_944380515.1 uncultured Roseburia sp.
TAATCAGTAGCGAGAGCGGCCACACATTTATGGCAGCTTGTCAAGCCCTTCCAGGGGGATTTTTGAAAAATTTTGGTTAGACCCCCAACACAGCGTTTGACCTTGAAACTTAACTAACTGACATTGATGGCTGAACTGTTACACTATAGAAAAAAAGCGCCGCCCAGCGGCAGCACTTTTATTCATCCCAGTTGTGATATACTTCCTGAACATCGTCGTCATCGTCCAGCAAATCCAAAATACGGTTGATATTGGTGAGATCCTCCTCGGCGGTCAGCTCAACATAATTCTGCGGAATCATTGTGACCTCCGCCTGCGCCATCGGAATATGCTCCGCCTCAAGCGCCGCGCGCACCGTCTCAAATTCCTCCGGCGCCGTCACAATTTCAAAGCTGTCCTCCTCCTCGGAGAAATCCTCCGCCCCGGCATCCAGGGCAAGCATCATCAGATCGTCCGCCTCAAGCTCACAGTCTTCCTTGGCCACGATAATCTGTCCCTTCTCGTCAAACATATAAGATACACAGCCCTGCGTACCGATGCTTCCGTGTCCCTTGGTAAATGCGTTTCTCACATTTGCCGCAGTACGGTTTTTATTATCCGTTAAACACTTTACAATAATCGCCGTGCCGCTGGGGCCGTAACCTTCGTATGTACAATATTCGTAATTTACTGCACTTCCCTCTCCGGAAGCCTTCTTGATGCCGCGCTCGATGGTGTCGTTCGGCATGTTGTTCGACTTCGCCTTTGCAATGACCTGGGCAAGCTTGAAATTATTTGACGGATCCGGACCGCCCTCCTTTACCGCAACGGCGATTTCCCTTCCGATAATCGTAAAGATTTTTCCTTTTGCAGCATCATTTTTTTCTTTTTTGTGCTTGATATTGGCAAATTTCGAATGTCCTGACATAACCTTTCCTCTCTCCTGACCTGTATACTGATTCAAAATACGTTTTATTTTACCACCGTTTCGGTGGACTGGCAAGTACTTTCCTCCGCCGGAAGCTTCGTTGCCCGCACGGTGCGTATCATTTTATTTTCCACCGAAAGGATTTCAAACAGCCATCCATAGGCCGTCGTCGAAAACACCTCGCCATCATCCGGAATTTTATCAATGAGGGAGATTAAAAAGCCGTTTAAGGTTTCAAAATCCTCGTCCTCCCCCTCCGGCTCAACGCCCAGTGCGTCCATGACCTCGTCAAACGGCGCCATACCGTCCATGCGCAGGCTCCCGTCCGGCTGGCGGGCAATCATCGGTTCCTCCTCGTCATGCTCGTCCTCGATATTTCCGACAATTTCCTCAAGGATGTCCTCCATCGCGACCAGCCCGGAGGTCTGTCCGTATTCATCCACCACAATGACCATGTGATTTTTCCCTGTCTGCATCATCGTAAAAAGCGTATTGATATTGCGTGTTTCGGGAATAAATACAATTTCTCTTACCAGCCCCTTGATATCTTTAATCTGCCAGTCGGCAAACTCGGGCTTTTGACTGAGCGCCAGCGCCTCCTGAATGTGCAGCATACCGATGATATTGTCGATATTCTCCAGATAAACGGGATACCTGGAATAATTATTTTCCGTCAGATACGTAATGGCATCGGCAAATTTCATCGTACCGTCGAGCGCTGCAATATTTTTGCGGTGCGTCATAATGTCCCTGGCTTCTTTATCACCGAATTCAAAAATATTGTGTATCATCTCCGCTTCGCTGGCGAGCAGCATCCCCTGCTCATGCCCTTCGTTGACCATCGAAATGATTTCTTCCTCGGTCACGTCGTCCGTATCGCTCTGCGGGTCAACTCCAAACAGCTTTGACAGCAGATTTGCAAGCGCGTCCGCCGGCAGAATAAGGGGCGTAAAGATAATCCGCAGAATATGTACCGGCCCGACCAGACGCAGCGCCCAGGTTTCGGGTTGTCTGGCCGCAACCTTCTCCGGTGTATAAATCCCGGCTGCCGCCACGATCAAAAGAAGCACAGCCAGAATAATCACATCGGCAATTATGGAAAAAACCACGCCGAAAACTGCCGTTTTCAAAAATATCAGACGAAACAGCGGTATGAGGAAAATCCCCGCCAGCATATGTACCAGAAAAACCGTCAGATAGCACACATGCGTATAGCGCTCTGTTTTATCCGCATATTTGATAAGCAGCGCTGCCCGCGTATTTCCCTCCTTTGCCATTTTTTCCACCGCTGTCTCATTCAGATTCCGCATTGCGGCAAGAAATCCGAATATCACGACATCAAACAGGATTAAAACCACAAGAATGAAAATCCCAATCGTGGGACTGCCACCGTCCTCCATAAATAACTCTCCTTTTCCATGAAACAAACCTGCCGACTGCCGGCCAAAATATCTGAAATCATAACATTTCAGCGGACAATCGTCAAGTTTTACGATACAAAGACTTATGTATACAGTTCCAGGCTTATCTCAAGTGCTTTGTCAATTTCTCCCAGAATCTGGGAATCCAGATGACACACTTTATCCTTCAAACGTTTTTTATCAATCGTGCGGAGCTGTTCTAATAAGACAACCGAATCTTTCATCAAATCATATTTTCGGGAGTCCAGCTCCACATGGGTCGGCAGCTTTGCCTTGTTCATCTGAGAGGTAATCGCCGCGCAGATGACCGTCGGGCTGTGCCTGTTTCCCACGTCATTTTGTATAATTAATACAGGGCGCACACCGCCCTGCTCGGAACCAATCACCGGCCTTAAATCCGCGTAAAATATATCACCACGTCGAATCACCATATACTTTCCACTCCATTTTTTTATTTATGACAGTAAAATCATTACTGCCTACGGATAGTATTGCCAATTTTACCGGGTGTATTCCACTTTCTGTTATCTATTCCGAAAAATAATCCCGGGTACCGACGATGCGCCCGCCGCGCCGGTAAATGCGCGGAATCCTTTTCCCGAGATTGCAGGCAAACTCATAGTTAAAACGCCCGGAACGTTCGCCGAGTTCCTCCATGGTGATACATTCGTCCCCGTCGCGCCCTATGAGAGTCACCTGATCCCCGTTCTTTACGCCGGGAATATCCGTTACATCCACCATAAACTGATCCATGCAGACCCTTCCGCGGATAGGTGCCCGTCTGCCGTGGATCAAAACCTCCCCCCGATTGGAAAGTCCTCTCGCATAGCCGTCGGCATAGCCCACAGGAATCGTTGCGATCACACGCGTTTCCGGAGTGACATAAGTCCCTCCGTAGCTGATTTCCCGCCCTGCCTCAAGCTCTTTGACATATGCCACATGCGTAATCAGGGAAAGCGCAGGCTTTAAGCTGATTTTGCCGCGGTCAACCTCATCGGAAGGCCAGAGGCCGTACAGCGTGATTCCCGCCCTCACCATATCCATATTGGCATCCGGGATTTCCACAATTCCCGCGCTGTTGGAGGAATGACGAATCGGAATGCTTACGCCGCGCTCCAAAAGCATGTCGTTCATCCTGTCGAAAAGCGCTAATTGCCGGTAAGTAGGCGTCTTGTCTGTTTCATCGGCCTTTGCAAAATGGGTAAAAATCCCCTCTACCATAATATGCGGCAGCTTCGCCAGCTGTGCCATCTCATCCGCCGCCTCCGGGGTCACCTGATAGCCGATCCGGCTCATCCCGGTGTCAACGGCAAAATGAATCCGGCAGTCCAGTCCGATACTGCCTGCCGCCACGGAAAGCTCTTCCGCCATCTTTCTGGTAAATACGGTCGGGCGGAGCTGCGCCTTTATCATATCGGCATACTGATCTGGAAATACATAGCCCAGAATCAAAATCGGTTTTTTGATGCCGTGGTTTCTTAAGATCAGCCCCTCCTCCACAGTCGCAACGGCATACCCGCAGAGATAATCCAGATAGTCAATCGCCTCCGCAATCTCAACCGCACCGTGGCCGTAGCCATCCGCCTTGATGACCGCCATAATTTTGGTCTTTTCCGAAATATTATTCCGCATGGATTCCATATTATGAAGAATCGCATCCAAATCAATTTCTGCATGCACTCTGCTGTACCTGTTCATTCTTTTCCTCACTTCTGGTTTGCTTCCTTCCCGGAAGCATATTTTGTTAGCCGGCGGATTCCCTCCACAATCGCAGAGGCCGTCAATCCGCAGGCGCCAATCTCTTCGGCGGCAAAATCCCCCGCCCGCCCGTGCAGATATACGCCGAGCGGAGCCGCCAAAGCCGCAGGAAGCCCCTGTACCAAAAGGGAACCGATGACACCGCTTAAGACGTCGCCGCTGCCTGCCGTTGCCATTCCATGGTTGCCCGAACAATTCAGGTACGTCTGTCCGCCCGGGACGGCGGTAACGCTCCGCTCATCCTTCAGAACACAGACGACGCCGTACTTTTCGGCAAACGCTGCGGCAGCGCCGGGCAAATCCGCCTGGAGTCCTGCAACGGAGATGCCGCTCAGACGGCTCATTTCTCCCAGATGGGGCGTAATAATGACGTTTCCGCCAAGTCCCTTCATCCATTCGTCATTGGCTGCAAGCACATTTAAAGCGTCCGCGTCCAAAACAAGCGGAACGGACGGATCCGCGCGGTGCATATCGCAGACATTCTTTACCAGAAGCCGCGCGCCGTCCGCAGTTCCAAGCCCCGGTCCCATAACGACTCCGTCGGCCCAGCGGATCGCCTCGCAAACGACACTCTCCTCCGGCGTATTGCCGGCATAGGTCGTAAGGATCGCCTCCGGCACACTGCACTGTAAAATGATGCGGTTTTCCTCCGGGGTCAGCACGCGCACCAGACCGCAGCCTGCGGCATAGGCAGCCTTCGCGCTCAGTACGGCGGCCCCCGCCATATTGATGCCGCCTGCAATCATCAGCAGCCTGCCGAAGCTTCCCTTGTTGGAATGGCTTTTTCTTACCGGGAGCATTGAAAAATCTTCATCTTCCAGCGCCGCGACCGCGGGCGTTTCCCCAAGGCGGCTCTCCGCCGTGATGCCGATGTCACGCACGATGACTTCTCCCGAATACTCATTGCCCGGCCACAGCAGCATCCCGACCTTTGCGCAGGCAAAGGTGACCGTCTTATCCGCACGAAATGCCGTGCCGTATACCGCACCGGTGTCAGCGGAAACGCCCGAGGCTATGTCGACCGCAAGCTTCCTTGCGGACAGCCGGTTCATCGTCTCGATGAGCGCGGCATAGCTTCCCTCAATATTCCTTGACAGGCCTACCCCGAAAATCGCGTCTACGACCATTGTATAGTGCGTATCTTTTGGTATTTCCTGCAAAATTGCAAAGCCGTAAGCGTTCAGGATCTCCTGCTGACGCAGATTTTCCTCCGTAGCCTTCTTTGGATTTCCGACCAGGACAATATCGGTTTTTATTCCCTCCAGCAGGAAAAGCCTTGCGATTGCCAGACCGTCCCCGCCGTTATTTCCGGTCCCGCAGACAACCAGCACCCGTTCTAAGCAGCCGCTCTCCTTTTTTGCTTCCTCCGCAAACGCGAGCGCCGCGCGCTCCATCAAAAGCAGACCCGGCATATGGAAACGGAAAATTGTATTGGCGTCATAGCGCTTCATTTCCCGACTGTTTACAAGATATTTCATCGCCTGCAATCCTCCTTTTCAACGTGAGCCGCATATTTTTCTATCATACAAAAGACCGCCGCACAAAACCGGTTTGTGCGGCAGCCCTTACTCCTGTCACTTTTCGTTATCTCCTGTTCTCCCGCTCTGCCTGCCGTCACATTTCCGCGCCTTCTGATTTCGGACAATATTATAGGATAGCTGCATCAGGCTGTCGGAAAGATGTACATTCTCGACAACCACATCCTTGTCAATCAGCTCCAAATCCACATGCGCAAAATTCCAAATCGCATGGATTCCGATACTCACCAGACGGTTTGCTATCGCATCCGCTTTCTGCTTCGGCATGGTAAGCGCCGCGATGTCCACCTGATTCTCAGCGCAGAAGGCTTCCAGTTTCTCTAACATACGTATCCGGATTCCGCGCACCGAAACACCGTCCAGAGCCGGGTTTACGTCAAACAGGCCGATGATCACAAAGCCCAGCTTTTCAAATTTTACATAGTTGGCAAGCGCCTGCCCGAGGTTTCCGGCTCCGATCACAATGATATTATGTCTCTGATTCAGTCCGAGAATCTTTCCGATTTCCTCGTGCAGATACTTCACATTATAGCCGTACCCCTGCTGTCCGAAGCCGCCAAAATTATTTAAATCCTGCCTGATCTGGGAAGCGGTCACATTCATCCGTTTGCTCAGATCATTGGAAGAGATACGCTCTACGCCGGCATCCAGCAATTCCCCCAAATAACGGTAGTAACGCGGCATTCTCCGAATTACGGCCTGGGATATTTCTTTTTCCTGCACAATAGATGCCCACCTTTCTTAAATCTCTGAATCTATTATAGTGATTCCAAAAGTATCTGTCAATGTGTGAAAAATTTAACTATTTATCCTGCCTGTGACGCTTCGAGCTCCGTTGACAATTGCTCCCACGTCTCATAACAGTCCTCAAGCTCCGCGCGGCAGTCCGCCTGTTTCGCTGCAAGTTCGCCGAGCTTCGCCGAATTTGTCGCGTTCTCCGGTTTTGCACATTCCTCGTCAATGGACGCGATTTCGTCCTCCAGTGCGGCAATCCGTTCCTCCGTCTTTTTTAAGCTGTTTTCCAGTTTGCGGATTCTGGCCTGCTCGGCCTTTTTCGCCTGCCAGTCGGCTTTTGACGCCGCGGCACCCTCCTCCAAAGGAACGGATTCGCTTTGCGTTACCGGCTGCTTTGCGTAAAGCTCCGTCATCGTCTCGCGTTTTTCCAGATAATAATCGTAATTGCCGATATAATTGACAAGCCTCTGCCCGGTCAGATCCAAAATCCTCGTTGCCGTCTGATTGATAAAATAGCGGTCGTGCGATACAAACAGCACCGTGCCCGTATAGCGGTTGAGCGCGGACTCCAGAATTTCTTTTGAGGCAATATCCAGATGGTTGGTCGGCTCGTCCAGAATCAGGAAATTAGCGTCGGAAAGCATGAGCTTCGCCAGTGAAACACGGCCGCGCTCCCCTCCGCTTAAGTCGCCGACGCGCTTAAACACATCGTCGTTGGTAAATAAAAATGCCGCCAGCACATTTCGGATTTTTGTATTGTTCAAATCCGGATAGGCATCCGAAATCTCCTCGAAAATCGTTTTTTCCATATGGAGAAGCTGATGCTCCTGGTCATAATAGCCGATGTGTACATTTGCGCCCAGCGTCACGCTGCCGGCATCCGCCTCCACCAGCCCGTTGATAATTTTTAAAATCGTCGTTTTCCCGGTGCCGTTGCTGCCGATTAACGCTACGCGCTCTCCCCGTTTGATGTCAAAGGAAAGCCCGGAAAACAGTGTAACCGGCTCATAGGATTTTGCAAGCTCCGAGACGGTCAGCACGTCGTTCCCGCTTAAGACATTCGGCTCCAGCTCTATTTTCATGTCCATTTTTTCCTCTGCGGGCTTTTCGATGCGCTCCACCTTTTCCAGCAGCTTTTCCCGGCTCTCCGCCCGCTTGATGGACTTTTCCCTGTTAAAGGATTTTAATTTGGCAATGACCTCTTCCTGGCGCTTGATTTCTCTCTGCTGATGGTAATACTGCTTTAGCATATCCTCCCGGATTTTTGCCTTTTTGCGCGCAAATTCCGTATAATTGCCCTGATAGACAAAGCCGCGGTGTCCGGAAATCTCAATGATTTTCGTAACCACACGGTCGAGAAAATAGCGGTCGTGCGCCACGATAATCACGGCTCCCTTATAGCCCCGCAAAAAGCCCTCAAGCCACTGAATCGACTCCATATCCAGATGGTTGGTCGGCTCGTCCAAAAGCAGGATATCGGGCTTCGTGACGAGAAGCTTGCCGAGGGACACCCTTGTCTTTTGTCCGCCCGAAAGCTCATTCATTTTTTTGCCGAAATCTTCCTCCGAAAAACCGAGTCCCTTTAAAACGCCGGTGACCTCGCTGCGGTAGGCATAGCCGTCCAGCAGCTCGAACTCATGGCTGAGCCGGTGATAGGTATCAAGCAGCGCCTCAAGCTCCTTTCCAGCAAGGCCCTCCATGTCCGCCTCAAGCTTCCGCAGACGCGCCTCCATTTCCAGAATATCCTTTCTGGAAAGGAGTACTTCGTCATAGATGGTATTATGCCCGGAAATATCCTGATACTGCGCGAGATACCCCACCGTTTTTTCCTTTGCGACAATGACCTCCCCGCTGTCAGCGGGCTCCTGCCTCATAATAATTTTAAGCAGCGTAGACTTGCCGGCGCCGTTTGCGCCGACAATCGCTGCTTTTTCGTTTGCTTCCACATGGAAGCTTACATCCCTTAATATTTCATCCGTCCCGAAGGATTTCGAGATATTCTGACATGATAAAATCATCGTAATGTTTCCTCTAACGTCGTTCTGACAGCCTTAATAAAGTCCTCGCTGTTTAAGACAACCGGATTCGGATTCGTCGTAATCAAAGCAAGATCCTTTGTCATTTTACCGTCCTCAATGGTCTTGACACAGGCTGCCTCCAGCTTATCCGCAAAGTCCGCGAGCGCCGTATTTCCGTCAAGCTCGCCGCGCTTTCTAAGCGCCCCTGTCCATGCGAAAATTGTTGCAACCGAATTGGTCGAGGTCTCCTCTCCCTTTAAATGCTTATAGTAATGGCGCTGTACGGTTCCGTGCGCCGCCTCATACTCATAATAGCCCTCCGGAGATACCAGCACGGAGGTCATCATGGCAAGCGAGCCGAAGGCGCTTGAAACCATGTCGCTCATCACATCACCGTCGTAATTCTTGCATGCCCAGATATAGCCGCCCTCGGACTTCATCACGCGGGCAACCGCATCGTCAATCAGCGTATAGAAATATTCGATGCCCGCCTGGGCGAATTTCTCCTTATATTCCGCGTCAAAAATCTCCTGGAAAATATCCTTGAAGGTGTGGTCATACTTCTTGGAAATCGTGTCCTTCGTCGCAAACCACAAATCCTGCTTTGTGTCAAGCGCGTAATTAAAGCAGCTTCTCGCAAAGCTTTCAATGGAATTGCAGAGATTATGCTGTCCCTGTACCACGCCTGCCCCGGTAAAGTTATGGATCAGCTCTCTCGTCTCTGTTCCGTCTTCCGCCGTGTATACAAGCTCGCACTTTCCCGCGCCCGGGATCTTCATTTCGGCCGCCTTGTACACATCACCGTATGCGTGACGCGCAATCGTAATCGGTTTTTTCCAGTTTTTGACGCACGGCTCAATGCCCTTTACCACGATGGGGGCGCGGAACACCGTTCCGTCGAGCATCGCCCGGATGGTTCCGTTGGGGCTTTTCCACATTTCTTTCAGATGATACTCCGTCATGCGCGCGGCGTTCGGCGTGATGGTTGCGCATTTCACGGCAACACCGTATTTTTTCGTTGCGTTTGCGGAATCAACCGTCACCTGGTCATCGGTTTCGTTGCGGTGCTCCAACCCCAAATCATAATACTCCGTATTTAACTCAATAAACGGGCAGAGCAGCTCATCCTTTATCATTTTCCAGAGAATTCTGGTCATCTCATCCCCGTCCATCTCAACAAGCGGTGTTGTCATCTTAATCTTTTCCATTGGAAACCTCCTTATTTTCTTTCCTGAAATAAATTATCCCATCCGTAGCTGTCCATATTCTGGATGGTATTCATCATATGTTCATTTGCCAGCCGCTCCGCCAGTTCCTCGTTATGCTGCCGCAGCGCCTCCGTAATCTGGCGGTGCTCCTCATTCGAGCGAAGGGCCCGCTGTGTATCTGCCAGCGTGATTTTGCGCACCCGCTGTACATAGTGGTGAAAATCCAAAAGCACATGCTTAAGCTCCCTGCTGTGGGACGCGTTATAGAGTATTTCATGGAACCGGTTATCCAGCTCCACGACCTGCTCGGCATTGCCCTTTGCGGCATGGAAATCGGAGAGATAGATATTCTCGTCCAATTCGTCCAGCTCGTCTTTGGTAATATACGACGCTGCCCATCTGGCGCACAGCCCTTCCAGCCTTGAGCGGATTTCATATATATCGCGGATATCCTTTTGAGAAATTCCGACCACATAAGCGCCCTTATTGGGGATGATGGTCACAAGCCCCTCCAGCTCTAACTGACGCAGCGCTTCCCGGACCGGCGTGCGGCTGACGCCAAGCTCCTCGCCGATGGTTTTCTCCTTCAGTTCCTCGTCCGTCTCATATTTTCCGGACAGAATATTTTCCCTTATTGTGTGAAACACCCGTGCGCCAAGTGAATAATTATCGCTTTCCATTCTCACACCTCATGCTCCCACCGTGATGTTTAACTCTTTACAGCACTTTTCTATTTCCTCCACCAGTTCCTCGTCCGTCAAAACCGTGACACGGCCGTCCTCGTACTGTTTATCGACCCAAACCTTGACACGCTTCACCAGCTCGGAATTTTTATCGACACCTTTTTCCTTCGGAAGATGGTAGTAGGAATTAATCCAGAGCGCGATGCCGGCAAGACCGGAGGTATTGGAAACCGATACAAGGGGCGGCCGGTTTAAAAACTTGCCCGTGTCGAAAATATTGTAGATTTCTTCGTTTTTCAGCAGACCGTCCGCATGGATGCCCGCCCTCGTCACATTGAAATTGCGTCCGACAAACGGAGTCCGGCTCGGCTGCACATAGCCAAGCTCTTTTTCATAATATTCGGCAAGCTCTGTGATCACTGTGGTATCCATGCCGTCAAGCGTCCCCTTAAGCTGCGCATATTCAAATACCATCGCCTCAAGCGGTGTATTTCCGGTTCTCTCCCCGATGCCGAACAAAGAACAGTTGACGCCGCTTGCCCCGTACAGCCACGCCGTCGTGGAATTGTTGACCGCCTTATAGAAATCATTATGGCCATGCCATTCAATCAGCTCCGACGGAACTCCCGCATGGGTCGTCAGGCCGTAGATGATTCCCGGCACGCTCCTTGGGATCACCGCTCCCGGGAAATTCACACCGTAGCCCATCGTATCGCAGGCACGGATTTTAATCGGAATTTTATATTCCTCCATCAGCTTCATTAATTCCAGACAGAACGGAATGACGAAGCCGTAAATATCGGATCTTGTAATATCCTCCAAATGGCACCGCGGGCTGATCCCGGTTTCCAGGCACTCCCGGATAACGCTCAGATAAAGGTTCATCACCTCGCGCCTTGTCATTTTCATCTTATAAAAAATATGATAATCGGAGCAGCTCACCAGTATGCCCGTCTCACGCAGGCCGATTTCCTTTACCAGCTCAAAATCCTGCTTACTTGCACGAATCCAGCTTGTGACCTCCGGAAATTCATAGCCCCTCTCCAGGCACTTATAAACGGCGTCCCTGTCCTTTTTGCTGTACAAAAAAAACTCACTTTGCCGAATCAGACCCTTCGGACCTCCGAGCTTATGCAGATAGTCATAGATCGTCACTATCTGATCCGTCGTATAGGGCGCTCTTGACTGCTGCCCGTCGCGGAAGGTCGTGTCGGTAATCCAGATATTCTCCGGCATATTATGCGGCACGATTCTGTCATTAAAAGCAATTTTCGGTATTTCATCATAGGGGAACAGATTGTGGAACACATTCGGCTCCTTTACGTCCGCCAGCTGATAAAAATGTTCCTCCAGCTGCAGCAGGTTTGTTTTCCGGTTCATTACAACTTCTCTCATAACATCTCTCCTTTGCGGTGCCCAAATTTTGCCAAGGACAATCATGTATGCAGAATATATTTTACATGCATAATTGTATACAATTATACCGTGGTTCTATTTTATACATTTCCCTTTTTATTTGTCAAGGAATAATAATTTATGCAAGGTATAATCTGATGTTATGATAAAAAGCCCCCTTATTTGCGCACTGCAATATTGACGATAACCTCACTGCCCTTTGTGAGTGCCACAGACCGGTTTCCCAGCACCGAAATACATTCCTCACAGGCTTTCATCAGCGCGTTTAAGACCTTGTCTTCCTGCACCAGGAGGCTTTTATCCTCTCCCACGGCCGAACAGCTGACACGGAGCACATATGCTTTCGTCACGTTCTGCACCACAGCCGAAAGCTTATATTTTCCGATGATCATTTTGCAGGCCTGTGCCGTCAGCCGCACAAGATAGGCAATTTCCTGCGCCTTAATGAAATCTATCGGCGCGTCAAACTGCTTTTTCATGGAAAAGCCGCAGCCATCCTGGGGACGGTTATATTCCTCCGTCAGCTTGTCCGCCCACTCGTCGAAGCCCAGGACCGGTCCCACCATAGTATCCAGATATGCCCCCGCCATCCATTCATACCACGCCGTAAGCTTTTCGGCAACCGCTCCGTCCAGCTCCGCCATGTTTAGATTATTGGAAAGCACCTTTAAGAACACCTGCCAGCTCCGGCGAAAATTTTTGGTGTTTTCCTCCCAGGCATGCTCCATCCTCAGAAAATCCTGCTCCGTGGAGAATACGCCCATGTCTGCTTCTTCCTCCTCCCGGCGAATCCTCTCACACATTTTTTTATAATCCAGGCTCGCCCGAATCGGAGAAAGCAGATCATCCGCCACGCGGCAGGGCTTTAGAATCAGCTTGAAGGTCCTGCATTGGTTCATAAACGCCACCGTTTCCGAAATTTTGTCGGCGTCCGTCATCGCCACCCGGACAGTTTCCGGAGAAAGCATTTCTATCATGGAAAACAGCTCCGCTCCGGTCATAACCGGCATATGCATATCACTGATAAATACGTCCACGGTTCTGTTTTCGACAAGCTCAATCGCCTTTTCGGGCGAATCCAAAAGCTCGTACTCAAACTCTCTTTTTTCCTCTACCGCCTCTAAAATCGCGCGGATGCGTTCCGCATTTGCCCGTTCCGGCTCCACAATCACTACGAAACTCATCATTTCCGCCTCCCCTCTTTTCTCCATGCCATTTTATCATACCAAATTCGAAGGCACACCTCAATTCTTTTTCAAAATTCTGTAACACTTATTTTCCTCTCTCATAAGATACAGTGTAAGAAAAATTTGGAGGATTTAATTATGAGTGATTTAGCTGCAACAAACTGTGGTGGAGGATGTTCCTGTAACGACGGAGGCTGCAACTCCATTCTTTGGATCATCATCTTATTGTGCTGCTGCGGCGGCAACGGCGGAATCTGCGGCAATAACAACGGCTGCGGCGGATGCGGCAACAATGACTGCCTGTGGATTATCCTGCTTCTGTTCTGCTGCGGCGGATGCGGCGGCAACAACGGTTTCTGCTGCTAACGGCAGTTTTCCGAACGGGCATCGCAAGGGCGGGAAACCGCCCTTTTTGCCCATCCAATGACAGCTCCTTGCGGATAAAGCTGCGGGAGGCGCGCACCTGGCACGCCTCCCGTTGTTTTTTCCTGTTTTTACTTTTTAGGCTCCACGGCTTCCCCGTCCTTACGCCTTTCCTTTAAAAGCTTTTCGTACACGCCGCACTCCTTCGGCACCTTTTTTCTTTTGACACATTCTTCATCTATTTCATAGACACTGTTATCTTCAATTATAAGCATATGCATCCCTCCGTAGTTATCTTATGCAGGCTCTGTCATAAAGCAGCTTTTCCATTCATAAACTAAAGAAAAAAGGCAGAAATAATGGAACAAAACACATTAACTCCTTTTGACAATATGACCCAGACAAGGGAACTTCAAATGTTAAAAACGGTAGTTCCCTATATGAAAGGAGAGCAAAAAAAACAATTTGCCATATTAATAAAGTATATGGAGCTTCAAAATACCATTCAGGTATTTTCACAGGAGGATAAGGTTCTCTCCATGTGCTCCGTCAGCGAAGAAGAAAACACCACGCTTGCCATGCTGGGTGAACTTCGGAAATTCTGCTCCGAAAAGGAGCTGGAAACGCTTGACATGATTACCAATATGGTTTCCATGCTGGAAACCTACGAAACAATTTTCACCTGATTCGGAAAGGAAATAAAAAATGGAAAATGATTTTTGGAACAACCCGATGCTAAAGAGCATGTCGACGGAAAAGCTTCAGTTTCTTATGAACTTTGCCTCGAAGGATAAGCCGACGGAGATGAAGGATATGATGCCGTTTCTGTTAAGCACGATGAATACCGCAAAATCAAAGGATATTCAATTCACCGACCCGGAAACGGAGCTTTTGATATCACTTCTGAAGCAGAATATGACCGAGGAGGAATCCGCTAAGGCGGACAAAATTATACGTCTGATGCGGGAACGGAAAAGCAAATAATATAAGGCAGAGAAAAACAGGGGCTGTTCTTCCCCTGTTTTTCTCTGCCCCGGCACAATGGCTCTGTGTTTACCAAATAGATGCAACTGCAACTTCAAGTACCTTGTCAATCGGTGCGGTGCTTTTCCCGTTTCCGTCTGTCCCCTCGAAATATTTCAGGCTCGCGGATTCAAACAGTACATAAACCGTATCTCCGGCAATCTCAACCTCCTCGGAGCAGGGCGGCATTTCCACCTTTCTCGCCGGCTCATTCGGCTTTTTATCCAAAGCCAGAAGCGAATCATACACCTTCAGATAAGAGGAATTGTTTCTGCCGTAGGAGGTGCTTAAATAAACGGAGCCGTCCCCGTCGAAGGCAATGCCCTGCACCTTGCTCGGAATACGGCAGCTGCTCACAGCAGTGAGCTTATCCTCCTCCTTATCGTAGCTGTAGGAATACATTTCCGATTCGAACAGCTTCGTATGCGTCGCCACCCAGATTCTGCCTCCGTAACAGGTAAGGCAGGAGGGAATATTTTTTAAGTGGTATTCATCCGATAAGGCGGACGCATCCACACAGCCCCCGGGGGAATCCGACGCAATCTTTAAAAGATATTCGTAGGGAATCCGCTCCAACGTTTTGGAATTAGAGTGACAAACCCAGATATTCTCCCCGTCAAAGGCGATTCCTCCGAGATGACTCTCCTTTTTCATTTCCAGTGTCACGATATAGCTCCCGTCCGTACGGTCAAACAGCATCAGCGAGCCGTAGGCGCTCTTGTCGTCGGAATATGCGGAAATCAGCACAAGCTCCGGCGTAAAGCAGAGTCCCTGATAGCACTGTCCCGAGCTGGTGATGACATTGTCCATATAATCCGCTTCCCTGGTAGATGGCATCCCCGGAATTTCAAGCTCATCCAGAAACGAATAGCTGCACTCCTTTAACTCCTTCTGCGCATTTCCGCCTGCCTTCCCCGCCTGATAGGAATACATCTCTACATTGTAATGATTGTCAATCGCTCTCGTCCATTTGGCAAATAAAACCATGTTGGCGGCGTTATCCGCATTAATTTCCGTTATCTTATTGCGGTACGCGCAGTCCGTATACCATCCGGCAAAATTATAGCCCTCCCGGACCGGAACCTCCAGCGTAACCGGAAGCTCCTCCGGGCTAAGCGACGCAGGGTTGGCATTATTATTGATGCCTCCGTTTAATTCATAAATCAGGTGATATTCGGATGTGTCAAGTCCCATAAAAATATCCAGCGACGAGCCGGTAGCGGAAATCTGCGCACCGGAGGCGCTTTGCGCCCCCATACCACACGCCCGGATAATCTGCGGGTCGTTTACCAGAAATATAAACACATATAAAATGACAAGCACTTCTCTGCCGATTGCCCTGCACAGCCTCATGTACGCTTCCCCCCTGCGTCATTCCGAAAGTGCATCCGCTGTGTTCACATCCGTATCATTCAGGCATCAGTTCTCCGCGTTTTCCAGCTTGCCTGCCCGTTCCGCGACTTCACGCTCCTGAATATCCGAAGGCGCCTGCTCATAGCGCGCGAACTCATAGGAGAAGGTTCCGCTGCCGCCCGTCATGGAGCGCAGATCGGTATTGTAGCCATACAGCTCCATATAGGGAACGTCCGCGACAATTTCCTGGCATCCGTTTTCCACCGGATTCATGCCGAGCACGCGCCCGCGGCGCTTGTTCAGATCACCCATGATGTCTCCGGTATATTTGTCCGGCACAACAACCTTTAAGGCCACAATCGGCTCCAGCAGCACCGGAGAGGCTTCCATGAAGCCCTTCTTAAACGCCTGAAGCGCCGCTACCTTAAATGCCATCTCCGAGGAATCCACCGGATGATAGGAGCCGTCATAGAGCACCGCCTTGACGCCGACCACCGGATACGCGGCCATCGGTCCTTTTAACACGCCCTCCTGAATGCCTTTCTCAACTGCCGGGAAATAGTTTTTCGGAACCGCCCCGCCGACTACGCACTGTTCAAATACATACGGCGTCTCCAAATCTCCCGACGGCTCAAAGGTCATTTTGACATGCCCGTACTGTCCGTGACCGCCGGACTGCTTTTTGTATTTGTACTCAACATCTGCTTTCCTGCGGATTGTCTCCCGGAATGCAACTTTCGGTTTCTTTAATTCAATTTCTACTTTATACCGCTCCAACAGCTTGCTTGCCGCCACTTCCAGGTGCTGGTCGCCCATACCGTAAAGCAGCGTCTGGCCGTTTTCGCTGTCATTGACCGCCTTTAAGGTCAAGTCCTCCTGCATCAGCTTCTGCAGCGCCTGGGAAATTTTATCCTCATCTCCCTTATTCACTGCCTTATATCGCTTACAGGTATATGGTGTGGAGATTGTGGTTCTGATATACAGAATCGGATTGGCTTTTGTCGACAGGGAATCTGTGGTAGCAGCCTTCGTCAGCTTTGCGAGCGCTCCGATGTCTCCCGCATGAAGCTCTTTGACTTCCTCCGGCTTATTGCCGCGGAGCACATAAATCTTGCCGATTTTTTCCTCAACATCCTTATGCTGGTTAAAGAGCACATCGTCCGTTTTCAGCACGCCCGAATTTACTTTAATCAAAGAATACTTGCCGATGAACGGGTCGACGATGGTTTTCCAGATATAGGCGGATTTCGGCTTCGAGAAATCATAATCCGCATGATAAACCTCATTTGACAGGGCGTTAATGCCGGTACAGGAGCGTTTATCCGGGCCGGGAAGATATTTTACAATATCTACCATCAGGGTGTAGACGCCGCGTGCAAGAATGTTGGAGCCCATCAGCACCGGAACAATGCTTCCGTCTGCCACGTTCACGCGCAGCGCCTGACGGATTTCGTCCTCGGAAAATTCTTCGCCGTTAAAGTAACGCTCCATGAACTCCTCGCTGGTCTCCGCAACCGCTTCCATTAACGCTTCTCTGCAGATACCGAGATTTTCCATGGAATATTCGGGCACCTCTGCCTTCTCCACTTCGCCGTTGTCCTTCCAGCGCTTCGCACGCTGCTGCAATACATTCACGTAGCCGACAAACTGTCCGTTTTCACGGATGGGCAGATGGAACGGCGCAATCTTCTTGCCGTAAAGTGCCTGAAGATCCTCTACGACCTGCCGGAAGCTCGCCTCGTCAATATCCATATCCGTAACGAAAACCATACGCGGAAGCTTATATTTCTCGCACATATCCCATGCCTTTTTCGTGCCTACCTCGATGCCGGCCTTCCCGGAAACAACGATAATCGCCGCATCCGCCGCGCTCACCGCCTCCTCTGTCTCGCCGACAAAGTCGAAATAACCGGGTGCGTCTAAAATATTAATCTTGATATCTCCCCACGGAATCGGGATTACGGAAGTATTGACGGAAAACAGGCGTTTTGTTTCTTCCTTGTCATAGTCGCTGATGGTATTGCCATCTGCGACCTTTCCCATACGGGTCGTCATCCCGGCAAGGTAAGCCATCGCCTCGGCGAGACTTGTCTTGCCGGAGCCCCCATGTCCCAGCAGAACCACGTTGCGAATCTTGTCAGTTGTGTAAACGTTCATAGCAAATCCTCCAATACCTGTTATTTATACCAATAGGAAGCTCTATTGAATATGTGTATGGATATATTTTACTAAATTATAGCGTTTATTACAACTTATTTATTCACTTTTACTAACTATTTTTATTTTATTATAGATTTGTTTATATATTATGTATGTTTTTTAAATAATTTATAACCATTTTGAAGGAACGTTTACATAATATTCACAGTCCGTCCATACTTCGCTTATATTTTTCTGCATTGCCATTACTTTTACACTTTAACGTGTTGACTTTTCGTTTGTTTCTGTCTATGATAAGGTGGTAAGAAATTGAAACAGTATACAGGGGGAATTTTCACATGTCTTTTCATAAAATCGGTTTTATCGGACTCGGACTCATCGGCGGCTCCATCGCCAAAAAGCTGCGGACGCTCTATCCTGATCTTGCGATGATTGCCACGGCCGGACACAGGGAGACCATCCGGGAAGCCTATGACGCAGGCCTGATCGTTAATCAGGAGCTTTGCCGCATGGAGGATTTTGCCGACTGCGACTATATTTTTCTGTGCACGCCGGTTCAGAAAAATATCGAATACCTGCGGCAGTTAAAGCCGATTGTACATGAAGGCTGTATCATCACTGACGTGGGCAGCGTTAAGACGGACATTCACCGCGAGGTGGAAGCGCTTGGCATGGAAAAGCATTTTATCGGCGGACATCCGATGGCCGGCTCCGAGAAAACCGGGCTTTCAAACGCCTCCGAATACCTTTTGGAAAACGCTTATTATATTATCACCCCGACCGCCGAGAGCGATCCGGAAGCGGTTTCCGATTTTACGGAGCTCATCCGCTCGCTCGGCGCCATTCCGATGGTGCTTGATTACAGACAGCACGATTACGCCACGGCGGCCATCAGCCACCTTCCGCATATCATCGCCTACACGCTGGTGAATCTCGTGCGGACGCTCGACGACGAAAACGAGACGATGAAAACCATTGCGGCCGGAGGTTTTAAGGATATCACGCGCATTGCCTCCTCCTCCCCCGTTATGTGGGAAAATATCTGTCTTTCCAACCGGGAGCAGATTTTAAAACTGATGGACTCCTACAGTGAATTGTTCGGCGCGTTGCGCCGGGATATTGCTTCGGATAATGAGAATGCGCTTTTAGAAAACTTTTCCGCGGCGAAGGATTACCGCGACTCGCTTGCCATTCCGGCAAAGGGCGCGCATAAGCAGATTTACGAATTGTATCTTGATCTGATTGATGAAGCCGGAGGAATCGCCACGGTAGCGACCATTCTCGCCAGCAACAACTTAAGCATTAAGAATATCGGCATCATCCACAACCGTGAGTTTGAGGACGGTGTTCTGCGGCTGGAAATGTACGACGAGGCTTCGCTCGCTTCCGCCGTAACACTATTGCGGAAGCACCACTATACGATATATGAGCGATAGGCATTTGAAAGGGGTTGCGAAAAAACGCATTCACGTTTTTTCACAACCCTTTCCTGCATCTTTATTTCAGGCTCCGTATTTCTCCAGCGCATAAAGCGCGGCCCCGGCAGCCCCCACGATTTCGGGCTCCTCGCAGATGTAAAGCTTTGAGCCGATTTTCTCTTCCACAGCGCGCACAACGCCCGGATTTTTGGCAACACCGCCGGTCATCATAAACTCGGGCTCCATCCCTACCCGACGCAGCAGGCCGAATGCCTTGTTGGCAATGGCATGACAGACGCCGTCCGCGATGTCCGCTTTTTCCTTATTATTCGCAATCAGAGAGATGACCTCGGACTCGGCAAAAACAGAGCACATGCTTGTAATCTCGATTTTTTCCTTCGAAGTCAGGGCGATGGCTCCAAGCTCATCCAGTGAAACCTCCAGCGTACGGGCAATCATCTCTAAAAACCGACCGGTTCCGGCAGCACATTTATCGTTCATAACGAAGTCCTTCACCTCGCCGGTATCGCTCAAACGGATTGCCTTACTGTCCTGTCCGCCGATATCCAGAATGGTACGGATTTTGGGGTTGAAATAATGCGCTCCTTTGCCGTGACAACTGATTTCGGTGACATTTTCATCCGCAAATTCGATACTGACACGGCCGTATCCGGTAGAGACGATCCAGGAAATATCCTCCCGGACAAGCCCGGCCTTTTCAAGTACCTCCTGCAGCACCCTGTCCGCGCTGACCCCGGCTTTCGCCCCGGTCCGCACCACGGAAAAAGCCCTGATTTTTCTGTCCTGGTCCATAATGACCGCATTCGTCGATGTGGAACCGCTGTCTATTCCCATTACGTACATTGCTCCGTCTCCCTTTCTTCGTTTTTCCGCTCTGCCTTTTTCCGGCGCCAGTGACTCCAGAAACGCCTCGATCCGGGTTCGTATCTGTCCGCTGCTCTGCCTGGTATAGTCTGTCTCCAGCAAAAGCATGGGACGCTCCAGCCAGTCCTTAAGCCACGCGTACTCATACGCATAGTTATCACAGAACTGTACCGTGTGATAGATGATGCCGTCCACGCTCCCAACATAGCGCCGGATCAACTCATCCCGGTTCGCCGCCTGCTCCATCCTCATACAGGGAAACTGGCTTAACAGACCGCGGGTATAGCCTTCCATGACATCGGACTCATCCACAAGGATCTTCCTGCTAAGTCCCGTACAGGTCAGGTCGAATGCCACGTTGGCTCCGTTTTCCTTCAGAATCGTTTGAATGCTCTCGTTTGCTCTCGCGCCGATAATGCCGATATTCACGGCGCCGTTCTTCACGGAAAGCTGCTGTTCTTCCTCTTTTCCCTTTAAATATTCACAGAATTTTTCTTCCTCAAATACTCTGCCGGAAAATTCTTCATACGCGCGGGTCATCTCCTTCATCCGCTGTTCATAGAGTGTAATTCCGGCATCCTTCGTAATTCTCGGAGTGTCCAGCATATAGATGAACTTCTCCGGAAATTCTTCTGTGAGCACGTCGTATAGCCGCCGGATGCTGTCGCAGCATGTGGTCAGAATCACTCCCTCATAATCGCCGCTCATGACTTCCTCCAACACTCCCTTGGCAAAGCTGCAGATGTTGGGATGCATTCTGATCTCCGCCTGGTTAAAATTTGTTACATCCGGTTCAATCCGCTCCATCTGAACTCCCATGGACGCAAACACTTCCACGGGCGCATACTTACATATATAACCTAACATATCTTTTTCTGCTTCTCCTCCGCTGTTTCTTCTTTTTCTCCGGATTCCAGCATCTCCAGAAATGCTTCCAGACGTGTCTTAATCTGTCCGTCATGGCTGTTGCGCCGGTCAATTCCGTCTCCGTCCAGAATCAGCATAGGGATATCCAGTTCCTGCAGCTTTTCTTTCAGGAGAATACTGCCGCCCGAGGACTGCTTGCAGCCCCAATGGCAGAACTGGATCACAGCGTCCGGCTTTAGCGTATCCGCCAGCTGCCCCACCATCTCTGCCTTGTGGGAATAGGAGCCGTTATACAGATTCCTGATGATTTTCTTTGCCAGCGCATGAAACGGTTTTGTACCATCCATCTCCTCCATGGAGTCAATAATGATATCGCTGGCGATAATCTGGTATTTCCGGTTCGTGTTGAAATAGCTCTGCAGCGTCTCCTGGTAAAACGGAAGCAAATGAATCCAAAGAATCTTCTTCCCGTCAAACTTCGGATAGTTCTGTATATCCTTTATCATAAAGCGAATCAAATCCAAAAACTCCTGCGTCCCGATGAGCAGATGCATTCCCATCATCATATAAAGATGGCTGATGAGCTCTCCCGGATAATACCGCTCGCTCTGCAGCTTGAAGAAATGCATCAGCTCTTTTCTCGTCTCATTCTCAATCCGTATGGCGCTGCGCAGCTTTTCCTCGTCAAAGGGCCTGCCGAAACGCCGCTCAAGCTCCGCTGCAAATTCCTTTAACTGTTCCGCCAGATAATCCACAGACGCCGCATCGTCCCTGTAAGGAACGTCGAGAAAGGTAAACGGAACCCCTTTCTTTTTCTCAAGATAACGAAATGTGTTCAGGTTTCCGTCACAGGAAAGGGAGGTCGTGACCGCATATTCCGGCACCGGAACCGCCCCGCTGTCAATGGCTCCCACAAAGATCTTATGGTAGGAGCAAAGCGTAGGCGCTATGCCCGTATTCTGCGCATAGTCAATAAAAAAATCCTCCAGATGGTACCCGCTGAAATAGCAGGAAAGGCACTCAATCGAAAGTGTATTCAGCTCGAAGCATCCGATGAGCTCGCAGGGTGCAAAAATATTCCCCCACACGTAGCTGTCGGGACGCCCCAGCGAATCGGCCACAAAGGACATCATCATGGCCTCCAGCTTCTGATACCCCTTCGATATTCCCTTCTTCGGGAGCACCTTTGTGCGCAGCTTATTCAGTCTAAAGCCAAGCAGCATTTTCTCCCAGCTCTCACCGGGATGTGCCGCCGTCTGCTCTTTTACATGGTCGATATATTTATCTGCAATCCACATTGTTACTCCATTCCGGAGCGTTTTACGCGACTGGGCGACGCAAATCTTCAATTTGCGTCTGCCATCGAGGCTTATTTGTGACGCTCCGGCACAAATAGCCGTGTGAAAAATAAGCTATCAAGCTTATTTTTCACACTTTCCTCCATATATCAAAACCCTATGAAATAGAAATATATCATATTTTGAAGGAGTTTTCAATTTTTTCATACTGAAAAACCGCCTGCATTTTGCAGGCGGCTTTTATATCAGGATAAAAAGTGATTTGGTTAATCCTCTGCTTCATCTGTGGGAATATCCCCAAACAGAACATGGATTTTCAAGTTCCTCTTATTCATTGACAATCCCGAGTTGCTTCTCCACAGCTTCCAATGACAGCCAGCCTTTCTCCTCGCCAGATTTCCGACCCTTTGCAAGTTCATTCATCAGCCGGAGTGCCGCCTGTGTTTTTTCAAAGTCCTGCATATCCAGAATCGCATATCTGCCCCGTCCATTCTTTGTCAGAAAAACCGGAGCACCTACTGCTACATCATGCAATACCTCGTTATAATTGCGCAAATCAGAAACAGGTTTGATATTTGGCATAGCGTTCCACTCCTTTTTACTGAACAGTCTATTTTTTTGTGGTAATTTTCTTTGCCTTCGACCAATCCGAATAGATTCTGGTCGATTTTTTATTGATCCTGACCGTCTTATAAGTACGGACGCGCACATAATATTTTTTCTTCGCTTTCAGTCCCGTAATTTTCTTTGAAGTCGTTCCGTTTTTTGCGATCCGCACCGTATGCGTTGTTTTTTTCGTAAACTTACTGCTCGTGGAATACTGCACTTCATATCCGGTTGTCTGTTTCTTTTGCTTCTTCCATTTCACCGTTATATTTTTCCCGGAAGAAGACAGCTTCGTTACACTTGTGCTTTTCGGCTTAACGGTAAAGGTCTTTTTGACGGTTCCGCTGTATTTTCCCTTCAGCTTAATTGTCACCGTATACTTGCCGACATTTTTTCTGCTTTTCGGGTAGATGACCGTGTAATCTGTCCCTTTCTTCAGCTTCCTGCCCTTTGCGTCCGTAACGGTCACGCCCGGCGTCCGGTTCTTTCCGTTATAGGTGAGGGCTGTCGCAGAAAGCGCAGTCTTTTTTGCCGCAGGGATTGTCTCTGTTTTGGACGCCCCGCAGACGGAACAGGTCTGTTTTACTTTCCCGCTTTTTGTCGTTGTCGCCTTTTTTATTACCTTCGTATCCTGATAATTGTGGCCTGTGGCGGGAATGTCCGTCACATCCGCCGACGCGCCGCAAACCATACAGTGGCGCGACTTGCTGCCCGCCTGCGTACAGGTCGGCTGCCGGTCTGTCGTCCACTCGGACGTATAGGTGTGGCCCACCGCAGGAATCGCCTCCGTATAGCTGTCGCCGCAAACCGTACAGTGGCGCGACTTGCTGCCCGCCTGCGTACAAGTCGGCTGCCGGTCTGTCGTCCACTCGGACGTATAGGCATGGCCCGCCGCCGGAATCGCCTCCGTATAGCTGTCACCGCAGATACCGCAGCGCAGCGTGCGTTCTCCCGCCTGTGTGCAGGTCGGCTGTCTGGTGACTGTCTCCGTGTATTGATGGACGCACACCACCTGATAGGCCGCCTGGACTATACCCGTATAATTTCCGATACCGGAGACGGTCAGCGTATAGCTGCCGGGCGCTGTCACCAAAAAGCCCCCGGTCAGCTGATAGTCGCGCCCTTCCACTAAGGTTCTGCCGTCCAGTGTCACCTGCGGCAGGATTGTCTGCGTCCCGCCCGTATAGCTGACGGTCGGAACCGTGACGGAAGCGCCCGCGATGTCGCGTTTCGCCCCGCCGACCACAAAGACAGCAGCGCCCTCATACGTCTCACGCGGCTCATAGGAAACCGTAAGCCGCCCGGAGGCATCCGCCGCCGCCTGCGCGACATACAAAAGATTCTACGGGGCGAGCAGCCGCTCCGCCGTCAGGGATTTTGCCACATAAAACTGATAGGTTCCCTCCGGCGCCAAATCGCGGAAGGATGCCTCCTGTACGTCTCCCGCGGTAGAGACGCTGTCCGCTTTATTCACCGCGATTGGCTCCGCCTCCGCTTCCACGGACAGGACGGATGCTTTCGCGCCGTTGGGAAGAGCCACGCCACCGGGGAGAGCGATTTTAGTCGGAGTGTGCCTGTCTGTCGTCGTTCCGTCTCCTAGATGACCATTATAATTCCGTCCCCACATATACAGGCTTCCGTCGCTTGTAATGGCTCCGCTGTGATCAACTCCCAGGCTGACCGACACCACGTTATCCAGCACCTTTACCGGCGTGTGCCTGTCTGTAGTTGTACCGTCTCCAAGCCGACCATAATTACCTCCCCACATATACAGGTTTCCGTCTCCTGTGATCGCTCCGCTATGAACCTCTCCCAGGCTGACCGAGACCACGTTATCCAGCACCTTTACCGGCGTGTGCCTGTCTGTAGTTGTACCGTCTCCTAGCTGACCATTATAATTAAATCCCCACATATACAGGCTTCCGTCTCCCGTGATTGCTCCGCTGTGAACACTTCCCAGGCTGACCGACACCACATTATCCAGCACCTTTACCGGCGTGTGCCTGTCTGTCGTCGTCCCGTCTCCTAGATGACCATTATAATTCCGTCCCCACATATACAGGCTTCCGTCGCTTGTGATCGCTCCGCTGTGATCACCTCCCAGGCTGACCGAGACCACGTTATCCAGCACCTTTACCGGCGTGTGCCTGTCTGTAGTTGTACCGTCTCCTAGATGACCATCATAATTATCTCCCCACATATACAGGCTTCCGTCGCTTGTGATCGCTCCGCTGTACCAAATTCCCAGACTAAGCATCTGCCTTTGCGTCACAGCCGTATCCGCGGAACCATCCGGCAGAACAGGTTCGATGGGCTCGATGGTGATAGCTCCGTCTTCGCCGCTCCCGCCGCTTTTTTTCAGGAGAATCCGTATCGTCTCCGACTTGCCCGCCACCAGAAGGCGGTAGGTTCCGGCCGGATAGCCTGCCTTTTCTGTCTTCAGGCGGTAGCTGCCGTTTGGCAGATAAAATTCCGCCTTTCCGTTCTCATCTGTCGTATACTTCCCGTCTATCACCGCTCCGGAAACGGGCTTCCCCGCCGTATCGGTTACGGCTGCCTGTATGCGGAAGCTGAGATAAGGGCAGGAGGAAAGCCCGAACTCATCGTGATCCACCGAATAATAAAAGTCGGCGACCTTTTCCTTCTCATCCGCTATGCGGATGCGGAAGGTCAGGGATTCTTTGTTCAGCAGCTTTGCGGCCGCGTCCAGATTGACCCTGGCGTAAATATCACCGTCCACACAGCTGCTGCAGGTGTGGAGCACCTCTCCCGATTCGCTTCTGTGATAGTCAAGGACCGCGGTCACCTCAACGCCGACCTTCGCCGTAAGGCTGGCGGACGCAACCTTTTCCGTTAAAATCTTTACCCTTGGCTCCAGCGAAAAACCGATAAAGATACTTCCCTGTGATTTAAATTCCGTCTCAAGCGTCGGCATGGAGGTAAGATTTTCCATGCCGTTTTTGGTGGCACGGAAGCCCACGGCACCCTTTAAGGTTCCCTGCAGCGCTATGCTGGCATCCGCCTCCGCCACGATGCTCGGTGTCAGCTCCACGATCACGCCGCAGAACATATAGCCGACCGTGACCAGCGGTACATCGATACTGCCGCTTCCGGAGACGGAAACGCCAAGCTTTGCGGAATAATCCAGCTTCAGCTCCACGTATTGCTGTGAAAATGAGAGATATAATTTTGCCGAACAGGTAAGCTTCATATCCAGACCGCCGGAAACCGTAAAGCTTCCCGCACCGGATTCCACCTTCTTATCCAGCTTCATCCGGAAGGCTTTCTCCATACTGCCCCCGGCGTCCACCCCATAGGCTTTAAAGTCACTGTCCGCCACAGCGTCGACCAGCCCTTCATAGGTCACGCCCTCGCCGCAGGTAGATGGGTCGATGACCGCATTCCCCAGTCCCTCCTCGGCATCAATCTTCACATAGGAAAAGACATCCTCCAGCGCGGCGTCCGCCCCTGTAATCGTCACCGTCGTCCCGTCAACACTGATTTCGGCGATTTTAACAATCAACACCTGTCCTGTCTCATATTCGTAGGCAAAGGTATCTCCCGGCTGCAGGGAGGTCATGCTGACATCCGCATCCGTAATCACATAGGTGTCCGCCGCTTCATCTATGGACGCAACCTCATTTTTTCCGGTACCGGACGGGATAAGGATCACATCATCATTGTAAACGGCAAAGTTGTTCGTAATATCGTCATCCAGATTCAACACCTTATCCGCGTCAAAATCCTCCGTCGTCTTAGACAAAAAGTCCTGCATTTCCTGCGTATACAGGGAGGATTCATAGGAGGTGCAGACAGGCCTTAAGGTGTCTGTCTCTACCAGAAACCCACGGATATAAAAGTATTGCGGCATCGAAGCCGTCTCAATATCCACTACCGCCTCCGTCTGTCCCCGCGATACCTCCACGGAGCCGGAAGCGAGCATTTTGATTCCGTCCTCCTCATAGACGCCGATGACAAGCGAAGCGTCCCGGGTCGTCTCAAAAGATACAAACGCCTCTGTCCCGGTCATTTCCACCGAAAAGATATTGCATCCGTTATTTTCCAGCTGCTCCGCGGCAAGCTGCGAAAATTCCTCCGCGAAAAGCGTGCCGGCGGAGTTTGCCCCCTTAACGGAAAGCTCCGGCTTCTCCACAGAGCTTTCCGGTTCCTCTGTAGCTTCGGTTTCCTCCACAGAGCTTTCCGGCTCCTCTGTGGCTTCGGTTTCCTCCACGGTGCTCTCCCCGGCGCTCTCGCTCTCCGTTTCTTCGTTCTCTGTTACTTCGCTCTCTGTTTCTTTACTCTCCGACGGAAGCTCTGTCGCCTGCTCCGTCTCCTCGCTTTCCGCGGGCTTCTGTTCTGCCGGAGCTTCTGTTGTCTCACCCTCCCCGGCAACATCCTCTGTAGCTTCTGTTTCTTCCACGGTACTTTCCCCGGCGCTCTCGCTCTCCGTTTCTTCGCTCTCCGTCACTTCGCTCTCCGACGGAAGCTCTGTCGTCTGCTCCGTCGTTTCTTCCGATAGCGTCATTTCCGTGTTCTGCGCGGCGCTCACATTGCCCGGCAATGAAAATCCTGATATTGTCACCGTCAGGGCGAGCAAGGCCGCCAATACTCTTTTGTTCATAACTCATACCTCCACATCATTTGTCTATTTCAAAAAAGCAACAATCCTCCGTTCAAGCTCCCGATAAATATTGACAGCGTTCTCAAGCTGTTTTGCAGTCGCAAAAAAGGATTCTTTATAGCGGCTGCTTGCTTCCCAGTCCGTAATCGTACCCGCCATCAGCTCCAATAATTCCAACTCCTCCCAGCCGGATTTTACATAGCAGTCATATAGAGGAGTAATCGCGTGTGTATACGGATAACGCTCTCCCCGCAGTTCAATGGAACATTTCAGCAGTTTTTCAATCGCCTGTTGGATATGATAACAACAAATATCCAAATAAAGCTCATCATTTACTTTTTGCATAGTAAGGACAACATCATAATCCTTTCTTGCCTTTTCCAACAACAGACACATTATCTCATCTCCTTGATACAAAAACCATTCGTGTCAATTTCCTTTTTTATTCTGTCATCTGCGCTTAAATCATTATAATAAATAACATCACAGTCAACGCCTGTACTGTTTAAAATTATTTTTTGGATTTCATGGAAAAATTCCAAATCATATTCCTTTGTCCGAATACAGATATCAAGGTCGCTTGTCACATTGCACCTCATCGTCAGCGCACTTCCGAATATAATGACCGATATATTATAAGTCGCGAGCGCATCCATCACCGCTTTTACTTCCATCTGCATCAACGGATAGATATTCCGGTAAACAGGATCAAGCGCGTCATTGACTAGCGGAAACTTCTTTAAATCGCGCAGCTGCAGTATTTCTTCCCAGGTGGTTTCTTCCCTCATCAAGCTTTTCCCTCACCTTCCGGCACAGTCATCCATAGTTTCATTATACATAAGCAGTCGTTTCACTTCAACGCCATTTTTCACACATTCTATCCGATTACATCATACAACCGTCACATAACACTGTTAAACTGCTTTCATCAAAAAACAGGAGTGACAGGCGATAAGAAAAGCGGCCGCATAACGCGGCCGCTTTTCAAGGGGCATTTTTCAAATATGATGTGCATGCCGTTACGGCACGCGCACCGTCCTGATTATTTACACATTTTCTTAAACTCATCTGCCACGAACTGTACCTTGGTTCCGACAACCACCTGTACAGCTGTCTTGCTCGGACGGATGACACCGGCAACACCTGCCGATTTAATGACTTTCTCGTCAACCTTTGTGTAATCTTTAATCTCAAGACGAAGTCTTGTGATGCAGTTGTCAACGCTGACTACATTCTCTTTTCCGCCAACGCCTTCCAGAATCACTGCCGCTACAGCGGTATAGTCATTATTGGAAAGCTGTACGTTCTTCTCTGCCTCATCCACGTCGTCGTCCTCACGTCCCGGAGTCTTTAAATCAAACTTCATGATCATGAAACGGAATACGACATAGAATACGACAAAGGCTGCGATTCCAAGCGGAATGATCATCCAGGTATTCTGCGCTGCCGGCAGGGAAGCGGAGAATAATAAGTCGGTTGCGCCTGCGGAGAAGCTGAAGCCTGCACGGAAACCAACCAAAACGGTAATGAATGTAAAGATACCGTATAACAAAGCGTAAACAAGGTAAAGTACAGGAGCAAGGAACATGAATCCAAACTCAAACGGCTCTGTTACACCGCAGACAAATGCGCTGATCGCAGCGGAAGTCACAAGACCGATGGCAACTTTCTTTTTGTTGCTCTTTGCAGTATGTATCATAGCAAGAGCCGCACCCGGAATACCGAACATCATGCACGGGAAGAATCCGGACATGTACATACCAAGGCTCCAGGATACATCTGCCGATGTGTCACCTGCCCAGAAGTGGGACAAATCACCGAGTCCGATCGTATCAAACCAGAATACGTTGTTCAACGCATGGTGCAGACCGGTCGGAATCAACAGACGGTTTAAAAATGCGTAGATACCTGCGCCGACTGCATCCAGGCCTACAATCGCCTCACCTACAGCAATCAATGCGCCGAAGAGTACCGGCCATACAAACAGCAGGATTGCGGAAACGATAATGGAAACCACGCCCGCAACAATTGCCACGCAGCGTTTGCCGCTGAAGAAAGACAGCCAGTCCGGAAGCTTGGTGCTTTTAAACTTGTTATAGCAGGTTGCACCGATGATACCTGCAAGGATACCGATAAACGGGTTTGCAATCTTATCAAATGCAAGAGTCTTATCTGCATTTTCAGCGATAGACGGCATCAAGGTCGTAACAACGCCGGTAGAAAGCAGGTTGGTCATCATCAGCCAGGATGCCAGCGCCGCAAGACCTGCAGTACCGTCATTATCCTGTGCCAAACCTACGCCGACACCGATAACAAACAGAATGGCCATGTTGTCGATGAGCGCACCGCCCGCCTTTACCAAAAAGAACCCGATTAAATTTGCTGCCCCGCTGATTTCTCCGCCCTGCATGGTTGCCGGACAGAGCAAGTAGCCGATTCCCATGAGAATACCGCAAATCGGAAGACATGCTACCGGAAGCATCAACGCTTTTCCTAATCTCTGAAGATATTTCATCATAACTTCATTCCTCCTTTTCTTATTTTGCCCCTTTTATTTTATACCGGAAAAGCCCGGCTAAAATACCACTTATTTTTTGGTGAGGATCAGAACCGTATCTCCCGGTCCCACGTCACTTCCCGTGACCCCCTCCACTGCCGCAAATTCATCTGTATTGCAGATGACCACCGGCGTAATCGTATCGTACCCGGCTTCCCGTATTTTTTCCAAATCTGCCGTAATCAGCAAATCACCTTTTTTTACGGTATCTCCGGTTTTTACATGTGCGGTAAAATGCTCTCCCTTAAGCGCTACGGTATCCAGTCCGATATGAACCAGAATCTCCGCTCCGCCGGTACCGGTGATACTGACCGCATGCAGCGTGTCAAACAACAGGGAAACTTCCCCGTCCACCGGCGCATATACACGCCCGTCCGTCGGCTTTACGGCAACTCCCTTTCCGAGAATTTCATCCCCGAAGGTCGGATCGCTTACCTCCCGGATTGGTACTGCCTGCCCCCGAACCGGTGAGCCGACTTCAATTTTGTCTTCCTTTTTCTTAAACATTCCGAACATCTCTCATCCCCTCCTTTCGCTATGCCTCATTCTCCTGCATGGTGACTCTGCGTATATGAATTGCCAGATAAAGCACTTCCTCTCCGGTCAGCTTCGCCTGATAACGCTGCTCGATGTAAGCAGCGATTCTCCCGCCGCATGCATATTCCCGGGGATATTTGCGCCGGACAAGCTCCGCCATCTCAGACTCCTCGTCCTTTAACAGCTCCCCTCCGGCAATACGCCGCGCCAAAAATTTCAGGTGCGCCATAAAACGCTCATAATGCATGGAATGTGTATTGACCCATGTGCCGAAATCCTCCTGCACAAGCTCCAGGCTCTTTTGCAGGATATCGGAAATCGCCTGTACGTCATGCAGCGTCGTATCATACACCGCATTGATGAAATGAAGCGCGATAAAACCCGCCTCGTCCTCTCCAAAGTGAATATCCAGACGCTCCGCAAGAATTCTTAAGGCATATTCTCCCACCAGATATTCCCGGCGGTAGAACTGCCGTATTTCTCCCAAAAGCGCGTTGGGAAGCTGAATGCCCTGCCGATAACGCTCAATCGCAAAATTGATATGATCCGTAAGCGCCACATAAATGCTCTGGCTCAGCCTCATGCCGCATTCATCCTTCGCATAGGAGATAATATCACTTGATATCTGCATATGCTCTAACGGCATATCAGACAACATCTCCTGGAACTGTCTGGATAACGTGCTGTTTTCTATGTGGAACACCTTTTCAATTTTGCTCTCGTCAATCACGTCTCCCGGCTTTGCCTTAAAGCCGATTCCCCTGCCCATAACAACAACTTCCTGCTGCTTGTCGTCGTAAGCAGACAATACATTATTATTGATTACCTTGAAGATTTTCATTTTTTGTATCCTTTGACATTGTCACTCTATCATGCGAAAAACAGCTTAAAACGGAATATACAGGAGGGACTGTCATAACAGGAAGCTCCCAGTGTCTCCGGTGAGGGAAAAAAACAAGACCAAATACCGCAATCCTATTTCTAAGAATTACAGAAATTGGTCTTGCCTGCCTTACCAGTAACAATCCGTTATCACTATCTTATCTGATTTTGATATTACTATATTTTGTGCGTTTTGTCAATGATTTACTCATTCTTCAACAAGTTTTTGTGATTTTTCACAAATTCATTGTCGAATTTTCTATATAAGTGACAACGCCGCTTCGTCCCCTACAAGGATAACATCATTGTGAAGCTGCAGCACCGACGCCGGAACCTCCGGTGTAATCGGGCCGAAAAATGCCTTTTTCACAATTTCCGCTTTATCCGCTCCGCTCACTACCATCAAAATCCTGGAAGCCTGCATGATGGTCTTAATTCCCATCGTATACGCCTGTCTCGGCACCTCGTCTTCGGACGCGAAAAACCGCTTGTTTGCCTCGATGGTGCTCTGGGTTAAATTCACGCAGTGCGTGGTGCGGTCAAACTGCCCGTTCGGCTCATTAAAACCGATATGGCCGTTGTGGCCGATTCCCAGAAGCTGCAAATCCACGCCGCCCAGGCTGCGGATCACCGCCTCATAACGCGCGCACTCCTTCTCGGAATCCGGCTCCATTCCGTTTGGGATATTTACATTGTGAAAATCAATATTGACCTTGTTGAACAGATGCTCCGACATGAAATAAAAATAGCTCTGCTCATTACTGCGCTCCAGCCCCTTATATTCGTCAAGGTTTACGGTCTTTACCTCCGCAAAGTCCAAATCCCCCTTTTTATACCAGTCAACCAGCTGCGCGTATGTACCAATCGGTGTAGAACCGGTTGCAAGCCCCAGCACACAGTCCGGCTTCATAATCACCTGAGCGGAAATAATGTTCGCCGCTTTCCGGCTCATGTCCTGATAATCCTTTGCCTTATAGATTCTCATAAGCTCTCTCCTTTTTCATACTGTAAAATCCTGTCTCTAAGCCTCTGAACTTCCTTCTCCGAAACAGTTTCATAGCAATCCCACGCCGGAAGTCCCGCATAGTCAAACGCCACGCCGTTGCCGCGGGCTGTCCCATCCTTTGCATAGCCCCGGCAGGAACTGTGCACCTGCTGTACTCCGGAGGCTTCCAGAAGCCCGGTCACGTTTTCCGCGCGCACGCCGCTTCCGGCCAGAAGCTCTACGCGCTCCCCGAGTGCTTCTTTCAGCATTCCTAAACGCTCCGCCCCCAAAAGAGCCGTCTGCTCTCCGCCGCTGGTCAATATCCGGTCCACGCCGGTCTCCGCCAGCGCCGCTGCCGCCTCAAAAAGGTCAGGCGTGCAGTCGAACGCCCGGTGGAAAACCGCTTCCCTGCCAAACGAATGAATCAAAGAAACGATCGCTTTGGTCCGCTGCATATCCACCGAACCGTCCTCCTTCAAAAAGCCGAACGCCAGACCGTCTGTCCCTGCCTCAAGCAAATGCCCCGCACCGCGCTCCATCACACGATATTCCTCATTCGTATAACAAAAGCCGCCGCCCCGGGGCCTTAACATTGCAATTACGGGAATTGTGACAGCCTCCCGGCATAAAAGCACACTTCCGATGTCGGGTGTAAGCCCTCCGAGGCTTAGCGCGCTGTTTAACTCAATGCGTGACGCCCCGCCCCTCTGGGCCGCAACCGCGTCGGAATAGCTGCCGCAGCACACTTCAAGAGTAATCAAAGCTGCTCCTCAAAGAACTTTTTCATTGCCGCGCATGCCGCATCCTCGTCCGCGCCTTCCGCGGTTACGGTAATCTGCATGCCGCCTTTTACCCCAAGCGCCATCACAGCCATCAGCCTGGAAGCGTCAGCCTCCTTATCGTCCTTTTTAATCGTGATTTTGCTGGAAAAATTCTTTGCTTCTTTCACCAGCAGTCCAGCCGGTCTTGCGTGAATTCCCAACGGATCCTTTACTACATACTGAAATGATTTCATATTGTTTCCCTCCTGAATTTTTTATTTGAAACAGCAGACAGCAAAGCCGTCCTGCTATTCAGTAGCATTATTCCCCCAAAAAGATGCAAAATTCACCTCATTACCGAGGCGCCTGCCGCCTTGCATAAAGTAAAAAAACCGGCAAGTTCTACACTTCTATCGCATAAAACTTTCCGGTTTAGTGCATCTTTCAACGCGAACTATCCTTCCATTGACCTTATTATATTTTTATTGCATCTATTTGTCAATATCCCGCCGCCGCCAAAATTGTTTTTGTATATTCTGCATAATTTTCCACTTGTTTTTTGTGAATTCTGACAATTCACTGAGAATCCGATGTATCGGTAATCAGCATTGCATCCCCAAAGCTGAAAAAGCGATATTTTTCTTCTACCGCAATCCGGTACGCATTCAGCACCTGCTCTCTCCCCGCCAGCGCCGATACCAACATGACAAGCGTGGATTCCGGCAGATGAAAATTGGTAATCAGGGAATCAATGACCCGAAACTGATAACCCGGATAAATAAAGATATCCGTCCAGCCGCTTGACTCCTTTAACCGCCCGTTTTCATCCGCCGCTGATTCCAGCGTCCTTGTACTCGTGGTTCCCACCGCAATCACGCGATGACCACCGTCCTTGGCACGGTTGATTTTATCCGCCTCAGACTGTTCAATCCGGTAAAATTCCGAGTGCATGTGGTGTTTTTGTACCTCGGTTTCCTTGACCGGGCGGAAGGTTCCAAGCCCGACATGCAGCGTCACCTCGGCAATCTCAACGCCCATCCCGCGAACCTTTGCAAGCAGCTCCGGTGTAAAATGAAGACCTGCCGTAGGCGCCGCCGCGGAACCGTCATATTTCGCGTAGACCGTCTGATAGCGGTTTTTGTCCTTAAGCTGATGCGTGATGTAGGGCGGAAGCGGCATCTGACCCAGCCTGTCTAAAATTTCCTCAAATATCCCCTCGTATGAGAATTGAATCAGGCGGTTGCCTTCCTCTACGACTTCGATAATTTCTCCCGTCAGAAGACCGCCGCCGAACACGATTCTGGTGCCCGGTTTACATTTTTTCCCGGGCTTCACCAGAGTTTCCCATACGTCATTCTCCCGCCGCTTTAACAGAAGGATTTCGATTTTCGCCTGCGTTCCTTCCTTTTCGCCGTACAGGCGGGCCGGAATCACCTTTGTGTTATTGATGACAAGGCAGTCTCCCGGCTTCAGATAATCCGTAATATCGCGAAAGCCCCTGTGCTCCACGGCGCCGGTATACCGGTCAAGCACCATAAGCCTTGAGCCGGAGCGATCCTCCAGCGGGTCCTGTGCGATCAGCTCCTGCGGCAGCTCATAATAAAAATCCTTTACGTCCATATTTTATCCCCTATTTACGCAGCTCCGCTCCCATAGCCTCGAGCGCTTTTATAATTTTATCCATAGCGCCCGTAATATCCGCTTCCTCCAGGTTGCGGTCCTTTGCGCGGAAGGACAGCGAGTAGGCGAGAGATTTATATCCCGGCTTAATCTGCGCCCCTTCATAAACGTCAAACAGCTCATATTTTTCAAGCAGCTTCCCGCCCTTTGCGTCAAAGACCTTCTCGATATCTCCTGCCAGAACGCTCTTTGGAACAATCATGGAAATATCGCGGGCCGCCGCCGGGAATTTCGCGATTCCCTCATACTTATGGTCAAAGGAAGCCCTGCTTACGATTTCCGGCATATCAAGAACAGCGACATAAACGCGCTCTTTGATGTCATAATTTGCCGCAACGGTCGGATGAACCTCACCGAGATAGCCGATGACCGTACCGTCATAAATAACGTTCGCCTGGCGTCCCGGATGTAAAAACGGCTTTTCCGACTTCGGGGCATATTCGGGCTTGCATTTCATGCCCACCTTATAGAGAAATTCCTCAATAACGCCCTTCATGGTATAGAAATCGCCCTCGCCGTACATGCCGAGCGTAAACTGCATGCGCTCCTCCGGTAATTCCGTAACCGGAAGCTGCTTCGGCAGATAAATGTTGCCAAGCTCATAAAGCCGCACATTCTTATTTCTGCGGTTGAAGTTCGTCGCAAGAGAGGTCAGCATACCGTTTAAGGAGATGGTTCTCATAATCGAAAAATCCTCGCCCAGCGGATTGCTGATCACGACTGCGCGGCGCAGCGGAGAGTCCGCGGGAAGCAGCAATTTGTCATACACCTTCGGGCTCTCGAAGGAGTAGGTCATACCCTGGGAGAAGCCGCAGAATTCGGCTATATCGCGTGCCACACCCTCGATGCGCAGCTTAAAGGTCAGTTTTCCGGCAGTCGCCTCCCCGCTCGGCAGCGTGGTCGGAATTTTATCGTAGCCGAAAAACCGCGCAACCTCCTCCGCGAGGTCCGCGTCACACTCTAAATCCTGTCTCCACGAGGGAACAAGGATTTCATTGGAAGCCTCGTCATAGCCAAGCTCCAATTTTGCAAAATAAGAAAGCATGTCTGCCGGTTCAATGGAGGTTCCGAGCAGACGGTTGTATTTCTCCGGTTCAAACGGGATTCTTCTGCCCTCCTTCACCTTCGGGTATACGTCCACAACGCCCCCTACGACCTCTCCGGCTCCCAGTTCCTCGATGAGCTGGCAGGCGCGGTTCATCGCCTCGATGGCATTGTTCGGGTCCAGACCCTTTTCAAATTTGGAGGAAGCGTCGGTGCGCAGGCCGACTTTTTTGCTGGAAAGGCGGATGTTGGTTCCGTCAAAGCAGGCCGCTTCAAACAGCATGGTCTTTACGCTGTCCGTAATCATGGAATTTTCTCCTCCCATGATACCCGCGAGGCCGACCGCCTTTTTTCCGTCGCAAATCATCAGCATTGAATCATCCAGCGTGCGCTCCTGCCCGTCCAGCGTCACAAAGGTTTCACCCTTCTGCGCGCGGCGCACAATGATCTCATGCCCCTCAATGGTATCCAAATCATAGGCATGCATCGGCTGTCCGTATTCCTCCATCACGTAATTCGTAATATCCACAAGATTGTTGATCGGACGGATGCCCTGGGCGCGCAGCCTGCGCTGCATCCATTCCGGCGAAGGAGCGATTTTAATATTTTTTACCACCCTTGCCGTATAGCGTGAGCATAAATCCGGATCCTGCACGGTCACTTTGACATAATCGTTCACGTCCTCGGAATTTCCGGTTGCCGTCACGACCGGGGGAACAAACTCCTTTCCGAAGGTTGCCGCGGCTTCCCTTGCGATGCCGAGCACGGAAAAGCAGTCCACGCGGTTTGAGGTAATTTCATATTCCACAACCGTATCGTCCAGTCCCAGGTACGCGACCGCGTCAGCCCCTACCGGCGCGTCCTCCGGCAAAATATAAAGGCCGTCCTCCGGCGCAAGCGGAAACATATCCCGGGTGGAACCGAGCTCCTCGATGGAGCACATCATACCGTTTGACTCCACACCGCGCAGCTTTCCCTTTTTGATTTTGATGCCGCCCGCGGTTCTGCTGCCGTCATGCCCGCCCGCGACTCTGCCTCCGTCAAGCACTACCGGAACCTTGCAGCCCTCCGTAACGTTCGTTGCTCCGGTGACAATCTGAGTGGTTTCCGTTCCGATATCTACCTGACAAATCACAAGCTTGTCCGCATCCGGGTGGGGCTCGATGCGCTTCACCTGTCCGATCACGATTTTATCGAGATCCTCATCCATATTTTCATAGCCCTCTACCTTAGATCCGGATAAGGTCATGGCGTCCATATATTCCTGCGGCGTGCACGCCAATCCGGGGACTAACTCTTTAATCCATTTGAGTGATGTATTCATAATCGCTTTATTCTCCTTTTCATTGCTTACACTAAAATTGATTTAAGAAGCGCTGGTCGTTTTCATAGAGAAGACGCATGTCGTCGATTTCGTATTTGAGCAGCGCGATTCGCTCCAGACCGATTCCAAATGCAAATCCGGAATATTCCTCCGGATCGATACCGCTCATGCGCAGCACTCTCGGATGAACCATACCGCAGCCCAAAATCTCAATCCAGCCTTCGCCCTTACAGAAACGGCAGCCCTTCCCGCCGCATTTAAAGCAGGTCACGTCCATCTCAGCGCTCGGCTCCGTAAACGGGAAATGATGCGGACGGAATTTCACCTTCGTGTCCTGCCCGAATAACTGACGGGCGAATTCCGCCAGCGTGCCCTTCAAGTCCGCAAAGGTGATGTTTTTGTCGATGACAAGCCCCTCTATCTGATGGAAGGAGGGGGAATGCGTGGCATCGACCTCGTCGGAGCGGAACACGCGCCCAGGCGCGATCATACGAATCGGGAGCTTTCCTTTTTCCATTTCACGCACCTGGACCGGAGACGTCTGGGTACGAAGCACGATTTTATCGTTGATATAAAAGGTGTCCTGCTCGTCCTTCGCCGGATGGTTTGCCGGAATATTGAGTGCCTCAAAGTTATAGTAATCGTATTCAATTTCAGGGCCCTCCACAACCTCATAGCCCATTCCGGTAAAAATGCGCTCTACCTCCTCTAAGGCAATGGTATTCGGGTGGCGGTGTCCGACCTTATTTTTCTTTGCCGGAAGCGTCACGTCAATTACTTCCCGGCGCAGTCTCGCGTCCAGTTCCGCCGCCTCCAATTTTGCCTTTGTCTCTTCAAGTATCCGCTCAATGTTTTCGCGCGTCTCATTCACCATCTGTCCCACAAGCGGACGCTCCTCCGGGCTGACATCCTTCATCCCCTTTAAGACCGCGGTAAGCTCTCCCTTTTTGCCGAGTATCGCAACGCGCACGTCGTTTAATTTCGACAAATCCGCCGCTTCCTGAATCTGGCGGATTGCCTCCTCCTTGATTTTCTGCAATTTTTCCTTCATTCTGCTGCTCCTTTTATTTTCATATTGCTGTCACACGTTAATGCAACAAGATTCTTTCCTGATGAAATAAAAAAACCGCCAAATCATCCGTCCAGGGACGAATGATTCCGCGGTACCACCCTGATTTTTTTCATCGGACAAAAATCCCGTGAAAAACACTCATCATGCGTAACGTGCATACACGTCATCCGCTACTGAATTCACGGATGCGGCTCCTGTGTGAATTTCGATTCCTACCTTGTCTTAAGCGGGCTTTCAGCCGGCGGCCTGCTCTCTCTGAAAGAAATATAGTTCTCTACTGAATGTCACAACCGACACCCGGAATTGTTTCCGTACACATTCACAGCCTTTTTCAAACTCTGTATTGGATTTTAGCACAGGCTGCCGGAAAGTTCAAGCGCTATTTTTCCGTTTTCTCCTCTTTTGGTCCCGTATCAGCCAGTGCTCGATGCTGTCGTTGAATATTACGTTCACCTCGGCCGACATCATCATCAGATACATACAAAAATAAAGCCACAGCATAATCAACGCAATCGTCGTCAGACTTCCGTACATGGAAAATCCGTTGAAATAATCCACATAAACAGAGAGCCCGAAGGAAAAAAGATACCATGCCACCCCGCAGAGCGCCGCCCCCGGAAGCTGGCTTTTTAAGGTAAGCTTCCTGTTTGGAAGCGTCGTAAATATCACGTCAAAAAAGAAAATCAGCATTGCCAGCATCAACAGCCCGCGCAGCCGCGAAAGCAGCTCCACCGCATGGCGCAGCAGAGGTATATACTGCGCGGCGAGCTTTTGCAGGGAATTTCCGAATACCACCACAAGCAGCGTAGCCACGATCGCGATCAAAAATACAATCGTATACATTGCCGCCCAAAAACGCTGCACCAGCCAGTTCCTTTTCTCATGCAGGCCGTTTACGGCATTGAGTCCGTCAGCCATATACTGCACACCCTTTGCCGCCGACCAGATTGCGACAACCGCCGTGACCGAAATAATCCCCACGGAACGGTTATACACCTCATCCACCAGGGAGATAAGAAAGGGAGCGACATATTCCGGCATCACCCGGTCAATTATCTTAAGCAGAGTTCCCTCCGTTATGGACGTATATTGCAGCAGCGAAGAAAACACCATCAGAAACGGAATGATGGAGAGGATGATAAAAAACGCGGACTGCGCCGAATACGCGCTGATCTTATCCTGCTTGCATTTTTCCGTAAATAGCCTCAGATTGCCGATAACCTTCCACATTACGCCTGTTCCTTTCCCTCTAATTCCGTGACGGTCTCGATGCTGATATCGTGATAGAAATAATTCAGAATCTCCTGGTACCCCATTCCGCTGTTCGCCATTCCGTTGGCGCCGTTCTGACTCATGCCGAGCCCATGCCCGTAACCACCGCCGGAAATCAGAAGTTCTCCGTTCTCCTGCTTTTCGACGGCGCAGAATGCGCTTGGCAGCATGGAAATATCCCCGCTTTCGCTGGAATCCGCATACACCATTTTTTGCACCATGCAGCCGAGTACCTTTCGGATATTATATTCCGTTTTTACCCGCACGACACCGTTTTCGTAATCAAGGCGCAACGTCAGGATGGCTCCCGAGGGGCTCCGCTCCTCCGTCGAAACACCGGTAATTTCCCCCATACCGGCTGTATTTTGGGCCTCCGTTTTCCCGTCAGCTTCATAATATAGCACGTTTCTGTCGGAAATGGAATGTCTGTTTTCCAAAATAGCGTTAATTTCATCGTTTTTTCCGCTGTAATCCGCCGATGCGAACCACCGGTAATATTTCACGCCGCTGTCGTAGCCCTCGGGCTTTTGCTTGATAAAGGCAAGAAAATCTTCCTCCTTCGACAAATCTCCTGCATACGCCTCCTGATTCAGGCAGACCGCCTGCAGATAGCCATAGGCGGAATCCTCCTGTGTATTCCAGACCTCCACCGTATCCGTATAACCCGCGGAGGTGGAAAAATAGTAGGCCTCTACGACCTCTCCCCCATAGGTCAGCACCTGCCCGCTGGTGGCATCTACAGCCGCCACGGACTCCGGCGTCTGGGGCACTTTATTATATACCTGATAGGAGGTACTGTCATCAATATGGGCGCCGTAAGCTGCAAGGTCGGCCCTTAAAAGCTGCCGGTACGCGTAGCTTCTGGCGCAGACCGCCTGCACCTTAAGCGCCTCCGCGGCATAGCTGGACGGCATTTCACTTGGAACGACCGCATAAAGATATGTCTCAAACGGCAGCTCGTTTACCAGCGTATAGCCCTCTCCGGCGTAGCTGCGCATCTCCATGCTTCCCGTGTAGCCGTTGGAAATCTCGTTTCCGTCCCCGTCGCAGATATACAGCTTTCCGTCCTCCGTCCGGGGGCACACAATACAGGTAGCTCCCCTGGCATCCCGCAGATACTCCTCGGCGGAAATAACCTCCCCCGCTGCCGCCGTATGCCTGGTATCCCCGCAGGAAACATCCGCTTCCGTCGAACACTTCAGGAAAACCCCGCTCCTGAATTTTGTCCCCTCATCCGAAAGCAGAAGGACGCGGATATCGGTAATCTGCGCGGGCTCCCGAATTAAGATCGCGCAGACCTCCTCTCCCGCCGTCACATATTCCACATTCATATTGCCTAAAATAACGTCCGAAATGGATTTCTCCACCGCCTCCCCGTAGGTCTGATAAACGGGGACTTTCCCGCTGTGGGCGATTTTTCCGTAATCCTTGATTTCGATTGCCGTATCATCATAGGAAAGCAGCTCTCCCTGAATGACATCCTGTTTCTTTCGGATGGTACGAAGCTCCCCTTCCGTAAAAATAAGATCGCATACACCGGGAGAAAATTCTTCTGAAAGCTCTCCCGCTTCCTTGTCATAGGACATTCCGGCATACAAAAACGTCAGCGTTTGATTGACAGACGCTTTCAGGTAGGCATTTTCAATGACCGTTTCCGCTTCCGATACGTCCTTTAAGCCGATGCAGCGTTCGTCCATGATGTAAACGTCATACGCTGTCCACTCTTCAAAATAAGAAAGCGGAAGTGCGGTATAAAAATCGCCCTGATTCGTAATCAAAACCGTCTCCTCCCCGGCCTCCATAGTTCCCAGAATCAAAAGCGCCTGTTCCTTCACCACGCGCTCCATATCAAGATAATCACGAATCTGTCCGTAGATGTCGCTCCACGCTTCTCTGGAAACGGGCCGGCGCGCCCCCGCACCGGAGTGTACAATCTGTTCCGAAACACCCAGCTTTTTAAGTAATGCGCCAAGCATCTCTTCCGTCAGGTACTCTTTTTTGTACGTGCCGAACCATTCCTCCCATTCTGCTTCGGAGTAAACCGTAAACCGTAACTCCTCCCGCACCTCATCCACACTGACATATGTATCCGAATATTCCTCGGGCAGGTATCTCTCTTTTAGCTTTTCCGTCAAAAGAACCGTCAGCACCGCCAGCAACAATATCAGCACTGCGATTTTTATTTTTACGTTTTTCCTCGTCTGCATTTATACCTCCCAGCGTACACTTTACATTCTCCCTGATTCTCACCGTTTATCCCGCACAACTTCTCATACAGTAAAAAAGCTGCTTATATTTCAAAGCAGCTTTCCTTCTCATCTGTATATTCATCTTTTTTCTCAGGTATTTCTTACGTATTATCCTGGGTACTTTCCGAACTTCTTCTGTAGCTTAGAATATTTCTTAAGTACTTCAAAATCTCTTTTGCGAAAACCCAAAATGCCGTTTCCTACGTTTTTGACTCCTAGCCGCAGCCAGGTGGGTAACCGCACGTCGGTTTCTGTCTTCCACTGCTCGCGTACCAAAAGGTACTGATGGCCTGACATCTGCCTTCGAATATAAGAATCCCATGAAAGTAAATGTAGGTTCAAAAATGTAGGGTGTCGTACATCCCAGGTCGTTTCGTTGGTTTTATTATACTTTAATATGCCCTGTTTCGCAACTATAAATTAGTGCCAAATTCTGTTTGAATTTCTATATATTTTCTCTATTGACAAATCAATTTTTTGGGGTTATTTCCTCTGGGCAAGACGTATCTGACTTAAAATCCGGGAAACATCCGCCTCCCTTGTCACCGGCGCTCCCGGAGCGCTGTAAAACACCTCTCCGCCGTCCGTATCGACAAGCACATAACTTTTTTTCAACAGCTCATTTACATGATTCAGATACACCCGCGCCTTTTCCTCATCTTCCGGCTTTATATCATTTAAATCATACGAAAGCTGCGCTCCCTCCAAAATTTTTTCTTCTCCGCCCGCGGAAAGGGAAAACACACGGTAGTGGTACTGTGCCCTGCCCTGATACATGGCAGGCTGCCAGACCAGCAAATACGAACGTCCGTCGTCCGGGTTTCGGTACAGATAAATTCCGTTCCACCCTGCCTGCACCGTATCGGCCTGCTCCCTCCATATCGGAATCCGCGGAAACGTCCCGTCCGGCTTTTCGGCGTACACCGCTACCGTTCCCATCTCCCCCGAGGAACCCGACCGAATACGCACCTTTATCTGTTCGGGAATTCCATCATGTGTCAAATCCTCCCGCCAGATGACAATTTTAAACGGTAAAATATATTTGACTGCCATATGACAATGGATTTCTTAGAAAAAAATAAGTTATTCACAACTTTTATTTTTCTCCTGAACTTATCCACTTTTGGAGGGCTAATGACCGAATTC
>CALWHT010000055.1 GCA_944380515.1 uncultured Roseburia sp.
ACGGTAAATTCCAAGGGTAAGGTGACGGCAAAGAAAGCCGGGACGACGACGATTACCGCGAGAACCTCGAACGGAAAGAAAGTGACCTGCAAGGTGACGGTGAAGGCGCCGAAGGTGACCTTAAGGAGAACAAGCGCGAGCATCAAGGTCGGAAACACGGCGGCGATCCAGATTAAGTCGACCTATCCGGCAAAGGATGAGGTAAAATCCTATAAGAGCTCAAACACAAAGGTTGCGACTGTAAACAAAAACGGAAAGGTGACGGGCGTAAAGAAAGGAAAAGCAACCATCACAGTAACGATGAAGAGCGGCGCGAAAGCAACATTTAAAGTGACTGTAAAATAAAAAATACTGCTGTTATGACGGGAGGCTGTACTTTGTACAGCCTCCCGTATTTTATTCCATCTTTTCTGTGGAAAACGCTGTAATTCGAAAAGTTTCCTTAAAATGAAAAGGAATCTCTTGGCATTATTCCGGGAATCATATAATATATAGGATAATATTCCAATTATCAGGAGGATATATGAAAATACGATATTACGGAGTGATTATTGCGGCGGCATTTATTTTTTTGTCAGGCTGTGGGAACAGCGGCGGGGAGACAGCGGAGCAGTCGACGGAGGAGCATTATCTTACCCCGGAGGAGGATGCGAAAAATGAGACGGTGATGGAGGAATATTCCGAGGATGCGGAGTTTCCGGAGCTTGCCTCCTTTTTGGCGGATTATTATAAGGTGCCCGGGGAATATCTTCAGGAGACGAGGTATTATTACAACTATACGGACCTCAACGAGGACGGCATAAGCGAAATTTTTGCGGTTGTCATAGGAAAGACCACGTCGGACGGAAAGGGAGACAGCGCGCTGATCCTGAGCATGGATCAGGAAAAGGAATTTGAGGTGCTCGAAGCGTTTACGGGACTTCATACACCGGTTCTGATTTGTGATGAAATGGTAAACGGCTGGCATACGATTGTCTATCCGGTGTACGGCGGAGGGCAGGACGCGGGCTACCGGATATGCCGTTACAAAGAGGGCGGGGGATACCAGTCAGAGGAGAGTGAATTTGTGGAAGAGCTGGAATGGATGCCCGGCATTCATATACTTGCGGACAACCTCATTAACGATATGGACGAAGGGGATTATTTAACGCTTGTGCCGCGGGATGAGGTTACGGAACAATAAAATGAAATGGCGAAGAGAGCGGGGAACGAAAGCCGGCAGAACGGCGGTTCCCCGCTTTGCTTTTAGAAAAAAGGCTTTATATTAGAGGCTCAAAATGTTATAATGAGTGGCAAAGATTATTTCTGGATAGATTGTTTTCTGACACCAGATATAGGAGAGAGATATGAAAAGTAATAATGTAAAGCTGAAAGGAAAGCTGCGTACATATCTTTACTGGCCGCTGATTTTGACCATTCTGCTGGTACTGATGAATATTCCGGTATATATGAAGGATGTATTGTCGGGCGTCATGGTATCGATGTTTACCGCGGTTTATTTTGCGGTGGTCCTGCTTTCCTATATTCGGAACAAGCCGCTGTTGGTGAACGAGCTGATTAATTTCGCGACGCAGTACGGTACCGTACAGAAGGAGCTTTTAAACGAGTTTGAGATTCCCTATGCCCTGGTGGATTACAGTGCCAGGCTTTTGTGGGTGAATGAGAAGTTTACGGAGGTTACGGGAAAGAATAAAAAGTACCATAAATCGATCACAACCATTTTTCCGACGCTGACAAAGGAGCTGCTGCAGCGCAGCGAGGGGCCGGCGAACATCCATGTGGAGTTTCAGGATTGTAATTACCGTATTTCTTTAAAGCGCATTTATTTTGATGAGATGATGCAGGAAAGCGGCATGGTTTCCCTTGACGACAGTACCGAATATCTAACGGCAGTGTATCTGTTTGATGAGACGGAAATGAACCGTTGTATCAGAGAGAACGAAGAACAGAAGCTGGTGGCGGGACTTGTCTATATCGACAACTATGACGAGGCGCTCGACAGCATTGAGGATGTGAAGCGTTCGCTGCTGGTGGCATTGATCGAGCGTAAGATAAATAAATATTTTTCGGAGATGGACGCGCTGGTACGCAGGATGGAAAAGGACAAATATTTTGTCGTGTTCCAGTATAAGTATCTTGCCCGGTTAAAAGAAGACAAATTCAGCCTCATCGAGGATGTAAAGACAGTCAGGGTCGGGAATGAAATGTCGGTAACGTTAAGCATCGGTATCGGAGCCGGCGGGGAGAGCTATAACAAGAATTATGAATATGCCAGAATGAGCATCGACCTTGCCTTAGGACGCGGCGGTGACCAGGTGGTCGTGCGGGATGGAGAGGACCTTGTTTATTACGGCGGAAAGACACAGCAGGTAGAGCGCAACACGAGGGTGAAGGCGAGAGTGAAAGCGCATGCGCTCCGGGAAATCATCGAGAGCCGCGAGCATGTCATTATTATGGGACACAGCATCAGCGATGTAGACTGTCTTGGGGCGGCGATCGGCATTTACTGCGCGGCCCGGGTGCTTGGGAAGAAAGCCCAGATTGTGTTGAATGAAATCACCTCGTCGCTGCGGCCGCTCGTGGACTGCTTTTCCGAGGAAAAGGGCTATCCGCCCGACTTGTTTATTAAGAATGAGGAAGCGCTGCTGCTGACAAATGAAAATACGCTGGTGGTCGTCGTGGATGTCAACCGGCCGAGCTACACGGAGTGCCCGGAGCTGTTAAAGCGCACGCAGACCGTCTGTGTGTTTGACCACCACAGGCAGACCAATGAGGTGATCGTGAATCCGGTGCTTTCCTATGTGGAGCCCTATGCGTCGAGCGCCAGTGAAATGATTGCCGAGGTTTTGCAGTATTTTTCGGAAAATATCAAGCTGGCTCCCTGCGAGGCGGATTGTATCTATGCGGGGATTTTAATTGACACGAATAACTTTATGACGAAGACCGGAGTCCGTACCTTTGAGGCGGCGGCATATTTAAGGCGTGCCGGAGCCGAGGTGACGAGAGTCCGCAAAATGCTGCGCAACGATATGACGGCATACAAGGCAAGGGCGGAGGCGGTACGTCATGCCGAGGTATACCGGGGCGCGTTTGCGATTTCCATCTGTCCCGGGGACAAGGTAGAAAGCCCTACCATTGTATGTGCGCAGGCTGCGGACGAATTGCTGAATATCGTTGGAATTAAGGCATCCTTTGTACTCACCGAGTACCAGGGAAAGATTTATGTAAGCTCCCGTTCCATTGACGAGATTAACGTGCAGTTGATCATGGAGCGGCTGGGCGGCGGCGGACACTTAAATGTCGCGGGTGCGCAGCTTACCGATTGTTCCTTAGAGCAGGCAAAGCATATTATTGAGGCAACCCTTGATGAAATGCTTAAGGAAGGGGACATCAAGGAGTAGACAGGGATTTGATTTGAAATGGAGGTTTATCTGAAATGAAAGTAATCTTATTGCAGGATGTAAAAGCACTTGGAAAAAAAGGAGAAATCGTAAATGTCAGCGACGGTTATGCGCGCAACATGATTTTTCCGAAGAAGCTGGGCGTGGAAGCGAATGCCAAAAATCTGAATGATTTAAAGTTACAGAATCAGCATGCGGACAAGGTTGCGCAGGAGCAGTATGAGGCGGCGCTCGCGCTTGCGGAGGAATTAAAGGACAAGAAGGTAACCGTCAGGATGAAGGCGGGTGAGGGAGGACGTACCTTCGGCTCCGTTTCCACCAAGGAAATCGCGGCGGCTGCGAAGGAGCAGCTTCACATGGAGCTTGACAAGAAAAAAATGCAGCTTCCGGAGCCGATTCGTTCGTTCGGCATGACGCAGGTATCCATTAAGCTTCATCCGAAGGTGACGGGAACCTTTACGGTACATGTCGTAGAGGGATAAGGCATGGAGGAAGCGTTAATTAAGCGGGTGATGCCCAACAGTCTGGAGGCGGAGCAGTCGGTCATCGGGTCGATGATTATGGATAAGGATGCCATTCTCACCGCTATGGAGATGCTTTCCGGCGAGGATTTCTATCACAAACAGTATGCAATCCTCTTTGACGCCATGGTGGAGCTTTACAACAAGAGCCTTCCGGTGGATTTGGTCACCTTGCAGAATAAGCTGAAAGAAAAGGATGTTCCGGCGGAAATCGCGAGCCTGGAATTTGTCCGGGATTTGTTAAATGCGGTTCCGACGTCCACAAACGTGAAATACTACGCGCAGATTGTCAAGGATAACGCGCTGCGCCGCAGGTTGATTAAGCTGAACGAGGAAATTGAAAACGAGTGTTACCTCGGCAGGGAGAGTGTGGAGACGGTCATGGATATGACCGAGAAAAAAGTATTTGATCTGCTCTCGAGCCGCGGGGGCGGAGACGATTACGTGCCGATCCGCGAGGTCGTCATGAATGCGCTGGAAAAAATCGAGAACGCGGCGAAAACCTCGGGCACGGTTACGGGCATACCGACCGGCTTTATTGATCTGGATTACCGCACGGCAGGCTTGCAGCCCTCCGATTTGATATTGATCGCGGCGCGTCCCTCTATGGGAAAAACGGCCTTTGTGCTGAATATTGCCCAGTATGTGGCGTTCCATGAGCACATGTGCACGGCGATTTTTTCCCTCGAGATGTCAAAGGAGCAGCTTGTGAACCGTCTTTTTTCGCTGGAATCCAGAGTGGACGCACAGGCGCTTCGTACCGGCAATCTCTCAGATGCCGACTGGGAAAAGTTAATCGAGGGTGCGGGGATTATCGGCAATTCGGAGCTGATTATTGATGATACGCCCGGTATTTCCATTGCGGAGATGCGCAGCAAGTGTCGGAAGTATAAGCTCGAGCATGATTTAAAGCTGGTAATCATCGACTATCTCCAGCTCATGTCGGGCTCCGGCAGGAGCACCGACTCCCGCCAGCAGGAGATTTCCGATATTTCACGTTCCTTAAAGGCGCTGGCGCGTGAGCTTTCCGTGCCGGTGATCGCGCTCTCGCAGCTTTCCCGTGCCGTGGAGCAGCGCCCGGATCACCGTCCGATGCTTTCCGATCTCCGTGAGTCGGGGGCAATCGAGCAGGATGCCGACGTCGTGATGTTTATTTACCGCGACGATTATTATAACCATGATTCCGAGATGAAGGGGATTTCGGAAATCATTATCGCCAAGCAGAGAAACGGCCCGATTGGGACGGTCAATCTGGTATGGCTGCCGCAGTATACGAAGTTTGCAAACATGGAAAAGTAACGACAGCACGTTTCCATATTCTCTGACATAAGATATACCACTACAATAAGAAAGGTATGTCAGAGAATATGGAAAATTTTATTGTTTTTTCGATAGAAACAAATTTGTTCTTTGCGCGGATCATGCGGGAGCATGCTCTGTTCCTGGAGGCGGGCTTCCCGTGCAGGGATGAAGCCTGGATCCGTCAGGCGGACTGGTACAGACAGCAGTTTGAGCATTTGCTCCGCGAGACGGTGCAGCTTGCCAACGGCCGTATCGGTACGGAAATTATTGAATCGGGGGAGCTGGTGACGGAATTTACCATACCAGCGGAGCGAAGCACCAGCCGGTTGAGCGGAATCCCAATCGACAGCCGGATTTCCGCGGCGGAGCAGAAGCTTCGGGCGGGCTGTACCCGCAAGGAGAGCAGACAGCTTGTACAAACGGTGCAGGGGTTAAATGAACGCGCACTTCAGCTCCTGGACGGCCTGATTGCCTATAAGGAGCGGCTCTTGCGTGAGGTAAAGCAGGGGCGGCTTTTTAATGCCAATTATCCGCTTTTGATCGAGCATATCATACGCGAGGCAAAGCTTTATCGGGAGACGGTCTGGCAGCTTCAGCAGAACAGGGAAATTTCTTTCCGGAATATATGTGACACCGAAAATTTCTGGAACCGGATTATGATGGAGCACGCATTGTTTATCCGCGGGCTTTTAGACCCCTCGGAGGAGGAGCTTGTGGCTGCCGCAGACGGATTCGCGGCGGACTACCGGGAGCTGCTCACCCAGGCGAAGCGTCAGGACTGCCGCGCGATGCATGGATTGACGCAGAAATCGCTGGAGGAGACGCTTGAATACCGCAAGTTTAAGACTGCCGGGGCGGAAGGAATTTTAAAGCATGAGATTGCGTCCATTTTGTTGCCGCTGCTTGCCGACCACGTGCTCCGGGAGGCAAATCACTATATCCGGCTTTTGGAATGTGAGAACAGATTACGGGGGTGTGCTGAATGGAACTGACACGCTATCCGGGTCCCGGAAAAACAAGGCATTACGATATAGAGGCAATCGAGATACCGATTGTATACAATCAATACGGAGATTACGACCCAAACGGGCTGTTATACGTACTAAAAAAGGATGCGGAGCGAATCCGGCAGGGAGCGCTCCGTAATTTTTCACTTGATATTCCCATGCCCTATGAGGAAGTAAAGCCGCTTGTCATCCGCGCGAACGTGGGGGATAAAATTGAAATCTGTTTTTCCCATTATCTGAACCGCGCGCTGTCGATGCATGTGCAGGGGCTTCCCTATGATGTGCAGACCTCGGACGGGGCTGATGTCGGCTATAACCGGAATACCACCACAAAAAACAATATTGTTTATACCTGGTATGCGGACCGCGAGGGCGTTTATCTGTTCCACGATATGGCGGATACGAGAAGCAGCGAGGAAGGGACGAATGTACACGGACTTTTTGGCGCTGTCATCGTGGAGGCGGCGGAGTCGGTCTGGCTGGACCCGCAGACCGGAGAGGAATTGGACGCGTGGCTCGGGCTGTGGGGCATTATCCGCGCGTACGCAAAGCCGCAGAAATGCTTAAAGCCTCTTTGCAAACAGGATAACAGAATCCTGCCCCTTCCGCCCTGCCCGGGAGCCGGCGCGGTCATCCGCCGTTATGAGATAGCGGCAATCCAGCGTGATATTCCGTATAACTGCCATGGTGACCATGACCCCGACGGGCTGCTGTTTGTGCCGTTGGAGGAAGCGGAACGGGCGCGGGAGAAGGATTATCAGCCCAGGCCGCTGATACTGCGCGCCAATGCGGGTGACTGGATTGAGGTGACGCTGCACAATCTCTTTGACGCGAAGCATCCGGTGCGATATTTTGACTATCCCCGTGTTTCGCTGGATATGGAGCATAAGCCGTCGATGCGGGTGTCCTTAAATCCCCAGTTTCTGGATTTTGACCCGGTCTGCGATTCTGGCATCAATGTGGGTTACAATAACAGGGAGCAGACGGTAGGCGTCGGGGAGAGTAAAAAATATCTTTGGTATGCGAGGGAGGAATACGGAGCCTGCATCCTGCAATCGTTCGGGGATATGAGAAACCACAGATATCACGGGCTGTTCGGGGCTGTGCTGATTGAGCCCGCGGGCGCAGAATGGTATCGGGCAGAATCCCTGGCACAGGCCGTGTATGACGAGGAGGCGGTGATCACCGCGCCGGGTGTTGAGCCCTTCCGGGAATGTGCGGTATTTATCCAGAACGGGATCCGAATGCTGGATGCGTCGGGAGAGCTGGTAAAAACCGCCTCCGGGGAAGAAGAGGACGACGTGGACGCGGAGGACACCGGAGAAAAAGGCTACAATTACCGTTCGGAGCGGTTTGCAAACCGGCTGAAAAAAGACAGCAGGATTTCAAAAATATTCAGCAGCAGAGTACACGGAGACCCGGCGACGCCGCTCTTTTCGGCCTATCCCGGCGAACGTGTGATTTTCCGGACGGTGATGCCGGCGGATAAGCCGAGAAATGTCGGAATTTGTATTCATGACAACAGATGGAAGCTGCAGCCGCAGAGACCCGATGCAAGAGTGACCTCCCTGCAGGGCGCCGTCAGCGTCGGAAATACGTTCCAGCTTGAGCTGGAACTGGGCGCACCCTGCCCCGGCGATTATCTCTATCGCTCGGGGAGCCTGAAATGGGATGTCGAATCGGGCATGTGGGGAATTTTCAGAGTGCGCAGGCAGGGCTTCGGCTGCAAATGCAAAAATATGTGCCGGAAAATCTGGAAGGGAATTTGTTCGAAACGTTAACTCTTTACAAAATCATTTTTCACGGTTTGCGGCACTGTCCCTTGTGCCAAGAATGGAAATGAGCAGCAGCAGGAACGAGCCGGCCGCCATGCAGAGGAAGGATATATTCATGCCGTGCATCAGCGCGTTATCTCCGTAAGCGGCCGCGGAGCCTGCGCTCACGGCTGTCATAATGCCGACAAACACTGCCGAACCGATGGACCCCGCAATGGTGCGGAAGGAGGTCAGCAGCGAGGAAGCGTCCGCTACTTTTTGGGGATTCACGTTACTGGTGCCCCATGTCAGCAGTGGCATCATCAGACTGCCGATGGAAATATTGCGGACTACGTTTAAAACGGCGGCAACCCAAAGCGGCGTATTCATGGTAATCTGCGCGTTCCTGATGTATTTTTCCGCTGTGAAGAAAAAAATCAATGTATTGGAGGGCTACGGAGAAATAAAGGAAAAATACTGTCGCAATAAGGCGAGCGATTTTCGTTGTACGGATTCCTTCGGGTGCTTATAATATAGGTTAAGCAGATAAGTGCAATTTTATGGCAAAGCAAGGAGGAACTGGAATGGAAAAGGTACGTTACATGATTTCGGACGCCGCCAATATAGTGAACGTGGAGTCCCATGTGTTACGTTACTGGGAAGATGAACTGGAGCTTAACATTCCGAGAAACGAAATGGGGCACCGGTATTATACAAAGGAAAACATTCAGGAGTTCCAGAGGATAAAAGAGCTGAAGGAGCAGGGGTATCAGTTAAAAGCAATCCGCATGATTGTACATAATATACCGTTGGACGGGGAGACGGAGACCGGCGCCGCGGAAGCAAAGGCTGCTCCGGACCTGCGGCAGATTCCGACAGCACAGAACCAAAAGGAGCCGGCGCCTGCGAAAAAGGAGGTGTCCGCGGAGGAACATGCGCTGAAGGTGAAAGACCCGCAGCAGAGTATTTTGGAAAACACGGACAAGATGGCGCAGTTTACGGATTTGATGACCCGGATTGTCGGCACTGCCATTGCGGCGAATAACCGGGAGTTAAGCAGGTGCATCAGCGAGGATGTCGGGGAACAGGTGATCAAGGAGATGAATTACCTCATGCGCGAGCAGGAGGAGGCCCAGGAGGAACGTTTCCGTAAGCTGGATGCTGCGATCCGGGGAAACTTAAAGAAAAAAGAATCGAAGCGCTGGGGAAAAAAGAAAGCACAATAAAAATGCAATAAAAAACTGCTGTTTGTCCGAGTATCGGAAAACAGCAGTTTTTTGTTTAAGTACATTAATATTATTCCTCGCTGATAGCTCCTGTCGGGCAAACCCCTGCGCAGGTACCGCAGCTTACACAGGAACCAGCGTCGATTACATACTGGCTGTCCCCCTGAGAAATAGCGCCTACCGGGCACTCCGGCTCGCAGGTACCACAGCTAACACAAGAATCAGAAATTACGTATGCCATTTGTATTCCCTCCTTAAAAAATAGAATCATAGACTTGCTACCGCTTCAGTAGCTTTAAATTATTCTAATACAAAAAAGAAGGTATGACAAGTGAAAACCCCAAAAATCCATGTACAAAAATAAGCACAAAGCAGGAAAGCAGACGCTTTCTCCTAAAAAGTGGAAAAATGGTACAGCGTCTTTGAGCGGAACGGTTCATCCGGATGCAGAATGATGCTCGGAAAATTGTCATGGTGAACCGCGTCCGGGAAATATTGGGTTTCCAGACAGACGCTTGTACAGCTCTCATAGGTTTTGCCGTTTTTTCCGGGCACATGAAGCGGCTGGTTTGCCACATATAACTGCAAGCCGGGCTGGTCGGTAAAACAGGTCATGCGGATGCCGCTTTCCCTGGACTGGAGGACTGCCGCTTCTCTTAAACCCGTGCCGTTAATGATAAAATTGTGGTCGTAGGTGCCGAATTTCCGAAGCTGCTCATAATCGGAATAATACAGCTTGCCGATGGTATGCATTGAGCGGAAGTCAAACGGTGTGTTCTCCACGGGAAGAATTTTTCCGGTCGGAGCCTGTGAATCGTCCAACTCGGTGATCGCGTCGGCATCAATAAACAGCTCATGCGAGAGAACATCGCCGCTTCCCTCGCCGTTCAGATTGAAATAGGCATGGTTTGTGACGTTTAAGAGGGTATCCTCGTCAGAGGAAGCTTCATATAAAATGGAAAGTTCGTTGTCTTCCGACCAGCCGTAGGTAACCTGAAGCGTGACATTGCCCGGGTAGCCTTCCTCGCCGTCCGGGGAATGTAAGGATAAAATGAGTTTATCGTCCTTCACCTTTACCTCCCAGGGTCTTGAGGCAAATCCGATGATCCCTCCGTGCAGATGATTGGTGCCGCAGTTTACGGCAAGCTGATAATCTTTGCCGTTTAAGGTAAAACGGCCGTCCTTGATGCGGTTGGCCACGCGGCCGACTACCGCTCCGAGGCTGGCGTCATCCTTTTCATAGCCTTCTATCGTATCAAGGCCCAGGCAGACGTCCGTCATGGCTCCGGTGCGGTCAGGAACCACGATTTTTACCAGACGGCAGCCGAAATCAAGAACCTCAACATAGGCGCCGGCATCATTTTCCAGATGGTATATCGAAATTGTTTCTCCTGTGTTTGTGGTGCCGAAATCAGATTTTGTGATCTTCATAAAAGCCTCCGTTTGCTTAACTTAAGTAATTATGCCACATTTATAAAAACATGGCAAGTCTGTTGCCTATTTTTCAATTTTAAACGGTAAAATATATTTGACTGCCATATGACAATGGATTTCTTAGAAAAAAATAAGTTATTCACAACTTTTATTTTTCTCCTGAACTTATCCACTTTTGGAGGGCTAATGACCGAATTC
>CALWHT010000056.1 GCA_944380515.1 uncultured Roseburia sp.
AGAACTGGCACCTTGGAGCGAAAAAGTCCAATCTATCAAAAATCGCATGTGAATTATAGTGAATTACTCCAACTCGCAAAGGGCTGGGGTAATTTTGTATCTGACCGCATTAATATTTGGCGGTTACCATAACAATTTGTGCAATTCCCTGTTGTGGGATTTAAGGATATAATGAAAGCAAAAAAAAAGAAATTTTTTAGTCCCTACTTGACAGAAGAATATCCGATTTGGTGGTATCAGATGCCAATGGTAATGCAGAACTTTTTTGATGCCTATGACTTCAGCGGGAAGACCATCATCCCGTTTAATACGCACTTAGGTTCCAGAGACGGCGGAACCTATGAGGATATTGCAGAGCTTGAGCCGGATATTTTAGCAATTGTACCTATTATCGTTTAAGTGAAAAAGAAGCCGACGCCTCTTCTTGTGAAGAGAGAGGAGCGTCGGCTTCGTGCTGTTTGTGGATGAGTTGTGTGAAAGAACAGAGCTTTTTGAAAAAAATGTGATATTTGCAGACGAAAGGTTGAAAAAGCCGTATGGAGAGGATAAAATTTTAGGAGACAAAAGATTTATTGCGAAAGAGGAGGCTGAATGATGGCAAAAGAAAGGGATATGAAGATCAGAAAGCGCCTGACAGTCGGTTTTTCACGCGTCGCGCTTCTGGCAAGTACGGCTGCGGTTGTGGGAATCATAGCACTGCTGTTTGTCTCACAGAGGTATCAGTATGCGATGACGAACTATGGTTTTTCCCAGGGGGATATTGGAAAGGCCATGGTCACGTTTTCAGAGACCCGGAGTTCTCTGCGCGCCATAGTGGGCTATGACGATGAGGACAATATTGAAGCGCAAAAGCAGCTTCACGAGGAGAAAAAAGAGGCATTTGAAACCTATCTCGCCGATGTCGGAGAATCTATGGTAACGGAGGAAGGGGTGGAAGCATATAACACGGTGCTCGCGGACCTGGAGGGCTACTGGGAGCTTGACGCGGAAATTATCGAGCTTGGCGCTTCGCTGGAGGGCGACGGATATCTGGAGGCACAGCAGAAGGATTTAAATGAGCTTTCTCCGCAATATGATAAGATATATGAGGATTTGGCTGCGCTTATGGACATCAATGTAGCCGAGGGTAACGCAACCGTCAGCTCTATGAACCTGCTTGATCTTGTGCTGGTTCTCATCATCGTTGCGGTTATCGTTGTGGTTGTTTCCTTCGGCATCAGGATGGGCAGAACGATTGCGGGCAGTATCGAGCGCCCGTTAAGCGCGCTTTCTGAGCGTTTGCGGACCTTTGCGGAAGGGGATTTAGACAGCCCGTTCCCGCAGAGTGATACGGACGATGAAATCGCGGATATGGTAAAAGAAGCGCAAAAGATGGCGGAAAATCTCAATCTGATTATTACGGACGCAGGTGAGCTGCTTGGCGAAATGGCGCAGGGCAATTATGCCGTGGGTACGAAAATTGAAGAAAAATACGTCGGTAAGTTTGTGGCGCTCAAAGACGCGATGCGTAAGATGAACCGCCAGATGAACCAGACGCTTCAGCAGGTGGAGGACGCGTCCAGACAGGTTTCCTCCGGCTCCGAGAATCTTGCGGAATCCGCGCAGGCGCTTGCCGAGGGTGCGACGGACCAGGCAGGCTCGGTGGAGGAATTGACGGCGACGATTGCGAATATTACGGAGGATGTGCAGAGAACAGCAAAAAATCTGGAGGAATCCCATCAGAGGGCGAGAGGCTATGCGGATGAGGCGGAAAAAAGCCGCACGCAGATGCATGCCCTGGTGGAGGCGATGGGGCGCATCAATGATACGTCAAAGAAAATCCAGAATATCATTTCCGATATTGAGGACATTGCAAGCCAGACCAATCTGCTGTCCCTGAATGCGGCGATTGAAGCTGCGCGCGCCGGTGAGGCAGGCAAGGGCTTTGCGGTTGTGGCAGACCAGATTCGAAAGCTTGCGGAGCAGAGCGCGCAGTCCGCGGTGGATACCAGACAGTTGATTGAAGGCTCATTGCAGGAGATTGCGGAAGGAAACAAGGCTGCCGAAAACGCGGCGGGCGCGTTGGAGGAGGTTGTGAGCGGTATTCAGGAAATTGCGGAATCCTCAAGAACGTTAAGTGAACATTCCGCGGAGCAGGCAAAAGCAATGCGGCAGGCGGAGGCGGGAGTCAACCAGATTTCCGAGGTCGTCCAGTCAAATTCCGCGGCGGCGCAGCAGTCGTCCGCAACCAGCGAGGAACTGTCGGCGCAGGCGGTATCTTTAAGTGAGCTGGTCGGAGGCTTTACCTTAAGAGATAACTAGGGTGCTCATGGAGCTGCACAAAAAGAGGGGATATCATGACAAAGACAGAGGAATTTTTAAAACTCGTACAGGAATCCGATAACATTGTCTTTTTTGGGGGAGCCGGAGTGTCCACGGAAAGCGGCATACCGGATTTCCGAAGCGTCGACGGGCTGTACAATCAAAAATATGACTATCCGCCGGAGACGATTTTAAGCCACACGTTTTATCTGAAAAGGACGGAGGAGTTTTACCGCTTTTACCGGGATAAGATGCTCTTCCTGGACGCGGAGCCGAATATCACGCACCGAAAGCTCGCAGAGCTTGAGGCCGCGGGGAAGGTCAGGGCGGTTATCACTCAAAACATTGACGGACTGCACCAGAAAGCGGGCAGCCGCCGGGTGCTCGAGCTGCACGGCAGCGTGCACCGCAATTACTGTCAGAAATGTGGGAAAGGCTTTGATGCGGAGTATATTTTAAATTCCGGCAGTGGGATTCCGCTCTGTGACGCTTGCGGCGGCAAAATAAAGCCGGATGTTGTCCTCTATGAGGAAGGGCTGGACAGGCAGACCCTCGAGGATGCGGTATTTTATATCAGTCAGGCGGATGTCCTGATCGTGGGAGGTACCTCACTTGCGGTATATCCGGCGGCGGGGCTGATCGATTATTACCGCGGCGATAAGCTGGTACTTATCAACAAATCGACGACGCCGATGGACGGCAGGGCAGACCTGCTGATACAGGCCGGGCTTGGAGAGGTGTTCGGGCAGATAAGCTGATGGGAATGCTGCCTGTCATAACAATCGGCGCGGCAAACTGTGCACAAAATAATGAAAAGGAGCGACGGTCATGGATAAATATGAAGTAGGGGATATTGTACGTCTGAAAAAGCAGCATCCCTGCGGCAGCAGCGAATGGGAAATACTGCGCGTCGGAGCGGATTTCCGGTTAAAATGCATGGGCTGCGGGCATCAGATTATGATTGCAAGAAAGCTGGTCGAGAAAAACACAAAAGAGCTGCGGAAAAAGGAAAGTTAAATATGGCTCGGGGTAAAACCTTCCATCCGGACACTTGATTTTGTGAAAACAGTGTGATATATTAAGCTACAATAAAGCAAAGGCGCTTGTACGAGACAAATCGTAACAGGCGCCTTTTCTGCGTCCATGAGGTATCACGGGAAGGTACTTCGGAAAGGAGGACAATATGCTGAACGAACAGGAATGGAACACTATCAACAGTATTTTGCTGGAGCTGTATACGATTGAAGATATCACAGTGCTCTCACAGAAGCTGATGAAGGTCATCCGTATGCTGATTCCGTTTACAAAGGGCTATTTTGTGCTTTTGGATGAGGAGCAGCGGATTATCGCAGATAAGACATATTTTCTGGGCATGGAGGATGCCCAGGTAAGGCAATATCTGTACCATTATTATGATAAGGATTACCTGAAGTACCTCTATGAAATTGCTGTCGAAACCACAGTGTATAAGGATACCGGAATTCTGGCGGACGAAATCAGAAAGTCCACGGAATTTTACCGGAAGTTTTTAAAGCCCGCTGACATACCGTTTGGCTGCGGCATACTGATGATCAGAAACGGACGGATTATCGGAATTTTCAACCTGTTCCGCAGCGAAACACTGGGCGATTTTACGGAGAAGGACATTTATATTCTCAAGGTTCTGAAAAAGCACATAGAAAATGTGGTGTACAAAGCCTTTCAAACAGGCAGGACCGCGGCAGCGCAAAACTGCCTGGATGACACGTTCGAGAGGTACAGCCTTACGAACCGCGAGGGGGAAATTTTAAAGCTTTTGAGTAAAGGCCTTTCCAATTCTGAGATTTGTGAGCAGCTTTTGATCAGCCTCTCAACCGTGAAAAAACATATTTATAACCTGTATAAAAAGACAGGGGTAAGCAGCAGGACACAGTTAATCAATCTGGTTTATCAGAATGTATAGTATTCTTTTTTGCGGGCAAACTGCTTTGCAGTTTGTCCGCAAGTCGTAGTCTGTCCGTATATCATCGTGCGGAAAATTTCCCATACCTTATTTTAAAATCGGTTCCCGTAATTTGAAGCGGTACGGTAAAATCCGGCTTTTTTTTCCGTAAAATAATAGAACCAAAGTATGAGAAAGGTGAACCAAAGTGTTTCTTTTTCCCGATAAAATCAAAATTTCGGTCCATGTTCGGGAGCGGGCGGGTATGGTATAACAATAGCACAGCAAGCAGTTATCTGGTTTCAGTCAGGAGGGATTCATATGCAGAAGATATTTACAAAGGAGTTCCGGCCGGGGGAAAAATGGTCCGGGCTCATTGGAAAAGGAAAATACGTGCACTTTAAGGCGCTGGGTGACAATGCAAACGTTTCCGTTCTTATGTATAACATGAGAGACACCTCGGAGCGCTATAATATGCCCGACACGCTGAAAGGGCAGTACACCGCCCACCTTACAAAGGGCAACGTGCTTATGAGCGATAACGGCAGGGTGCTGGCGAGTATCGTGGAGGACAGTCTCGGCTGGCACGACAGCATATCGGGCTACACCACCCGCAGGCTGACGGACGGGAAATACGGAAAGACCAGCTATCAGCAGCAGGGCAACGACTACTACCGCTGCGGGGAAGAAAACTTCAAGGTTGAACTCATTCGAAATAACATGAGCAAACGGGATCTGGTACCCTGTGTCAACCTTTTTTCAAAGGTTTATGTCGAGGAGGACGGCAGCATGCACTATGAGCCGGAGCACTGCAGGGCAGGCGCGACGGTTACGCTGCGGACGGAAATGGACGTAATCTTTATTGCTTCCAATACACCGAATCCGCTTGACCCGTCTAAAACCTATCCGTCCGTTCCCGTAACAATGGAGGTTTATAATGCGCCGCCGGTTGATTTGACGGACTACTGCGTGAACTTCAGGAGCGAGAATTACAGGGCGTTTGAAAATACATGGGATTACTATCAGCTGCTTGGCGTTTAAGGAGCGCGTGAAACGCTCCGGAATGGAGGATAAATATGTACGGATTAGTGGAAAAGGAAAGCAATTTAAAAATAGAAGACGCGGTTTATGATGAGGTTCTTGAAGCAGGGCTCGGCTGGATGCACGAGCTTTTGCCGGGACAGAGCTTCCGTATTCTCGATATGGAAGGAAATCAGGCCGTAGACACGACCTTTTACGATATGGCGGACCCGGAGGATCATTACAGCGCGGTTTCCACGATTGTAATGCAGAAAAATATCTACCTTACCACCGGCAGCATCTTAAGGGCGGAATCGGGAAAGCCCCTGTTGGAAATTACGGCGGATAAAACGGGAAGGCATGATACGCTGGGCGGCTGCTGCTCCTCACAGAGCAATACGGTCCGCTATGCAAGGGAAAAAAGATACATGCATAACTGCCGTGACAGCTTTATGCTGCAAATGGCCGAGCACAGCGGGGCGGGCATCCGGAAACGGGATCTTGCGCCGAACATCAACTTTTTTATGAATGTCCCGGTGACGAAGGAGGGCGGACTGAAATTTGACGACGGCGTTTCGGCTCCCGGAAATTATGTTGAGATGAAGGCGCTTACGCATGTCATGATTTTAATCAGCAACTGTCCGCAGCTGAACAATCCCTGCAACGCCTACCATCCGACGCCTGTGAGGCTTTTGATTTGGGACGAAGAATAAATAACGGTACAACGAAATAAAGACCGGCAATTACCGTACTGCGAAGGAGCAGTCAGACAGGATAATTGTCGGTTTTTTTATTATTTAAACCAGGAGATGATTTTATGTTTGATAAAGTATTGATTGCCAACAGAGGCGCGATTGCGGTCCGCGTGGAACGGACACTGAAAAAAATGGGCGTAAAAAGCGTTGCCGTCTACTCAAAGGCCGACCGCGACAGCCTTCACGTGACGAACGCGGATGAGAGTATCTGTCTGGGAGAGGGTCCGGCGAAGGATACCTACCTGAATATCGGCAAAATCATAGAGGCCGCCGTTTCCACCGGCGCTTCCGCTATACATCCGGGTTACGGCTTTCTCAGCGAGAATACCGAGTTTGCTGAGGAATGTGAAAAGCGGGGCATCCGGTTCATCGGGCCGGACCCGAAACAGATCCGGCTGTTCGGCCTAAAACATTCGGCAAGGGAGATCGCCGTTTCGGCGGGTGTTCCGCTTCTTCCCGGTACCGGGCTGCTCGGCAGTGCTGCCGAGGCAGTGGAGAAAGCCGGGAGCATCGGTTATCCGGTCATGCTCAAAAGTACGGCGGGCGGCGGCGGAATCGGCATCCGTATTTGCTATGACAAAGCGGAGCTTGCGGATGCCTATGACAAGGTGCGGCACCTTGCCGAGAGCAATTTTAACGATGCGGGTGTGTTCCTTGAAAAATATATCGGGCATGCGAGACACGTAGAGGTGCAGATATTCGGTAACGCCAAGGGGGAAATCGCGGTGCTCGGCGAAAGAGACTGCTCCGTTCAGCGGCGGAATCAGAAGGTGGTTGAGGAATCGCCGGCCCCGAACCTCCCGGAGCAGGTACGCCGGGAAATGCATGAGGCGGCAAGGCGCCTTGCAAAAGCAGCCGCGTACAGAAATGCCGGCACCGTGGAATTTTTGTACGACGAGAGCACGCAGGGCTTTTATTTCCTTGAGGTAAATACGAGGCTTCAGGTCGAGCATGGGATTACGGAAGAAATTATGGGTGTCGACCTTGTGGAGTGGATGGTGAAGGAGGCAGCGGGAGAGCTTGAGGGAATCGAGCGGATGTCCTTTACGCCGGACGGCCACGCGATTGAGGTGCGCGTCTATGCGGAGGACTGCATGAACCAGTTTCGGCCGGGCAGCGGAAAAATCGACGACTTCTTCTTTTCTGAGCAGGCGCGGGTAGAGACCTGGCTGAAAAAGAATATTGAAATTACGTCCCTTTATGACCCGATGCTCGCCAAGTTGATCGTCCATGGAAGGGACCGCCGGGATGCGCTGCAAAAGCTGCGGACGGTGTTAGCGGAATCCTGCCTGTACGGCGTGGCGAACAATATGCAGTATCTGAACGCCCTCATTCATACAAAGGCGTATGAAAAAGGAGAGCTGTTTACCAAAATGCTGGAGGATTTTATGCCGGAGGAGCATGCGCTTGAGGTACTGGACGGCGGTGTACAGACGACAGTTCAGGATTATCCGGGCATGATCGGGTACTGGACCGTAGGCGTCCCGCCCTGCGGCGCCATGGATTCCTACAGCTTCCGCATCGGAAACCGGCTGCTCCAAAACGCGGATGACGCGGCCGGGCTGGAAATGACTCTGCGGGGAGGCACCTACCGGTTCCGGACGACCACGAGCTTCTGCCTGACCGGGGCGGATATGTCGGCAACGCTTGACGGAGAGCCGGTTGCAAGATACCGGGTCATCCACGCCGCACCGATGCAGATCCTAAAGCTTGGCACCTGCGAGGCGGGCATGCGCGCCTATCTGCTTGTCGCGGGCGGAATCCGGGTTCCAAAGGTTATGGGAAGTTCATCCACGTTTGTGGACGGCAAATTTGGCGGACATAACGGGCGCACGTTAAGAACCGGCGATATTCTGCAGCTTTCGGATGGGTGTTATGTGGATGTAATGAATTCTTTCCCCGAGGAATATACGCCGGAAATTACAAATAACTGGACAATCGGCGTCATCCCGGGGCCGCAGCCGACCGCGGAATACTTAAGGCCCGAATACTTAAAGACGCTGACGGACTCCGAATATACGGTAAACTTTAACAGTGCGCGGACAGGCGTGCGATTAAACGGCCCGATTCCAGAATTTACCCGCGAGGACGGCGGGGAGGCGGGACTGCACCCGTCCAATATCCATGACAATGCCTATGCCATCGGCACGCTTGACCTGACGGGAGATCAGTCAATTCTGCTTGGACCGGACGGCCCGAGCCTGGGCGGCTTTGTCTGCCCGGTGACGACCGCCAAAGGTGAGCTGTGGAAGTTAGGGCAGCTTCATCCGGGAGATACCGTCCGTTTCCGGCTGCTGACACTGGAGCAGGCGGCGGAAATCAGAAACGCCGTCGAAAAAAATCTCCGATTTGAATATACAAAGGTGCCGATGCCAAAGCAGACCGATATTTCCGCGGATTACGCCGTGCTGAAAAAGGGAACTGCGGACAGCACGGAATATATGATACGTCTCGACGGAGAGGAAAATATATTAATTGAGTTCGGTGAAATGGAACTGAACATAGAGCTTCGCTTCCGGGTTCATATCCTCATGCAGGAACTCGAAAAAAGCGGACTGCCGATTATCGACATGACGCCGGGAATCCGTTCGCTGCAAATTCATTTTGATTTGGAAAAAACGGATGCGGTGCGGATGGCGGAACGCGCGGCGGAAATCAATGAGGGGTTAAAGGAGCTTGACGATATTACGGTTCCTTCCCGCATCATCCGTCTGCCGCTCTCCTGGGACGACCCGCAGACAAGGCTTGCAGCCGAGCGGTATCAGCAGACGGTGCGCCCCGACGCGCCGTGGTGCCCGAGCAATCCGGAATTTATCCGCAGAATTAACGGGTTAGACAGCATTGACGATGTAAAAAGAATCGTCTTTGACGCGAATTACCTGGTGCTTGGACTTGGAGACGTTTACCTGGGAGCGCCGGTGGCAACGCCCATCGACCCGCGGCACAGAATGGTAACGACAAAATATAATCCCGCAAGACCCTGGACGCCGGAGAACGCGGTCGGAATCGGCGGAGCCTATCTCTGTGTCTACGGTATGGAGGGCCCCGGCGGCTATCAGTTTGTGGGAAGAACGATTCAGATGTGGAATTCCTTTTGCGAGACGGAATATTTTAAAAAGGATAAGCCGTGGCTTTTGAACTTCTTTGACCAGATTAAATTCTATCCCTGCTCGGCGGAGGAAATATTGCAGTACCGCGAGGACTTCCTGCGGGGAGAGTTTCCAATCGAGATAGAGGAAACGACGTTCCATCTCGGGGAATATAAAAAATACCTCGAAAGCATCCGGGAGAGCAGCGCGAAATTCAAAGCGCATCAGGGGGCATCCTTTGAGGCAGAGCGCAGGAGATGGCGCGAACAGGGGCTTGACCATTTTGTATCGGAGACCGAAAACGCGGCGCCCGAGGAGGGCGTGGTTCTTCCCGACGGCTGTGAGGGAATCTGCGCAACAATTCCCGGAAGCGTATGGAAACTTCTGGTAAAAGAAGGAGATATTGTGGAAAAAGGACAGGAGATTGCCGTATTGGAAAGCATGAAGATGGAATTTCCGATTGCTTCGGAATACAGCGGAAAAATCGAAAAGGTATATATCAGGGCCGGCGGGCAGGTAGATGCCGGACAGGTGCTTGCGGCAATCGGGACAAAGGAGGTAGATGGCAATGTATTTTCCGGAAAAACTGACCGTGAGGTGGATTGCGCAGGCGTACGATGAGGGCATGACCCCGTATGAACTGCTCGATGAAATTATACGAAGGGCGGAAAAAAACGAGGAAAAAAATATATGGATTGTAAAGCCCTCCAGGGAGCTTTCGGCAAAATATATTGACAGGCTGCCGACGGACAGGGAAAACTATCCGCTCTGGGGCGTTCCGTTTTCCATCAAGGACAACATTGATTTGGAGGGCGTTCCCACGACGGCCGCCTGCCCTGACTATTCCTATACGCCCGAAAAGAGCGCCTTTGTGGTGCAGCGGCTGATAGAGGCCGGAGCGGTTCCCGTCGGAAAAACGAACCTGGATCAGTTCGCGACGGGGCTTGTGGGAACGAGAAGCCCGTACGGAGAGGTACATAACGCATATCAGCCGGAGCTGATCAGCGGAGGCTCCAGCTCCGGCTCGGCAGTCAGCGTTGCGCTCGGCATGGCGGCATTTGCGCTGGGAACCGACACGGCGGGCTCCGGAAGGGTTCCGGCAATGCTCAACACACTGGTCGGCTATAAGCCCCCGCTCGGGGCATGGTCAACCTCGGGAGTGGTGCCAGCCTGTGCCAGCCTTGACTGCGTTACGGTGTTTGCCAACAGCCTGAAGGAAGCAAGGCTGGTAGACAGGTTTGCGTCAGTCTATGACGAAAACTGCATCTGGGCAAAAGCATATGAAAAAAAAGGAGAAAAACTGCCGGAGAAAATCTGTCTGCCTTTGGAGGAGCCGCGTTTTTACGGAGCATTTTCGCATATATACCGGAAAAAATGGGAAAACGCGGTGCAGCGCATTGAGGAGCTCGGGATTCCGGTGGAGCGTATCGACATTTCTGTATTTGAAAAAGCCGCGCGTATTCTCTATGAGGGAGCGTACGTGGCGGAGCGCTGGCAGGATTTAAAGGAATTTATCGAAAACCGGCCCGGGAGCACCTTTCCGGTCACCGAAAAAATCCTGCGCTCGGGAGCAAAACCGGAAAACACGGCGGCGAAGCTTTTTGAAAATCTGCATGACCTGCAGCGTTACCGCCACCTGGCGCACCGCCTCTTGAAAAATGCGGTTTTAATTTTACCGACGGCCGGGGGCAGCTTTACCCGCGATGAGGTGCGTCAAAACCCCGTCGAGACAAACAGTCTGATGGGACTTTATACAAATCACTGCAATCTGCTGGACCTTGCGGCGGTTGCCATTCCGGAGAATGAAGCGGACAAAAGCTATCCGTTCGGCATCACCGTGTTTGGAAGGAGCGATTCGGAAAACCTCATCTGCGCCGTGGCCGAAAGGTTTTCAGACAGCGAAGCGATATAGAACCGTTGTGCTGCAGTTATGTATGGAAGGAGAAAGCAATATGGAATTTTCAAGACTTGAGATTATTACGGCCGAGGAAAAGCTGCCGGGACTGGTTGAGTGCCTGAGCAAGCCCGGCTTTATGCAGAGGCTTCATAAAATCGGAGTATCGGGCATCACCGTTTCCAAGGTGCTCGGCTGCGGTGTGCAGATGGGAACGAGCGAGTATGAGCCGAAGGAAAACGAAATTATGCAGCTTTTGCCCAAATGCCTTGTAATGATTGTCTGTGAGAGCAGGATGATTGACGAGCTGCTGGAGGTGATAAAACAGGAGCTGTATACCGGACATATCGGAGACGGTAAAATATTTATTTCGGATGTAACCAATATTGTCCGTATCCGGACGGGTGAAGAAGGGAGCGCCGCCTTAAATAAATCGGCGGTGGACTGACGGGAAGTTTGTACGGAAGTGTGACGCGTCTTTTGAGCCTGCGGCAGTTGGCAGTGGGAACGCTTCGGAATGGAGGAAAAAATGGGAAAAAAACTGGGATTATTTAGCGCGGTATCCACGGGCATCGGCATGATTATAGCGACAAGCTGTTTTATTTCACTCGCGAGCGGGGCAAGCGCCGTCGGCGTTCCGTTCATTGCGGCGATTGTGATTGTCTGTCTGCTCAATATGATGGCGGCCGCTTCGGTTGCGGAGCTGAATGCGATTATGCCGAATCTGACCGGCGGACTGGCGCAGTATATGCTTGCGGGGCTGGGCCCCTTAGTGACAATCGTTACGATGACCGGGGGATATATTATCAGCAATATTTTTGCGGCACCCGCGGAGGGGGCAATGTTCGCGAACGTTATGTGTGAATTTATCGGTCATAATATTCCGCCGGCGGTTTACAGTGTTTCCATGACAATCCTGCTGGTGCTTGTAAATTTAAGGGGCGTTAATATGTCGGCTGCCTTACAGTCCGTGATCGCGGCGTTTATGGTAATATCGCTGCTGTTTTTCGGAATCGCGGGGGTTGTGGGTCCTGGAGACGGCGGAGTGCAGCAGGAGGCGGTTCTCTCGGCTGATCTGGGAGATATCCTGCCGCTGACCGCCACCGCGTTCTGGCTGTTTATCGGCTCGGAGTTTATCGTTCCATTGGGAAAGGACATGAAAAACCCGAAACGGAATGTTCCGCTGAGCATGTTTTTGTGTCTTGGGATTATGTGTGTGATCCAGGTGCTCATGGTTATCGGCTTCTGGCGTTATACTCCGTGGAACGAGCTGGGACAGGCGGACTCCCCGCATATCCTCTACGCGGTAAATCTGCTGGGCGGTGTCGGACGCTATTGGATTATTATCGTTGCCATCTTTGCGGCGGTGAGCACGCAGAACTCCATCATCGGCTGTGTCTCCGAAATCTGCTGCGGCATGGCGAAAATAGGGCTTCTTCCGGCTGTCTTTCAGAAAAAGAACCGCTTTGGCGCGCCGTATGTCGTCATACTGTTAATGGGAGGATTTACCATTTTAATTGAGGCGACCGGACTTTCCACAGGAAGCGCGGTGCAATTCCTGATACTGACGTCATCGCTGTTCTGGATGCTGACCTATATCGTTTACCATATTAACGTCATCGTGCTGAGAAAGCGCATGAGGCAGGTGCCGAGAAGCTTTAAGACCCCGTTCTTCCCCGTGCTGCAGATTGTCGGTATCGTCGGCACGGCATATATGATGTTCCACATATCGACAGACCCCGCCACGCGGATAAGGATTTTCGCTCTGTCGGCGGTGATTTTCGCTGCGCTGGCCATCTACGCGGTCATATGGGTAAAATGTAAATTAAAAGTCCCCGTATTAAAAAGCGCCGGCGTGCGGCAGGTAATGTCGATGGAAAATCCGATGTACTATTATGTTCGCCATAATAAAAATAAACCGGATTCCGAAAAAAAGCTTGAAATATGTACAAAGCTATGATAAAATAACACCTCGTGATATATTAAATTCCTTGCTCACCCAGATTGGGCGGGCCAGAGACCAAAAGGAGGAAATTCGCATGAACAAGTATGAATTAGCACTCGTCGTAAGTGCAAAGATCGAGGACGATGCGAGAACCGCTACCGTGGAGAAGGCGAAAGAGTACATCACACGTGCAGGCGGTACTGTGACGGAAGTAGAAGAGACCGGGAAAAAGAGACTGGCATACGAAATCCAGAAGATGACCGAAGCTTACTACTACTTCATCCAGTTTGACGCTGAGCCGACTGTTCCGGCAGAGGTAGAGCGTGACGTGCGCATCATGGACAATGTTCTTCGTTTCTTATGCGTCAGAAAAGACGAGAAATAGAGGGAAACCGCATGAATAAAGTAATTCTTATGGGACGATTGACCAGAGACCCGGAGGTACGCTACTCCCAGGGCGAGCAGGCAACTGCGATTGCGAGATATACGCTTGCAGTAGACCGCAGATTCAGGAGGGACGGCGACCAGCAGACCGCAGATTTTATTCCCTGCGTGGCATTCGGACGTGCAGGGGAGTTTGCAGAGAAGTATTTCCGCAAGGGAACCAAGGTGGCAATCACCGGACGCATCCAGACCGGAAGCTATACTAACCGCGACGGACAGAAGGTATATACAACCGATGTTGTTGTGGAGGAGCAGGAATTTGCGGAGAGCAAGAACGCGAGCAGCGACAACGGCGGCTATGCGCCGGCGGACAGACCGTCGCCGAGCAGTGCGGCCGGGGATGGTTTCATGAATATTCCGGACGGAATTGATGAAGAGTTACCATTTAACTAAACCAACAGACGGTAATAGTGTGAAAAATAAGCTTGATAGCTTATTTTTCACACGGCTATTTGTGCCGGAGCGTCACAAATAAGCCCTGATGGCAGACGCAAATTGAAGATTTGCGTCGCCCCGTCGCGTGAAACGCTCCGGAAATGGAGGATTATCATGGCTTTCAATAAGGCAGCAGACAAAGAGGGCGCTCCGATGAAGAGACGCCCGATGCATAGAAGAAAAAAAGTTTGTGTTTTCTGTGGCAAAGACAATGTGATTGACTACAAAGACACGAACAAATTAAAGAGATACATCTCTGAGAGAGGAAAAATCCTTCCGCGCCGCATCACAGGAAACTGTGCAAAGCATCAGAGAGCGCTTACCGTGGCAATCAAGAGAGCGCGCCACGTTGCGTTAATGCCGTACGTATGTGAATAAGTCCGGTATGGAATGGTATCTGATCTGAATATTGACTGTGAAACGGGCGTGTCACACGTGGGAGCTGATTCCCTCGTGCGGCACGCCCGTTTTTTAGGTCTCGCTACTGTCATGGCTTTTCTTAAGAGTTCTTTATCGGATACTAAATACTGTAATCTATTGTTTTTCTGACCAGCGTGTTGCCGGAACGAATCAATGTACTTTCGACAGATTCCCTTGTGATGCCGTCAAATCTGCGTATTAAATTTTTGATTATCGTATCGCGTCCGCCAAATATCTCGTAAATCAGCCGCTCCTCCGCCGACATGGTCATTTCATTTTCAATTACCCCGGATAATCAGCCTTTTTCCTTAACCGCTTTATATTGCGCACTGTTCGTGTTAATTTTGCTGCCGCCGCTATTTCCGTATGCACTTATAACATTTGTGTGGAAACTTACATTTAATGACATTATTTTGCCTCCCTGCCATAAAATGGAATTCGGTGTATTGTTACATTGAAAAATCGGTTAATCGGAATAAGAATAATTTACCTTAAGTGTCCCTGTTACAGTAGACACAGTACCTTGTGATGTAATCGATACAGTCCATTTACCATTTGGATCCTGATGATTGAATTCCTTAAAAGTATATGTCCCGCTTGATGTTACCTATTGATAAATGTCTGCACATGTTCAGTGCATGAATATCCTGCTCAACTACATATATCGGAATCAGATGGGCAAAAGTTGATAGATTTTTACCAAAATGTTAGAAGCACTGCCGCCGGACAGCGTTTTTTTGTAATTTGTCACATAGTGCAACAAAAAGCGCAAAAACATTTCAAAATTGCGCAAATCACAATCCTATATTTTTCTACCCACCTAATGGATAAACATATTGCACAAAAAAAAAAAAAAAAGTAAGTGAAAAACGTCAATTGAAAAAAAAAAAAAAACAAAAGATAACAAAACAACCCAGCAAACGGTTGCGCAAAATACGCACCGATTGAAGGGGAACAAATAGAGGGAAAAAACAGAAAGGAG
>CALWHT010000057.1 GCA_944380515.1 uncultured Roseburia sp.
TCTGTAGTGTGTCAGTCTTATAAAAAATCATATCAGAAGGAAGATAGATTAGAAAAGCGAAAGTTAGCCAACATGTTTCATGACGCATTGGTGCCTTTCGCAGAAAGGCGGACTATAAAGATGAAAACGCTTTATTTGCATATCGGTACGCAGAAAACAGGAACCACGTCAATTCAGAGTTTTTGTGGAGATAACGCTGCTGTATTTGAGAAAAAAGGGTACTGTTATCCGATATTTCCGTATAAGTATCCCCGCGTTGTGAAAGAACGCAACGGTCATTTCCTCGTAGGAGCTGTTAAGGATGAAAAGGGCCAGATTTTTGAGGGCGAGGATAAAAAGATTTTTGAAGACGGAATGAAAAGAGTGGCTGACCTGTTTTTGCAGTATGATAATGTTGTTCTCTCGGATGAGCATATCTGGCGAAACACTTTTGAAAGGCGCAAGAGTCTTTGGGAAGAGTTAAAGAAACATGGCGAAGAGAACGGATACCGGGTTCAGATAATTGTATATTTGAGGAGGCAGGATCAGTATGCAATATCTCTGTGGAATCAGACGGTAAAGACATCAGTAACAAAAGCGGGAGCGAAGCGTTTTGATGAGTATATTGAAAATGTGCCAAAAGTGTACCAGCTTGATTATTATAAAAAACTGGAATCCATTGCCAAGGTGCTGGGAAAGGATGCAATAACCGTAAGGCGGTATGAGCGGGACCATTTTTATGGAGGCTCGATTTATGCGGACTTCCTTCACGCGATAAATCTTGAATTGACAGATGATTTTAAGATTGTCCGCGGAGACCGGAATTTTGGGTTGCAGGGAAATACGCATGAGATAAAAAGAGTTTTAAACAGTCTTCCAGAAATGCTGGACGCTGATGTTAATCATTTTTTCAGGCAGACCTTACTGAGTATTTCACAGACCTCCGCGAAGGAATATCAAACTTCCATGCTTTCTGCTGAGGAAACAGAAGAATTTATGCAGAAATATGAGGAGGGGAATCAGGCGATTGTAAGAGTATTTTAAGGAGGATGGAACAGAGCTGTTCCATACGGAAGTGACAAGCCTGCCGAAATGGACAAAGGATAATCCGTATATGCAGGATGACCTGATTCGCTTTGTGGGAGTCAGTGCAATCCATCTGCTGGAGGAGAACAGGAAAATTCAGGAGGAGAACAGGAAAATCAAGGAAGAATTAAAGCAGATGAAGGACGAACTGGCGAAAGTCCGAAGCTTCCAAAATAAGTTAAAACATCCGTTCCGCACGTTAGGGCAGATGATACGAAGAAAATTCGGTTCACAAAAATAAATAGGAAAGTGTTTCGCTGCCATAAAAAATGAAAATGTATATTTTCGTGGAAATCTCCTCATAATATTTTTGCAGTAAGCAAAAATCATGTGAGATGGCGTCCGAAGGGACGCCGGAATGGAGGCAAAAATGGCAAGAAATGCAGACATGCAGAACAACGGTACCAACTGCAGAAACGGTTATGAGAACGGTTACGAAAACAAGACGTCCAATAAGACGTCCAACAAAACGTCTAACAAGGCAACCTCAGGCATGGGACAGAACAAGTCCGGACAGAACAGCACCGGTTCTAACGTTTCCAGATAAGAGGCTGTTTGAACCAGACACCCAAAACTGCATAAGATGTAAAGAATAAACTTTTTGCAGGAAAACAGATTACAAAGTGTTACTTTGTAATCTGTTTTTATATGAGGTGAATAGTATGAAATTTTATACCATCCATCCGAGGGAAATTTCCGCTGTCCTGTCGGAAAAACATGCTGTGGTGATAGATGTGAGAGAGCGGGAATCGTATCGGGAATATCATTTTAACGGGGCTCTCTGCTGTCCGTACGATGAGATGGAGAGGTGGATTCGGCGTCTGCCGGGGAAAAAAGCGCTGATTGTTTACTGTGAATACGGAAGTACGAGCCTGCTGGCGGCCAGGAAGCTGGCGGCTGAGGGCTACGAGGTTTATACCGTGGTGGGCGGTATACAGGCAATCCGCCGGTATTTCGGCGATGATTGAACCGCATTTAAGATTGACATGGAAAAATAGAACGGATAATATAGTACTAGATTATTACCAAAGGAGAATCCATGAAAACATATAAATTGGTGGTACCGTGCCATTTTGGCCTTGAGGCGGTATTAAAGCGGGAAATATATGACCTGGGTTATGAGATAGAGCAGGTGGAAGACGGCAGAATTACGTTTATCGGCGATGCGGAGGCAATCTGCCGTGCCAATATTTTTCTGCGGACGGCGGAGCGCGTATTAATTCAGGTGGGACGCTTTCGGGCAACGGACTTTGAAGAGCTTTTTCAGGGAATCAAATCACTTGCATGGGAGGAATACATTCCCGAGAACGGAAAATTTTGGGTGAAAAAGGCTTCGTCTGTGAAAAGCAAGCTGTTCAGCCCGTCAGACATTCAGTCCGTTGCCAAAAAAGCGATGGTCGAACGCATGAAGTATTATTACGGAACCGAGTGGTTTTCGGAGGACGGCGCTCCCTATCCGGTGCGGATTTTTCTGCTGAAGGATGAGGTCATGGTAACACTTGATACTTCGGGCGATTCACTGCATAAACGTGGTTACCGCACGATGACCAGCAGGGCGCCGCTGACAGAGACGCTGGCGGCCGCCCTTTTGCTTTTGACACCGTGGAAAGCGGACCGCATTCTTGTAGACCCGTTTTGCGGCAGCGGAACCTTTCCGATTGAGGCGGCGATGATCGCGGCGAATATTGCTCCGGGGATGAACCGTGAATTTACGGCGGAGCAGTGGACAAACCTGATTGAGCGCAGCGTTTGGTACGAGTGCGTGCGGGAAGCGCAGGAGCTGATAAATGACGATATTTGTGTGGATATACAGGGCTATGATATTGACGGAGAGGTGGTAAAGGCCGCGAGGGAAAACGCGAAGCGGGCAGGAGTAGCGCATTTGATACATTTTCAGCAGCGTCCGGTAGCGGAACTGAAGCATTCGAAAAAATACGGTTTTATCGTGACCAATCCGCCCTATGGGGAGCGGCTTGAGGACAAGGCGGATCTGCCGGAACTGTACAGGCAGATTGGCGAGGCATACCGAGGACTGGACTCGTGGTCTATGTACCTGATTACCAGTTACGAGGACGCGGAGCGTTATATCGGCAGAAAGGCGGATAAAAACCGCAAGATTTATAATGGGATGATTAAAACCTATTTTTATCAGTTTATGGGGCCGAAGCCTCCGAAACGGGGAAACACACGAGACGAGCGCTTACGGGAAACCGAGGTTGTGAAGGAGAGATAGATGGGTTATTCCAAAAGATTTATTGCCTTTGGAGGAATATTGGCAGTTGCTCTATTGATAAAATATAATACGGTAACGGCGGGTTACGAGCAGATTAACCGTTTTCGCGGGGCAAATCTGGATTCTGAGACGTGGAATCCGCTGATTGCCTCCAGCGTCAATGATAATTTACTGTCGGTTATGATCGACAATAAGCAGTATACAAATGAAAATTATAAATTTTACATGGATGATAATCTCAATATCATGATGCCGGTCAATGTTTTGAGGGAAGCTTTGGATTGCAGCGCGCATATTTATGATGAGAGCAGGCTTCTCGTGGAAAAGCACTCCAGCCAGGTGGAGTTTTCCATCAATCAGTATACGGCGTTGGTAAACGGCGAGGAAAAAGAAATTGTTTCTCCGTTTACGAAGATGGAGGATGAATATTATGTCAGCTTAAACGACCTGTCGGAATACCTGGACTATTCCTATAGCTGGAATATGCAGGAGAATCAGGCGTCCGCGGCAGATACTTCGGAGAGCGCGACCATCATACCGACACAGTATGATTTACGGCAGCGCGGACGGGTGTCGGCGGTGCGCAACCAGGGAAGCTACGGTACCTGCTGGTCTTTTGCGGCACTGGCGGCATTGGAGTCTGTGTTGCTGCCGGAGGAGGAGGCACAGTATTCCGTGGACCATATGACGCTGAACAACGGATTTAATCTGACGCAGGAGGACGGCGGCGAATACACGATGGGCATGGCATATCTGGCTGCGTGGGAGGGGCCTGTATATGAGGAGGACGACCCTTACGGGGACAATCAGACGGATGCTTCGCTTACGGCGGTAAAGCATGTGCAGGAAATGCAGATTATCGACGGAAAGGATTACGAGAAGATAAAAGAGGCCGTGTTTAAGTATGGCGGGGTGCAGACCTCCATTTATAATGCGCTTCGCAGCTCGCAGTCATATTCTCCTTATTATAACAAGGAAAACAAGGCGTACTGCTATATCGGAACAGAGAAACCAAATCACGATGTCGTGATTATCGGCTGGGACGACAGCTATTCCAAGGATAATTTTTCGGCGGACCTTGAGGGGGATGGAGCTTTTATCTGTCAGAACAGCTGGGGGCCGGAGTTCGGGGAAAACGGCATATTTTATATTTCCTATTACGATACCAATATCGGAACTCACAATGTGGTTTACACGGGCATTGAGAGTGTCGACAATTACGATAATATTTACCAGAGCGATTTATGCGGCTGGATTGGCCAGCTCGGCTACAATAAGGACAGTATATACGGTGCGAATGTGTATACGGCGAAGGGCAATGAGACGCTTACGGCCGCGAGCTTTTATGCAACAGGGAAAGATTCCCAGTATGAGCTTTATATCGTACGGCAGTTTGAGGACGAAAGCTCCCTGGAAGATATGATTCCAGTTGCGTCGGGAAAACTGAGCAATGCAGGGTATTATACAATCGATTTTAATCAGGGTATTGAAGTGGAGGCGGGAGAAAGATACGCGATTGTCCTTCACATTATCACGCCGGGGTCCGTACACCCCATGGCAATCGAATATGCTGCGGATGAGGCGACAGAGAATGTGATTCTGGATGACGGCGAGAGCTATATCAGCCCCAATGGTGTGAAGTGGACGAGTGCGGATACGGTGGAGGAATGTAATCTCTGTATTAAGGCATTCAGTAATAATCAGTAAAAGGCAAACAAATGATATGGAAGAAAAAACTTTGAAGTTTGCGGCGGTATTTCTTATTTTGCTGACGCTTACCATGTGCGTTGTACTGCCGTACTTCCCCGAAATACATACCAGGGCGGTCGAGGCGCGGGAACAGCGGCTGGCAGAGGAGGAATTTGCCGCAAATCAAACGGAAATGAACGATCTTACGCTCGCTGTTTCCGATATGCCTGCCGAGGAGCATGAGAGCCAGCTGAAACTGAGACTTCCGGAGGGCGTCAGCGGCGAGTCAATTCAATATACCAACGATTATGTGACGCAGACGATACGGATTGAGATACCGGGAACGGACAGCGCATATTTCGACAGCTATCCGATTATGGGCAGCAGCAACCATATTGATACGCTCTCCTATGCTCATGAGGGGGGAGAAGGAGTCATTGAGATTGTTATGGACAAGGTGTACGAGCTTGAGACCGAATATGATGACTCCTTTTATTATTTTGATTTTTTGACACCGCAGGAGGTGTATGATAAAGTAGTTGTAATTGATGCCGGACACGGCGGCAGGGCGCCGGGAGCGACGAAGCAGGGGGTCAATGAAAAAGATATTGATTTGGCAATCGTGCTGCAGTTAAAGGAGCTGTTGGATAACAACGACCGGAATATCGGCGTCTATTATACCAGGACGGATGACAGCAATCCGACCTTTGACCAGAGAGTTCAGCTCGCAAATAAATCAAATGCGGATCTTTTTATCAGTATTCATAATAATTCCACTCTGAGCGGCAGGATGTCTTCCGCCAGCGGTACGGCGGTTATGTATAACGAAGCGGATGAAAAGGAGCTTGGCAGCAGGAGATTTGCGCAGATTTGTCTGGAGGAGGTTACAGCAAAGCTGGGAAGCAGAAACCGTGGACTGGTGGAGGGGGATGATATTTATATTATCAGAACCAGCGAAGTGCCGGTGGCGCTGATTGAGGTCGGTTTTATGACGAATCAGGAGGAATTGGATTTGCTGCGCTCCGAGGAATATCAAAAGGAGGCGGCCGCCGGCATTTATCAGGCGATATTGAGAGCGTTTGATGAGGGATATTAGCGCAGGCGGCTTAGAGCAGGGAGGAAAAGATGAGGCGAATTGTTTTTGCGACCGGGAATGCCGGGAAAATGAAAGAAATAAAAGAAATTTTATCGGATATGGATGCCGAGGTGGTTTCCATGAAGGATGCGGGCATTGCGGTGGATATCGAAGAGAACGGGAAAACCTTTGAGGAGAATGCCGTGATTAAGGCGAAGGCGGTTGCCGCCCTGACGGAGGATGCCGTGCTTGCAGATGATTCGGGTCTTGAGGTAGATTATCTCAACGGAGAGCCGGGGGTTTATTCCGCTCGTTATATGGGGGAGGATACCTCCTATCTTATTAAAAATCAGGCGATTTTGGACCGGCTGGCAGGCGTGCCGAAGGAGCAGCGCACTGCGCGTTTTGTGTGTGCAATCGCAGCGGCGCTGCCTGATGGGAATGTTTTGGTTACGAGAGAGACGATAGAGGGCTATATCGGGGAGAAGCCTGCGGGCTCCAACGGTTTTGGGTATGACCCCATTTTTTATGTGGATGAGTTTGGATGCTCGACGGCGGAATTGACGGAGGAACAGAAGAATCGCATCAGCCATCGGGGAAAGGCGCTGCGCGCCATGAAGGAAAAGCTGAGGCAGTACGGATTTTAAAGCTGCCGGCAGGAAGCCGATGCCCGGATTTTCATGGGCATTCATGAGGAAATGTTATGAGAGTACTGATTGTGAGCGATACACATAGGAAGCATGAAAATTTAAAAGAGGTTCTGGAGCGCGTGTCACCCGTACAGCTTTTGATTCATCTTGGAGACGCAGAGGGATACGAGGATTATATCGGGGAGCTTTGCGGGTGCCCGCTTGAAATCGTTTCCGGAAACAATGATTTTTTTTCGCTTCTGCCGCGGGAAAAAGTGATTATGGTAGGAAAATACCGTGTTTTTTTGACGCACGGACATTATTATTATGTCGGCTCAGGAGTGGAGGACCTGAAAAAAGAAGCGAAAGCGCGCGGTGCGGATATCGCCATGTTCGGCCATACGCACATGCCTATGATTGAGTACGGGGATCATATCATAGTGCTGAATCCCGGCAGTATTTCTTACCCGAGACAGGAGGGAAGGAGACCCTCTTATATTTTGATGGATATTGATAAAAAAGGTGTGGCTCACTTTGAAATTGAATACTTGTAGATGAAAAAGTACAAAAAAGTGTTGACTTTTATGGTCCTGTCCTATATAATAACATTTGCGTCACGGATGAGACGGGAAAATAGGATTCCAAAGAGTCACGGCTCATCGGATAAATTGTTATCGGGGTGTGGCTCAGCTTGGCTAGAGCGCCTGGTTTGGGACCAGGAGGCCGCAGGTTCGAATCCTGTCACCCCGATTTTGTGCGGGTGTAGTTCAATGGTAGAACACCAGCCTTCCAAGCTGGATACGTGGGTTCGATTCCCATCACCCGCTTGAAATCTGCATAGCGGATTTCTCTCACAAAATGAGTAAATGTGTTCGTAGCTCAGCTGGATAGAGCAACGGCCTTCTAAGCCGTGGGTCGGGGGTTCGAATCCCTTCGAGCACATTATCCTTAGCGATAAGGATTGCATGGTGGGTATAGCGCAGTTGGTTAGCGCGCCAGATTGTGGCTCTGGAGGCCCAGGGTTCGAATCCCTGTATCCACCTTTGTTGCGATTAGTGCAACAATATGTTTTGTTGGGCTATCGCCAAGCGGTAAGGCACTGGATTTTGATTCCAGCATTCGCAGGTTCGAATCCTGCTAGCCCAGCTTAATTGCATAGATGCGGGATATTAGCTCAGTTGGTAGAGCACTTGACTTTTAATCAAGTTGTCCGGGGTTCGAATCCCCGATGTCTCATTAATCGGTGCTTATCCGAACACCTGAAGATTTCGGGTTCAAAGTCGGCAGAGTGGTTATTGTCTGAATAATTATAGGCAATAACCACTTTTTCGTTGTACACATAAACGGAGTGGACAAACACGTCTATAAGACGCTGTTTAAAATCGGGGTCGGCTACATCTCCGTTTTTAAATAGATTCAGCCAGTACACAATATGTTCTTTGGTAAGGGATGGCTTTTTTATTTCTTCCCGGGCAATGTGCATTTTTAAATCTTCAGCCTGTGCTTCCAGCTCCGTGAGCCTCTGCTTGGTAGAGGAAGTAATAATTCCCTGCTCGATGGCCTTTAGAATATTGTTTATTGCCTTTCTGGTGTCTTTTAACGCCGTTTTAAGCTGTTCCAGCCGCAGATTGGTATTATCTCTTGCCTGAAGGTCTATAACGCGGTCAGAGAGGTATTCAATAACGTCATCCTGCAATACATCATTTATAGTGTGGTAAACCACAAAATCTTCCAGTTCATCTTTACGATATGTTTTGAGGGTACATTCTCTGGAACCGTGTTTTCTTTTTTTAGCGGCACATTTATAGTATGAGTACCGTGTTCCCTTTTTTCCGTATCCGCATTCTCCTACTAAAAGAGAACCACATTCTCCGCAATATGCTTTTAAAGACAGGAGATATTTTTCAGTGGCTTTGTACGATGCTGGGTGCTTGGCATGCTTATGAAATTTTGCATGGACAGAATCCCATAATTCCTGGGAGATGAGGGCAGGGATGGGAATCGGAATATCCTCATAGAAGTATCTGCCTATGTATTTTTCATTTCTAAGCATGACATAAATACCGTTTTTCGTGATAAGGCTGCCTTTCCTGTTTTTTACACCCAGCTTTTCCAGATTATCCAGAATTTCTACGGCAGTTAATCCAGCGTCGTAATTTTCAAATACATATCGGACTACCCAGGCTTCCTGTTCATTTACCTGGTAGGTCTTATTTACGACTTTATAACCATACGGAGCCTGTCCCCCTACAACCTGACCTTTTAAGGCGTTTTCACGCTGTCCGCGCTTTACCTTCTGCCGGAGGTCTGCAATATAATATTCGGCTAAGCCTTCCATAAGACTTTCAAGGATAATTCCTTCGGGACCATCCGGAATAATTTCTTTGGCATATAGGAGACGGATTCCATGGCGCTTTAATTTAATTTTATTCAGCGCAATTTCCTCTCGATCTCGGCCAAAACGGTCTATTTTCCATACGATTATGGCTTCAAACTGTTTTTTTTCAGCATCGCGCAACATCCGGTTAAATTCGGCTCTGCCTTCAAAATCGGATCCGGATATGTGACGGTCAGCATATACATCTAAAACAGTTATATCATTGTCTTTTGCGTAAGTCATGCAATCTCTTACCTGTCCCTCTATACTTTGATCCGTCTGACGGGGACCGGGAGAATATCTGGCGTATATTACTGCGTTCATATTTACATTCCACCTTATCTTTTGTAATGAATTGTGTAATGTTGGAAAGAAAAACTGCCTTTTTTCATCCAAATCATACTACAATTATCTTGATAGTATCATACATTTGTAAAACAATCAAGCATATCGAAAATTGACAGAAATTGACAGTAAAAAAATTTGGCTATCCGGTTTATAATTTATCTATGGAAATTATGATTTGGCAGATAAGGACGGAAAAACATATGACGTTAGCGCAGCTGTCAAAGAAAGCAGGAATAAGTGTGGGGGCTCTCAGCAATTACGAAAATGGGAAACGCTGCCCAGACCTTATTCAGCTGGAAAAAATTGCAGCTGCCTTAGATACCACCATATCAAACCTTTACCAATCAAAGTACAAATAGAATTTGTTTTCACATACGTGAAAATCGTATGCAAAAATATTTTTTAATAACGGACGTTGTAGTATAATAATTACGTCAGATGTAGAATATTCTGTCAAAATATGAAACGTACAAAAGATAAAAAATGCAACGGAGGAAAAGTTATGGTTGAGGTGTTAAAAAGACGTATTATAATGCTGGTGAAAGCTTCCGACAACTATGAGAAAATGGAAATTGTATATAGGTTTGTACGAAGATATTTGGACTGAGGATTTCCTCGGTCCTTTTTGTACTGGCGGCGTACATAGTAGGCCTAAATAATTATTATTAACAAAAATATTGATTTTTTATTAATAATTGGATATAATAAAATCAAGGAATTGGTTTTTCGAAACTGATTTCTGGTAGATATCAAACGGGCTTGTGTGTTTTATACATGCAAGCCTTTAGATTTGTGGAGGATATGCAAATGTTAAGAGGAATGGTTTTTATTGATCATATGAATTTTGATATTGCATTGCAAAAATATTATAAAAATCTTGGTAAGCCGACAATAAAGCTTGATTATAATAAATTATTTCAAAATATTTGTGCAGAAATCCCTAACGTAGATTTTTTGAAAGGATTTATATTTGTTCCTAAACCTGATGAATTCTTAATGAAAGATAAAAATCTTGAAAGTTATTATAATTGGGTTGTAGGAATGAAAAATGCTCCTTATACGGACGTAATTGAAGGAAGATATGTTGCTCGACAAATTAATGAAACTATTCCTATGGAAATAGATAAAAAAGATACATATTATAAAGTTGAAAAAGGAACGGATATAAATTTAGCTGTACATGCTGTAAGCAAGGCATTCTATAATTCGTATGATATTGCATTCTTTTTGAGTGCAGATACAGATTATATCAAAGTATATGAAGTTTTAAAAAGTATAGGAAAATTAACAGTTGTTGTTGGAGTCAAAGGTCAAAATATAAATGGTATAAGACCTATGGCAGACAGCACATTGATTTTAGATGAAAAATTTTTTGAAGCATGTAAAAGAGAAGTGTTGCCCAAACGTTTATAATAGTTGTAAAGAAAAAAGGTTATTTTTTCATTTGGCAGCCATCCGAATAAAGATAAGAGGATAGAAAGACTTCAAAGACTGGGAGCTGCTTATTGCGTAAATTATGCACGCGCTTTCTATTAGACGACATTGTATACAAGAAGGACTGGGAAATCCCTAGTCCTTTTTCAATGTGTCTACGATTTTTTCCAGGACAGTCCAGTCGTCAGCATCGAGAACTGCCAGGGCCTCGATAAACCGGCGACGGAAGGAGTGTTCGTTGTCTTTCAGCAAATCAGCGGTAAAGCCAGTAATAATTTCATTTTGAGCAAGTGTCTGGAACATTTCACCTGTTCCATATCGGAGCCATTTTTCATTTACGTCAAATTCGCGGCAAATGGATTTACACATTTGATCTGTGACCTTTCTATTATTATTTTCTATATTACTCATAGCTGCGCGGCTTACCCCCAAGTGTTGACCAAATTTTTCAAGTGTAAGACCAAGTGTTTTTCTTAATGTTCTGATTCTTTCGTTCATCTGTTTGTTCCTCCGTTTATCGTATTGGTTATCGGTTTAGAGAGTAGGACTTCGGAAGAAGCCCTCTTTGAAATTAATGATAATAGGATACGGATAAAGGAGCAACAAAAAATAGTTTCCGCATACAAAAGAACCAGGGGGTAGCTCCTAGTCCTTTTGTAATGAGTTTGCAATTTTTTCCAGGACAATCCAGTCGTCTGTATCAAGAGAAGCCAGGGCTTCGATTAAACGGCGTCGGAAAGATTCTTCCTCGTCTTTCAGTAAATCAGTGGCAAAGTCTGTGATAATTTCATTTCTGGTGAGTGTCCGGAACATTTCGCCGGTTCCGTATCGGAGCCATTCTTCATTTACGTCAAATTCGCGGCAAATGGATTTGAACATTTGCTCGGTGACACTATTTTCTCCTTTTTCAAGCTTATTGATTGCTGTTTTTCCAACCCCAAGTTTCTGACCAAATTTTTCTAAAGTGAGACCAAGTGTTTTTCTTAATGTTTTGATTCGTTCGTTCATGTGTTCCTCCATCAATAGAAATATGGTTATTTATATCACTATATGAATAAATTCTTTCGAGTTATATAAATTCCAATTTTGTATGCTAATGATAGCATTTCATTAATGATTAGTCAATAAAAAAGTAGCTTAAAGGAACAAATAAACTTGACAATATAGCTTAAAGGAACTAAAATGTAGATATAAGGAACTTGTGAAGAGAGGTGAAAAATATGACAGAAGAAGAAAAGAGAATTTTAGAAACCATCTGTAAAGCGTTGCCCTATATGGATAGATTCGATAAAGGCTATTTTTTGGCGGTAGCGGAAATGAAAGCAAGAGAGCACGAAGAGAAGAAACACCAGGAGGAACAGGAGCTGATAAAGGCATAGATAATCAATATTGCCCGGAAAATGTTTCGTTGGGAGATGGAATCTGATTAAGACTTAGGTACTTCAGATTGTTGGGAGAAGGAGGGATACAGCCTGAAATACATAGATACAAAGAAAATAGCAAAATCAGAGGGAAATGTGATGGCGGCCATCCTTTTACCGACAATCATGGATTATTTTGAAGACCCGGAGCACCAGCAGGCATTTGAGGCATGGAAAAAGCAGCGTAAGACACAGGAAGAAAGTGCTGCGGATTAGAGGGCGGCACGCATGAGACGTATCACAGGGACATTGACAACTGAATATCGGAAAACAGCCAGAACAACGAAGGTATCTTATGATTCAAGCATTGGTAAGCAGAAAGCATGTACAAATTGTACAGAACATGAACTATGAGGGACAGATAGCGGATGAGATGCTCATTATACTGGACCGTTTGATTATAGACGGGTACATCAAGCTAAGCCCGAGAGAGATGGAATTAAGCGATGAGGAAAAGAGACAGGCGATTTTGAAAAAGCGCAGAGAAATACTGGCAAAGATGGCAGAGGCGGATGTCCGGGAACTGGAATATGTCTATTCCGACGAGGATACGGTATATCATTATCCCTGTGAGACATGCGAACTGCCGGCAAAAACAGGCTCCTGTGAGAGGTGTCCACATTCGACATTTGGGTAAAAATTTGATTTGCTGATTAAAAAATCGAAGGAAGTAAAAGTACAATAATATAAAACTGTTTTCCGATATTTGGAAGGCAGTTTTTTATTTTATCAGGAAATAGCAGTGCCTGTTATAAATTTGGAATTTACCAACTTTTGGTTAATATATCACACAGTAACTTGCAGACACGTCTTGCTCCGGGCGGCAGATGCCCGGAGAGAAAGGGGGGGAGGACGGTTGGGAGAAGTATTATCTATGGCAGTAAATATGATTCTGGTGATTGAGATTCTGGTTCTTATGGGATTTCTTTGCTATTTAAAGTACAAAAAGCGCAAATAAAAGAAAAAGGAGGAGTACGGTACCTATGAATATGTTCAATGAAATTTTTCGGTCGGTAGGCCAATGGGCAACAACTGTATTGCGTATAGTAGTGATAATTGCGGGATATAGTGCCAGTACCATATGAGGCGGAAGGTGTATGGAAAATGAAGAAGGCGCATATGGAGGATGTAGTGAAAGATTTTGAGGCGCGTAACAGGAACCTTCAGAAGGAGTACGATGCCTGGAGACAGGCAAAGGAAAACGAGCATTGTCTGGGTGTTTATGTTGACTGTGCATTTATAGAGGCAAGGAAAAGCTTCTCGGAGTACTGTCATCTGGAAGAGACGGTTCCGTTTGAGGTTATGCTTCAGTGTGAACAGCTGTATGAAAAGGGAAATAATTCAAATTCCGATGTGAAAGCATTAATCATTGAATTTTGAACAGTGTGAAGGAGAGAAAAATATGCCATTCAGTATAAATGATCAGCAGCAGGAAGAAAGGAAGACGATAACAGAACGTTACTTTACATTGAGGTTATCGGATGAGGATACCAGGCGGCTTTTTGAGAAAAGCGCCATGGCAGGGATGGCTCCTGGAGAGCTTCTGGAAAATTTTGTAGGGGATCTTGTATATGGCACCTGTTGCAATGGGGGTGCTGAAAGTGACTGCGCGGATATGTGGTTTGAAAGATGCGGGTTTGACTTGATGCCAAAGGACTCTTTTTTAAGCTATCTTCAGAAAGAGTGCGTGCTGTGGGACGCCATACAGTGTCTGGAGGAAGTAGAGGATGCCAAAAGCCGCATTAAAGATTTTTCTGAAGAGATACAGAGCGGAATCCATTGGAATAAGTATGAAATGAAGGTGGAAAGCTGGGAAGAAAATTTCCCTACCAGGGAAAAGCATATACGTGTCTGCCGTTGGATTATACGGGATTACGCAAAAGATATGATGCATTCGTTGCATACGTTTGAAGACGAGTACTGGAAGCCTTATGTTACCTGTGTGGAAAAGGAAAATCAAAAGGTGAAAAGAACAATGAAGGACGCCATGGCTGCATTGCAGGAATTTAGCCTGGTTTATGACGCTGTGAAGTGACAAAACTGGAACCGGGTATGGGAAATAAGTGGAATATGAAGGGAGACAATCAGGTGCTGCAGATAAAATATATACTAAATGATCTGGTGCAACAAACTTACAAAGATTCTCCGAGGCTTGCCGAGTATAAAAAATTTTACGTTGAAATATCAGAGAAAGTATTAAAGAGTAAACATGGAGATTACAATATAAAATTACATCGTATCAGGATATTCAACTTGTATCGATCCGATGCGGCGATTGCGGGCACAACGATTCATGAACTGGCACATCACATTGATAATGTAAATCGTGGAACAACCGATCACGGAAAAGAATTTTATGCGGAATATCAAAAACTTTTGTATATGGGCTTGGATATGGGGCTGTTCAGTAAGGGGGAATTTTTAGCTGCCACAAAAGATGCGGCTGATAGCAATAAAGTTACAAAAATGATAGAAACGTATCAGATAAAGGATATTGGTTACCGGGCAGGGCAAAATAAGATTTCCGTAAAGAATTGTTATGAGCAGCGAGAAACGCTAAAACAGAGGGGATATCAGTGGAATAAGATAAATAAGGCTTGGGAGCGCAATGTTACTAATATGGAGATTGAACAGGAAATAAAATTTTTGAACGAAATTGCATTAAAACCAGAGATAGGAAATGCGACAGCCATTTCTTTGAACAGAAAAGAACACATCGTTGCTGGTAAAGGTTCTTATGATATTAAGGAAGCACTCAAAAAGGAAGGGTTTCATTTTACGGATAAGAAAAAATGGGAAAAGGAGGGAACCATGGACGAGCTTTTGGTTTATCGGGAAAAGTATCCGCATGTGCGGTTTATGATGAGCCACGGGTAAATCCACAGGAAGCAATGTTAGGAGTAGAAAGGAAATTTCATAAAATAGCGGAGGAATAAACATGGCGCGGCGGCAGAAAAAATTCCGTCTGGAAACCCTTATTTTTGACGAGGAGAAAATGGATGCCCGGCTGGAGCAGGTAGCGGAAAATATCAGGATGGAAAGGGAAAAGCAGGGACTTTCCGTATCAAGGCTTGCACAGCTTGCCAACCTGTCCACAAGCTGCGTGTCAAAGGCGGAAGCGGCAACGGGAGGAATCGGTGTGAAATCACTTTTGAAAATAGCGGCGGCATTGGAGGTTCCGGCCGCAGAATTGCTGCGTGCGGAAGAAACGCCAAAACGGCCGGCTGCCGGAGTGAAGGAAGAAGAATATGCATCCTGGGGAAATTGCGGAAGAATTTTCGAGCAGGTTACACAGGACGCATCCGGTGAGACGGCAGATCTGCTGTTGAGCGTTGCACAGGAGCTGGTTAGGACGTTGCGGAACACGGATAAAGAGAAAGAAAAATAGGAGGGATACTGCCATGGCAGGACGTTTTACAGAGGAGCAGCTTGCACAGGCAAAAGAGACAAGCCTGACTGAGCTTGCAGAGTATTATGGTTTTCACCCAAAAAGGGTGGGAAACAGGCTTTATACGCTGTTGGAGCATGATTCAGTAAGAATCTATAATGACAGGAGCTGGTGCCGATGGTCGAGGGCTGGCATCCGGGGAGAGGGAGGCGGTTCTCAGATTGACTTTCTCATACAATTATGTGGGGTCGGTTCCGTAGCGGAAGCGATACATATACTGCTGGATTTTCAGGGAATTGACACGGGAGACCATACGTGGAGGGAAAAGCTGGATGTGGCTCCGGCGCGGCATCAGGCAGCACCGGTGAAAGACAGGGAACGTGTGGAATTTGTGCTTCCGGAGCCGGTAGATGGAAAATTCCGGCGGGCTTATGCTTATCTCATCCAGACGAGGAAGCTGTCCCAAAGGGTGGTTGACTATTTCGTCCGGGATTTAAAGATCCTCTATGAAGAACGGAAGCACCACAACCTGGTATTCGTTGGAAAGGATAAAGAGGGAAACATACGCTATGCGACAAAAAGGGGAACCGCGGATGTTTATGGGCAAAATTACTGTGGAGACGTTGCCGGCAATGATAAAAATTACGGCATTAATATTATCAATCCGGCCAGCAACAGGCTGCGGGTATTTGAGGCCAGCATTGATTTGATGTCATATCTGGATCTTACAGGCGATTATGAAAGCAACAAGCTTGTGATGGGAGGGGTGGATGACCATCCTCTGGCACGCCTATTGGAAGATTATCCGCATATTCAGGAAATAGGATTTTGCCTGGATAATGATAAGGCAGGAATGGTTGCGGTATACGGAAAAGAGGAAAAAAACGGCAGAACAGAGGGACTTTTACGAAAATATGCAAACCAGGGCTATGAGACGTTTGTTGAAATGGTGCCCAGGGAAACAGGCTGCAAAGATTGGAATGAGTATCTGATTTATCGGAAAGAAAATGCCCGCAGGGCGGAGAACTATACCGGGATTAAGGAAAATCCTGACGAGCCGGAAATACAGCCCCGCAGGGTGCGTGGAAAAAGCAGATAAAGAAAAAGAAGATGAGAGGAGAACGTAAATGAGCAGAGTGATTGCAGTAGCAAATCAGAAAGGCGGGATTGGAAAGACCACAACTGCGGTAAATATCGCATATGACCTTGCAGATATGGGAATGAAGGTGTTGTTGATAGACACGGACGGGCAGTGCAACTCTACGGATACCTGCAGGGCACAGGTGGAGGGAGTGGCGACGCTGTATGACTTGTTGTTCGAGCAGGAGCAGCCGGAGGAGTGCGTGCAGCATATGGAAAAACTGGATGTTATTGCTTCAGACAAGCTTTTAAAAAATCCGGAAAAAAGATTTCCGGATGACGCCACCAGGCTTTTCACCATGCGTGACGCATGTGAAGAGCTGCGTGAGCAGTATGATTATATTGTCATTGATACGCCGCCTTCGCTGGGATGTATGCTGTCGAATGCCTTAACCTTTGCGGATGAAGTGGTAATTCCTGTGACATGCGACCGTTACGGGATGGAGGGAATCAGCGATTTGTACGTTACCATTAATGCCACGAAAAAGTATACAAACCGGGATTTACGGGTGACAGGTGTTCTTTTAAACAAATATAAAGAGCGCACCACACTTTGCAGGGAAATCAGCGAAGCCCTGCCCAAAGTGCTTGAAATGTTCCATACCACTGTATTCGATACAAAAATCAGGGAATGTGAGGACTGTAAAAAAGCGCAGTCGGCGCGGATGAGCGTGCAGGAATATAACCCGAAATGCACGACCGCGCAGGACTATTGGAAAGTATGTGAGGAAATTATCGGGAGGCAGGCATAATGGCAAAAAATGTGAGCAGTATGGATATTTTCGGTGGAATGTTCCAGAATATACCGGCGTATGAAAAAGCAATGCATCCGGATAAGGCTGCGGCTGCCGGCAGCGAGCAGACGGAAAAAGAAAAGCTGCATGAGGGGCAGGAAGATAAGGTGCTTGTGCGAAGGGAGCTTTTGCATCCGTTCCACAATCACCCGTTCCGGGTAACTGAAGATGCGGCAATGCAGGAGCTTGCAGAAAGCATTCGTTCTTACGGAATTATGGAGCCGATTCTGGTGCGGCCGGACAGTAAAAGACATGGAGAATATGAAATTATTGCCGGTCACCGCAGGAATTGTGCCGCCGGCCTTGCTGGTTTAAAGGAGGTACCGGTACGTATTGAGGAATTGGATGACGATACGGCGTCTGTCCTCATGGTAGATTCCAATAATAAGCGTGAAGAACTGCTCCCGAGTGAAAAAGCCTGGGCGTTCCGTATAAAAGCGGAGGCGCTGAGACACCAGGGAAAGCGCAGTGATCTGTTTGCAGAAGAAGGCAAAGGCATGGCAGCGGTCGGGGAAAAGAGCGGGGACAGTGAAAGAACCGTGCGCAGATATATTAGGCTTACTTATTTGGAAAAGGACTTGCTGGACCTGGTAGATGCCGGAAAGCTTAACATAGGAGCCGGATATACTATTTCTTTCTTTAACAGTGAGGAACAGGGCTATATTTTGGATTATTACCGAGGCAACAATAAGCTGCCGGTTGGGGTGCAGTTAGAGGAATTGGTGAGATACCAGAGGAAGGGTCTTTTAAACGCAGAAGCAGTCAAAAGGGTTATGGGGGCAGAAAGTGCAAAGCGGCAGATAAAAGAGAATGTGACAATCAAAAGGGATAGGCTGAGAAAATATTTCCCCAGGGAAGCTACCGCGGAATATATGGAAAATGTGATTATGGAGTTATTGGAACAATGGGCACAGGGAAACCAGAATGCCGATGAATAAATGGAGGAAAGCTATGCTAAGAGAAAAGTTATCAGATTGCGAAGAACAGGTCTTATTAACGGTATATGGAGTGCAGGAAACAGCCAGTACCAGAGAGCTATGTGACATGGTAAATGAGAAGTTCCATCATGAGTGGACCCAGCAGACGGTGAGCACCTTTATTGCCAGGCTGATAAAAAAGGGGTACCTCACCAGGGATAAAAAGGGCAGATACTGCATCTATAAAGCTGCAGTGTCACTGGAGGAATACCGGAGAATGAAGCTTCTGGAGCTGGTTGAAAGAATATTTGATGGCTCCGGGGAGACTTTAAGGGAATATGTCTGCTATATGGGAAATGAACATTCATAGAAAGGAGCCGAACCTCCGGCCGGGGTAACGCTATAGCGGGTTTCTTTTGAAAATATGAGAGCAATAATGAAATACCCAGGAAGTAAGTGGTCTATTGCAGATTGGATTATCAGTTTCTTTCCGGAACATCACAGTTATCTGGAGCCGTTTTTTGGAAGCGGGGCGGTTCTGTTCAATAAGTCGAGGTCGCACATTGAGACGGTAAATGACTTGGACGGGAATGTTGTGAATCTGTTTGAATGGATTAAAAAAGACCCGGAACGACTGGCGCATGAAATTTATTTCACGCCGTATGCCAGACAGGTATATGAAGATGTATTTGCATCGGTACCAGAAGATAGTTTTGGGAAAGCAGTTAATTTTTACATCCGTTTAAATATGGGACATGGATTTCGAACTACCAGAGAAAAAGTCGGATGGAAAAATGATGTGCAGGGACGGGAGAGGGCTTATGCATCACAGGATTGGTGCAATCTGCCAAAGAAAATCATGCAGGCGGCAGAGCGTTTGCGAGGAGTACAGATAGAAAACCGTCCGGCAGTAGAGCTGATACAGCACTTTAATTATCCGAATGTGCTGATATATGCAGACCCGCCTTATGTGTTGGGAACCAGGCATGGGAAACAGTACCGGTACGAGATGGATGATAAAGACCAAAATGATTTACTGGATGTCCTGCTGAATCATAAAGGACCTGTATTGTTGAGTGGATATGATAATGAGTTGTATAATGACAGATTGCATGACTGGTACAGAGAAGAAACAACCTGTTATTCGCAGGTCTGCAGCAAGAAAAAGGAAATATTGTGGATGAATTTTGAACCATACGGACAGATGAGAATTGAAGATTTCCCTGAGGTGCTGCCATGAAAGATGAACGAAAAGTTGCAGAGCAACAGCTGATGGATAGTTTTTTGCGTTGGGAACAACTGGAACAGATATTGGAGAGAACAGACAATAAGGAATCGTTGATGATAGTAGAAGAACAGACCGGACAGCTGCGTTTTGCATAGAAAAGACAGCGCCAGCCGCCGCGTGTTCTCGGGATAAATAAGTGTGAGACCGGACACCGGCGATACGGGCGAACCGCACTCCTCCCGGAACTGACGCTGGAGATATTATACAGCTATATTGCATGGAGTGCAAGGAAGGACAACATATGCAGGGAATAGCTTATTCTTCAGTCAGTACAAGATATTGATAAAGGATATCAATGAATTCTCCGTTTGTGGGCCTGTCTTTTAATTCATAACCGGCAAGCTGCATAAGGCGTTCGCGGTTTCCTCGCTCCCAGCAACAGGAGACCACGGTGCGGATACAGCGCTCGATGTTGTTGCGGTTCGTATGGAATTTTATCGCAATATCCACATACAGGTTTTTGTAGACAGCCAGCAGATAATCCTCGCTTTCAAGGCAAAGCTCCAGTCCATAGCAGAGATACTGGAAACCCTGGTAGGTGGAACGGATACCTAGTGATAAAAGTAGTTTGGTAATTTTCTTTTTCATTTGTGCCTCCAATTGTTTTTACTGCAATTGTAGACTAAAAATATAAAAACAGATGAAAAAGAATAAAAAACAACATAAATCAATATAAAAATATATAAATCTACATAGAAATCTAAGGAAAGGGGAACGTATGTCGTGCAGAAATTGAAAAACAGCATGATTGGCAAAATGATAGCTGCGGGGCTTACAAGTAAAGAGATTGACTTTCTCATCTACGTTTCCCGTTTCCAGGACAGCACCGGGAAGTCCTACGGTATCCATTACAGAGAGCTGTGTAAAACGATGCATATGAGTTATCAGGAATTTTACAATGCAAAAGTTTCTCTGGAGGAAAAAGGATTTATCCGGTGTGAAAAGACGCACCGGACAGACCATGATATTACACTGATTGGTAATCTGGAAGCAGACTGTCTGCATGACGGCTATATAAACACAAATCATAATATTTTTTATGAGGAGTGCTTCTACCGGATGAAAGCCGGCGCAAAGCTGCTGGCGCTGGAAATGATGAAGATAACCTATGCCGGCAAGGGATATTTTGAAATCGGCGTCAAAAAGTTTTATGAGAAATATACGACGCTGTTTGGGGTCACTCGGCGCGTCATGTGCCGTTATCTGATGGAGCTGAAGGCATTCTTTTCCGTCGGAGTCAAAAACAGGAAATATTACATAACACCGAAAAAGGCAGTTTACCGGAAGCTTGGAGCGAAAGGTGAGTCGGAACGCCTGCGGGAGCATTGCACGGAGGCGATCCTGCGCAGGAACCGGATAAAGGAGGAAGACAAGAAAAAGAAACGTGATGTGACGGAACTGTTTCAACAGTACGCGCCGGAAGCGGCGGAAAAGGGGAAGAATCTGTTATTGCTGATGGAACGGGCGGTTGAGCGGAGCCTTATCGTTTTAAATCAGGGAGAAAAGCGAATTCGAACAAGGGTTTTGAATGCACCGTTGATTCATAAGCTACTGAAGGAGGAATTAAGCGGTGCGGCATCGGAGGCTATACTACAGGGGAATGAAAGGGAATACAGAAGCTGCCAGACCGTGGATTCCTCCGGACGGAGACAATATGATTATAAGGAGCTGGAGCGTATGCTGTTGAATACGCTGCCGGCGGGAGAATAAGGACAGGCCGTCTGCAAAAAGCAGAAGGCTGCTTTGCGTACCCAAAAAGTAAAGAAAGACAGAAAATAAGGAAAAAAGTATCTGCATAGTGTCAAAAGTGACGCCAAAAAAGCAGGTATTTTTTTTGCGGGGAAAAAAGTATTCAAATTTTAAAGTCCTTTTTTTCAAGTGATTCAAATTTTGTGCTTTACCGGGGCGTGGAATATTCAAAAATCACGGTAAAAAGTGAGGAAATTCATTCAATTTCCATACATATGGAAAAACGCTGCAAGCCTTGGAATCAGCGGGAAAATGGAAGAAATGACATCCAGTATATTTATTCTGTACACAATATTCTATCCTTATTTATATAGTATCTTGTTCCGTTTTTATTCCATTGATACAGAACTTTTGTTGTTGTATGATGACGGGATAATACATTTAAAAGAAAATATCTCAGGCAAGAGAAGGGAGAAGCTGCCAGGACGAAAGAGAAATGTGAAACAGCGCATCTTCTTTTTTTGGTGCAAATTTATAGTCACTTCCGGACAGCATGACCGGAAGTCGGATGCGAGTCCGGTGTTTTTCTATTTTATTTGTCCGTGTTCCGTAACCATTGACGTCAGTCAATGGCAAGCTACGCATTTGTGCCACAGGCCAAATGCTGCATGCGCAAGGCGCATGTGCTTGTCAGGGGACACCCCTAAAACCCCCGTGAACGGCATGCGCCGTGGTGATTGAAATGTGAAGAAGAGAGAAAGAGTCCACTTCCGGACAACATGACCGGAAGTGGAGGAGAGGTCATATTGAAGTTTAGAATTAGATATGGTATTATAAATTTAGTACAGTGTATCCGATATGAATGAGGAGCGGCATCATATGATTTTTGTGAGTGGAATTCATGGTGTTGGAAAAACTTTCTTTTGTAATATGGTGAAAAAGGAACTTGGAATTAAGAGTTTTTCTGCAAGTCAACTGATTACGGAAAAAAGAAAAAAAGGTTTTTCAAATGATAAGATGGTTTCTGATATTGATGCTAACCAATCTTTATTGCTTGAAGCACTCGAAGAGTTACGTGATAGTGAAGAAGAATTTATTTTGGATGGACATTTCTGCCTTTTGAATAATCAAGGTGAGATTATTAGAATTCCATTAGAAACTTATTTTTTGCTCAAACCGAATGCTATTGTTCTTCTTACTGAAAGAGCAGAGATTATTAGTAAAAGAAGATTAAAGCGAGATGGAATTGAGCAGAAAATATCTGAAATCAAAGCATTTCAAGAAGCAGAAAAAATTTATGCTCAGCAGATAGCGGAAAAGCTTAAAATTCCAATAATAATTTCAGGCGGAGCAGATGACCTTACACGAATAATTAAGATTATATAATCTCTCGGAATCCTGAGTGATTATATCCAGTACAACAGGTGATGGACATTGAAAAGTGAATATTATCCGGAAGGAATAAAAATAAGCATGAGAAACAGACATAACTGTCGCTATGCCTTAAAA
>CALWHT010000058.1 GCA_944380515.1 uncultured Roseburia sp.
CTTTTACGATGGCGAATGTCATCGCACAGTTAAATAAGCCAACACTGATTATTTCGCATAACAAGACACTTGCGGCACAGCTTTACGGAGAGATGAAGGAATTTTTCCCGGAAAACGCCGTGGAGTACTTTGTCTCCTACTATGATTATTACCAGCCGGAGGCATATGTTCCGCAGACGGACACCTATATTGCAAAGGACTCCGCCGTCAATGAGGAGATTGATAAGCTGCGCCTTTCGGCGACGGCGGCGCTGGTGGAGCGCAAAGACGTCATCGTCGTCGCATCGGTTTCCTGTATCTACGGTTTGGGCAGCCCGGAGGACTATCTTGGCATGATGGTATCTCTGCGTCCCGGAATGGAAAAGGACAGGGATGAGGTCATCCGGGGACTGGTGGATATTCAGTACACCAGAAACGACATGGATTTTCACCGCGGCACCTTCCGGGTGCGGGGCGATACGCTCGAGATTTTTCCGGCAAACTACGGCGACACGGCGGTGCGTGTGGAATTTTTCGGGGACGAAATCGACCGTATCACGGAAATAGATGTCCTCACCGGGGAAATCAAATGCCGGCTGGAGCATTTTGCGGTGTTTCCCGCTTCTCACTATGTCGTTCCCCAGGAGAAAATCCTGCGCGCGTGTGATGCCATTGAGGAGGAGCTGGAGGAACGCATCAAATACTTTAAGGGGGAGGACAAGCTTCTGGAAGCCCAGCGCATATCGGAGCGCACAAACTTTGACGTTGAGATGTTAAAGGAAACCGGTTTTTGCAGCGGCATTGAGAACTATTCCAGACATCTGGCGGGGCTTCCGGCCGGGGCCACGCCGCACACGCTGATGGATTATTTTAAGGATGATTACCTCATCATCGTGGATGAGTCGCATATTACAATTCCGCAGATTCGCGGTATGTACGCCGGGGACCAGTCCAGAAAGTCCACGCTGGTGGATTACGGCTTCCGTCTGCCCTCGGCGAAGGACAACCGGCCGCTCAATTTTGAAGAGTTTGAGAGCAAAATTGACCAGATGCTGTTTGTTTCCGCGACGCCGAATGTGTACGAGGACGAGCATGAGCTGCTTCGGGCAGAGCAGATTATCCGACCGACCGGCCTGCTGGATCCCGAAATATCGGTGCGTCCGGTAGAAGGGCAGATTGACGACCTGATTGGCGAGGTGAACAAAGAGACCGCGAAGCACAATAAGGTGCTGATTACGACCCTTACAAAAAAAATGGCCGAAGATTTGACCGATTATATGCGTGAAATCGGCATCCGTGTGAAATACTTACATTCAGATATTGATACGCTCGAGCGTGCGGAAATCATTCGGGATTTGCGTCTCGACGTATTTGATGTGCTGGTCGGAATCAATCTGCTGCGGGAGGGCCTTGACATTCCGGAGATTACGCTTGTTGCCATTCTGGACGCCGACAAGGAGGGCTTTCTGCGATCCGAGACCTCACTGATTCAGACCATCGGACGTGCGGCACGCAACAGTGAGGGACATGTCATTATGTACGCGGATACTGTCACGGATTCCATGCGTGTGGCGATTGACGAGACAGAGCGGCGGCGGAAGCTGCAGCAGGCATACAACGAGGAGCATGGCATCACGCCCAAAACAATTCAAAAATCGGTGCGGGAGCTGATCAGTGTGTCAAAGAAGGTCGCGAAAGAGGAAATGAACTTCAAAAAAGATCCGGAGTCCATGAACCGGGACGAGCTGACGAAGCTGATCGCGGACATTCAGAAAAAGATGCAGAAGGCAGCGGCGGACTTAAATTTCGAGGCGGCAGCGGAATACCGCGACAAGATGGTAGAGTTAAAAAACATGCTGCGTGACCTGTAAGAGGCAGAAAAGAGGAAATATCAAAAAATGAAAAAATCAACGGAAAGAAAATATATTAAAATCAGGGGCGCCAATGAACACAATTTAAAAAATATCGACGTGGATATACCCAGGGATGAGTTTGTCGTCTTGACCGGACTTTCCGGCTCCGGCAAATCCTCTCTGGCATTCGATACCATTTATGCGGAGGGACAGAGGCGCTACATGGAATCGCTGTCCTCCTACGCCAGACAATTCCTGGGGCAGATGGAAAAACCGAATGTCGACAAAATTGAGGGGCTGTCTCCGGCGATTTCCATAGACCAGAAGTCCACCAACCGCAATCCCCGTTCCACGGTGGGGACGGTAACGGAGATTTATGATTATTTTCGTCTGCTGTACGCGAGAGTAGGGATTCCCCATTGTCCGAAATGCGGCAGGGAAATCAAAAAACAGACGGTGGACCAGATGGTGGATCAGATTATGGCGCTGCCCGAGCGCACCAAAATCCAGCTTTTGGCACCTGTGGTCCGCGGGAGAAAGGGAGAGCACCAGAAGCTTTTCGAACAGGCGAAGCGCAGCGGCTATGTCCGTGTCATTGTCGACGGCAACATGTATGAATTGACAGAGGAAATTAAGCTCGAGAAGAATAAGAAGCACAACATCGAGATTGTCGTGGACCGTTTGATGGTAAAGGAGGGCATCGAAAAAAGGCTGTCCGATTCCATTGAAAATGTACTGGAATTATCAGAGGGATTGATGACGGTAGATGTCATTGGGGGCGAGCCGATTCAGTTTTCGGAGAGCTTTTCCTGCCCGGACTGCGGCATCAGTATCGGGGAAATAGAGCCGAGGAGCTTTTCGTTCAATAATCCGTTCGGCGCCTGTCCGACCTGCTTCGGCCTGGGGTATAAGATGGAGTTTGATGTGGATTTGATGATTCCGGACAAAAAGCTTTCTATTGCGGAGGGCGCAATTCAGGTGATGGGCTGGCAGTCCTGTACGGATCCCTCCAGCTTTACCCATGCGGTGCTGAAAGCCCTGACCGAGGAATATCATTTTTCGCTGGATACACCGTTCGCGGATTATCCGGACAAAATTAAATACGTTATCTTGCATGGCACGGACGGAAAGCAGCTTAAGGTCCGCTACAAAGGGATGCGCGGAGAAGGAGTTTACGACGTGGCGTTTGAGGGACTGATCAAAAACGTTCAGCGCAAATACCGTGAGACGGCATCCGAGACAGTGAAGCAGGAATATGAGCAATTCATGCGCATTACTCCCTGCGAGACCTGTAAGGGGCAGCGGTTAAAGGCCGAGTCTTTAGCGGTTACGGTTGCGGATAAAAATATTTATGAGATTACCTCCATGTCAGTGAAAAAGCTGGGAGAGTTTTTGCAGGATATGGAGCTCTCCCGCCAGCAGCATCTGATAGGAGACCAGATTCTGAAAGAAATCCGGGCGCGTGTGGGATTTTTAAATGAAGTGGGGCTGGATTATCTTTCGCTGTCGCGTGCAACGGGGACGCTTTCCGGCGGGGAAGCGCAGCGCATCCGGCTTGCAACGCAGATTGGATCGGGTCTGGTCGGGGTTGCCTATATTCTGGACGAGCCCTCCATCGGTCTTCACCAGCGCGACAATGATAAGCTGCTCGGTGCATTAAAAAACCTGAAAGACCTCGGAAATACTCTTATTGTCGTCGAGCATGACGAGGACACCATGCTTGCCGCGGATTATATCGTAGATATCGGACCAGGGGCAGGCTCCCACGGAGGGGAAGTGGTCGCGTGCGGGACGGCTGAGGAAATTATGAAAAATAAAAATTCCATTACGGGGGCATATCTAAGCGGTCGAATCCGGATTCCGGTTCCGGCCGAGCGGCGGAAGCCTACGGGATTTTTAACGATCAAAGGAGCGCGGGAAAACAACCTGAAAAACATTGACGTGCAGATTCCGCTTGGAGTTATGACCTGCATTACGGGAGTTTCCGGCTCAGGCAAGAGCTCTCTGACCAACGAGATTTTATATAAGCGCCTTGCCAGGGATTTAAACCGTGCCAGATGTATTCCGGGACTGCATGATGCGATTGAGGGAATTGAGCAGCTCGATAAGGTCATTGACATTGACCAGTCTCCCATCGGAAGAACGCCGCGCTCAAATCCGGCGACCTATACCGGGGTTTTTGACATGATACGGGATCTGTTCGCGGCCACGCCGGATGCAAAGGCTAAAGGCTATAAAAAAGGAAGATTCAGCTTTAATGTAAAGGGAGGGCGCTGCGAGGCGTGCTCCGGCGACGGTATTATCAAAATTGAAATGCATTTCCTGCCGGACGTTTATGTTCCCTGTGAGGTCTGTGAGGGAAAACGCTATAACCGTGAAACACTTGAAGTAAAATATAAGGGAAAAAGCATTTATGATGTGCTGGATATGACGGTGGAGGAGGCGCTTGAGTTTTTTAAAAACGTACCGTCCATTCATCGGAAAATACAGACACTTTATGATGTAGGACTTTCCTATGTGAAGCTGGGGCAGCCGTCCACCGAACTGTCGGGAGGGGAAGCGCAGCGAATCAAGCTGGCCACGGAGCTTTCTAAACGGAGTACCGGCAAGACCATTTATATTCTGGACGAGCCGACAACCGGTCTGCATTTTGCAGACGTGCACAAGCTGATTGAAATTCTGCGCAGGCTGTCGGAAGGCGGTAATACGGTTGTTGTCATCGAGCACAATTTGGATGTCATCAAGACTGCGGACTATATCATTGATATGGGGCCGGAGGGCGGCGACGGCGGCGGGACGGTCATTGCGCACGGAACGCCCGAGGAGGTCGCAAACGTGCCGGAATCGTATACGGGGCGTTATATTAAAAAGTATCTGGAAAAAGACAGACAGGCGTGAGCTGGGGAGGAAAATATGTTTACGAATGACCGGATTCTTGAGATTGCGATGCGGCAGTCGGCGGCGGAACTGAACTGCGGGTGGAGGGATTTTACCCTTCCGGACAACGTGATTGCCGTGTCGGCGGAAAATGCGGCGGCACGCAAATACCTCACGCTTCCCTTTGCCTGCCAGCTTGTTTCCTACGGGAGCAATGTTGTCGCGTCTGTGCAGGAGGAATACAGGGAGCTTGTGGAGGCTTATTTGAAAAAATATCCGGCGGAGCATTGCTTTGAGACGCCGAATATGCATGTGCTCAATGACGGTTTACAGGAAAAGGGACTGCGGATTTGTTTTATGGCGGAATATTTTCTGCCGGATATGCGGGTATTTCGGCCGCTGGAGTGTCCGTTGGAATTAAGGCTTATGGAGCAGGCGGATTTTCAGGAATTATACACGGAAACGTGGAGCAACGCGCTCTGCAGGGACAGGAAGCAGCTTGATGTGCTTGGTGTGGGTGCTTATGCGGAGGGAAGGCTGGTGGGGCTTGCCGGATGTTCCGCCGATTGTGAGAGCATGTGGCAGATTGGCATTGACGTGCTGCCGGAATACCGGAGACAGGGGATTGCCTCAGCGCTGACATCAAGGCTTGCATTTGAAATCATGGAACGTGGGAAGGTGCCGTTTTACTGTGCGGCATGGTCGAATATCAAATCCGTAAGAAATGCGCTGCGCAGCGGTTTTCGGCCGGCATGGGCAGAGTTGACGGCAAAGGATCGGGAATTTGTGAATCGGATGAACCGGTGAAAAGAATTTGCCCGGATAAAAATAAGTGGGGCTGCCGCGCATATGCGGCAGCCCCTGATGCATTCGGGGAGTACTTCCCGAAAACCCTCGGGGAATCCGGGAAGCATGAGTTATGAAAAATTATACTGCCATCAGGGAAATTACCTGATGAATTGCTGTCCGCTGTATCGGACGCCTTTGTCAGTACTCTTACAATATAAAGCAAAAATGTGATGAATGTGTGATGATAAAATGAAAAATATACAAAACAAATAAAAAAGAATGAAGAAATTCTTATTTTTTTTAAAAAACGGGCTGCACCCCAAAAAAACCTTTGAAAAATCCCATTTTTTGTATATAATAGGACTGTATATGTAAAAATAGGATTAAATGCGTTTCTGTGTCTGTGAAGACCTGGAAATAATTGCCATATATCAAAAACAAACAGAACGAAAGGGGCAAATATTGAGATGATGAGTACAGATATCGGTATTGATTTGGGTACTGCCAGCATATTAGTATATATCAAAGGAAAGGGCGTAGTGTTAAAAGAGCCGTCCGTAGTAGCCTTTGACCGTGATACAAATAAAATTAAAGCGATTGGGGAGGAGGCAAGGCTGATGCTGGGAAGAACGCCCGGCAACATTGTGGCGGTTCGTCCCCTTCGGCAGGGTGTCATTTCTGATTATCAGGTGACGGAGAAGATGATAAAATATTTCATCCAGAAGGCGCTCGGGAAAAAGACTTTCCGTAAGCCGCGCATCAGCGTGTGTGTGCCGAGCGGAGTTACCGAGGTAGAGAAAAAGGCGGTGGAGGATGCAACCTATCAGGCGGGTGCCAGAGAGGTTACCATCATTGAGGAGCCGATTGCGGCGGCCATCGGAGCCGGCATCGACATCGCAAGGCCCTGCGGGAATATGATCGTTGATATCGGCGGCGGAACCGCAGATATCGCAGTGATTTCGCTCGGAGGCTCCGTTGTCAGCACATCCATCAAGATTGCCGGCGATGATTTTGACGAAGCGATTGTCCGTTACATGAGAAAAAAGCATAATCTGCTCATCGGCGAGAGAACCGCCGAGGATATCAAAATAAAAATCGGTTCCTGTTTCCCGCTGGCGCAGGCGGAGACGATGGATGTCCGCGGACGGAACCTTGTGACGGGACTTCCGAAGACTGTTACCGTTTCTTCCGAGGAGACGGAGGAAGCGCTGCGTGAACCGACGCTTCAGATTGTCGAGGCGGTGCATTCCGTACTGGAAAAGACACCGCCCGAGCTTGCGGCGGATGTTGCGGACCGGGGAATCGTGCTGACCGGAGGAGGGGCGCTTCTCCGCGGTCTTGAGGAGCTGATTGAGGACAGGACCGGGATTAACACGATGACGGCCGACGAGCCGATGACCTGCGTTGCCATCGGTACAGGAAAATTCGTAGAATTTTTAGCCGGAAAGCGTGATGAGGATTAAGCTTTCGGCTGTTTTGGCCGATATATAAGATAGCGGTCAAAAGGGGAGTTGACGGTAACGGCAGATAAAGGAGAGCATTTATGGTAAAAGGATTGTATACGGCATATACGGGAATGCTGAACGAACAGAACCGTCTGGATATTCTTTCCAACAACCTGGCAAACGCCGATACGAATGGTTATAAGAAGGAGGGGACGACCAGCCAGACCTTTGCGGATGAGCTTGCAATTAAAATCAAAGATACTTCATATTACAGCATGCCGCAGAGACTTGGGACGATGAGCATGGGCGTCCATATCGGAGAGACCTATACGGATTACAGTCAGGGAAATTTCAGCGTCACGGAGAATGCGACGGATTTCGCGTTGGACGGTGACGGATTTTTTGCGATTGCCTATACCGATAAGGCGGGCAACACCTCCGTGAAGTATACCAGAGACGGCGCCTTTGTCGTGAACACGGCAGGTTATCTTGTGACCAAGGACGGCGATTTTGTATTAAATCAGAACGGCGCGCTGAACGGAGATCCCGGGCAGCGGATTCAGTTGGATCCCAATGCCGAGATTACCGTTGACGAGGACGGCAATATTTATCAGAATAATGTACAGGTTGCAACGCTCGGTGTCGTGGACTTTGAGGATTACAATTATCTGGCAAAGTACGGTGAGAATATGTACGATCTGGTGGACGGCGGTGTCCGCGTTGCGTCTGATGCGGCGGTAAATCAGGGCTGTATCGAGGCTTCCAATATCAATATTGTGTCTGAGATGGTGGATATGATAACGATTACCAGGGCTTATCAGGCAGGACAGAAGGTTATCAACGCAATTGACGAGACTCTGGATAAAGCGGTAAATCAGGTGGGAAAGGTGTAAGCAGGAGGTAACGTACTATGATGAGAGCACTCTACACTGCGGCGAGCGGAATGATCGCGCAGCAGTCGAATGTAGACAATATTTCTAACAACCTGTCAAACGTTAATACGGTTGGCTACAAACAGGAAAAGATGGAGTTTAAATCTCTGCTTTACCAGACCATTCAGACCAGGACGACAAGTGCCAACGGCGAGGAAAAGCCGATTTCCGCACAGGTTGGTTTGGGAACCAGGGTTGCGTCGAATACCTCGATTTATACGCAGGGTTCTCTGATGGCGAGCGAGAATGCGACGGATTTTGCGATTGACGGCGACGGCTTTTTTGCTGTGCGCGGTGCGGACGGGCAGACCTATTATACGAGAGCCGGCAACTTTGTCTGGGCGGTCGGCACAAACGGAGTGACGCTTTCCACAAGCGACGGCTATCCGGTTTTGGATTCCAACAATAACCCGATTATACTTCCGAACGGAATAACGGCGGAGAGTGTGGTTGTGGATCAGAGCGGGGCAGTCAGCTACCGGAACGGGAACGGAACCTATGTCAATCTGAACCAGAGCATCGGTCTGTTTCAGTTTAATAACCCGAGCGGTCTGAACAAAGAGGGGTCAAATCTTCTGTCTGTGACACCGGCATCAGGGAACGCGATGAATGAAGCGACAACGGCAAACCTGACAAGGAGCAGCGTGATGCAGAATTATCTGGAGGGCTCCAATGTTCAGGTGGCGGATGAGATGGTAAACCTTATTATTGCACAGCGCGCGTACCAGCTCAATTCCAAGGCGATTACGGCTGCGGATGAGATGCTTGAGCAGGCGAATAATCTGAGACGCTAAGTTTGATTCAAAAGACAGGAGGTTTCTATGATATCGGTAGACGGAATTTCTTCATTGATCGATACTGGCAAAAATGCGGCGGCGGCAAATAACGCTGCGTCTCTCCAGAATTCCCTGCAGGGGATTTCTTCCGATTCCACCGAGGAAGAATTGCTCCAGGCGTGCAAGGATTTTGAGTCCTACTTTGTGGAAGAGATATTAAAGGAAGTGAAGGAAAACCTCACGGATGATGAGGAGGAGGATTCCTCAATCTCTACATTGAAAGACTTTCATATGGACAGCGTGATTGAACTTATGGCGGACGAGCTTGTAGACGAGGTAGGGATGAGCTTTACGCAGCAGTTGTATGAGCAGATGAAACGTAATTATAATATAGAATAGAAGGCATGGAGACGTGAATTCTTTGATGCCGGAATGGGCAGTGCAGTTTTGACGAAGGTACGTGTGTGGGAAAGCAGACGTGTTTTGTCAGACTGCACTGTTTTTACCTTACCGGAAGCCGCGCCTCGGGGCGGCGTTATTTTGTAAGAGGATGGAGAATGTTTTGGAAAAGCTGGCAGGTTATGTAGAACATATCATATATCGGAATGCGGACAACGGTTATACGGTTTTAAATCTGGTGAGCGGGGAGGACGAGATTACCTGTGTCGGCATTTTTTCCGCAATCGCGGAAGGAGAAAATATCGAGGCGACGGGAGACTATACGGAGCATCCGACCTACGGAGTGCAGTTTAAGGTAGAAAGCTTTGAGGAAAAGGCGCCGGAGGATAAGGAGGCGATCGAGCGTTATCTTGGTTCAGGTGCGATCAAGGGCATCGGCCTTGCGCTTGCGGCGCGGATTGTGCGGCGATTTCAGGAGGATACCTTCCGCATCATCGAGGAGGAGCCGGAGCGGCTGGCGGAGATTAAGGGTATCAGCGAGCGGAAGGCAATGGAAATTGCAAGTCAGGTCAATGAGAAACGTGATCTTCGTCAGGCGATGATTTTTCTGCAGCAGTACGGAATCAAAATGAATCTGGCGGTAAAGGTCTATCAGGCGTATGGGCAGGATGTCTATGGCATTATTAAGGAAAATCCTTACCGTCTGGCGGATGACATCGAAGGCGTGGGCTTCCGCACGGCGGATGAAATTGCCGCGAGAGTCGGAATCCGCATGGATTCGGATTTTCGTATCAGAAGCGGAATTCTTTATGCGCTTCTTCAGGCAACGGCGGAAGGGCATACATATCTTCCCGAACGGGAGCTGACGGAGCGCGCGGCAAGGCTGCTGGAGGTAGGTGCGGAGCAGATTGAAAAGCAGTATATGGATTTGGCGATTGAGCGCAAAATTATCCTGAAACAGCCCGAGGGAGCGGACGATATGCAGGCCCAGGTATACGCGGCGTCCTTTTATTATATGGAGGCAAATACGGCGGTGATGCTAAAGCAGCTCAATGTCGGCTATGACGTTCCGGAAATCGAGCTAAAGCAGCGTATCCGAAGCATTGAGAAGCAGACCGGGATGGTGCTGGACGAGCATCAGGCCGCGGCGGTGCGTGAGGCGGTGCGCAACGGACTGCTCGTGATTACCGGAGGCCCGGGTACCGGGAAGACGACGACCATCAATACGATTATCAAATATTTCGAGCTGGAGGGGCTGGACATTTTTCTGGCGGCGCCGACCGGGCGCGCGGCAAAACGGATGAGTGAGACAACGGGCTTTGAGGCGCGGACCATACACCGGATGCTGGAATTAAACGGAGGAATGGAGGGCGCCGGGGGTTTTGAACGCAATGAGCAGAATCCGCTCGAGGCGGACGTGATTATTGTGGATGAAATGTCGATGGTGGATATTTCCCTGATGCATTCCCTGCTGAAAGCGGTGGCCGTCGGAACCAGACTCATTTTGGTGGGAGATGTCAATCAGCTCCCGAGTGTGGGACCGGGCAGCGTGCTCCGTGATATTATTGATTCTCATGTGTGCAATGTGGTGATGCTGACAAAGATTTTCCGGCAGGCATCTACAAGTGATATTATCGTCAATGCCCATAAAATTAATCACGGGGAGGAAGTCGTGCTGGATAATAAGAGTATGGACTTCTTTTTCCTCAAGCGGTATGACGCGGATGTCATCATCAATGTGGTGCTGCAGCTGATAGGGCAGAAGCTGCCCAAATTTGTGGAGGCGACGCCCTTTGATATTCAGGTGCTGACCCCGATGCGCAAGGGACTTCTGGGCGTGGAGCGCCTCAACGGGATATTGCAGCGTTATCTGAATCCTCCGGCTGCCGATAAGGCGGAGAAGGAATACGGAGAGATTTTGTTCCGCGAGGGGGATAAGGTCATGCAGACGAAGAATAACTATCAGCTTCCGTGGGAAATCCGAACGAAATTCGGACTGACAGTGGATAAAGGGCTCGGAGTGTTCAACGGTGATATGGGAATTATCCGAAGAATCAATGATTTTGCGGAAATGATGCTGATTGAGTTTGATGAGGGGCGGATGGTGGAATATCCCTATAAGCTTCTCGATGAGCTGGAGCTTGCCTATGCAATCACAATTCACAAATCGCAGGGGAGCGAATATCCGGCGGTCGTCATTCCGCTGCTGAGCGGCCCGTCAATGCTGATGAACCGCAATCTGCTCTATACGGCGGTGACGCGTGCCAGACGGTGCGTCACCCTGGTGGGAAATGACGCTACCTTTTACCAGATGGTGCGCAATACCTCGCAGCAGAAGCGTTACAGCGGTCTGTGCGACCGGCTGAGGGAGGAATAAAATCGAAAAGCCCTGTATATCTCTTTTCAGAGGTGTACGGGGCTTTTCGATATAAAACAGCACTACGACAGCAACGCCTTGTCGTTTGCAAATTCTTCTCCGCTGACCTTTTCGAACTGGTGCAGCAGGTCTTCCACGGTAAGTTTTTTCTTTTCCTCACCGGCGATGTTCAAAATGACTCTTCCCTCGTGCATCATAATGAGCCGGTTTCCGTGCGCAATCGCGTCCTTCATATTATGCGTGACCATCATAGCCGTCAGGTGATTCTCCGCGATGATTTTATCGGAGATTGCAAGAACCTTTGCCGCTGTTTTCGGGTCGAGGGCGGCGGTATGCTCATCCAGAAGCAAAAGCTTTGGCTTTTGGATGGAGGCCATCAAAAGCGTGACAGCCTGGCGCTGTCCGCCCGAAAGCAGACCGACCTTGTTGGTGAGGCGGTCCTCAAGTCCCAAATCAAGGGTTTTTAAAAGCGCGCGGTAAGTATCGCGCTCCTTGTGGGTAATGCCCCAGGAGAGCCCGCGTTTTTGTCCGCGGCGTGCGGCTATCGCCATATTTTCCTCGATTGACATGGAAGCGGCGGTGCCGGTCATGGGATCCTGGAAAACACGTCCGAGGTAGCGGGCACGTTTATGCTCGGACAGCTTTGTGACATCGTCGCCGCCGATATAGATTTTTCCGGAATCGATTGGCCATACACCTGCGACGGCGTTTAACGTTGTGGATTTTCCGGCTCCGTTTCCTCCGATGACCGTAACAAAATCCCCTTCCTCCAGGGAGAGATTGACACCGTTTAACGCAATCTTTTCATTGATGGTTCCGGGATGGAAGGTTTTATAGATATTTTCGATTTTCAGCATTTCAGCCATTGGTGTGCACCCCCTTTTTGCCGTATTTCGATTTCAGGTACGGAACCGAAAGGGCAATTATCACGACGATCGCGGAGAACAGCTTTAAATCGTCGGAGGGCAGCTTCAGCCAGAGCACGATATTCATGACGATGTAATAAATGATTGCTCCGCCAATAACGGAAAGCATGGTGTAGGCAAAAGCAAAATGCTTTCCGGCACATAATTTCCCGAACAAAACCTCGCCGATAATGACGGCGGCAAGGCCGATGACAATTGCGCCGCGTCCCATGTTGACGTCCGCCGCACCCTGATACTGCGCATAAAGACCGCCGGAAAGACCTACCAGACCGTTGGAGAGCATCAGGGCAATCACGGTATGGAAGTTCGTATTGATTCCCTGCGCGCGGGCCATCTGCTGATTGCAGCCGGTTGCGCGGATGGCATGTCCCTGTTCGGTGCCGAAGTACCAGTAGAGGATGGCTACGACGGCTGTACAGAGCAGGATGCAGGTGGCGAACAGACGTATCTTCGTGCTGTCCGAATCTGAGATATAGCGGAGAGACACTACAAGATTATACTTGTCGACGCTCACCGCCTGGTTGGAACGCCCCATAATATTCAAGTTGATGGAATACAGGGAAATCTGCGTCAGAATACTGGCAAGAATCCCGGGAATGCCGAGGGCGGTATGTAAAATGCCGGTAATAAAGCCTGCCGCCATACCGGCGAGAAAAGCAAAAACCAGTGCAAGCCACGGGTTCATGCCGCCGCGTATCAGCATGACCGCAACCGCACCGCCGGTCGCAAGAGAACCGTCCACTGTTAAATCGGCAAAGTCTAAAAGACGGTAGGTGATATAGACGCCTAAGGCCATCAGTCCCCACACCAGCCCCTGCGCAAAAGCGCCGGGCATGGAGCGGAAGAGTGCCATAGGGTCAAGACTCATTAAAATAGCCATAGGAAAAACCCCTCATTTTCTGTAAAATTCAGTAAGAATAAGCTGCGGCTTATTCCTCGGTTTCAATCGCCGTGTAATCGTCGGGAACCGTAATGCCCAGTTCGGAACAGATGTCGGCATTATACTGCTTGGTAACAGAGTCTGCATATTTTACTTCCATAGTGGAAATATCCGCTCCGTTTACCAGAACATCGTAAGCCATCTCTCCGGCGGTGTAGCCGATGTCATAATAGCTGATGGAGAGCGTCGCGACTCCGCAGCCGGAACAGATGCCTGCTTCGCCGGCAATAATCGGAACGCCTGCCGGGAGTGCAATGTTGTTGATGGATTCCGTATTTCCCGCCATCGTATTGTCGGTCGGAATATAAATGACATCGACCTCGCTGACTGCGCTCTGCACGACGGAGGCAATGTCATTGGAATCCGCAACGGTGTATTCCTGATATGCAATACCATCCTCCTCCAGATATTGCTCGAACTGCTGTGCCTGGAAGGATGAATTGGGCTCTGCGGAGCAGTAGAGAATACCGACCATCTCCGCGTCCGGGAACAGCTCTAAAAGCATATCCTCCTGCTGGTCAATCGGGGCGAGGTCAGCGGTTCCGGAAACATTGGTGCCGGTCGCTCCCGTCCAGTCGTCGATGTCGAGGGCAGTCGCGTAATCCGTTACGGACGTGCCGAGCACCGGGATCGTGCTTGTCGCGGCGGCAGCGCACTGGAGTGCCGTGGTCGCGTTGGCCAGGATCAAATCGTAATTGGCGGAAACAAAGCCGTTGCAGATGGTGGCGCAGTTTGCCTGCTCGCCCTGTGCGTTCTGCAAATCAAAGGTTACGTTATCCGCACCCAGAAGCTCGGTGAGCGCCGCCTGAAAGCCTTCGGTCGCTTCATCGAGCGCCGGATGCTCAAGCTGCTGGCAGATACCGATGGTGAAGCTTTCTCCGCTGCTGTTACCGGCGTCGGACGCATCGGCCTGCGTGCCTGTACCCGTATCGGACGCATTTCCCGTCGAGGCTGCCGTGCCGGAGTCGTTGCTTCCGCAGGCGGCCAGGGAGACTGTCATAGCGGCCGCCATTGCAGCGGATAATAATTTCTGATATTTTTTCATAAATAATTCCTCCTTTAGGACTTTAATGCGATAACGCTTTTAATAAACAAAATTATAAATAGGAAAAGTGTTTTCGTCAACCGAATTATGCGCTTGTGGAAGGAAAATGTCTGGTCATAAGAAAAATTTAAGAAAAACTTTATGGCGCACGGCGCGCAAAAATGGTATCCTGACCTCTGGAGAGATTTGGAAAGGGTTTTATGGAATTTGTTCGAAGCATATCTGAGAAAGCGCTTGGAATCCTTTATCCGCCCAGGTGCCCAATCTGTGACGAAATTACGGAGACAGGCGGGGGCATCTGTCCCGCGTGCGCCGGCAAGGTTCGGGAAATCGGAGAACCGGTATGCAAAAAATGCGGAAAGCCTCTGGAGAATGAGCGCAGAGAATACTGTCCTGACTGTGCGGCGAAGAAGCATCTCTACACACAGGGGAAGGCGGTTTTTGTCTATGGAGAAGGAATCCCCAAGTCCCTTTATCGATTTAAATATGCAAATAAAAGGGAGTATGCCGAATATTATGCGGACCGTGCGGCAAAGCGGTACGGAGCATGGTTAAAGAGCAGAGGGGCAGAGGTGCTTGTCCCCGTCCCGATGTATTTTTGGAAAAAGCGGCTGCGCGGATATAATCAGGCCGAAATATTCGCGCGTGCCCTTGGCAGAAACACCGGAATTCCGGTGGATACGCGGCTGGTAAAGCGGGTGCGGAATACGGCTCCCCAGAAAACCTTAAATGACGTCCAGCGGAAACGCAATTTAAAAAATGCTTTCCAATTGGTGCCGGATATAGTAGAATATACTCAAATAGTGTTGGTTGATGACATTTATACGACAGGGAGTACGATGGACGCGGTTGCCGGAGTTCTGCTTGACGCGGGTGTCAAAAATATATATTATATCTGCATCAGTATCGGAACGGGGTATTGAGGGAAAGACGGGAGGGTGTATCGGATATGGAAGTAAAGAATTGTAAGGGCTGCGGACGTTTATTTAATTATATGGATGGAGAGCAGCTTTGTCCGGCATGTAAGAAAAAGCTGGAGGAGAAGTTCTCCGAGGTGAAGAAATATATCGAGGATAATCCGGATGCCACTGTCAAGCAGGTGTCGGAGGATATGGATGTATCCGTTAAGCAGATTAAACTGTGGATTCGTCAGGAGAGGCTGATTCTCTCCAAGGCTTCGCCGGACGGTATATTGTGCGAGAGCTGCGGGAGGCCGATTCGGAGCGGAAAATTCTGCGACAAATGCAAAACCTCCATGCAGAATAAGCTTGCCAATGCCTTGGATAAACCGAAGGGAACCGTGGTGGAAAAAGTCGAACGCGACGGCAGCAGAATGCGTTTTTTATAATAGAAGAAAGCAGGGCCTGGGCTGGGGCTCTGCTTTTTTTTCTTTGAAAATTACAGGCACTGTGCTATAATGGTTAATAAGAATGCGTTATTGCGTGCAAATTGCGGTTTTTAGGGAAAGAAAGGATAAAGGTTGCATGGTAAATGAAGAACGTCTGCGCTGCATGATAAAAATGGCGGAGTTTGATTCGCAGGACGGGAAGGACTGTAAGCCCATGATGCAGTATGCGAGAAAGGACTATGTTTCCCTACAGCTTTTAAAAAGCTTTGTGGGAGGGTCGATTGCATTTTTCCTCCTGGGGCTGCTCTGGGCGCTGTACAGCATGGAGGAGCTGATGGAGAAGATTAACAGCCTGGATATTTTGCAGATTCTTGTTACGACGGCGGTGCTTTATGTCATCTTTATGATTATTTATCTTGCGGCGACATACATTATTTTTCATGTAAAATACACGAACGGCAGGAGAAAAGTAAAGCAATACTATGTCAGTCTCAAGAAAATCAACACGATGTACACACGGGAGGAACGGCTTCGGGTGAACGGAAATAAAGACTGGGAATAGTAACGGGAGGCAGATATGACTACCTTATTGGAATTGAAAGAAAAACTGGTTCATTTTTACGGAAAAAACGAAGTATACATTACGCCAATCATAAGATTTCTGTTAGCGTTTGCATCGTTTCTGATGATCAACGCCAATATCGGCTATATGGAGAGAATCAGCACGATGCCGATCGCACTGCTTTTGGCCCTTGTGTGTTCTGTTTTGCCGATAGGTGCAACAGTGCTGGCTGGCTCTGTTTTGATTCTCATCGATTTGTATGCCCTTTCGCTGGAGGTGTGTCTGGTGGGGCTGCTTTTGTTTGTGCTGATATATTTTCTGTATTTTCGTTTTTCGCCGAAGCATGAGTATAATATTATATTGACACCGCTGTGCTTTGGGGTTCATATCCCGTATCTGATACCGGTGGCGACGGGGCTTCTGAAGGAAATGTATTCGCTCTTTTCTCTGATCTGCGGAACGGTTCTGTTCTTTTTTCTGGACGGTGTCAAGCAGAATCAGGCGGCACTGGGAGCGGCCGAGGAGGCTGAGGAGGGCACCTCTAAGATTGTGGTTGCCTTAAACCAGCTTGTGGGCAACCGTGAGATGTATCTGGTACTCGGAATCATGGTGGCTGCCGCGATTATCGTTTACCTGATTCGGAGAATGTCCATTGAGCACGCATGGACAGTGGCGATTATTTCGGGAATCCTGTTTCAGGCGATAGGCCTGATTGCAGGCTATATGCTGCTCGGGATTGCAGGAAAGACTGTGGAGGTACTGATTGGGTGCGTGATTTCCTGCGCCGTTGCGTTTGTGCTGCAATTTGTGTTTTTCAACCTCGATTATTCGAGGACGGAGCGCCTGCAGTTTGAGGACGATGAGTATTACTATTACGTGAAGGCCGTGCCGAAGGCGATTGTCTCCGGTACGGATAAAAAGGTAACGAGGTTTGGCGGAAAAGAAAAAGGCGAACGGATGACCAGAAAACGGTTTGCCGAGGAAATGGATATTGACGAGGATTTATTGGATTAGCGCGGAAATTACTCGGAAAGGGAAGTGAAACAGGTGCAGAATGCGATGGCAATGCTGAATGCCTTTTGGGAAAAGGCATCGCTTTACATGAAAATACCGAAAATGACGGTCACGAATCTTGTGGAAATCATCATCATAGCATTTTTGTTCTATTATATGCTGGTGTGGATTAAGAATACAAGGGCCTGGGTGCTTTTAAAGGGCATTTTGGTGATTCTGCTTTTTGTGTCGGTTGCGGCGGTGTTCCAGATGAATACCATTCTCTGGATCGCTCAAAATACCCTGAGCGTCGCCATTATCGCGCTTGTGGTTATTTTCCAGCCGGAATTGCGCAAGGCACTGGAAAATCTCGGAAGGAAGAATTTCCTGACCTCGTTTTTTTCCTTTGATTTTTCGAGGGGAGATGCAGGAAAGTTCAGTGATAAGACCATCAATGAGCTCGTAAAGGCCTGCTATGAGATGGGAAAGGTAAAGACCGGCGCCCTGATTGTCGTGGAGGATGAGATCGTGCTGACGGAATACGAGCGGACCGGGATTGCGGTGGACGGTATTCTGACCAGCCAGCTTTTGATTAATATTTTTGAGAAAAATACGCCGCTTCACGACGGCGCTGTCATTGTCCGCGGGGACCGCGTGGTTTCGGCCACCTGTTATCTGCCGCTGACGGATTCGCTGAGCATCAGCAAGGATTTGGGAACCAGGCACCGTGCCGCTGTCGGTATCAGCGAGGTGAGCGATTCGCTCACGATCGTGGTATCCGAGGAGACGGGGCGTGTGTCGATTGCCCTTGACGGTGAGCTTTATCGGAATGTTGACGCGGATTTCCTGAAAAATAAGCTTGCATATATCCAAAAGCGTGAGAAAAAAGTGACGAAAATTGAATTATGGAAAAGGAGGCTGAAAGATGTTAAGGAAGCTCGCAAAAAAAATAACAAATAATTTTGGCCTCAAGGTTCTTGCCGCGGTATTGGCGGTTGTATTGTGGGTGATTGTCGCCGGCATTGACGACCCGGTGATTACGCAGACCTATACGACGAGCGTGACGCTGGAAAACGTCAATTATCTTACCGAGAACGGAAAATATTCGGAATTGCTCGGGGGCAATAACACGGTTACTTTTTCGGTTTCCGCCAAGAGAAGCTATCACGAAAGGCTGTCAAATTCTGATTTTACCGCAGTTGCGGACATCGAAAGAATAGAGGATATCGGTGAGGACGGAATATGCCGTGTCCCGATTACGATAACCTGTACGAAATTTTCGAGCTCCAATGTCGAGATTTCTTCCCGACAGCTTTATCTGGAGCTTGCGGTGGAGGATTTGGGCAATGTCCAGAAACGAATTTCCGTGGCTACGGAGGGAACGGTGATGGATGGCTGTGCGCTCGGCAATGTCGAGATTGTGACCTCCAATCTGCTTAAAATTTCCGGACCATCGTCGGTAACCAGCCAGATTGATACGGTGGTGGCGACTATTAATGTGGATGGAATGTCTTCGGATGTGACGGATACGGTAGTTCCGGTGCTGTATGATGCGGACGGCAATGAGATTGATACCTCAAAGCTGAAAATGAATCTGTCGACTGTGACCGTGACGGCGCAGATTTTAAATACCAAGGATGTTTCACTGGAGTTTGAGACATCGGGAAGTGTGGCCGAGGGCCATGTGCTCAAGGGAATTACCTATAAGCCGGAGCAGGTGCGCATCAAGGGCGAGGCATCGGTTCTGAACGGGATTAATAAAATTTCCATTCCGGCTGAGATTTTGGATATGACGGATGCGACTGAGACGATGGAGACGACGGTGGATATTACGCCGTATCTGCCGGAGAATACCTCCCTGGTGGTGGCTTCCGATGCGAAGATCGAGGTTACTGTCACGGTGGAAGCGATTACGGAAAAAACGTTTGAGGTGCCAGCGGGAGCATTTACGCTGGAGAATATCCGGGAGGGCTACGAAGCGGAAATTACGGAAGATACGATTGAGGTTGTGGTTACGGGAGCCGAGAGTGATATCGAGGCGCTTTCCGAGGATAATATTACGGGAATCCTGGATTTGACGGATCTTGGCAGAGGTGACCATGAGGTTACGGCTGAGTTTAATCTCGACAGTGAGCTGTATGAGGTGGGAAGCGTCCGTGTTCCTGTGACGATTCGCGATCCGGAGGACGAGTCCGCGTCGGAGGAAGCTGCCGGGAGCAGGACTTCGGGCAGCAGCCGGAGTACGACTTCAGGCGGAAGCAGATCATAAATAGAATAAAGCTGGAGGAAAAGAGAATGGCAAGAATGTTTGGGACAGACGGTGTGCGCGGTGTGGCAGGTTCGGAGCTGACGATTGAGCTGGCAACGAAGCTGGGACAGGCGGGAGCCTATGTACTTACCAAAGAGCAGGAGCATCAGGCAACCATTATTGTGGGCTGCGATACGAGAATTTCGGGAGGTATGCTGGCGAGCGCCCTGATGGCCGGTATTTGTTCCGTTGGCGCAAATGCGATTTTTGTGGGTGTTATGCCTACGCCCGCGATTGCTTATCTGACGAGAAAGCATAAGGTGGATGCGGGAGTCGTGATTTCCGCGTCCCATAATCCGATGGAATTTAACGGAATTAAGTTTTTCAACGGTGAGGGTTATAAGCTTTCGGATGAACTGGAGGATGAGATTGAGGCGTTGATCCGCAACAATATGAAGGATGTGAAGCTTCCGATTGGTTCCGGTGTGGGAAAGATTGATTACCGTTTTGATTTACGGGATGAATATGTGCGCTTTATTGAGAAATGCGTTCCGGTTGATCTGACCGGGATGAAGATTGTGGTGGACTGTGCGGAGGGAGCTTCGCATTACACCTCCGTGAAGGCGCTTTCGGACCTCGGGGCGGAGCTTGTGGCAATTCACACCAGCCCGGACGGAACGAATATCAATGCAAACTGCGGTTCCACGCATATGGATGAGCTGAAGGCAAGGGTGGTCTACGAAAAGGCGGCTGTCGGGCTTGCGTTTGACGGCGATGCGGACCGTATGCTTGCAGTGGATGAGAATGGCGATTTGGTGGACGGCGACCAGATTATGGCAATCTGCGGAAATTATATGAAGCAGAAAGGGACCCTTAAGAAAAATACCATTGTGGTGACGGTTATGACGAACCTCGGCTTTACCCTGATGGGGGAACGAGAGGGGATCCATGTTGAGAAAACAAAGGTCGGAGACCGCTATGTGCTGGAGAATATGCGTGAAAACGGATATAATATCGGTGGAGAGCAGTCCGGTCACGTGATTTTCCTGGATGACAATACCACGGGTGACGGGCTTTTAAGTGCGCTTCATCTGCTGGAGGTTATGGTGGAGACAGGCAAGCCGCTGTCGGAGCTTGCACAGGTGATGGAGGTTCTGCCGCAGGCGCTGGTAAACGCCAGAGTACCGAATCACAAAAAGGATAACTTTATGGACTACCAGGAGATTGCGGATGCAGTTCAGGAAGTCGAGCAGAAGTTTCACGGAGAAGGGCGCGTGCTGATACGGCCGTCGGGAACGGAGCCGCTGGTTCGCGTAATGATAGAGGGAAAGGATCAGAAGATCATAGACGCCGAAGCGAAAAGGCTTGCGGAGCTGATTACCAGGATCATGCTCTAGGGTCGGAGAAAATATTTTGGAGGGAAAGGTACTATGGTAAGTCAAAAAGTCACAATTAAAAATCCGACCGGTCTGCATTTGAGACCGGCGGGCATTCTCTGCAAGGAGGCAATGCAGTTTAAGGCACACGTCTCCTTCCGGTATCGGGAAAATACCGCAAATGCGAAGAGTGTTTTGAGCGTGCTCGGAGCATGTATCAAATCGGGCGACGAAATTGAATTAGTATGTGACGGAGAAGATGAAAAGGAGGCGCTTGCCGCCTTGATCGCAGCAATCGAGGGAGGCCTTGGGGAATAAGAGTGCAGAAATGAGGGAAACTATGAAAAAAATATTGGTGACTGGCTGCAACGGGCAGCTTGGACGCGCGGTCCGCGCGGTTTACGCGGGCGAGGACGTGGAGTTTATCAACACAGATGTGGCGGAGGCAGACGGAATCCGCGCGCTCGATATCACGGATGTCAATGCGGTGTGCTCTCTGGTGGAGGAGGCAAAGCCGGACGTCATTATCAACTGTGCGGCGCATACCAATGTGGATGCCTGTGAGATGCAGTGGGATGCCGCGTACCGGATTAACGCGCTTGGCCCGCGGAATTTAAGTATTGCCGCGGCAAAGACGGGGGCAAAGCTGATACATGTATCCACGGATTATGTGTTTGAGGGAAACGGCACAAAGCCGTATTCCGAATTTGACGAGATTCATCCCATCAGCGCCTACGGAAAGACCAAGGCCGAGGGAGAGCGTTTTGTCCGGGATTTTGCCGGGAAATATTTTATTTTCCGCACCGCGTGGCTGTACGGGGATGGGAAAAATTTCGTGAAAACGATGCTCCGGCTTTCGGAAAGCCATGATGAGGTCAGTGTTGTGAAGGACCAGCAGGGTTCCCCGACAAGCGCTTTGGAGCTTGCGAGGGCGATCCATCATTTTGAGCCGACGGAGAATTACGGAATCTTTCATGCGACCTGTGAGGGAGCTACTAACTGGGCGGATTTTGCGGAGGAAATTTTTGCGCGTGCCGGGAAAAAGACAAAGGTGCGCCATGTGACGAGCGAGGAATATGCCCGGATGAATCCTGCCTCGGCGAAGCGGCCGGCGTATTCCATTCTCGAAAATTATATGATGAAGCTTACCGGCGATTACCGCATGGCTGACTGGCGGGATGCGCTGGATGAATACATGAAGACATTGGGATATTAGCTATGGAAGAGCTGATGCATAAAACTTGTGCTGATACACAAAATATGGTAGAATGTTGGAAAAATTTGCTGCCGGCTTTCCGGCAAGAAAACGGAGGAAATTATGAAAACGTATCTGGTGACGGGTGGGGCCGGGTTCATCGGCTCTAATTATATTCATTATATGTTTCGCAAATATGGCGGCGATATCCGGATTATCAATGTGGATGTGCTGACCTATGCCGGCAATCTTGAGAATTTAAAGGACATTGAGGACAGGAGCAATTATACGTTTATCCGGGCGGATATCACGGATAAGGAGGCTATCGCGCGCATTTTTGCCGAGAATGACATCGACCGCGTGGTACATTTCGCGGCTGAGAGCCATGTGGACCGCAGTATCAAAAATCCTGAGGTGTTCGTAAAGACGAACGTGCTTGGTACGGCGGTTCTGTTAAACTGTGCCAGAGCGGCTTGGGAGCTTCCGGACGGCACTTACAGGGAAGACAAGCGGTTTCTGCACGTATCTACCGACGAGGTGTACGGCTCCCTGGAGGATGACGGAACCTATTTTTATGAGACGACGCCGTATGCGCCGCACAGCCCGTATTCTGCGAGCAAGGCGTCCTCGGACATGCTGGTGAAGGCGTATATCGATACCTATCATTTTCCGGCGAATATTACGAACTGCTCCAATAATTACGGGCCATACCAGTTCCCGGAGAAGCTCATTCCGCTGATTATCAACAATGCCCTGCAGGGGAAAAAGCTTCCGGTGTACGGCGACGGAAAAAATGTCCGTGACTGGCTGTATGTGGATGACCATGCCAAGGCCATTGATATGGTGCAGGAGAAAGGGCGTCTCGGCGAGACCTACAATGTGGGCGGACATAACGAAAAACAGAATATCGAGATTATCAACATTATCATAGAGACATTGCGTGAGATGCTGCCGGAGGAAGACCCGAGAAGGGCGCTCGTGAGCAAGGATTTGATCACCTATGTCGAGGACCGCAAGGGACATGACAGGCGTTATGCGATTGCACCGGATAAAATCAAAGCAGAGATTGGCTGGGAGCCGGAAACAATGTTTGCGGACGGAATCCGCAAGACGATCGCGTGGTATTTTGAGCATGAGGACTGGATGAAAAACGTTACCAGCGGCGATTACCAGAAATATTATGAGGATATGTATCAGAACAGATAAGAGGATGCAGGCAGCAGTACCGTCGGACAAGGCGATACTGCTTGTTTGCGTTTTAATATGGCTGTAAAGATTTAAGAAAATTTTAATATTACGTCCATGGAATATTTAAGATACGTACAGTAAAATTTCAAAAACGGAGGATTTCAGATGAAAGGTATTATACTTGCCGGTGGATCCGGAACAAGACTTTATCCGCTGACCAAAGCGATTTCCAAGCAGATTATGCCAATATATGACAAGCCGATGATTTATTATCCGCTTTCTACACTGATGCTGGCGCAGATCCGGGAGATACTGATTATTTCCACTCCGAGGGATTTGCCGGTGTTTCAAGAGCTGTTCGGCGACGGCAGCCAGCTCGGCATGAGCTTTTCCTACGCCGTACAGGAGGAGCCAAGAGGACTTGCGGACGCGTTTATCATTGGTGAAGGCTTTATCGGGAACGATGCTGCAGCGCTGGTGCTCGGGGATAATATTTTTTACGGTCAGAGCTTTTCGCGGGTTCTTGGAAAGGCAGCGGAACGCACGGAAAAAGAAGGCGGGGCAACGATATTCGGGTATTATGTGAAAGACCCGAGGGAATACGGCGTCGTGGAATTTGATGGGAACGGTAAGGCGCTTTCTATCGAGGAAAAGCCGGAGCATCCGAAATCCAATTATGCGGTTCCGGGACTTTATTTTTATGACAATGATGTCGTGGAGATTGCCAAGAATGTAAAGCCTTCAGCCCGCGGCGAAATCGAGATTACCTCGGTCAATAATGAATATCTGCGCAGAGGGGCCTTAAGCGTTGAGACGCTCGGCAGAGGATTCGCGTGGCTTGATACCGGCAATCCCGACATGCTTCTCGCCGCAGCGGATTTTGTTTCGGCGATGCAAAAACGCCAGGGACTTTATGTGTCCTGTATTGAGGAAATTGCCTATAAGAGAGGATTTATCGACAGGGAGCAGCTGGTTCGTCTGGCACAGCCGCTGTTAAAGACCGATTACGGAAAATATCTTCTGGACGTTGCGGAGGGACTGTAACGCGAAGCGCCAGGCGGGCGTATCAATTTGGAAAGGATAAATGGAAAATGGGAAAAATAAAGGTAACAGACTGTTGCGGAGGAATCGAAGGATTAAAAGTTGTCGAGCCGGCGGTTTTCGGAGACGAGCGCGGTTATTTTATGGAAACCTACAATTACCGTGATTTTGCGGAGGCGGGCATTGACTGCCAGTTCGTGCAGGACAACCAGTCCGCGTCCAAAAAGGGAGTGCTGCGCGGCCTGCATTTCCAAATCAATCATCCGCAGGATAAGCTGGTAAGAGTTGTAAGCGGTGAGGTGTTTGACGTGGCCGTGGATTTGCGCGAGGGCTCCAAAACCTTCGGGAAGTGGTTCGGAATCGTACTCTCCGCGGAGAATAAAAAACAGTTTTTTGTGCCCAAGAATTTTGCGCATGGATTTCTTGTGCTCTCAGATTACGCGGAGTTTTGCTATAAGGTGACGGATTTTTACCACCCCAACGACGAGGGCGGTATTCTGTGGAGCGATGAGGAAATCGGCGTGGAATGGCCGCTGCCGGAAGGCATGACGGAGAGGGATCTGATCCTTTCCGAAAAGGACAGGGTGCACGGCGGGTTTGCGGAATATTGCAAGAGCCGGGGCATTGAAAGATAAGGAAGGACTTGACATGTACCAGGCAAGAGAAAAGATTCAAAGTATCATTTTATTGCTGGCAGATTTGCTGTGTTTTGTCATCAGCTATTTCGGCGGCGGCTATCTGTGGCTGGTGGTATACCGGAATGTGTCGCCGGAAAATATGAGAGTGGAGTTGATGGAGAGCATCGGCATCGTCATGGTCATATATATGCTGGTAATGATTTTTTCCGATATTGAAAGCGGCTTTATCAGCAGAACCGGATTTCAGGAGCTGTGGGCGGCAATCAAGGCGAGCGTCGTGCTGGTGTTTGTGACCGCGATGGTGATTTTCCTGCAGCACAATAATGCGGAAGCCTCCCGAGGCGTGTATTTCTGTATCGCTGCTGTGAATATGGTGCTCTTTTTTGCGGCGCACGTCATTATCAAGTATTACCTGCTGCGTATCTACCGCAATAAACGGGCGAATAACCAGGTGTTTTTGGTGACTACGGCGGACAGGGTTGAGACCATCATTGCAGATTCTGACAACACCAGGGACTGGGCGCACCGCCTGGCGAGCATTGCCATTATTGACGACAATCAGATTGGCAAATGGTACGACGGGGTTCCGGTCGTGGCCGGCTATGACAATATGTTTCAGTATGTGAAGGAGCAGATTGTAGACGAGGTATTTATCAGCGTGCCCTATGAATCCGGAGATTCCCTCGCGAAGGTCGTGAACCGCTTTGCGGATATGGGGGCCACGGTACATGTCACGATTGAGATTCTGAATAAATTTGATGATTACCATAAAAGCTTCGGCATGATGGGCAATATTCCGGTCGTGACCTTTGCGAACCAGCAGTATGACTGGAAAATGCTGTTTGTAAAACGGGCGATGGATATTGTGGGAGCTGTCATCGGGCTGGCAATCACGGCGGTTGTGACCGTATTTCTTGCGCCGCCTCTGCTGCTGGAATCCCCGGGGCCTCTGTTTTTTTCCCAAAAGCGTGTCGGCAAAAACGGACGTTTCTTTAAAATCTATAAATTCCGCTCCATGTACCGGGACGCGGAGGAACGGAAAAAGGAACTGGAAAGCCAGAATGAGATGAATGGTTTTATGTTCAAGATGAAGGATGACCCCCGGATTACGAAAGTGGGCAAATTCATCCGAAAGACAAGTATTGACGAGCTGCCTCAGTTTTTCAATGTCTTAAAGGGGGATATGAGCCTGGTAGGCACAAGGCCGCCGACAGTCGATGAATTCCGGCAGTACGAATCCCATCAGAAGCGCAGGCTCAGCGCGAAGCCCGGAATTACCGGCTTATGGCAGGTAAGCGGGAGAAATGAGATTACGGACTTTGAGGAGGTCGTAAAGCTGGATGTGCAGTATATCGACAACTGGAGCATTGGGCTGGATATAAAGATTATCTTAAAGACTATTAAAGTTGTGTTTGAAAAAGGCGGAGAATAGATTGAAATATGCCCTGTCCGCAGTCGAAAATCTGAAATTTCCGACGCGCGGAGATGAATGAGAAGAAGGGAGATAACGATGAATCAGGAATACAGGAGTGACAGGGAATACAGTTTGTTGGAAGTGCTCAAATATAATTTGAGGAAATGGTGGTTTGCCGCAATCCTTGCCGCGGTGTTCGGTGTTCTTGTGGGCGGCTATAAGGCGGTGACTCTGCGTCCCTATGTGGATAATGAGGTGTATCAGGATAAAACACAGGTCTGCGCGTCTCTGCTGGTACATGAATACAGCTCCGGAAGTTCGGTAGAGCGCGGCACCAATATTATGAAGCTTGCCGCAAGCACCAGGGTGTATGACGAGTTTTGCAGAATTACCGGACTGGAGCCAACGCACGAAGAATTTTGCGATATGTTTGAAAGTGAACAGTCCGAATCTTCCGATGTCGTCACATTTTATGTGACCTTCCCCCATACAAGCTGGGAGTTTACCATCGAGGATGAAAATGCGGCAATCGTATTTATGGACGGTCTGCTGAAAGCGGTAGATACTGTGACGCAGGAGCTGATGGGGCAGCAGTGCGTTTCCGTGATTGACGAGCCGCATGCGACCAGGGAGGTAGAAAAGCAGTCGGTATACACAATTTCCCAGTCCGATTTCCGCAAAGGGGTTTTAAAGGGGGTTACGGCGGGGATTCTGCTCGGCATTATCGTGGAGGTTGTATGCTATACGATCTGGTTGATGTTTTATAAAAAACCGAAGGATGCCGAGGAAGTGAAGGAATGTTTAAATACGCCTGTGATTGACGTGATAAACAGGGAGAAGCAGGATGTAGAGACCTATAAAAAGGTGGCCCTGTTCCTTGCAAAGGGCAGGGAAGGCGGATGCCGTAAGATTAACTGCATTGCGGTTGGCCGTGTACAGGACAGCATCGCTCTGAAGCTCGCGATGTGCTATGCCAATGAGCAGAAAAAGACGCTCTATCTCGATTTGAACACGCCGGGAGACAGCCAAAATTCCATCAGCGGCTATGTCCTGGGGAAGGAGCAGACGGCAGAGGTTCAGAAAATGAATGATTACCTGGATGCGCTGCATCGGAATGTAAAGGAGGAGGGCGGATTTGACCTTGTCGGAAACAGCCGGTTTGCAGAGCTGCTGAACGAGCTGGCAGAGCGTTACGAATATATTGTGGTGAACGGAAGGGATGCGTCCAAAATGTCGGAAAGCTTTGAGACGGCCGTTTTGTGCGACAGAAATATCGTGGTGTGCGAGCGCAGAAGTATCCGAACGGAGGCTCTTTATACCGTGAAAAACACGGCAGAGGTAAACGGAATACATCTGGACGGAGTGTTGATTTATGATTTATAAAGACCTGATTTACATGTGTGTGCTGATCATTTTGCTCCCGGCATGGATTGGCGTTCTGTGGGTCAACCGGATTTCTTTAAAGGGGCGGCTTTCCCGCTTCTGCAACGCCTGGATGCTTGGCACCGTAACCATGTTTGCCGTGGGACAGATCATCCTTGTTCCGATGATTTTTTCGGAGCGGACACTGACGGATGCGGTGAATCTGTGGAAGCTTCTGCTTACGGTGCTGGCCGTGCTTTCCTTTCTGGACGTGCTGTGTCAAAAAGCAGTGCGAAGCGGAGACGAAGAACGACGGGAGGCAGTGTTTATCCGTTTGCCCCGTGCCGGCGAGGAACTGCCGGAAAAAGCGGCGGAGCCTGCCGGGACTTTGAGGGAGAATCGGAATAAGGCCGTGTGGACAGTGATTTTCGGGGTTCTGGCGGCAGTGCTGATTTTCATTCAGGCTTATATTCCGATGAAATATCAGCATATCGATGATGATGACGCCAGATATGTCTCCGAGGAAGTGTCGGCGGTGGTGCACGATACCCTGCTTAAGGATGACCCGATTACGGCGGATTTTATGTACTGGGATGTGGGGGAGGTCAAGAAGGACTTAACCTCTCCATGGACAATGTATGTCGCGATGTACTGCCGGATTGCCGGAATCGCCCCGGCCGTATTTTCCCATACGTATTTTCCGTTTTTTATGATCATTACCTGCTATGTGCTCTACGGGATGATTGGGAACGTACTGTTTGGCCGGGACAAAGAAAAGCTGTTTTTATTCCTGATATTCCTGTCGGCGCTCCATATCTGGGGTTATACCTCCACCCATACGCTTGGCGCGATGTTTTTGCTGCGCATCTGGCAGGGCAAGGCGATGGTGGCGGGCTTCATTTTACCGCTGTTATTTTATCTGTTTTACCGGATTTATACTTCGGGGAAGCGGGCGGGACGCTGGATTGCGCCGCTTTATGCCGTAAGCTTTGCGGCATCGCTGCTTTCGGGAATGGGGATAGTTATGGCTCCGATTATGCTGGCAGTTTACGGACTGCTCCATCTGCTTTACAGCCGGAACGTAAAGCAGACGCTTGCCGTCTGGGCGGCGGTGGCTCCCTGCGGGCTCTACCTGATATTTTATCTGACAGGAATTTAGAGGACGGTATCATTGATGTTAGCGGATTTCTATTCAATTTGGGATAATTTTAAAAATTTTATCGGCGGAAGGGACGGGATAATCCATTGGGGGATTTTCTGTCTGGCGCTGGTTTTATGCTTTCTGCTGGGGAAACGGAGTAAAAGGCTGTTTTTCTGGCCCGCGTTGCTTACGCTGCTGTTTCTGGCGAACCCGCTTTTTTACCGCTATGTCGGCAGTCGTTTTTTTGCGGGGGTATACTGGAGGCTGTTTTGGATGCTTCCGATTTCTTTCGCGATTGCTTATGTGCTCACCCGGCTTACCGGGAGGATCAAAAGGCAGCTTCTGCGCGTGGCTGCCGCTGCCGCTGCTGTGCTCGTGATCGCGGTTTCCGGGGAGCGGATTTATAATGATGTGACGTTTACGGAGGCGGAAAACGAATATAAGCTTCCGCAGGCGGCGATTGATGTGGCGGATGTCATGGCGGCGGCGGGCGTGAACTGGAAGGTCAAGGCAATCGTCCCGAATGAGCTGCTCTGTTATATCCGGCAATACCGCTGTGACATCGGGCTGTTTTACGGAAGGAACGTCGGAGGCTTTATCTCCGGCATCGGCGAGGACGAGGCGGCGGTCTATCAGCAGATGTGCCAGGAAGAGCCGGACGTTTCGGTAATTACGGAGCTTGCGAAGAAACATGAGGTGGTATTCCTTTGCTTTAACGTGGCAGAACAGAAGATTCCGGAGGATTTGACGGGATATGGCTACCATTTTTATCAGGAGCTGGGGGATTACAGGATTTATAAGCTTGGAGACGAATAAATGGAGCGGATAAAAAGATTCATGCAGGAAAATGACTGGCAAAAAGTGGGGATTGCGGCTTATTACGGCTATTTTGCGGTGAATGTGCTGGTGAAGGCGTTCGGCTATGACAGCAGTGACCAGATTTACAAATTTTTTATGCTCTCGGGGATTATGTTTCTTGCGATAAAGCTGGTGACGACGAAATATACGCTGCGCGAGGTAATCTGGTGCGCCCTGCTGCTCGGCTCCGGCATGGTCATCTGGGCTGTTACAAAGATGGCGACGCTGCTGTTTTTGTTCGTCACGATCATCGGGATGAAGGGCTGCAGCTACCGGAAGCTGATCGGGATTTCTGTCTGGCTGCGCATTTTTGTCGCGGCTGTGATGGTAGTCGGATCCTTTGGCGGCGTGTATGACATCGGTTATAAGACGACCCCGAATGCCCAGTATGTTGAGGTTCCGGTGTACGGCTTCGGATTCGGCGAGCCGAATACGGCGTTTCTTACAATTTTCCTTGCCCTCACGCTGCTGATTTATTACAACTATGAGAAGCTGAACGGCTGGTGGTTTGCAGGAACGTCCTGCGTGGCGCTGCTGTTTTATGAATTTACCTTCTGCCGGACGGGCATTATCGTATTTTTCTTTCTCTGGGCACTGATTATTTATGAAAAGCTGGTGAAGGGAAAAAAGGCGAAATTTATTCTCGCGCTGTCGGTACCCGTGGGTGCGCTGTTCAGTTTTGCGATGATGATACTCTACGACAGCGGAAGCTCTCTGATGAGCACGCTCGACCGCTATACATCGGGACGGGTGCATATTACAGGAAATTACTATCAGGATCAGGGGCTCGCGCTGCTTCCGAGAAATCAGGAGCTGTTTTATGCAAGCTATCATGGGCTGATTGACAATGCGTATATGTATATCCTGCTGTACTGCGGATGGATTTTCGCATTGGCGTTCTTTGCGGCAATCTGTGTGACGCTGGTTCGGCTCTGGCGGCGGGGCTGCTACCGGGAGCTGGTGCTGATGGGGGCGTTTGCACTCTACGGAGTGCTGGAGCAGTTTGTGTTAAACGGTTTTATGAATCCGTTTATTCTGCTGACGGGAATCTTATTGTATCCGGGACTTTTGCGGACGGATACGGACGGAGGGACAAATGGAAAAGTATCGTATTCTTCAAATTCATAACTTTTACCAGATTCCGGGCGGCGAGGACGTTGTCGTCCGCAATGAAAAAAAGCTTTTGGAAGAGCATGGACATGAGGTGTTTACCTATTACCGGAGCAATCAGGAATTAAACGGGGCGGGGAAATTAAAAAAACTGCTGCTGCCGTTTACGGCGGTTTATTCCCGAAAGACCAGCCGGGAGGTAAAAAAAATTATCAGGGAAAACCACATTGATATCGTGCATGTGCACAATACGCTGATGATGGTCAGCCCGTCCGTGTTTTATGCGGCCTTCCGCTGTAAGGTTCCAGTGGTGCAGACGCTCCATAATTTTCGGCTGCTCTGTCCGGCCGGCTCCTTTTTCCGAAATAACACGATTTGTGAGGAGTGCGTGGACGGCGGCTTCCGCTGTGCGGTACGTCATAAATGCTATCGGAACAGCAAGCTTCAGACCATAGTAAGCTCCGCAATCCTTTTGATCCACCGTCTGCTCGGCACGTATTACCGTGTGAATTTTATCTGTCTGACGGAATTTAATAAGGATAAGCTGCTCAGTTCCCTGGATCCGGGCAAAAAAATCGTGAACCCGAAACGCATCTATATCAAGCCGAACTTTACGTTTGCGGACGGCATCGTTCCGGTCAAAAAACAGCCCGAGGAGGAATATTTTCTGTTTGCGGGAAGGATTGAGGCGTTAAAGGGGATTGATATCGCGGTCAGGGCGTTTGAGCGGCTGCCGGATAAGATTCTTTATGTGGCGGGAACGGGCCCGATGATGGAGGAAATGCAGCGGTATGTAAAGGAGCACGGAATGACGAATGTCCGTTTTCTGGGCTATCTGCAAAAGGAGGAAATGTCCGAAAAGTTTTACAATGCGAAGGCGGTCATTATGACCTCACAGTGTTATGAGGCGTTTGCCATGACGATCGCGGAGGCCTATTCTTACGGGGTACCGGTCATTGCGGGGCGTGTCGGAAACATGGACGGTATGGTCCAGGACGGCGTTACCGGAGTGAAGTTTGAGTATAATTCCGTGGAGGATTTGGCTGAGAAAATCAGGGAGTTTGAGCAGATGGATTTGGACCGGCTGAAACAGAACGCCAGGGAATTTTACCAGAACCGCTTGCGGCCCGAGGATAATTATCGCAAGTTAATCCGGATATATCAGAACATTTCGAAAGAGCAGGAACAGGCATGAAACAGAGAGCTGTATTTATCACAAATATTCCCTCGCCCTACCGGGTAGACTTTTTTTCCTATCTGCAAAAGCAGTTCCCGGAATATGAGTTTCATATTATTTTTTCCGGGGCGGGTATGGAAAACCGGAAATGGAGCGTTGCGCTTTCCGGGCTTTCCAATTATCATATTTTAAAATCAAAGACAATCATTATCCGCAGGCGCTTTGATGACCGGTATGTCTTCCTTCCGCTGGGAGTGGAAAAAACGCTGCGCGGGATTGCCCCGGACGTGGTGTTTGCGATGGAGTATAACCCGACGATCTTAAGAGCAGTACACTGGTGCCGAAGGAAAAAGATACCGTTTATCAGCTGGACGGACGGGACCCTTCATTCAGAGCGGGGAATCGGAAAGGTACAGCGGCTTTCCAGAAGCTATATTATAAAGCGCGCGGCGGCGTTTATCGCCAGCAGCACGGCGTCGAAGGAGGCTCAGATTGCATATGGAGCGGACCCGGACAAATGCTTTCTTTCTTATCTGACCGTGGATATCAGGAAGTACCTGTTTGACAAATACGGCACGGGAGAAGCGGTAAAGACAGGAAAGCAGCTGATTTATGTCGGAAGCCTTATTCAGCGCAAGGGACTGGATCTTTTGCTGCCGGCGCTGGCAAAGACCGAACCGGATATCCGTCTTGTGATTGTCGGCGAGGGACAGGAAAAGCCGGAGCTGGAAGCGCAGATTGCAGACCTCGGCCTTAAAGAGCGTGTGCGGTTCTGCGGCTATGTGGAAGGGGAGGCGCTGCAGAAGCTCTACCGGGAGTCCGACGCTTTTATCCTGCCGACGAGGGAGGACTGCTTCGGGCTGGTGATTTTAGAGGCAATGTGTGCGTCTCTGCCGGTCATTTCTTCAAAATACGCGGACGGCGCGAGGGATCTGGTCACAGAAGGAGAGAACGGTTACATCGTGGATCCGGAGGATACGGATGCGTTTGCCGCGGTCATCGGGCGGCTTTTTTCGGAGGGAAGGATTGCCGGGATGGGAGAAAAAAGCTACCGGAAGGCGCAGGAGTTTTCCTTTGAGAACGTATCGGAGGGATGTATCGCCGCGCTGCGGTATGTGCTGGAGAACAGGGGGAAAAAGGTTGAAAAAGAGGATTTTATTTAACGGACTCGGAAACCGGGGCTGGATTGGCGGCCTTTATTATATTAAAAATATTATGTTTAGCTGCTTACAGAATCCGGAGATTACGGAGCGGTTCCAGCTGACTCTTTTAATCGATCCGGCACATGCGGATATTTTCTCCTGCTTTCAGGGAAATGAGGGTGTGGATATTCGGATTTATACCGGGCAAAATAAAATAAAGCTTGCGCTCTACGAGATGCGTCTGGTCTGGCTTGGCGGCGTGAAGTACTGCTATGCACTCGAGCTCAATAAAATCGGAAGGCTGTTTAAGAAACGGGGAATTTTCTGGATTCCCGATTTTCAGCATAAGACGCTGCCTGAATTTTTCAGCAGGGAGGAGCTGGCCCGCAAGGAGGAGAGCGATCTTGCGATGGTGATGAGCCGGAATACGATGGTATTAAGCAGCTTTGACGCGGCGCATGATTTAAAGCGTTTTTATCCGTCTCATACCTGTCCGGTGGAGGTCGTGCATTTTGTGTCTTATATTGAACCGGAGGTGCGGGCGGTAACGCCGGAGCTGGAGCAGAAGGTCCGTGAAAAATTCGGGTTAAACCGGAAATACATTTACATTCCCAATCAGTTCTGGCAGCATAAGAACCATATTGTCATGGTGCGGGCAATCGAGCTTTTGCTGGGGCAGGGACGGATGAGGGATTATGATTTTGTGTTTACCGGAAAACTCAATGATTACCGGAACCCGGAATATATCGAAAGCCTTAAGAAAATTATGGAATCTCCTTCAGTTTGTGATAATATTAAGCTATTGGGATTCGTGGAGCGCACCGAGCAGCTTGCGATTATGAAGAATGCGCAGTTTATGGTGCAGCCGTCCCTCTGTGAGGGCTGGGGCACGGTGCTTGAGGACGCGAAGGTGCTGGATAAGGTTGTGCTTTTATCGAATATCCCGGTACATCAGGAGCAGCAGAACAGAAAATGCATTTTGTTTGACCCGCATGACCCCGGGGATTTGGCGGAGAAGATTGCATGCACAGCCGGGCGGGCAGAGCTTCCTGCGCATGCGACGGAGTTTGCCGGGGATGTGGAACAGGGGATTGCGAACATGTATCGGGAGGCGGCGGAATATTCACGCAGCCTTGCCCGTGTTTTTATCGCATAGGAAACGGAAAGGTATGGACGGATATGAAAAAAATGGTGATTACCGGCGTCAACGGTTTTATCGGAAGGAGCGCCAGAGCATATTTTCAGAAGCAGTATGAGATGACGGGGATTGACCTTGCAGCCTCCTACTGTGAGGAGGGTGTGCAGATACACTATTATCAGTGCAACATGTCAAAGGATGCGCAGGAGCTTGCCAATATTCTGACGGACGTGCAGCCGGATGTGGTGCTGCACTGTGCCGGGAGTGCGAACGTGGGCGCTTCGGTCATCAATCCGATGGCGGATCTGGACGGCAATCTGCACAGCCTGTATCAGCTTCTGCTGGCGTTAAAGGCCTTTGAGAAGAAGCCGAAGATTATCTTTTTCTCAAGCGCCGGTATCTACGGCAATCCGGTGCGGCTTCCGATTACGGAGGAGGACGCGTCGGCACCGATTTCTCCCTATGGGCTGCACAAGCGGATGTGTGAGGAGCTTTGCAGCTATTATAACCGGGTGCACGGCTTTCGGATTCGTTCCGTCCGTATTTTCTCGGCCTACGGCAACGGACTGCGCAAGCAGCTTTTGTGGGATATTTACCAGAAATACGCAAATACCGGGAAAATCAAGCTGTTTGGAACCGGAAGCGAGACGAGGGATTTTATTCATATTTCAGATATTATGCAGGCGCTGGAGCTGATTCTTGCCTATGACGGACCGGAGGAAATTTTTAATGTGGCAAACGGCGAGGAGGTTTCCATACGCGAGCTCGCCGAAACCTATGCTGCGGAGCTTGGCGAGCCTGCGGATATTGTTTCCTTTAACGGGGAGACGAAAGTCGGGGACCCGCAGAACTGGCGGGCAGACATTTCACTGCTCCGGCGCATCGGCTATGAGAGGAAGATGGATTTAAAAGCCGGAATCCGAAGCTATGTGGAGTGGGTCAGACGGCAGGCGTAGATGGAGGAGATACACACATACTTGTGACGCTCTGTAATGGAGGATGGCATGGAAGAAAAAAGACAGGCGGCCCCGGTGATTTTATTTACCTATAACCGGCCGGAGCATACGAAGCGGACGATTGAGGCGCTGGCGGCAAATGAGCTGGCGAGGGAGACAGATTTATATATTTATTCCGACGCGGCGAAAAAGAGCGAGGATGAGGAAAAGGTGCGGCAAATCCGCGAATACGCGGCAGGCGTGACGGGCTTTCGTTCGGTTGAGCTGCGCGCGAGGGAAACCAATTACGGTTTGGCGAAAAATATTATCGAGGGCGTGACGGAGATTGTAAACCGTTATGGCACGGTGATTGTGCTGGAGGACGACCTGGTGACAAACCGCTATTTCCTGCATTTTATGAATGACGGGTTAAGCCGCTATGAGAACGAGCAGAGAGTGACGGGAATCACCGGCTTTTCTCATTTTGACGATGAGACAGACTTTCCGGAAGAATCCTATTTCAATACCTTATCCGGGACAAGCTGGTCGTGGGCGACCTGGAAGGACCGCTGGGCCTGCTTTGACGCGGTATGCGCGGACTGGACGGATATGATCGCGGATAAGGCGCTGCGCAAAGCGTTTAATTATGACAATACGTATGATTTTTACAAAATTATGAAGATGCAGCAGACGGACGAGAAGACAAATTCCTGGGCAATCCGCTGGTATTGGACGAACTTCCGCAAGGGCGGACTGATTTTATCTCCAACCAGGTCTCTGGTCAGCAATGAGGGTTGGGACGGGACAGGCGTTCACTGCGGCAACGCGAAGGAGCCGGTATTTGGACATGGCCTTAAGACCGATCACAGGCTGACGCAGTTTCCGGCGGAAATCTGTGAGCGGAGCGATGTGCATAAGGCGATGAAACGAGCGCTGATTCGGGAATCGCAGCCGAATTTGCTCAAACGGGTTTATCACGTGGTGTTCCGCAGAAATTATATCGGTCAGGCATAGGCTCTAAGGCGTACGGACAGATGGAAACGGAGAATGAGGACAAGGGAAAATGAGAATACTGGCAATTTTTACCTGTTTTAACAGAAAAGAACTGACGAGGCGGAGCATGGAGCTGCTCGCCCAAAATAAAACAGTCACGTTCGATTATGTGATTTTGGATGACAACAGCTCGGACGGCACACGCGAGATGTTAAAAGAAATGCGGGATGCCGGAACTTACTGCATCGATTTAATCGAAGGGGACGGCACGAATTTCTGGAACGGCGGCATGTATAAGGCAATCGAGCATGTCAAAAAAGAGCATGCGGATTACGATTATTATATGCTGATGAACGATGATACGAAGTTTTTTCCCGGGATTTTTGACGAGCTGGCGCCGCGCTTAAAGGCGGACGAGGTGACGGTCGGAGCCATCTGCGGAGAGACGGGAGACTTAAGCTACGGGGGCATTAAGTACACAAAGGGCATTAAGTATAAGAAGCTGGGACCTGACGCCTCCGGGGTGAGCTGTGATACCTTCAACGCAAATTGCGCCGTGATTCCGCGCACCATTTTTTTGCAGGTCGGTATCGATCCCTATTATCAGCACAGTATCGGAGATTTTGATTACGGGCTGCAGATTAGTAAGCGCGGCTATGAAATTCATATTTATCCGAAATATGTGGGTGAGTGCAACGATAATACGCTGAAAATGACGTGGCAGGATGAGACGCTGCCCCGTCTGGAGCGGATTCGCTTAAAGGAGAGCCGCAAGGGGCTGCCGTTCCGTGATTGGTTTCATTTCCTGCACAAAAATTTCGGGTTGAAAACGGCGATTGTGCGCTCCATCACACCTTACGTCCGTATTCTGCTTGGGACAAAGACGAGATATTCGGGGGCGTAGAACGGATATGGGAAATATCAGTTTTGTGATTTTAAATTATAAGGCGTATCAGGAAGCGATCGCCTGTGCCGAGTCGGTTTTGAAGACGCAGGAGTATGAGGACATTCAAATTGTGATTGTAGACAATGGCTCGGGCAACGGCAGCGCCGAAAAGCTGCGGGAGCATTTTGCCGCCAGACAGCGTGTACACATTGTGGAAAGCCCGGAGAACCTGGGCTTCGCAAGGGGCAATAACCTTGGCATCCGGTATGCGAGGGAACATTTTTCTCCCGATTTTATTGTGGCTGCAAACAGTGATATTTTGTTTGAGCAGCCGGATTTCTGCAGAAAGCTGACAGAGATTTATGTGCGCAGACGGTATGATATTTTGGGCGGCGACATCGTGGATGCCAGCCGGACGCAGCATTTTAACCCGGTGGCCATGGAGCGGCGGTACACGCTGAATTATATGAGAAAGCAGGTGCTCATTTCCTGGGCAAAGTCGGCGGCATTTCGTCTGATGAAATGTCTGCATTTGCAGAAAATGTCTGCGGGCCCTTCCGGGGACGTGGAAAAGGAACAGGGGATGGGGACACGCAAAGCCACCCGGGAGGTATCGGGGAAGTCAGTCGCTGCGGACAGCCGTATCGAAGAGGAATTGACCGGTGTGCTGCTGCACGGCTGCTGTCTGGTATTCTCGAAGGATTTTTTCCGGGAATTTGACGGGTTTTATGATAAAACCTTTCTCTATGCCGAGGAGGAGATTCTTTATTATCTTGCCATGAAATGCGGAATGACGCTTTTGTACGCCCCGGAGGTGACCTGCGTGCACAAGGAGGCGGTTTCCACCAATTATGTTTTGAAGGATGTCTGCGACGCAAAGATTTTTTACTTTTCGAATATTACAAAGTCGTACCGGCTGTTTTTAAAGCTGATGAAGCAGAACCGGGAGGCATAGGACAAAATCGTGCGGTAAGGAGGATGCGGTCAGGATGAAAATATTTATCGCCGTGACAGAGAAAGCAAAAACAGGCGGGGGCGAGAGTATGCACCAGCTTGCCTCCATGTTAAACGACATGGGGCGGGAGGCTTATATTTATTATTTTGACAATGCAAAACGGACGGAGCCGGTGGAAGAACTGCGGCATTACAATATCCGGGTGGCGAACCGGATTGAGGATGCGCCGGAAAATACCCTGATTGTTCCGGAGCTTTACACGCGTGTGATGAGGCATTATCGTCGTATCAGGAAAATGATATGGTGGCTGTCGCTGGAGTATTATTTCCAGTCGCTTCCGGCGGACACGGCAAAGAGGATTTTAAAAAAGCGGAAACTTCCCGCGATATTTTATCCTGCGGTGCTGCTTTTGACGCCGTTGAAAACACAGGCCTCCTGGCAAAATTATCGGCCCGGGGAGCTGGCAGATGTGGATTTTCATTTTTATAACTGTGAATACGAGCGGGCGTATCTGGAAAAGCTCGGCGTGCCGGCGGAGCATATGCTCTATCTGTGCGGGCCGGTGGATGATATTTTTCTGGAAGCAGAGCCTGCGGAAAAAGAAGATATTATATTGTTCAACCCGTCGAAGGCCGATGCCTTTACCTACCGTGTGATTGAGCGCATCCGGGAAAAGGACGGCAGCGTTCAGGTTATTCCGTTAAAGGGGATGAACAAATATGAGCTCCGCGATTTGTACTGCCGCTCGAAGCTGTACATGGATTTCGGGCTCTTTCCGGGGCCGGAGCGCATGCCGCGGGAGGCGGTCTGCTGCTGCTGCAATATCATTACCTCAAAAACGGGCAGTGCGGGAAATTCTGTCGACGTGCCGATTCCCGGGAAGTATAAGCTGGACGCCGTCGAAAAAAATGTGGATACGGCGGCCGGGCGGATTCTTGCGATGCTTCGGGATTATGAGCGGGAGCGCGGGGATTTTGACGGTTACCGGGAAAAGGCAAGGGAGCAGAAGCGGCTGCTGCACGATAACGTGGAAAAGATGTTTGGCATTCCGCAGAGGGAAACATGAAAATAGATTTTATAAAGAATACAAAAAGAAATGTGCTTTGGGGATTTATCAATAAAGCCGTGATGATTTTATTCCCGTTCCTGATACGTACGATCACGCTGGAGGTGCTGGGGGATAAGTATCTTGGTTTAAACGGCCTGTTTACGTCGGTATTGCAGGTACTGAATCTGACGGAGCTTGGCTTAAGCAGCGCGATTGTATACAGTATGTACGAGCCGATCGCCAAAAACAATGAAGAACAGATATGCGCGTTGCTGCGGCTCTTCCGAAAAGCCTACTATGTGATTGCCGGGCTCATTCTTGCGGCGGGGTTGCTCATTATACCCTGGCTGCCCCTGTTTATCGAGGACGATGTGTCGACCATCGGAGTCAACATTTATGCCGTTTATCTGATTTATCTGTTCAATACTGTAGCCAGCTATTGCTTTTTCGGTTACCGCACGGTCATCCTGACGGCATTCCAGCGTACGGATGTCAGCTCCAACGTCAGCACGGTCATACAGATTGCTGCCTATACGGCGCAGATTCTGCTGATTATCGGGACAAAGAATTATTATGCATATCTGATCGTTCTTCCGATTTCGACAATCCTGGTGAATGTGCTCAATTATATCATATCCAAAAAAATGTTTCCCCAATATGTGTGCGTCGGTCGCGTGGACAGCAAAATCCTGGGAGGAATGAAAAAACAGCTTGTGGGTCTGATGGTGAATAAGCTGTGCCAGACAAGCCGCAATTCCCTGGATCAGATTTGTATTTCTGCATTTCTCGGCTTGACAATGACGACGATTTATGGAAATTATTATTATATACTGACGGCGGTTGTCACCTTTATCGGGATTTTGACCACCTCCATGCTTTCGGGAATCGGAAACAACATCGTATTGAAGTCCGTGGAGGAAAATTACAGGGATTTTAAAAAGATTAACTTTGTATACATGTGGATTGGCGGATGGTGTACCATTTGTATGGCGGTGCTGTATCAGCCGTTCATGGAGCTTTGGGTCGGGAGCGAATATCTGTTCCCTGATTCCGTGGCATTTCTGCTCTGTATCTATTTTTATGTGCTGAAAATGGGAGATATCCGGGGCATGTATTCCGATGCGGCCGGCCTTTGGTGGGAAAATAAATACCGCGCTGTGTTTGAGGCGGCTGCAAATCTGGTTTTAAATATCCTGCTCGTGAGGCTGTGGGGAATTTACGGAATTATTCTGGCAACGCTGTTGACACTGTTTTTGATAAATTTTGTCGGCGGCTCGCAGATTTTATTCCGGCATTACTTTGTGGGGATTTCCATGAAAGGCTTTTACCTTTCCCATGGATTTTACGCGGCCGTCACCTTTCTTGCATGGAGGGTGACCTCGCTGGCGGCCGGGTGGGCGGCGTTTCCGGGCTGGTACGGACTGTTTGCCAGGCTGTTTTGCTGCATTTTACTGCCGAATGGATTATATTACTGCGTGTACAGGCTTTATCCGGGAACCAGGGACTATGTAAAGAGCATGCTGTCTGTTTTGCGGCGCTGACGAAGGCGCCGACCCGGGTGAGGGTGCTGAAAAAGGAGAGGAAAACATATGATAATTTCAGTCCTGTTTATAATACTTTTTTTGCTTTGCTTATCGGGGGCGGTGCTACTGCCCAAGACAGAGGCAAAAATAAACGGCACCAAGGCGCTGGTCATGGGTACGATGGCGGTATTCTGCTATCAGGCTCTGCTTGCGTTTATTTACGATAAAATCGGAATTGACGTCGGCATAGAATCGACCTGTGTTTCGATGGCAGCGGCGGTCCTTGTGCTGTGGGGGATTATTTTAAAGAAAAGGAAGGTACAAAGGCTGTTCTTCCGTATCACGGATATCGCGGCTCTTGTGCTGCTTGCGGCGGTTGTTCTCGCCATTTCACTTCATATGTTTACGCCCAATCTGCGGCTCAGCTATGTCAACACGGATCCGGCGAATCACTTTAATATGGCGATGAGCATTGTAAAAAACGGCGTCATTGAGGACAGCATCTATTTTTCCGCGTTTGTGGATGCCATGTTTATTGAGCTGTTTGCTCCCCTGCTTTCGCTGGCAAAATACTATAAAGCATTCATTGCCGCAGATATTTTTATGCACGTTCTGGAAATCTGGATGTTTTATGTACTGGTGCTGACCGTCAGCGATAAGAAGGTGCTGCGCGTGTTTGCTCCGGTGTTTGCGCTCGGATATTTTTTCGGTTATCCGGCGTACAGCTATATGACGGGAGGGTTCGTCTATTGGGGTATTGGCGGCATGATACTTATTTTGATGGTATATGCGCTGATTTTACTGGAACGCCATCCCCGGCTTTGGCGGTATACGGTTCCTCTGCTTCTGCTGGCGGCGTATGCGAATAGCTGCTGCAATACGTTGTTTGTTCCGGTAAACTATGCCGCTCTGTTTCTGGCGCTGATTGCGCTTGGGCTGACGAAGTGGAGAAAAAAGCTGAATTGGAAGATTGTGCTCGGATTTGCAGCGGTGCTCCTGCTGGCAGTGCTGGCGTTTGCGTTTCTGGCCTGGGATAAATGGGGAGGCTCTTTTGAGCGGGTGATTGAGCACGTGAGCAAGTCGGGCGCCATGTACCGTTCCATGTATTCGGATTTGGTGTTTTTCCTGCCGGCGGCGTTTGTGGTATTTTATTTTGCGCTCGTGAAGCGTGAATATTCAAAGACGGTCAGTCTCATGGCAATCTGTATGGTCGTCTGTGCCTGTGTGATGTATGCCTTCGTATACAATCATATGATGTCGTTTTACTACTACTATAAAATCTATTATAATCTGTGGATGTTCGGCTGGATTTTGGCGGCGATGGCGTTGGATATTCTGGCGGACAAGCGTCAGATGGCGGGCGCCTATTCCTATATGGGCATGATTGGAGTGATTGCGGTGCTCACATTTACCAACTATGATATGAATATGTGGGAGTTTGACGTGAATTACAACGGTGACTATGCGCCGAAGCATCTGTTTTCGCTGTACTGGTATAACCTGGATACGCTTCAGAAGGATTACGAAGAATATACGATGCCGGTGGAGCTGATGGATGTATTTGCCTATGCGACTGAGGAACTGGACGACGCGCTGATACCTCCGCTGGTGGAAAACGACAATTATTTTTACTGGTTTGACGGGATGCGCGCGCAGAACACCAGGGGCTATAAGCCTTTCGGGCGGGAGCTGATGGATATTCTGGTCAAAATGGATAGGAATGATATTACAAAAATTCTGGTAGATAAAGAAGACGGCTTTTATCAGGAATATGAGAGTTATTTTTCCCTGTGCAAGGTGGTCTATGAGAATGAGCGGGCGGCAATTCTGACCTGTCCGGGTGAAAGCTGGACTAAGATTCTGGATTCTGTGGAGGGGTACAGCAAAGAGAAGCTTAAGCTGTACAATTATGTAAAAAAGAATCTGGAAGACGAGCGCGTGCCGATGATGGCGTCGAAGGATGCCTGTGTCGATTATGTCATTTACCGCAGGCGCACCGGGCAGAAATCTACGGATTGCTATACCTGGAATTTTAATCCCAGGGAGAACCTGGATAACCTCAACGAGCTGGGAATCCGCTATGTGCTGTTGTTTTATGACGATGCGTTTTATCTTCAGAATCAGGTATACTTTGATTCACAGGAGACGGTTTTTGAAACGGAGGCGGGAAAAATAGTGCGTTGTATCGGCGATTCCTGGAGTACGGAGTATCAGGCGGTTCCTGCGGAGGATGCAGCGGAGGAAGGAGAGAATACACCGTGAGTAAGAGAGAACAATATAAGCATTTGCTAAACGGATTTTCCAACTTCATTTTATTGGCGATACAGACGACAGTTTTTGGTTATATCTGGTATCATATTTACGTACCGAAACTGAAGGACCCGTTTTGGAACAGGGGAAACTGGGCAGTGATAGGCATGTATTTCCTGGTATTGTTTTTTTTCAACCGTGTACTGGGAGCTTATCGTATGGGATATCTGCGCATTACCGATATTTGTATTTCTCAGATTCTGGCAAGTATATGTGCGAATGTTGTGGAATATTTTCAGATTTGCATGATTGCAAATGATTATATGAAGATTGAGCCGCTGCTGATCATGACGGTGATTGAGGTTATGGTAATTGTACCTTTTGTATATGCCGTGCGTTTTATTTATGTGAGACTGTATCCGCCGAGAAAGATGATTGTTGTTTATGGACATTATTCGCCCGATTATTTAATTGATAAGATTAACACACGTAAGGATAAATATAATATTTGTGCCTCGGTCAGTTACGAAATAGGATATCAGAAGCTTTACCCGCTGTTAAAAGAATATAATGCGGTTGTGCTCTGTGATTTGCCCGCAAAGGCCAGAAATCTGATTATGAAATATTGCTATCAGGAGGGAATAAGAACCTACGTGACGCCTAAGATATCAGACCTGTTGTTAAGGGGGGCAGATGATATACATTTGTTTGATACGCCTCTGCTGCTTTCGAGAAACCAGGGGTTGTCGATTGATGAACGCTTTTTTAAGCGAATTGAGGATATCGTTATTTCTGTGCTTGGCATAATTATAACATCTCCTGTCATGCTGGCCATAGCTGTTGCAATTAAAGCTTATGACGGCGGCCCCGTATTTTATACACAGAAAAGGTATACCAGAGATCAGAAAGTGTTTGATATTTTGAAATTCAGAAGCATGACAGTACATGAGGAAAGCTTTGAAAAGACAGAGATTACCCAAAAAGGTGACAGGAGGGTAACACCGGTAGGTAAAATCATCAGACGGACACATCTGGATGAGCTTCCTCAGTTATTTAATATTTTAAAAGGAGAAATGTCAGTGGTCGGGCCGCGGGCAGAATGGGTAAATACGGCAGACCGTTATACGGAAGTTGTCCCTGAATTCATTTTCCGCCTGAAAGTAAAGGCCGGACTTACCGGTTATGCCCAGGTGTATGGGAAATACACGACAACGCCTTATGATAAAGTAAAGCTGGATATAACTTATATTGAAAATTATTCTATTTGGCTGGATATTAAGCTGATTCTGCAGACGGTAAAGATATTGTTTGACAAGGAGAAAACAGAGGGTGTGGAGAAAGAGCAGAAAACAGCCATGAGAGAGGAGTAAGGGTGGAAAATATAGTCAGTATTGTGGTTCCGGTATATAATGCTGAAAAATTTCTGGAGAGGACAATTAAAAGTGTGCAGCAGCAGACCATGGAACAGTGGGAGCTGCTGCTTATTGATGATGCTTCTACGGATCAGAGCAGAGAAATTATGAGAAATTATGAATCGGAAAAAATCAGGTGCTTTTATTGTGATAAGAATGGAGGACCTGCAAAGGCAAGAAATATCGGGCTGAAAGAGGCGAGGGGAAGATATTTGGCGTTTGTGGATTCGGATGATTTTTGGGAGCCGGATAAGCTCAAAAAGCAGATAACATTTATGGAAGACAATGATTATGCGTTCTCTTTTACCAGTTATGAATTTGCGGATGAAAACGGAAAAAGAAACGGCTGTATTGCGCATGCTCCGGTGCGCGTCGATTATAAAAGCATTTTAAGAAGCTCTACCATCGCTCCGAGCACCGCTATATTGGATCGGGAAAAAATTCCTGAGAAACTGCTTTTGATGCCGACGGATGTTGCCAGAGAAGATGCGGCAACATGGATGCAGATATTAAAAGAGGGGTATATCGCCTATGGTTTGGATGAGGTATTGACCGTTTACTGCAGGCATGAAGGAGCATATTCGGGCAATAAGATAAAGGCTGTGCTGGGCAAATGGGAACTGTACAGGAAGGTACAGGGCTTTTCTGTTTTAAAATCTTTTTATTATGTATGTATCAATACCTGGGCCGCGGTCATAAGGCGCATTTGACAGGGAATCCATGGAAGTGTTTGCATGCGCAAATTCTTGATGTTAGAATCATAGGGAAAATTGATTGAAGGAGCTAAGAGAGAAATAATATGAAGAAACGGTTATTGACAATGATGATGGCGCTTTGCTTGACATTTACGTCGTTGCCTGCGGAGGCGGCAGTATATACGGGCGTGGCGGATACCACGGAAGTGGTTGTCGAGACAACGGAAGAGGAAAGTACGGCTGTGGAGCCGCGGACAGAAACAGAGGAGACAGAAGTCATGGAGTCGGGAGAAACCGAAGGGCCGGAGGGCACCGGGCAGCAGCCGGAAGGTACAGGTATGGAAGAAACCGAGACCGTGACAGAGAATACCGAGATATCGGAAGAACCGGTCGAAGGCGGGACGGAGAATATCGGGACGGAAGACACACAAGGGCCTGTGTCGGAGGAAATAACGACAGAAGAAATTTCGACGGAAGAAACCGAAGAACTTGAGACAGAAGAAATTCTGCCGGTGGAAATTCCGACCGAAGAAACCGAAGTGCTTGAAGCTGAAGAGCTTGAGACAGAAGAAATTCCGACGGAAGAAGTGACGGAGGAGGAAACCGAAGAGACGGAAGAAGCGGCATTGAATTTTGTTATGGTCGAATCTTCCGAGGTCACGACACCGGGCACGCAGAATATCGTGGCCAGCGTGGGAACCGAGGAGATGGATTTGGAAAATCCGGTTCTCATATACAAAGATCTCACGACCGGAAAAGAATACCGGGCGCAGGCCGCTGCCAGAGCGCAGGACATGATGTTGTTTGCCGTTGAGTTTTCGGAGACGGGGGACAGCGGCGAGTATCAGCTTGTGGGGATTTCTTATCAGGAAGACGGCATAGAGCATCAGATAGAAATGGCCGGATTGGAGATGGATGTCCGGTTTGGTGTGAATACATCCGTGGAGACGGAGCCGGATCAGGTGCTTGCCGAGGAAGCCGCGCTCGCCGATGTGGATGCGGATGTGGTTACGATGGATGAAAACGGCGAGATTATATCGGAGAATACCGTTGAGGATGTGTTAAATAACGGAATTGACGGTGAGGCGATTACGAAGAGCAGCATGATAAAGGGTGCAAGTGGCAATCTTGTGGTTGTGCTGGACCCGGGACATGACGATTCGCATACCGGGGCCTCCTATTACGGGGCAAAGGAGCAGGAGCTCGTTCTGAAAATCGCACAGTACTGCCGGGAAGAGTTAAATACGTACAGTGGCGTAACGGTATATATGACCAGGGAGTCGGGAGCCTGTCCCAATGGAGGAAGCAGTGTGACATCAGGTACCTGTAATGAAGCAAGGGTGGCATATGCGAAAAGCGTCGGGGCCAATGTGTATGTGAGCTTTCATCTGAATGCAAGCGCAAGCAGCAGCGCAAACGGCGTGGGCATTTATTATCCGAACAGTAATTATAGGCCGGACATTGGAGAGGTAGGAAAAGGGCTGGCGACCTCTATTTACAACAAGCTGACAGCGCTTGGGTTGAAACAGTGGTCGGACGGGACAATGATTTGGAACGCCAATACAGATAAGTATGACGACGGTTCTGCAGCCGATTACCTGGGAGTGATTCGAAACAGTAAGCTGGCAGGAATCCCGGCGGTTTTAATCGAGCATGCGTTTATCAGCGGAACTTCCGATTTCAACAATTTTTTAAGCTCTGACGAAAAGCTAAAGACTCTCGGTGTTGCAGATGCGACGGCGATTGCGGAATATTACGGGCTGAAAAAGAAATCATCAAAACCGGAGATTACCTATACGCAGTCCAGAAGCGACGGCTCTTTGAAAATCCAGTGGGGAGCGGTAGCGGATGCGTCATATTACGAGGTATGGCGCGATACGAAAAATGCGTATAGTTATCAGAAAATCGCGGAGGTATCGGATGCCACGTCCTATTTTGATAAAGACCTAAAAGCAGGAACAAAATATTATTATCTTATTCGTGCGGTATATGAAGATTCTACAACAAGTGACTATTCAGAGTATGCAACAGGGTGTGCACTTGAGCAGCCCGGGATATCCTACATAAAGTCTGAGAGCAGCAAAAAGATTGAAATTGCATGGGAAAAGGTAAGCGGAGCGGAAGGCTATCTTATTTTCCGGGAAAATAACGATACCGGAAAATATGAACAGGTGAAAAAAATTACGTCAGCAAATACGCTCACTTATGTTGATGAAGTAAAATCAAACAATAAGAGCTACAGCTATAAAATTCAGGCGTATAATACAAATAACGGTAAACAGGGAGTCAGCAAATATTCCGAGGTAAAATCCGGAAAAGCAGTCGGAAAACCGACGGTTACCTCCGTCATCTCGCAGGAGCAGAACACACTTGAAATCACCTGGAAAAAGGTAAGCGGCGCAAGCGGTTATGTAATTAGCCGCAGCACGAAAAAGGGCAGCGGGTTTAAAAAAATTGCGACTGTGTCGGGAGGAAGCAAGACCTCCTATGAGGATGACAGCGTCAAAAAGGCAACCACCTATTATTATAAGGTGCAGGCGTATAATGAAAACGACGGAATAACGGGCTACAGCGGATATTCTTCGGCGGTGAGCGGGAAGACCGTAGCAAAGACCAAAATTACTTCTGTGGTGTCCTATAAGTCCACATCGCTTAAGGTAAGTTGGAAAAAGGTAAGTGATGCCTATGGGTACCGTGTGAAGCGCAGCACCAGCAAAAACGGTACTTATAAGGTGATTAAGACTGTGAAGTCGAAAAATACGACGACTTATACAGATAATAGCGTGAAAACGGGCACGACCTATTATTATAAGGTAGAGACCATTGCAAAAAATAACGGAAGTACCGGCTACAGCGGTGATTCTGCTGCAGTAAGCGGAAAAACGGCTGCAAAAACCAAGATAAATTACGTGGTTTCCAACGGCAGCAGAACGCTGGAAATTAATTGGCAGCAGGTAAGCGGCGCTTATGGTTATCGTGTGAAGCGCAGCACCAGCAGAAATGGAACCTATAAAATTGTAGCGACGATTACGGGAAAAAGTAAGACCACCTATAAGGATGCCGGATTGACGGCAGGGAAAACTTATTATTACAGGGTAGAAGTTATCAATAAGGTCAATGGAAAGAAAGGCTACAGCGGAAATTCGGCATCGGCATCAGGAAAGACATTAAAGACAACCACTATTACATCCGTGAAGGCCCAAAGCAGTACGTCTATGAGCCTTACCTGGAAAAAGGTAAGCGGCGCAACAGGGTATCAGATTTACAGAAGTACGAAAAAGAGCAGCGGTTTTCAGAAGATAGCGACAGTTGGGGGGGCCGGCACAGTAACCTACAAGGACACCGGCCTTAGCGCAGGCAAAACTTACTACTATAAAGTACGCGCCTGCAAGGTTGGAAGTAAGAAGACAGGTGTGGCGTCTTTTTCTAAAGTTCAGAAAGCATGGACGTTGAAAAAGGTGGAGATATCCCAGGTTGAGAGCGCTGCCGGGGATGCGGTAACATTAAAATGGAATAAAGTATCAAATGCCAGCGGCTATACGGTATACCGCAGTTCCAGTCCTTCCAGCGGTTTTAAGAAAATAGCCGGTATTTCGTCCGGAAATACACTGACTTATACGGATAAGACTGTAGAGACGGGAAATGTATATTATTACCGGATTGCAGCGAATAATAAAATTACCGGAAATAAGATGGGACGTGGAGATTACAGTGATACGCTTGCGGTTCCGGTTCTTTCGAAGGGGAGAATTACGTCCGTTTCCTACGAATCCGGCGAAGCTTTCAACATTTCATGGAAAATGGCAGACGGAGCGGACGGCTATCAGCTTTACTATAGTCTTTCGCAGAACAGCGGGTATAAAATGCTGGCAACAACATCGGACACAAGCTATATGCACAATGGCCTGACGGAAGGAGCAACCTATTACTACAAGGTGCGGGCTTATGTCAAATTGGATAATGGTTCTACGCTTTACGGGGACTGGTCCGCTGTAAAGTCACAGGCAGCAGCCCATGAGATTATGGGGACAAGCAGTGTGACGGTTGCGCAGATGACGTCATATTACAATGCAAGATACACATTTCCATCCGCAGTGTATGCGGGCAGAGGCGCTTCCACGGCAGAACAGTTTTTTACGATTTTGAAAGAGGAGGCGGACGCAGAGGGCGTAAAAGCAGAAGTCTTGTTCGCCCAGGTAATGTTGGAAACCGGTGGACTGAAATTCGGCGGTGATGTCGCTGCGGAGCAGTGTAACTTCGGTGGGCTGGGAGCCACTGGAAATGGCGTGTCGGGAGAGACATTTGCGGATGTCAGGACCGGACTTCGGGCGCAGACCCAGCATCTGAAAGCGTATGCCAGCACGGCGGCGTTGAATAATTCGTGTGTTGACAGCCGATTCCAGTATGTTACGCGGGGGTGTGCCCCCTACGTGGAGTGGCTTGCCATTCCGCAGAATCCGTATGGAAAGGGCTGGGCGGCAGATGCCGATTATGGTACAAAATTATTAAAAATTATAAATAGTTTGTAATGTATGGAATTTTCTGCTAAAATAGAACGGCGATTAACAGAATTGGTGGGATAGTGAATGAAGAAATATATTGATAATTTTTTGCAATACAGATTTTTGTTGGGACAATTGGTGAAAAAGGGAATTAAACTGAAATACAGGCGTTCGTATTTGGGAATAATCTGGTCCCTGTTGGAACCGTTGCTTACCATGATCGTCCTGTCAATTGTTTTTGGTACGTTGTTTGGCAACCATACGAGAGAGTTTCCGGTTTATATTCTGACCGGACGACTGCTGTATTCCTTTTTTTCTTCGTCGACGAAAGCATCATTAAGGTCTATCCGTGCTCATTCGGCGATGATTAAAAAGGTATATGTTCCGAAATATTTATACACCATGTCGACAGTGCTGTACAATTATGTTATATTTTTAATCTCATTGATTGTGCTTGTAATAGTCGCTGTTGTTCTTGGGGTATATCCCACGATATATCTGATACAGGCTCCCATTGCACTTCTTTTAATTCTGGTGCTTGCCTATGGCTGTGGGATGATTTTGGCTACGATAGGTGTATTTTTCCGCGATATGGAATATCTGTGGTCAGTAGCACTTATGCTGGTTATGTATACAAGTGCAATTTTTTACTATCCGGAGCGGTTGCTGAAAAGCGGATGGGACTGGATTCTCCAATACAATCCGCTGTACTGTATTATCACGATATTCCGTGCGTCTATTTTCGGAGAGTTGATGGACATGCGCAATTTCATATATGCTGCTGTGTTCAGTGTTGCCTGTCTGGTGATCGGAATGGTTGTCTTTAAAAAGAATCAGGATAGATTTATATTGTATATTTAGAGAGGAAGCTGGTGGAATATGGGGAAGCCCGCAGTTGTTGTTGAGCATGTAAGTATGAAATTCAATTTAAGCAAGGAGAAGGTGGACAGCTTAAAGGATTACATTATAAAATCGTTGAAAAGACAAATACAATATAATGAATTCTGGGCGCTGAAGGATGTCTCATTTACAATCGAAAAAGGGGATAAGGTAGGTATCCTTGGTCTGAATGGGGCAGGAAAGAGTACATTGCTTAAAATCATTGCCGGGGTATTTAAACCGACGGAAGGCACCGTAAAAAAATACGGAAAGGTGGTTCCCCTGCTTGAACTTGGAGCAGGCTTTGACCCGCAATATACGGGCAGGGAGAATATTTACCTGTATGGTGCGATGCTTGGTTACAGCAAGGAATTTCTTGATGAGAAGTATGATGAGATAGTGGAATTTTCCGAGTTGGAAGACTTTATAGATGTGCCGATTAAAAATTATTCGTCAGGAATGAAAGCACGTCTCGGATTTTCGATTGCGACGGCGGTCACACCTAAGATTCTGATTCTGGATGAGGTGCTTTCGGTTGGAGATGCCAGATTCCGCAGGAAGAGCGAGCAGAAGATTATGGATATGTTTGACGCGGGCGTGACGGTGTTGTTTGTCTCCCATTCACTGGCGCAGGTAAAGCGTCTTTGTAATAAGGCGATGATATTAAAAAACGGAAAACTTGTGGATTATGGCGCTACCAGTGAGATAGCGCCCAAGTATCGAAGAATGGTAAAGCGGGCGGAGCGTCAGAATGAGAAATAAATGGATACAGTTGCTGAAGGGACAGATTGCGCTGTGGCTGGCGGGAAAACATACCGAGCCGCAAAAATGGATTTTCTCGTCCGTGGAAAACAGAGAATTTAATTACAATTCCAAATATCTGTTTTTATATGTAAAAGAGCATTTTCCTCAGATTGAGCCGTATTATGTTGTAAATGATGAAAAAAAACGCAGAGAATTGGAAGAGACATATGGAGCCTGTTTTATCGAGACGAAATCTGTACGTGGAATGTGTCAGGCGTGCAGGGCAGGGGTCTGGTTTACGTCAGCGGGCCTGCCGGTATATGCATTCGGAAGTGGAAAGCACCATACAATCGTGAATCTCTGGCATGGTGTGCCGCTGAAAAAAATTGCATTAGCGGAAGAACATGCGTCAAGATTTCAGCGCCTGTATTTTAAAAAAATATTTTCGGAAAATTACACCTGTATTCTGACTACATCGGAAACTCTCGTTCCGATTATGGCGGAAAGCTTCGGTGTTGACGAAAATAAAATCAAAGTATGGGGGCAGCCCAGAAATGACGCTATTTTAAACGGCAGGACAGAGGATAGGAAATTGCCTGACCGTCTGTCCAATCTGCCGGATTATAAAAAGGCGGTACTATATGCGCCTACTTATCGGGAATACGGGAAAACCCGTTTGTTTCCTTTTCCGGATATGGACCAAGAACGTTTGGAGCGCTGGCTAAAGGAGAACAGGACGCTGCTTTGCATCCGCACGCATATAGAGGAAAAGGAAGAAACCAGACCGTATACAGGGAAATGGGTTGTGGATATAGGGACGGATGTAGTGGAAGACATTACGGAATATTTGCCGGCGTTCGATGCGCTTATCACAGATTATTCCAGTGTTTATATTGATTACTTGCTGCTTGACCGGCCCATTATTTTTTTGCCGTATGATAAAGAGCAATATTTGAAGGCGCGGGGAATGAATTTTTCGTATGACACAGTAACGCCGGGAGCAAAACCGGATAGTCTGGAAAACTTTCTTTTGGAGTTGTATCATGCGTTATATGGTGCAAAAGATCCCTATCAGCAGAAGCGCCGGGAAGTGAACAGCAAAATAAATCAGGTAACGGAGCCATGTGCGGAATTTATATGCAGGCAGATTTATGACATTGCCGGAGTAGGAGAGCGTTAATATCAATAAGCGGAGGAGGATGGAAATGAAAAAAGTGATTACCTATGGAACGTTTGATTTGCTGCATTATGGGCATGTCAATCTTTTGGAGAGAGCAAAAAAGATGGGGGATTATTTGATTGTAGTATTGTCTACGGATGAATTTAACTGGAAAGAAAAGCAGAAAAAATGCTATTTTACGTATGAGGAGAGAAAGCGTCTTCTTGAGGCTATCCGCTATGTGGATCTCGTGATTCCCGAGGAATCCTGGGAGCAGAAGATTTCGGATGTACAGGAGTATAAAATTGATACTTTTGTCATTGGTGATGACTGGGAGGGAAAGTTTGACTTTTTAAAAGAATATTGTGAAGTTGTTTATCTTCCCAGAACACCGGAAATTTCCACAACACAGATTAAGAAAGATTTAAAAAATAATGAAATTGATAAAAAAAGCGGTAAATAAATTAAAAGCCGGAGCATGGTTTCCGTTTTATAATGCATTTTATGAGTATCTTCAACTTGACGGGAATCTGATTTTATTTGAATCCAGAAGTGGGAATGCTTTGGAGGGGAATATACTGCGTATTTTAGAGGAACTTTCCAAAGAAGATTATGCAGGATTTAAAAAAGTACTTGCCGTCCGGAAAAATGCCCGCACGGCAATCAGGGAAAAATTGCGGCGGTATCAGATAACAGGGGTTCGATGCGTAAAAACAGGAACCATTCGTTATTATTATTATCTGTCCAAGGCCGGCTGGCTGGTAAACGACACAAGTTTTCCCGGCCGGTTTATCAAAAAGGACGGCCAGGTTTATTTAAACACCTGGCACGGCACGCCTCTGAAAAAGATGGGGCTTGATAATCAAAAAGAGCGTTACAGTATGGGAAATGTCATGAGAAATCTGGTACAGTCAGACTATCTGGTATTTCCCAATTCGTATATGGAAGAAAGAATGGCAGAGGCATACCAGCTTCGAAATCTATACCATGGGACGATTCTCAGAGAGGGCTATCCGCGGAATGATGTCTTTTTTCGAGCGGAAGAACGTGAAAAACTGCGCAGGGAACTGGGGTTCGGCGATAAACAGATAATCTTATATGTGCCCACCTTCCGCGGGAAGGTGGATGCCATAGATTCCGGGCGCCAGTGCCGGGAACTTGTGGAGCTTTTGGCACAGGTTGACAGAGGGCTGAAAGATCGTCAGAAAATGTATGTGAAGCTGCATCCTCTGATGAACGAGGGTATTGATACAGCTTCTTTTTGTCATATAGAAATGGCTCCTCCTGCGTATGATGTGAACGACCTGCTGAACGCGGCGGATGTTCTTGTGACAGATTATTCCAGCATTTTTTATGATTTTGCCAATACCGATCGCAAAATTATTTTGTTTGCCTATGATGAAGAGGCCTATTGTGCCGCAAGAGGGATTTACGAGCCGCTGGACAGCTATCCTTTTCCGAAAGTGACAGATGTGGACGGACTTCTTGAGGCCCTGAATGACAACAGTCCGGAGGACAGAGCTGCTTTCCGGGCAAAATATGCCACCTATGAGAGCGGCAAGGCGGCGGAACGCATTTGCAGCAGGGTATTTTTGGGACAGGCAGGATGCAGGGAGCATCAATTCTGTGGAAATGGCAGGGAAAACATTTTAATCTATGCCGGAGACCTGGAAAAAAACGGAATTACGACGGCACTTTTTACCATGTTATCGGGTTTGGATAAAACCAGATTTAATTATTATCTCTCATTTCGGAAATCCAGTCTTGAGAAAGCACCGGACAGACTTGGAAACATTCCGGAGCAATGCGGTCTGATTCCGCTTGCAAGTGAAATCAATATGGATGTCGGTCTGATGCTTGCGCAGTGGATTTATTTTCATCAGGGCCCGAAATACCGTTTTGTGAGAAAGAAGCTGGAAAAAAGTTATCGCAGGGAATGGAGAAAACATTTTGGGACAATTGAATTTCGTCATGTGGTACATTATAATGGTTATGAAAGATATGTGATATCTCTGCTTCAGTATTATCATGGCATCCGAACCATTTGGGTGCATAATGATATGCTTGGGGAGATAAAACAGAAAGGAAATCAGAATTTTTATCAGCTTCGTGACGCGTACCGCGCCTACGATCATGTCGTCGTGGTAAGTCAGGATATTTATCAGTCCACACAGTCAATCAGCCGAAGAACAGACAATATTCAGGTAATCGGGAACTGTCACGATTACAGACGTGTCAGAGAATTGGCGGACAGCCCATTAAGGTTTGATTCCGACACGGAGACAAACGTATCGTTGGAGCGATTGGAACGGATATTAGAAGACGATTCTGAGAAATTTATCAATATCGGCAGATATTCTCCGGAAAAAGGACATCAAAGGCTCATACAGGCATTTGAAAAATATTGGACGGAGCATAAGTCGACATATTTAATTATTATTGGGGGCACGGGCGGTCTATATCAGCAGACAAAGATGTGGGCGGAGGAAAGTGCGGCAAAAACGCATATTATATTAATACGTTCCATGAAAAATCCGATGCCTGTTTTGAAAAAATGTCAGTTGTTTATTTTATCCTCCCTTTATGAGGGGCTGGGCCTGGTGATGCTTGAGGCGGATTCCTTGGGCATTCCGGTGGTTGCCTGTGATGTGGCCGGCCCCGCCGGATTTATGCGGAAATATGGAGGGACGCTTGTGGCGGACAGTATGGAAGGAATATATGAGGGAATGCTAAAATATTCCAGAGGAGAGGTAAGCTGTATCAATATAGATTATGCGAAACTGAATCAGGAAAATCTGCGAAAATGTGAAAATCTTTGGTAAGGGAGAGATGGAAAAAGTTGGCTGGGAAAAAGAGTGTTAAAGGGAAAATAAAAAGCCTGGGACGGAAATTTGTCACGCATGCAAAGCTGGGAAGGTATTACAGTGCCTATGACAAAAAAGCGCTGAATCCCAAAATGATTTTGATAGAATCAAAAAACGGAGATGATTTGGCGGGGAATATGTTTGCAATCGCAAAGGAACTCTCAAAACCCGCGTATGCGGATTTTATCGTGTTTCTTGCCGTCAGAAGGGAAAAAAGAAAATTTTTTGCCGATATACTGGGAAAAAATCAACTTAGACATATCCGGTTTGTCGATGTGGGAAGCGTTGCTTACTTTAAAATACTTGCCACTGCGAAATATTTGTTTTTGGATACTTCGTTTGCGAGGGAGTATGTGAAAAAGGAAGGGCAGATAATTGTCAATACATGGCATGGAACCCCGTTAAAGCTGATGGGCAGGGATGTTGCGAATCGGGTCTATGCAATGGGCAATGTGCAGCGCAATCTGCAGATGGCAGATTTTCTGGTTTATCCGAACAGGCATATGAAGGATATTATGTTTCACGCGTACTGTCTGGATAATATCTACAACGGTACAATTCTCTGGAGCGGTTATCCGAGAAATGCGGTTTTCTTTGATAGAGAGCGTGGAGAGAAGATCCGGGGCGAGCTGGGATATGGAGATAAAACGGTCTATGTTTATATGCCTACCTGGAGAGGTACTCTTACGCAGATGAAGTCTACGGTTCAGGTGGATGAGCTGGAATATCTTCTTGGGGAGTTGGACAGACAGCTTACGGATGATATGCTGGTGCTGGCTAAGCTTCATCCTTTTGTCAAGGACGGCTTGGATTTGGAACGATTTAAGCATATCAGGAGTTTCCCTGCCGGGTATGATTCCTATGAGGTATTGAATGCGGCTGACGGATTAGTCACGGATTATTCCAGTGTCTTTTATGATTATGTAAATACCCGCAAAAAAATTATTTTATGGGCGTATGATGAGAAGGTATATCTCGGGGAGAGAGGCGTCTATGAAGAATTGAAGACAATGCCCTTTCCGATTGTCAGAGGCGTAAAAGAACTGGCGGAAGAGATGCAAAAGCCGAAAGAATATGACGAGACGGCGTTTATGGAGCGGCTTGGATTCTGTGATAATCCGAAAGCGGCGGAATATGTATGCCGGCGGGTTTTATTCGGGGAAAAAACCTGTGAGGAGGAGAAACAAAAGCATAACGGCAAGGATAATGTACTGTTTTACGTATCCTCCCTTGCAAAGAACGGGATTACCACTTCCATAGAAAGTCTGCTGGAAAGTATGGATATTTCGGACAAGAACTATTTTGCGGTGTTTCGGGAAAAAATTCTCGCGCCGTATCCGCTGCGTGTGGGGATTCTGCCGAAAGAATTTTTTGTGTGGCCAATCAGTGCGGAACCGCGGTTGTCGCTGAAGGATATGTTTTTTCATTTTCTTTACTATAACCGGAATTGTAATACCGCTTGGGTAAAAAAGCATATTGATGCGTTTTATGAGAGAGAGAACAGAAGGCATTTTCCGGATCTGCATGTGGATTATGCAGTACATTTTACAGGGTATGAAAAGCATATCATTCATATGTTTGGCAGGCTGAAGGCGGAACGCAGTATTTTTGTCCATAATGATATGCTGCAGGAGCTTGCGACGAAGACAAACCAGCACAGGCTTACACTGGAGGAAGCATACAGCAGCTATGAGCATGTCGGCATTGTCTCGGAGGATTTAAGAGAGTCCACGGAGAAATTGGGAGCAAGAGAAGACAATCTTATTTTGGTTCCGAACTGTTTTCCATATAGAACGGTGCAAAAAAAAGCGGAGCAGCCGATAGAATTCCAGTCCTATACGAAAATGAATGTGGAGCCTGAACAGTTTCTTGCAATGCTCGAGGGCGGGGGAACAAAGTTCATTAATATCGGACGGTTTTCCAGGGAAAAGGGCCATAAGATGCTGATTGAGGCATTTGATGAATATCATGAGGAACATCCGGATACAAAGCTGATTATCATCGGCGGATATGGTAATCTTTATGAGGAAGTTGTAAAGCAGGCGAACGAGGCCAAATCCGGTGAGGATATTTATATTATAAGACAGATTGACAATCCGATGCCTATATTAAAAAAATGCAGCCTGTTCATTCTCAGCTCTCTTTATGAGGGATTTGGACTTGTTCTTTTGGAAGCCGATGCGCTTGGAATTCCCGTTGTTTCCACAGACATTGTCGGACCAAGCCGTTTTATGAGGGAACACGGCGGATATCTGGTTAAGCCGAATAAAAAGGGCATATTAAAAGCAATGGACGCATACAGTCACGGAAAAATAAAGTCAATCACCGTGGATTATGAAGCATATAACAGGAATGCAGTAAGTCAGTTTGAAAAAGTCATAGGAAAAGGGAAAGTGCAATGAAAATAGGAATTATTACTTTCAGTAGCGCTCATAATTACGGAGCTGTGCTGCAGGCATGGTCGCTGCAGACGTATCTTGAAAAAGCCGGCCATCAGGTAGAGATCGTGAATCTTAGGCTGTGGGCGATTGATGATGTCTATGCGATGGCAAAGGGACGAAAGCTTGTGGCGAATGCGGCTGTTAATAAGATGATAAACCGGGCAAGAATTGCAAAGAATTGTGTCTGTAATCTCCCAAAATTCAAAAAATATCTGGCATTTGAGCGCTTTATCAATCACAAACTGCATGTAACCAAAGTATACAGAAGCAGCAGAGAAGTAAAGGAAGATTTATCACTGAATTATGATGTCCTGATTGCCGGGAGCGACCAGATTTGGAACAGTTCTCTTACAAATCAACTGGAACCCGCGTATTTTTTGGACTTTGGGCCTTCGCAGGCAAAACGCATTTCCTATGCGGCAAGTATCGGGCGGAAAGAACTGCCGGAGCAGGAAAAAGAGTTGATAGCACATTATCTGGAAACGCTGGATTATATCTCCGTCAGGGAGGTGAATGCGCATAAAGCGATTGCTGCGCTTACCGACAAAAAAGTGGAAATTGTGGCAGATCCCACATTTTTGCTTGAAAAGTCAGATTTTGATGCATTGAAAAAAGATTATCCGGTGAAGAAACCCTATATATATGTACACAATGTGCATTTGGTAAGGGAGGACAGCAGACTGAATGAAGTGGCTGAGAAGCTGTCCAGGGTAACTGGCCTCCCGATCGTTTCAAACCGGAAGGAAAAATATTTCAGTAATGAGGCAGAAAAATTTTTGACCGGTTCACCGGAAGAATTTATCGGTGTGATATCGGAGGCGGATTATGTAGTGACGAATTCGTTCCATGCCACGGTTTTTGCGATTATTTATCATAGGAATTTTATCACAATACCGCATATCTCAAATCCGGACCGCATGCAAAATCTTTTAAGGGAACTGGGAATATCAAGCCATCTGATGAAATCACCGAGAGAAATTCCGGACAATCTGGAGGAATTGGAAATCAATTACGACCGGGTAGAAAGCAAAAAACGGGAGATGGCGGAGCACTCGGAGGCATTTTTGCGGGAGGCACTGCAGGGAGCGAAGGTGCCGGGAAAGACACTGGAATTTCACGGTTCAGATGTCGGGAAGGGCAGTATGCCGTTCCCACCGGTGGTGAAAGACAGTTTTTTGGCGGCGGCAAAAGCAAAGCATGTTTATAAAGCAGATGCGGCGGCGGACATGCTGATTCCTCTGGCGGAGAAAGTAATAAAAAATGGTGGAAAATGTGCTTTTCCGGTGTATAATCAAAGTAGAGGGAGCGAGTATATACTTACGGAGGATATCAGTGATTTCAGCCGGTCTGCGCTGCCGGAGCTGTTTGAGGCTGAAATCGGAGATATTTACAGGCAGATCAAAGAGCTGCTTGAAAAAGGGGAGACGGTGCTGTTTATCGGATCAGCCTGCCGTTTGAACGCTCTTGGAACATATGTCGGTAATACACAGGGCGATTTAATCCGGGTGGAGTCAGTCTGTCATGGATGCTGTGGAAACGATATTTACAGGGCATATACGGAGCATCTGGAGGAAAGTTATCAGTCGAAGCTGGCGAATGTGGAATTGGCGAACAGGTTTCGTCGTCCGGATGAGGAGTTTGCGGTCTATACTTTTGAGTCAGGTGCGGTTAAAGTTGAGAGTACGCTGACGGAAGATCTTTGTTTTGCTGTCAATCATAATTATATACAGGAATTTCCCTGCTATTTCTGCCGTATGAGGGGAGGCTTCCATAAAGATGCGGATATTGTGATTGGTTCCGCACAAGAGTATGCAGGGGACGAGGCGGATACAAAGGCCGTGAAGTTTTGCACACAGCATGAAAGTCAGGTGGTACGACTGGCAACCGAAAAGGGAAAGCGGTTGTGGGAGCAATTAAAAAACGAATATACAAGGTGTGAGCTCAGAGACGGAGAGTGGCAGCTTCGTCAGATAGATATGAGCCCAAAGAGAAATGCGGCTATGCTAATGCTTCGAAAAGGCGAAGCCGTGTATGAAGTATTAAACGATTTTTGTAAAGCAAAGAAATAGGAGGGAGAGAAATGAAAAGATTAGCGGTATTTGCATTGTGTGCAATGCTCGTCGGTACGTCCGGGACGCCAGGTGTATATGCGGCCGGGCAGGCAGAGCAGCCTGCAGCGGAAGCAGAGCTTGCGACGGAAACGGAACTTACGGAGGAAACAGAAGGGACAGAGCAGGCAGCGGAGGACGTGACGGGAACGGAGGAGCCGGAGAGCACAGAAGCTGTGGAGGAAACAGAAGAAGTAGAGTCAGAAACGGAACTTCCGACGGAAACAGAAAAAGTGGAGTCAGAAACAGAGCTTCCGGCGGAAACAGAACTTACGGAGGAAACGGAAGGGACAGAGCAGGCAACGGAGAATAAACTGAAAAAAGACACGAAAGTAAAAGGGGCAGGCCTGCAGGCCAAAACGGTTACTGCTGTCAGCGGGTGTACGGCGGCGGAACTGCAGGAGCTGCTGGACGAGAATAAGGATGGTGAATATCAATTGACAGTCATCATTCCGGCAGGAACCTACAATCTTACGAAATCATTGTATGTCTATGCGAATACGACGATTCAGGCGGACGCAAATGCAAAGCTGGTGAAACAATCAGGTTATGGGGCAATGATAGAGGCCAAGCTGGTAGCGGACGACGGTGGGTACGACGGCAACCATGATATTACCATCGACGGCGGTATCTGGGACAGTACGCCAACCATGAACCAGGAGACAGGAACGGAGACATTCCGTTTTATACACTGCAATAATATCACAGTAAAAAATGCCACGCTCTGCAATGTGCCGGAGGGAAGCCATCTGATTGTTTTTGCGGGCGTGCAGAATGCCACGGTTACAAATTGTACTTTCTATGGCTACAATAACTGGAAAAATGCAGAAGATCCCAAAGAAGCGATACAGCTTGATGTGGTGCACAGTGAAGTTCAGGTGCCGACGCAGCAGGATGTGAAATGGGATGACTTGCCGTGTGACAATATCACAATTTCCGGCTGTAACTTTTATGAGTTTTCGCGCGGGATCGGAAGCCATACGGCAGTGGCGGGGCGTCTTCATTCCAATGTGACGATTACGGGAAATACATTTCGGGATCTCTCAGAGTCTGCGGTCAGACTTTACAATTATAAGGATTCTGTTGTGAGTGGCAATACGATTCAGAATGTGGTAGAGGGAATTCTGGTTTACAATTATATCGCGGGGGCGGATGAAAACTCCTATTTTACTCCGCTGGATGGAAATATCGGGACATTGCCCACGGATTACAATGTTCAGATCAGGAATAATGTGGTGCAGAACATCAGTGATGCAAGCGGCGTATGGGGGGACGGAATCCGTGTGATTGGCGGGCCGGACCGGCCGTTGTACGGTGTGGACATTACCGGAAATTCCATAAGCAGCACGAGCCGTTACGGTATTTTTGCGACCACGGCGCCGGATTTAACTGTCAACGGGAACAATCAGATCACGGGAACCGCTTCAGACGCCATTCTGTTGACGGAGGGCACGGACAATGCGCAGATTTCCGGAAATAACATATCAGCCGGTGAGGCGGGAATTGCCGCCAACAATTCGGATGGTTTATCCGCGTGGGGCAACACCATAACTGCAAATGAACATGGAATTTCCCTGCTTGATTCGGAAAATGTGGCAATCGGACAGGCTTCGGCGGGCAATACGATTACGGCAGGTGAGAATGGCATAGCCCTGTCACGCCAGGGGAACGGTTCGGGCTGCACGGCCGGGAGTGTATTATATAACAATATCCAGTCTGCCGGAGAGAACGGTATCTTTGTGTATAAATCAGCGAAGGTAACTGTAGAGGGAAATACAATCGCAGCGGCAGGTGAAAACGGCATATTGGCAAGCACCGACTGTACGGAGGTGAAGATTGCGTCTAATCAGGTGAATACCGCAAAGAAGAATGGAATTTCTGTGACGAGCCAAAGCAAGTATGCGGAAGTCACCGGAAACACGGTTTTGGGCTATGGAACGGGAAATGTCAGTGGGAACCGTTATGGGATTATGATTTTAAAATCCGGAGGCAGTTCGTCCGTAAATACAAAAGTGCAGGGTAACAGTGTGACGGGAACAGGCAAAAAGACGGGACGCAACGGAATACATATCAATGGCTCCGCGTACACAACTGTATCGGGAAATACAGTGAATAAAGCAGACGGTGCGGGAATTTATGTGTATCAGTCCAAGAACTGTAAGGTCGGAGTCGGAAGCAAAGATTATAATACCATTCAGTCACCGAAAGAGGCCGGAATTCATGTGACGGCAACCTGTGATGGAACCACGGTGAATTACAATAAGATTTCCAGTGCAAAGGGAGACGGAATCGCTGTATATAAATCCAAAAAAGTTACCGTAAACAGGAATAGCGTGTCGGCAAGTAAAAACGGAATTTATGTGACAACCAGCAGTACTTCTTCCAAGATTACAAATAATACCGTAAATTCCGCGGGAAAGAATGGAATCCAGTTGTCCGGAAAAAGTAAAGCTTCCACGATAAGCGGAAATACGATTAAGAAATATTCCACTGCGATATCGAATGGATCCGGAATCTATGTATACCAGGCGGGCGGGAACAGTGCCAAAGCAACGACAAAGGTTTCCAAAAACAAAATTACGGGCACAGGAAAGAGCAAAAAGAAACATGGCATCAGGGTGAGCACTGCGGCGTACACAAAGGTTGAGTCAAATACGGTTAACACCCCTGCCGGTGCAGGAATTTATGTGTATAAGTCAAAGAATTGCACAATTAACAAAAATAAGATTACAAAAGCAAAGGCGCAGGGAATTTATGTGACGACTGCATGCGATAAGGTCAAAATCACATCGAATACCGTCAGCAAAGCTGCAAGCTCGGGCATTGCCACTTATAAAGCTCCCAAAGCTACGATTTCCTCCAATAAGGTAACGGCATTAAAAAAGCAAAAGGGAATTTGGGTGAGTACCTCCAACAGTACGCAGATAAAGTCCAATACGGTGACAGGTGCCACGAAAAAGAACGCAGTTTTGGTTACGAGTTCGAAAAGCTGTAAAACGCTTAAGAATAAAATAAAGTAAAAGGATACGGTTCGAAATGAAGTTTTTGCAGAAAAAGGCAGAAGACAGGAAACGTGAGCAAGACTTAGTGCGCAAAAAAACAATTGAGGTGCAGACCGCGTGTCAGAATGACACGCGGCTGGCACAGCGCATAAAATATGCGGAATATCTGGAGAATTGTCCGATTGAAAAAAAACATATTTTGTATGAGGCGTATAGCGGCAGGAGCATCTCCTGCAGTCCTTACGCTATTTTTAAATATCTGCTTTCACACAGGCAGTTTAAAAATTATGTCCATATTTGGGTGCTTGGAGATTTTGAGGACAACAGACAGATGATGCTTCAATATGCAGGATTTGAAAATGTCAAATTTGTCTGCAGGCAGTCTGATGAGTATCTCAGATATCTTGCGACGGCAGAGTATTTAATTAATAATGCCACTTTCCCGGCATTTTTTGCAAAACGTAAGGGACAGATTTATGTGAACACCTGGCATGGAACACCTCTCAAAAAAATGGGATATGACATACCCGGTGGAAGAAAAGGGGCGGGAAATGTCATTCGGAATTTTCTGCTCGCGGATTATCTCATTTCGGGAAATTCCGTTTTGACGGATATGTATCGGAAAGCATATAAGCTGGATGGTATCTATGAGGGGGAGATTCTGGAGGAGGGAATGCCGAGGAGCGACAGCTATTTCCGGGCTGACAGGGCAGAGGTGATTCAAAAGCTCAGAGAATGCGGAGTAGATATTGATCCGGATAAAAAAATCATTTTGTATGCTCCGACCTGGAAAGGAGAAAATTTTGGCAAGCCCAATCTCGATTTGCGGGAGTGCTTTGAAGCGGTAGAGAGCATCCGGCGGCATGTGGATCTGGAGCAATACCAGATTCTCGTAAAACTCCATCAGATTATTTATAAATACGCGAAGCTGCAGGGCGGGGAGTTTATTCCGGCGACAATGGACACGAACGAACTGTTTGCGGCTGTGGATGTTTTGATTACGGATTATTCCAGCATTTTTTTCGATTTTCTGGTCACGGGGAGACCGATTTTATTTTATCTTCCTGATTTGGAAAGCTACAGTGATTACCGGGGCGTATATTTTGATGTAAAGCAGCTTCCCGGGCCAATTGCAGCGAATCCGGAAGAATTGGGTGAGCTGGTGAAAGAACTTCCGGAAACCGCAAAATTGTGCAGCGAGAAATACCAGAGGATTAGGAAGCTTGTATGTGCGAAGGATGATGGCCGGGTTTGTGAGCGTATTGTCAACAGAATTTTTCAGAACAGGCCGTCCCGGGAAAGGATTAAGTGCGATAGATGTGATAAAATCAAGCTTTTATTTTATGGCGGTGTATTGGTTACCAATGGCATAGAGCATTCTTTTATGACGCTGCTGCAGCAGATTGATTATGAGAAATTTGATGTAACGGTTATCACCAGAAAAGGAAAGGAGCGTCTGGCGGAGGAAAGGATTGAGCATTTGCCGAAAGAGGTTCGTGTTTTGTATCACGATATTTCCGTGAGTGCGACAGCAGAAGAATATGCCCGCCACCAGCTTATCATGGAGCACGGGCTGGATGCGGGTGTCCGTGCACCGGCTGCTATGTATGAGAGGGAAGTCCGGCGCATGACAGGGCATGCAAAATTTGACTATGTGATTGAGTTCACAGGATACAGCACATATTTTTCTGTACTGTTTTCCTTTTTTCCGGGGGCAAAGAAACTGATTTGGATGCATAACAATCTGAAACGGGAAATAGAGCGCGGAAACCAGGGGGGCAGAGATGTGGGTGTAGCACTGCGGGTATGTTTTTCTGCGTATCCGTATATGGACCGGATAGTCGGATGCTCGAAATCCGTCATGGAAATTAATCGGAAAAATCTAGGTACGGAGAAAACGCAAAAAAAATTTGCATATGCAAGAAATCTGGTCAGCTATGACAGGATTATTCACGAGCCTAAAGAGCCGTTTTACCGGAAATCTGACAGGGATGCATATTACATCAGGCAGCCTGCCGAGGGAAATTCCATTTCCGTGGAGATAGAGGCATTGCGTATGCCGCGGCAGGATAAAGTAAACTTTGTGACGATAGGAAGGCTGTCGCCGGAGAAAAACCAGGAAAATCTGATTTTGGCATTTGCAAAGCTTTATCGTGAGAGGCCGGATATAAGGCTATATATTCTCGGCGAAGGTATGTTGAGGGAACAGCTTGAGGCAGTGGTGGAAAAAGAGGGGCTGGAGGGCATTGTCAATCTGGTTGGGATTCTGCAGGCACCGTTTCAATTCATGAAAAGCTGTCAGTGTTTTATTCTTCCCTCCAATTACGAGGGCCAGCCGCTTGTGATTCAGGAAGCCCGTGTATTAAAATTGCCGATTATTGTGGCGGAATTTGATTCTGTAAAGGATGTCCTGACAGAGAACGGACAGCTGTTGATTGGGCAGGACACAGACAGCATTTACGAAGGAATGAGAAATTTTCTGGACGGAAAGGTTCCGGCTTATGAATTTGATCCCAGGGCATATAACCGGGAGGTATATCGGGAATTTGAAAAATTGTTTGATGTACGGGGAGTAAAATGAGCAATATAAAAAGCATATTTAGAGGAAATCTTGAAAATTATGATATCGAATACTGCAATTTTGTCAGACAGTTCAGGGAGCAGGGAGAAGACACCAATATCCGTTTTCGTTATGCGGAGGATCTGCAGAAGCCGATAAAAGAAAATTGTTTTTTATTCTGGTGCAAGGGGGGAGCTTATACGGACGTTCCCAGGTATATTTTCGAATATCTGTACCGGACATACGGGCAAAAGCTGCAGTACCTTTGGGTGGTAAAAACAAAAAAGAAACGGCCTGTGGATTTGCCGGAGGATGTAATTGTGGTTGAAAAAAATTCCGAAGCCTATGCAGAAGCGCTTGCAACGGCAAAATATCTCGTTGGAAATGCAGCGGCACCGTTTTTTTTTATAAAGCGCAAAGAGCAGATTTACGCAAATTCGCTGCAGGGGGAAGAACGGCTTTTGTTTCCCGGCGATAAGTACGGGACAGACGCGAAATCACGCCTGATGAGCGAGATGCTGAAAACAGACATACTGTTTTCCGGCTCTCCTGCCATGGAAGAGGAATTATATGGAAAGCAGTATCAGCTTACGGGCCTGTATCAGGGGAAAATAATAGGCTGCGGAGGCCTTTGGGCGGAAACTGCGGATGAGAAAGATTATGCTGCCGTGGAGGGCAGCATTGCGGAAGCTGCGGAACAAATTCTTGCGTACAGCAGGGAGAAGCATAATCAGAAAGATTCGACCGACAGGAAAAAAAGGCTGCTGGTCGTGACAAATTGGAACGTGAAACGTGAAGAGAGATACCTTACAAAAGCCATCATAGGCCGGATAGGCAGGGAACGCTATGACGTAACGGCAATGGCGAGGAAAACAAATGATGTATATTTAAATTATGAATTCGGACATCTTCCGGGAACAGTGAGAGGCTTATTGTACCGGGGACCCCTCACTCTGAAAAGAGATGAGATGGTTCATTTGAAAATTGTCCGAAAATATCCGAGGCTGTATGTTGAAATTCCGGAAATCAGAGAATATATCGATATGCTTATGCGGCGGGAATGGGAGCGCGTTGCGGGTGAGGTATCCTTTGACTGCATTATTATGAGCGGAAGGATAACCTGGCAGGAATGCTTTTGGGTGAATGCGCAAAAAAACTGTAAAAAAATTTTGATAGCGGATCAGTTTTTTACAGATTTGAAAGAGGAAGCCCCCAGACTCTGGCAGCGGATGCTGATGGAATATGAGCATGTTTATGTACCGGCATATTGTAAGGACTTGTGCGATTTCGGGGCAATTGATGCAGAAAAACTGAGCCGGCTGCCGGTAGTTTGGGCGGATAATGAAGAGGGCAGGGCGGAACAGGAGCATTTTTCCTTAGACGGCAGGGAATATTTTGTCGCGGATAGATGGACATCTGAGCGTGGAAGTGAAAAAATGCGTCTGATTCAGGTACCGCCCATTGGCTGCAGCATCATGAGTGCGGAAGTAGTTCTGGACGATATGCGGAGGGAATACATTAAGGAAAAAATATCCGCAGGAGGTTTTTTGTATTTTGTCGGAGAAAAGGCGCAGAGCTACAAGGAATTTGCAGGAGGCCGGGGAGAGGTATTGGATGACTTTGTTTTAAAGTATCTTCCTATGCTGCCTGCGGCAGTATTATTTTTTAACAAGGTGGAAGAATATGTCAGGGGGAGTGAGATACAAAATGATGTGATGGATGCAATTTGCAGTGTGTATCACATATCTGTAAAGAAGCTGCCTCACGTCGAGTAATGGGAAAAGAAAGGGAGAAACATTCATGCAAAAGGTGCGGGGATGGAAATGGAATATTGGAACAGCGACCGTAACTGTATCGATTGCAGATGTAATGTTATGGGTTCTTTCTTATATCACAGGGATGCTCGGAAAATGTGGTTGGTCCGATGCTTTGCTGATTGTGGCATTGTGCCTGACGGACAATCTGCTTGTATGGCTGGTGAGGTACCGGCGGGATACGCGAAAGATTTACTGGGAAAAGTTAATCCAGACCGGAATCATAGCGGCTGCAGGCATGTTTCTTGCAATAGCAGTCATCGTTTACCGCGGACGGGAATTTTCCTATGATGTAGTTTCCATACTGGTGATTGTCTCATCCGTTTTTGGGGTTGCGGTCTGCGGGTATGGACTGTTTCGAAGCGGATACTCTTTGCAGCGGGGAATTGCAGGATGGCACAGGAAAAACAGAAATGCGCTTTTGATCTGCATCGTGTTTATTGTTCTGTCCGCTTCTGAGATTGTGAGCATTTCACAGTGGGATGCAACCTTTTATATGTCCGGGCTGGACAATTTTATCACACAGTTTGATTTGACTTTTAAGACGATAACAAGCGCAGATATAGGGGGACATTTGTCTACCGGATATTCACTTACGGCCGGGATATGGCATATGTTGATTAATTGCGGCAATATCGGCGTTAAGCTGTGCAACATCTTTTTGGGCTGCATCGCGATTATCTGTTTTTACCGGCTGCTGAAAAGGTATGGGACGGGGGAAGCGGTCTGCACCACGGGGACGCTGATTTTTGCGGTATCGCCCATGTTTTTGGGAACCATAGGGGTCATTTCCGTAGATTATGCCCTGATGGTATTTTTTATCATATTTTTTTATTGTTACGAATATGGGCGGGAACGTTTGGCGCTGTTTAGTGCGGTATTATTTTTATTTACAAAAGAAACGTCGATTGTAATCTACTTTTTTTTCTGGTTGGGAATACTTCTTTGCAGACTTTTTTCCGGGCGTGTGAAGGGGAGGAGCAGCTGGAGGAAAATGCTGCGATGCTTTACAATACAGGAATGGCTTCTGATTATTGTGCCAACCGCATTGTTTCTGATTAGCTTTATTGTAAGAGCGGCGGGCGGTATTGGCTGGCCGGGAGTGCTTGTGGCGGGGAAAGAAATATCCGCAACGGTAATATTGGCGGGCGTTGTTGGGGTGGCTGCTTTTTTGTGGATTTTCAAATGTTGGATTGCCCTGTATTACAGGAGCCGGCGAAAAAAAATTGTTGCGGCATTGCCTCTGCTTGTCATGGCGCTGCTGCTTATAATTGTACTGCTTTTTCCGCAGTCGGTAAGCCGGCTGGTGATTACGGATGCCACGATTTATAATCGTTTTGGATTAAGCGCATCGCATGTGGCGGGCATTTTCAAACAGGCATACATTTTAAATTTTTCGTGGATACTGGTGCTTTTGGCAGGAATCGGTTTCGTACGCACGCTGCGTCATTGGAAAAGGATCAGATATGAGAAAAAGGAAATGCTCGTCGCCGTTCTTTTTGCCGATGCCGGAATTATTTTGTTCTCTCTGTTTTATGTGACTTATCAAAATCCCCGTTATCTGCAGCTGCATTATCTTATCCTGGTTTTGCTGACGGCGGTTTTGTGGAGAGATATATGGCAGGGGCGGTATCGGCGTGTGGTTTTGCAGAGAGCAGTGGCGGGAGCTTTGACAGTACTGATATTTACGGAGAGCTTCTTTTATATCGATCCGTTGACCCGTCTCTCTTTTTACAGCCGGGATATCGGATATGGTGTCATATGCGGCGGCGATACGGACAAGCTTGGCGTTGTATCCTCCTGTTCCAGTGACAGGGTGGTAAGCAATCGTGTGTATAGCTATTATCTGAAAAATTTTGTGAAATTTTTAAAGGACATTGGCTATGATGGAAGTCAGACAATACTATTTCCGAAAATCAGTAATTGGGTGATAGCGGGCAGGCATGACATAAGCACTATGGATAAGGAATTAAAATGTATGGTTCCCTATGAGGGGACGATTGCTGATTCCGTCCATATGATAAAAAAGCCGAAGGATATTAAAAAATATATTACTGGGTACAACTATGTATATTATGTGGATATCGGTATGTTTGACAAAGAGACGGATAAACAGATTGAGGAATTGTATGGAGACGGGGAAGTGAGTGTTTACACAACCGGCTCCTGGAGCATTACCGTATATCTGGTGGGACAGTAGGGGAATGGCGATTTACTTTGAATTTTAAATATTGTATAATGTAGCTGTCAACGGTGGGAAACGTATGGAGGAAAATATGAAGGTTGTAATTCTGGCAGGAGGCTATGGGACACGTATCAGTGAGGAAAGCCATTTAAAACCAAAGCCGATGATTGAGATTGGGGAAAAGCCGATTCTATGGCATATTATGAAAGAATACTCACATTACGGTTTTAATGAATTTATTATCTGCTGCGGATACAAACAGCACGTCATAAAAGAGTGGTTTGCCGATTACTATCTTCATAACAGCGATGTCACCTTTGATTTTTCAGATAATAACCGTATGACAGTACACAACAATGTTGCGGAGCCATGGAAAGTAACGCTGGTAGATACAGGCCTTGATACCATGACAGGAGGCCGGATTCGGCGTGTCAGACGTTACATCGGGGATGAAACCTTTATGATGACTTACGGCGACGGTGTATCTGATATTGATATGAATGAATTATTGGCATTTCACAGAGCGCATGGGAAAAAGGCGACCATCACGGCTGTTTCGCTGGAGCAGAGATTCGGCGTACTGGATATTGCGGGGGATGACACGATATTGTCATTTCGGGAAAAGAAAAAGGCGGACAGCAATCGTATCAATGTAGGATATATGGTATTGGAACCCGATATTTTTCAATATTTGGAAGGGGATACGACGGTCTTTGAAAAAGAGCCGCTGGAACGGCTTGCTTCAGAGAGGCAGATTGCTGCATACCGGCATGATGGTTTTTGGCAGTGCATGGATACAAAGCGTGAGATGGACAAGCTCAATGAGATGTGGGCTTCCGGTCATGCTCCGTGGAAAGTATGGGAATAAAAATAGAATTGAGGTAGCAAATGTTTCAGAATATGACAGAGAGCCAGGCAAGAGAGGCAATATTAAAGAGCGTGAAAGAGTACTGCGAGACTTTTCACAATCAAAAGGAAGAATTTAAAGAGGGACAGAGGATTCCGTATGCTTCCAGAGTTTATGACAGCGCGGAGATGATGAATCTGGTGGACAGTGCGCTGGAGTTCTGGCTGACCGGGGGCCGCTATACCGAACAGTTTGAACGGGAATTTGCCGCATACCTTAATGTGCGCTATTGTTCGCTGGTCAACTCGGGTTCCTCCGCAAATCTGCTTGCATTTATGGCGCTGACCTCTCCGCTGCTTGGGGAGCGGCGGGTACAGAGGGGGGATGAGGTGATTACGGTTGCGGCAGGCTTTCCGACAACGGTAACGCCGATGATACAGTACGGTGCCGTGCCGGTTTTTGTAGACATTACAATTCCCGAATATAATATTGATGTCTCCATGCTTGAGGAGGCATATTCCGATAAAACCAAAGCGGTCATGATTGCGCATACGCTCGGTAATCCGTTTGATCTTGCGGCGGTGAAAGCGTTCTGTGACAGACATCAGCTTTGGCTGATTGAAGATAACTGTGATGCGTTGGGAAGTGTTTATGAACTGAATGGTGAGAAAAAGCTGACCGGAACAATCGGGGATATCGGGACTTCCAGCTTTTACCCGCCGCACCATATGACGATGGGAGAGGGAGGAGCTGTTTATACGGACAATCCTCTGCTGCATAAAATCATCCGCTCCTTCCGTGACTGGGGGCGTGACTGCTGCTGTCCGCCGGGACGTGACAATTTCTGCGGGCATCGTTTCGACAGGCAGTATGGGGAACTCCCGCTGGGATACGACCATAAATATGTCTATTCCCATTTTGGATATAATCTGAAAGCAACCGATATGCAGGCGGCTGTCGGCTGTGCGCAGCTTGCGAAGTTCCCTTCTTTTGTGGAGCGTAGAATTCACAATTTTAACCGCTTATATGAAGCCCTGCAGCCGGCGGCCGACAGGCTGATTCTGCCGAGAGCGACAGAACATGCGACGCCGAGCTGGTTTGGCTTTCTTATTACCTGCAAAGAGAATACGGACCGCAATCAGGTGGTTTCTCACATTGAAAAGAAGGGTGTACAGACGAGAATGCTGTTTGCCGGCAACCTGACAAAGCATCCGTGTTTTGATGAGATGCGTGCGGCGGGCGTCGGTTATCGTGTGGCAGGTGAGCTTGCGGTAACGGATCGGGTTATGTCGGATTCATTCTGGATTGGAGTTTATCCGGGGATGACGGATGAAATGATTGACTATATGGCAAAAGCCATCATCGAGGCAGTCGGAGGAAAATCATGAAAGTAAGAGTATCGGATTATATCGCAGAATTTTTGGTCAAAAACGGAATCCGTCACGTGTTTACCGTGACCGGCGGCGGCGCGATGCATTTAAATGATGCCCTGGGCCATAAGGAGGGGCTTCACTGCGTTTATAATCATCATGAGCAGGCGTGTGCAATTGCGGCGGAAAGTTATGCGCGCATCCATAATCAGATTGCGGCAGTATGTGTTACGACGGGGCCGGGCGGTACAAATGCCATTACCGGAGTGCTCGGAGGATGGCTTGACTCCATACCCATGCTGATTTTGTCCGGTCAGGTGCGTTATGATACCACGGCGAGAAGCACCGGTCTTTCTATCCGCGCGTTTGGAGACCAGGAATTTGACATTACGCAGGCAGTGTCCTGCATGACAAAATATGCCGAGATGGTGATAAATCCGGAAGATATCCGTTATTGTCTGGAAAAAGCAGTATATCTGGCAAAGAGTGGGAGACCGGGTCCCTGCTGGCTTGACATTCCGCTGAACGTACAGGGAGCCTGTATTGAGACAGAGGGACTGCGGGGGTATAGCGCAGCCGAAGATAAAGACCGGGAAGTGCCGAAGGTAACAGACGAATTAGCGTGTTTGATTCTGGAGAAAATCAGGCAGGCGAAAAGACCTGTGCTTAATGTGGGAAACGGTATTCGCCTTGCAGGAGTGGAGGGGCTTCTTCTGACGGTATCCGAAAAATTGAATATACCGATTGTGACAGGATGGGATAGTATCGATTTAATTTATGATACGCATCCGTTATATACAGGCAGGGCAGGCATTATGGGAGACCGTCCCGGTAATTGGGCGGTTCAGAATAGTGACCTGCTGTTTTCAGTGGGGAGCAGACTCAGTATCCGGCAGGTCGGGTATGATTATAAATCCTGGGCAAGGTCGGCATATACGATTGTGGAGGATATCGATGACCAGGAACTGAAAAAGCCCAGTATTCACGTAGATATGCCGGTTTGGGCAGATGCCGGGGATTTGCTGGAGGCATTGGAACGGAATTTAAGAGGGCTTGGTACGGGACAGAAGCTTTGGAACGGAGAAGAATGGCTTGCCTGCTGCAGACGCTGGAAGAAGGAATATCCGGTGGTACAGGAAAAGCATAAAAGCCCCCAGGAGCCGGCAAATGTCTACGCATTTATAGATGCGCTAAGCAGCAGGCTTCCGGAGGGAAGGATTACGGTTGTCGGAAACGGTTCGGCGTGCGTGGTCGGAAGCCATGCCTATCACATAAAGAAGAATCAGAGGTTTGTTATCAATTCTGCGGTTGCGGCCATGGGTTATGATCTTCCGGCGGCAATCGGCGCGTGTTATGCTTCGGATTGCGAAGAAATTATCTGCGTAACGGGAGACGGAAGTATTCAGATGAATTTGCAGGAACTTCAGACGATTATCCATCATAGCCTGCCGGTGAAGCTGTTTGTGATTAACAATGGCGGCTACCATTCCATCCGGCAGACGCAGAAGAATTTTTTTGGCGAGCCGCTGGTTGGGATTGGTGAGGACAGCGGTGATTTAAGCTTTCCGTCCATGGAAAAGCTGGCATGGGCCTATGGGTATCCGTATGCAAAAATAGGGAGCAATGCGGAACTGATAAAAATAGATGAGGTTCTGGCGGCGAAGGGGCCTTATATTTGCGAAGTATTTGTGGATAAGGAGCAGAACTTTGAGCCGAAATCGGCAAGCAGGCGCCTGGAGGACGGAACGATGGAGTCAGCGCCGCTGGAAGATTTGGCGCCGTTTCTTTCGAGGGAGGAGTTAAAAGAGCAGATGTTTATCCCGCTTATGGGAGAGAAAGGCAGATAAAAACAGATGGATTGGTCTTTTTTCAGGGGAAAGAGAATTTTAATTACGGGACATACCGGCTTTAAGGGGAGTTGGATGAGCCGGCTTTTGCTGGAATTAGGAGCCGGGGTTTATGGCTATGCGCTGGAAGCGCCGACGGAGCCGTCCATGTTTGCCCTCTGCGGATTGCAGAAGAAAATGGTGTCCTATGTGGGCGATATTCGGGATTTGGAGAAGCTGCAGCGCGTGGTAAAAGAGGTACAGCCGGAATTTATCGTGCATATGGCGGCGCAGCCGATTGTGAGAGAAAGCTACCGGAATCCGGTTTATACGTATGAAGTCAATGTAATGGGAACGGTCAATATATTAGAATGTGTAAGACAGAACCCATGCGTGAAATCCTTTTTAAATGTCACAACGGATAAGGTGTACAAAAATCGGGAATGGTTGTGGGGCTATCGGGAAAATGAAGAATTAAACGGCTACGATCCCTATTCCAATTCAAAGTCCTGTTCTGAGCTGGTAACGTCTTCCTATTGCAGTTCCTTTTTTCCTGCGGGCGGGGAACGGAAAATTCCGGTTTCGACGGCGCGTGCAGGAAATGTGATCGGAGGAGGAGATTTTGCGGCAGACCGCATTATTCCGGACTGTGTGAGGGCATTGATGAAAGGCGATTCTGTCTGTGTCAGAAATCCGCATTCGGTCCGTCCTTATCAGCATGTGTTGGAGCCGGTGGCGGCGTATCTGATGATTTTGCAGCGTCAGTCTGAAAATCCGGCGTTGGCGGACAGCTACAACGTGGGACCGGAGGAAGGTGACTGCTGGGAAACCGGCAGGATTGCGCAGGCCTTCTGTGACGCATGGGAGCGTTATGCCGGTTCCGGTGCGTCCTGGAGAAGCATACAGGAAAACGGGCCGCATGAGGCGAATTTTTTAAGACTCGACTGTGCAAAGTTAAAAAGTGCATTTGGTTGGAAACCACACTGGAATGCCGAAACCGCGATTGATAAAGCAGCGGAGTGGTATGCGCAGTATGCGTCGGGCAAAGATATGGATCAATGCACGGCAAAACAGATTCGGGAATTTTTGCAGTGCGGACGGGAAGCGGGCGGTCAGTTATGAACAACAGAAAAATAGTGATTACAGGATCGACCGGAGCAATCGGGATGGCGCTTATCGAAAAATGTATTCAGGAAAAAACGGAAGTGCTTGCCATCTGCCACAAAGGTTCCAGGCGAAATGACAGAATTCCCGTCAGCCCATATGTAAAGGTGCTGGAAGCAAATCTGGACGAGTGGGATGGGATTGACCATTTGGCGGACAGTCGATATAATGTATTTTGTCACCTGGCATGGAGCGGAACATATGGAGCCGGCCGGGACGATATGCAAATGCAGATTCGAAACATTCAATATACGGTTTCGGCTGTGGATCTTGCGGCACGTCTTGGGTGCGACACTTTTATCGGTGTCGGCTCTCAGGCGGAATATGGGCGCGTGGAGGGTGTTTTGACGCCGAAAACCCCGGCGTTTCCGGAAAACGGATATGGAATGGCAAAGCTCTGTGCCGGGCAGATGAGCCGAAAACTCTGTGCGCAGAGAGGAATGCGTCATATCTGGGTAAGGGTATTAAGTGTTTACGGACCGTATGACAGAGCCGAAACAATGGTAAACAGCAGTCTTTTGAAAATGCTTCGCGGGGAGCCGGTATATTTTACTGCCGGGGAGCAGATATGGGATTTCCTTTACAGCAAGGATGCCGCGGAAGCGCTGTGGCGCCTGGCTGAGAAGGGGAAGGACGGCAGAGTCTATTGCCTTGGAAGCGGCAGGGGAGCAAAGCTGAAGGATTATATTATGGAGATGCACCGGCTGACAGGGGAACGCTCCATGGTTCATATGGGGGCGATACCGTATGCTCAGGGGCAGGTCATGCAGCTTTGCGCTGATATCAGCGCATTGCGCGAGGATGTCGGATTTATACCGCAGTATGGTTTTCGGGAGGGAATTCTTGATACGATAGAATGGATAAAGAGGAACTCAGATGTTTGTGTCAGTGCTGGTGATATTGATTTTTGCGTTGCTGCTGTTAGTGGGGATAAAGTGCGAGCCGATTCAAAAGGATAACGAATGCCTGGCAAGGCTTAATGCTCTGCGCGGCATTTTCGCAATCGAGATTGTGGTGGGGCATGTGGTGCGTTACGAGAGAACACTGCTCTATCCGCTGGGGAAGTTCATGATTATTTCGGTGGCGTTTTTTTTCTTTGTTTCCGCATACGGAATGAGAAGGTCGCTGCGTCAAAAAGAACGTTATCTGAACGGTTTTCTCCTTCGTAAATGTGGATATCTTTTGGTCATTGCAGGCGTTGCATACGGCGTTGAATTGTTGGCAGATGCTGTTTTTCACTTGAATCTGCAGTACTATGATAAAAGTAAAAGTCTGCTTATCAATTTCTGGGAAGAGACAAACTGGTATATATGGGAACTTTTGTTCTTTTACGTTGTATTTTATCTGACCTACAGATACATGAAAAAGTATCAGGTGATCGTGCTGTGTATCATCACAGCTGCTCTTGCGACGGCACTGTTTTTGTGTGGGTGGAAAGAAGGCTGGTACGCAAGTGCGTTGGCATTTCCGTGTGGATTGTTGTTTGAAGAGCATGAGCAAAGTATCATGGCAGCCCTGCAGACAAAAGGCGGCGGGGCGGCTGTTGCGGCCTTGTGCCTGCTGGGGGTGTGCAGCCTTGGATTTTCACAGCAAAGCCTGATTGGGATGGTGTATCTCCGGAATATCATGTGCATCGGGGCTCTGGGAATCTTGCTGCTGCTGGTCTGGCGGGTGCGGCCTGGAAACCGCGCACTGGCGTTTCTGACCATGCGCTCCGCGGAAATTTATCTGTACCAGTTCCTGCTTCTGGATCTGACCGCGGGCCTGGGACTGCCCTGGAAGCCGCGCCTTCTGGCAGTGGCTGCCGGGACGCTTGTTCTGTCGTGTGTGATATATCCGTTTGATTGCGCATGCAGAGGTATGATAACAAAGGAGAGGCGTTAAGCCGTGCATAGATATGAAAAAGATAAGTATTGTGATACCCTGTTTTAATGAAGTGGAAAATGTCGAGCTGATGAGCTTTGCGGTGAAGAATGTCCTGGATGAAGCGCTGCCGCAATACGACTACGAGATCATATTTATAGACAACTGTTCCACGGACGGAACCAGAGAAAAGCTGGAGGGTCTGTGTTCCAGGGATAAAAAAGTAAAGGCGATTTTAAATGTGACAAATTTCGGTCAGTTTAACTCGCCGTTTTATGCGATGTGTCAGTCCACGGGGGATTGTACCATCTGTATGTGCTGCGATTTTCAGGATCCGGTGGAATTGATACCGACATTCGTCAGGGAATGGGAGAAGGGGCATAAGATTGTCAGCGGCATCAAGACAAGCAGCAGGGAAAACCGATTTATTTATTTTCTGCGTTCCGTATATTATAAAATGATAAAGAATATGTCAAGTGCGCAGCTCATTGAGCATTTTACCGGTTTTGGACTGTATGATAAGACATTTATTGAGCTGCTGCGCCAGTTGGATGATCCGATTCCGTTTATCCGTGGAATCGTCGCGGAATACGGGCAGGGATTTAACCGCATAGAGGTAGAATATGAACAGCCGAAACGCAGGGCGGGGAAGACACATAATAATTTCTACAGCCTTTATGATGCGGCAATGCTGAGTTTTACCTCTTATACGAAGGTGGGGCTGCGTCTGGCAACGTTTCTCGGATTTATAGCCTCCGCGCTGAGCCTGCTTGTCGCCTTATATTACCTGATTTATAAAATTACACACTGGTATAGCTTTCAGGCGGGGAATGCGCCGATGGTCATCGGCATCTTTTTGCTGGGCTCGGTACAGTTATTTTTCATCGGGCTTTTAGGCGAATATATATTGAATATCAATACCAGGGTGATTCACCGGCCTCTGGTGGTAGAGGAGAAGCGTTTGAACTTTGAAGAGAAACCACAGGAAGAACCGGATGACGCTGCGGATAAAGGAGCAAAAAAATGAAAAAAGTAATCACATACGGCTCTTTTGATCTGTTTCATGAGGGACATTACAATCTGTTGAAAAGAGCAAAGGCGCTGGGAGATTATCTGATTGTCGGGGTAACGACCGAGCAGTATGATGAATCCCGGGGGAAATTAAATATAGTGGATTCTCTGGACAAGCGTATTGAAAATGTGCGCCAGACAGGGTTTGCGGATGAAATTATTGTGGAGGATCATCAGGGGCAGAAGGTAGAGGACGTCCAGAAGTATGGGATTGATATTTTTACGGTTGGTTCGGACTGGACCGGAGCGTTTGAATATATGAAACAGTTCTGTGAGGTCGTGTATCTGGAGCGGACAAAAAATATTTCCTCCACACAGGTGCGGAATCAGAGCCATCCGATTACAAGAATCGGCGTAATCGGAACCGGACGGATTGCGGAGCGTTTTGTCCCCGAGGCAAAATATGTCAGCGGAGTCATAGTGAACAGCGCGTATAATCCCAATCTCGAGAGTGCAAGGCAGTTCGGAGAAAAGTTCGAACTGGATGTTGCAACCGATTGCCTGGAGGAATTGTTTGATGCGGTGGATGCGGTATATATCGCGTCGCCGCACGAGACGCATTATGAGTATACAAAAAAAGCGCTGGAGAACGGCAAGCATGTGCTTTGCGAAAAGCCGCTGGCCTTTCAGAAGGCGCAGGCTGCGGAATTATTTGAACTTGCGCATAAGCAGGGAAAAATCCTGCTGGAGGCCATCAAAACGGCGTATTGCCCGGGCTTTGTGCAGATGATGGGGATTGCCAAAAGCGGTGTGATTGGCAGAATCTGTGATGTGGAGGCGTGTTTTACCAGGCTGACAAGCCCGGATTTGCGGGAACGCACCGACATCAGATACGGCGGCGGCTTTACGGAATTTGGAAGCCATACGCTGCTTCCCATTATGAAGCTGATGGGGACGGATTATAAGGAAGTGCGCTTTGACAGTATCATAGATAAAAACGGGATTGATTTATATACCAAGGCATCGTTTGTCTATGAGCATGGCTTGGCGCTTTCGAAAAGCGGCGTCGGAGTAAAGTCCGAAGGCCAGCTTCTGATATCCGGCACCAACGGTTATATTCTGGCAGAGTCACCCTGGTGGCTGACACAGTATTTTGAGGTACGGTTTGAGGATCCGGCGAAAAAAGAACGCTATTTTTCCAAATTCCTTGGTCAGGGCCTGCGCTATGAAATCAGTGATTTTGCCTATATGATTCACGGACATCAGGGACGTTCTTATAAATTTACGCAGGAAGAATCGATTGCAATCGCAGGGGTCATGGAAAAGTTTTTGGCAAAGCGTGAGGCGGAGCGCCAAAAAAGGGTTGGATATGAAGGAGTATGACATATGGAAATATGGGCACACAGAGGCTGCAGCTACCGATACCCGGAAAATACGATTTCTTCTTTTCGGGCGGCATGTGAATATGAGATAACGGGAATTGAATTTGACGTACAGCTCTCCAGAGATGGAGAGCTTGTTGTGATTCATGATGAAAAAGTGGACCGTACCACAAACGGAACAGGAAATGTATGCGATATGACACTTGACGAGCTAAAACAGCTCAGGATGATTCCGAATAAAAATACGGGACTTTTGTATGAGACGATTCCCACACTGCGGGAGGTCTTGTCAGTACTAGCGCCTGAATGCAGGGAAAAGGGGATTTTACTGAATATTGAACTGAAGAACAGCGTGGTGCGCTATGAGGGGATGGAACAGAAGCTCCTTGCGGTGATCCATGAATTTGGCTTGGAACGTTTTGTGATTTATTCCTCGTTCAATCCCGAATCTGTCCGTTTGCTCAAACAGCTGGAGCCGGAGGTGAAAACCGGGATTCTGGCGGCATCGCTGAAGCATTGCCTGGAGATAAACCGGGAAATAGAAGCGGACGCGCTGCATCCGTACATTCACCAGTTGGATGTTCCGGATATCAGGCAGCATACCGTGCTTCCGATTCGGGTGTGGAATCTTAGGAAAAATGAACCGTTTTTTCCGGAAGAAAGCGCAATTGAAAAATATAATTTGGAAGAATTGGAACAGGAAGGAATCACGGATGTTTTTACCAATTGTCCCGAAAACTATGTAAAAAAAAGGCTGTACCGGACGGAGCCGGATATGATATTTACTGCGGGAAAGCGTATAAATGAAGAAAACGGTTTTGCGGAGTCCGCAGATGCGGAAAGCTTTGCGACACTGCTTTTTTCTAAGGCGGAGGCCGGCAGCAGGCTGCATTGGAAGAGTACGGAATACGGTTATCAAATTTACATTTATACGCTGGAAACGGAGGAACGCCTGATCTATACCTATTGTTACCAAGAGGAGGAAAACTGGGCGTCCTACAGCAGGGAGAAAAGCGTTCCTGCGTTAAGCCGTGAGGATTACACTTTTGGGGAAAGCTGTTATTTCCGGCTTGTCGTGCAGCCCGTGGGGGACAACCGAAGGGGTGGACTGCCGGGGGCGTCGGAGCTGTTGGAGTTTTTTGCGCCGAGAGAAAGAGCGTATGTTTCCCCCTCTTATTTTCAGGCGGAGCTGATGCTGACGGCAGAGACGGTAAAGGATATACGCAAAGCGGACGATTTGGTGTTTATACTGCTGAGTGACAGTCATTATGTGAATAATGGGACCTGGGAGGACACTGCGTATAATATTTTGGAACTGTCAGGACAGGTGGGGCCGGATGCGGTCATCCATCTGGGAGATTTGACCGACGGCATGCTGCCCATTGCCCTCACGAAGGAATATGCGGGGCGTGTACTTCATAGCTTAAAGCAGACCGGGGCTCCGGTCTACGTATGTCTTGGCAACCATGATTCTAATTATTTCCGTAATAATCCCGAGAAAATGACGGAAACGGAAATGAGCGGCTTTTATCTGGAGAGGGAGAAACCATATTATTATGTGGATTATCCGCGGCAGAAGCTCCGGGTACTGTTTCTTTATTCCTTTGATTATCGGGAAAAGGTACGCTACGGTTTTCCGAAGGAGGAAGTGGAATGGGTGGAAAGCACCCTCGCACAGACGGAGGACGGATGGTCGGTGCTGGTATTTTCCCATGTGCCGCCGCTGCCGGAAATCCATTATTGGAGCGACGAGATACGCAACGGTGAGGAGCTGATGCGGGTGCTGGAAGCGTATCATGCTGGGGAAGGCCACACGGTGCTGGGCTATATCCACGGCCATAACCATGCCGAGCAGATTTACACGGAACGCGCCTTCCCGATCGTCTCGGTCGGGTGTAATAAGCTGGAGGATTTTAAGGATAAAAAACCGGAAGGGTCGCTTACCTTTGACAGAAAGCGGCATACGGTGACACAGGACTTATGGGATGTTCTGGTTGTTTCCGGAGATAAGCAGAGAATGTCATTTATAAGATTTGGAGCCGGCGAGGATCGGATTGTGGAATGCTGAAAAGGGCAAAAGTAATTGTGTGCACAAAGCGATTGTGATAAAATAGAAAGCAGTATGTAAGGTTATAAAGGATGGGAAATGGGAAGCCAAAGTAAATTTTCAGAGGAATTTTATATTGTAAAGCGGAAGGCGAAGGCATTTTGCCGAAGTATGGCATATATTGTCTGCCGGATATTTCCGATGAAAAAGAATAAAGTAGTATTCTGGGCGTTTGAGGGAACGAGAGGCTATTGCTGCAATCCCAAGTACATTGCGGATGAAATGCTCAGACGGCAGCGGGAAGGAAAAGCGGAATTTGAAATGGTCTGGCTCACGGAACAGACTGACGCAGAGTTTCCCGAAGAAATCCGGGCGGTAAAAAGTACGCTGTGGAATCGGGCATATCATCTGTCTACCGCAAAGGTCTGGGTGGGAAATACCAGAACGTTTTACGGCACCAGAAAACGGAAAGGACAGACCTATATTCAAACCTGGCACGGCACAATCTGTATCAAACCCATAGGAAAGTACCGCGGAGAATTATTCCCGAAAATTGCATATCTGGTAAGTAAACGGGATTCTGATCTGGTGGATTATGTCCTGTCCGGATGTGACTGGTGTGATGAGCATTACCGCGACGGCCTGATATACGATGGAGAGATCCTGCGCACAGGGATGCCGCGCTGTGATATTTTGATGGACCAGGGGCGTAGGGAAAGAATAAGAGAACAGCTCCGCGAAGAATATAAAGTGCCTGAATATGCAAAAGTCCTGATGTACGCGCCGACGTTCCGGGGAGGCAGCCAGAGTACAAATCGTTCTGTCAAGACGGAGGAAGCGACCATTGATTTTGAACAGTTGATACAAAACCTGGAGCTGAGGTTCGGCGGTGAGTGGTATATTTTTCTGAGACTTCATCCGCAGCTTGCGGCAAAGAAACAGCGGCTGCTGACCGGCTGTGTCTCAGAACGCCTGGTGGACGTGACGGCAAGACAGGATATGAATGAGCTGATTGCTGCGTCGGATGCCTTCATTTCAGATTATTCCAGTGCAATATTTGAAGCGATGCTGCTGAAAATCCCGTGCTTTCTCTATGCGGATGATTTGGAGGCGTATATCGCGGACAGGGGAGATTTATTCTGGGATATGAGCGCGCTTCCCTTCCCGCTGGCATTAAATAATCAGGAGCTTCAGAGGAATGTGGTGGAGTTTGATGAAGAAGCCTACCATGAGGAGCTGGAACGGTTTATAGTGCAGACCGGAGTGCGGGAAGACGGACACGCAAGTCAGCGGGTTGTGGATTTGATTGCGGGGAAATGTGAAAAAGGTTAACAGATGCAGGAGGTAGGAACATGAGCAAGACATTATATTTACACATCGGTCAGCCCAAGACCGGAACGAGTGCGTTGCAGGCATTTCTTTCCATGAACAGAGAATTGCTGAGGGAGAAGGGCGTGTACTATCCGGTGCTGGACGGAGATTATGCCGTTCGGGAGAAAAGGGGTACAATGTCCGGCAATGCGTTTAATCTGATAAAGCTGGCGTGCCCGTTAGAACAGTTTGATATGACAAGGTCAGAATACGTGCGGAAAATAGAGGAGTTGCTTGCGCAGGATGATAAGATTCTTCTCTCATCCGAGTTGATGTGGGGGGGGGATGGAGAAAACCTTGCACAAAAGATCTGTGCGAATCTAAAAACGTTGCTTGGAGATCGTGTCGTAATGAAAGTGATTGTGTATCTGCGAAGGCAGGATGATTCCATGGAATCACAATGGAATCAACTGGTGAAAAACCGCTTATATACCCGAAGCTGTCAGACTTATGTGACAGAACATATTTGTAAATGTGATTATTCTACACGTCTTTCTGCGATTGCAGAGGTTATCGGAAAAGAGAATATGATTGTAAAAATCTATGACAGTGGACGTTTTACAAATGGTAATGATATCTTTAAAGATTTTCTGTCTGTATTTGAAATAGATGATATTTCTGATTTTAGGAAGCAACAGTTTCAAATAAATCCGTCTATGGGAAAAAGCTTGGTTGAAATCAAACGCATTTTAAATCAGATCCCTTCCAGTATGGTTCTGGAAGAAGAATTTCGGAAGTTTATGGTATTTGCGGAAAACGGAGAAAGGATTACAAAGGCCCCTTCGTTTCTCAGTTACGAAGAAAGGAAGGAAATACTGAGCACTTTTGAGGAGAGTAACTGTAGCCTTGGACGGGAATATTTTGGTATTGAAGCAAGCCCGTTTCCGCCTTTAGAGGAAAAGGAAGACGATGATGCCGAACAGAATATCTATGAGGACATTATTCGTTTCTTTGGTGGACTTTTCATTACGCAGGCAAAAGAAATTGAACTGTTGCATGGGAAAATTGATCGGTTTCCTTTGCCGGAACGGGTTGCGCCTGGCAGCAGATTAATTGTATACGGCGCAGACAAAAGAGGGCGCAGGGTCTGGCACAGCTTAAAGAATGAGGCAAGGTATCAGCTTACGGGTTTTGTGGATCGGCGTTGGGCAAGGCTTTTAGAGGTCGAGGGCGAGTTGGAGGCTCCTGAAATTATTTTTGAGAAAACCTTTGATTATATTGTGATAGCGGTTGCCTCGGAGGAAGCTGCGGATGCGATTCGGGAATATCTGGAAACGTCGGGCATTCTCGGAGAAAGAATCATCAGGGTGTGACGGCTGTTCCGGAAATCCTGGTTGTAAGAAATATAAGGATGGATTAAACAATGTGTAATAACAAAATAGAATTATCAGTGATTGTTCCGGTATATAATGTTGCGCCTTATTTGGAGCGATGTTTGGATAGTATTTTGAATCAGACATATTCAGTTGGTGAAATTATCTGCGTGGATGACGGCTCGACAGATTCCAGCCCGGATGTTTTAAAAAAATACAGTCAGCGGGAGTCCAGGGTTCGCGTTATCCATAAAGAAAATGGCGGTTTGGTCAGTGCCAGAAAAGCTGGAATTGCTGCAGCAAAAGGAGAATATGCCACATATGTAGATTCGGATGACTGGATTGAGAAAAATATGTATGAAGAGATGATGCTGGCAATGCGGGAGCATGATGCTGATATTGTGACCTCCGGTACAATACGTGATTACGGCACATATTGTGTGTCAGAGCCGGAGCATATCAGACCGGGAGTTTATCAGGGACAGAAATTAAAGAGAGAATTGCTGGCAAATATGATAGCAACCGATAGATTCTTTAAATGCAATATATCTCAGCATGTATATAATAAAATTTATAAAAGGGAATTGTTAAAAACATACCAGATGCTTGTGGATGATTATATTAATGTCGGGGAAGATGCGGCCTGCGCATTTCCGTGTCTATTGCATGCGGTAAAGGTGGTGGTAACAGGAAAAAATTATTATCACTATTGTCTCCGAAGCGACTCTATTATGGGAACGAAAAAAAAGGACGAATTAGAACGCCATTATGTGCTATTTGCTGCACTTGAGAAAGAGGGAAAACAGTGTGAAAAACAAATCCCGAATATTTTGTTGCAGTTCGATTTCTTACGCTATCATGATTTGTTATTACAGCGTGCGGAACGGGTCATTCGGTTTGGGGCAGGGGAGCTTTTTCCATTCGGAAATCTGAACGAAAATGAAAAAATTGTTATATACGGCGCCGGTAAATTCGGGATGGAATTAAAGCATCTGCTTGAGCACAGGTACCAGATTGCGGCGTGGATTGATAAGAGTCGAAAACCGGGGACACAGACTATTGATTATTTGGAGCGGATTTTATTTGATAAGATACTGATTGGTATTTTGGTGAGCGATGTGGTGGAAGAAGTCAAAAGGGAATTGGAACAGCGCCAGATTGATATGAAAAAAGTACTTTCGGTGGATTATCGTTTATTAATTAAAGACAGTGGTTTTCAACAATTGTGATATGCGATTCGGAAAGATGGATACCTTGAACAGGAGAAAGAGGATGGATACGAAGAAATATGTGATTTTTGGAGCCGGGCAGATTGGAAGAATGGCGCTGGCGGAATATCGCGGGCAGATTGCCTTTTTTGTGGATAATAACAGAGAAATCCAGGGGAAAAAGCTCGATGGCGTGGAAATAAGATGCGTTGAAGAAATATTAAAAGAGAAAGACCGTTATCACGTCATTATTGCGAGCAGATCTCAGGAATTAATGGAAAAGCAGCTTCTGGAGCTGGGAATTACAGATTATGAGTTTTTTTTGGAAGGGGAAAATGCATATTTTCATACAGAAGAACTGATTTTTAATCCGTATTTGGATAATGAAGAAAGAGATATAACAGAACATCAGTGGAATGAAAATTTAAAGAGGAATCTTGCGCGCGAGACGGTGAATTATCGTGTGGAACAGCTTCAGGGGAAAGAAATTTTGTTTGATCATGTTGAAATAGAGACAATTAACCGCTGTAATGGGAGTTGTGATTTTTGTCCGGTCAGCGTGAAAAATGACATAAGGGAATATAAGGTTATGTCCAGAGCGCTGTTTGAGTGCATTATCAATCAGCTGGCGGATATAAATTATTCCGGAAAACTGGCATTGTTTTCAAATAATGAGCCTTTTCTGGATGAGGATATTGTGAGTAAGCATAAATATGCGAGGGAGAAGTTGCCGAATGCCAGAATGCATCTGTTTACGAATGGTACGCTGTTGAAGCTGGAATGGTTTATTGAAATTATGGAATATTTGGATGAATTGATTATTGATAATTATCGCCAGGATTTGCAGTTGATACAGCCGTGTCGGGAGATTGCCGCATATTGTGAGGAACATCCGGAACTGAAAAAAAGAGTTACGATTGTTTTGCGCAAACCCCATGAGATTTTGAGTACGAGGGGTGGTGATGCGCCAAACCGCAAGGAGATGATATCTTATGGGGAAGACCGTTGTGTTTTGCCGTATAAGCAGCTCATTATCCGTCCGGACGGAAAGGTATCATTGTGCTGTAATGATCCATATGGAAAAAACACTCTGGGAGATCTCACGAAGAATTCTATTCTGGAAGTGTGGAATAATGATAAATTTAAAATGGTACGAAAATGTTTGTATGAGGGAAGAAAAAACTGGAAACATTGTGAATTTTGCGATGCGTTTAGTTTGAGTTAATAGATTGGAGCAATGCAAGAATAAATTCTAAATGGAATACGCCATGGAAAAAAGAAGAGAAATTACAGTGCCTGATTTGAGGCGTTATGAAGTGTAGAGAGGAAACGAGGATGAAAGTAAAAGCATTGGTGGCAGTAAGATCCGGGTCACAGAGAGTACAGAATAAGAATATCAGGCCTTTTGCAGGGAAAAGCTTGCTGGAAATCAAATTGGAGCAGTTGCTCAGCATAAAAATTTTGGATGGTGTGGTTGTCAACTCGAACGATCTCCAAATGCTGGAGATTGCGCAAAGGATGGGGTGTGAGACGGTCAAACGAGAAGAATATTATGCGTCGAATCAGGTTTCCATGTCTGAAGTCTACAAAAATATGGCGGAAAATTTTGATGGAGATGTCGTTGTATATGCCAATGTTACGAATCCGTTATTAAAAACATACACAATCGAAAAAGCAATTGAAACGTATATGTTTCAATCAGAAGATTTTGATTCATTGAATTCAGCACATTTAATTAAAGAATTTTTATTTCAGGAGGGGCATCCTATCAATTATGAGTTAAAAAAACAGCCAAGGAGCCAGGATTTGCCAGATATTTATGCATTAAATTTTGCGATTAATATTATTGAAAAGGAAAAGATGATTCAATGTAAAAATGTTGTGGGGGAAAAACCATATATATGGAGAATTGATGAAATAGAGGCAACCGATATTGACAATCCGATTGATTTTGAATTTGCGGAGTATATATATACGCATCATGAAGATTACAAAAACAAATAAGGAGCAAAGGATGTATAAATTTGTATTGTGGGGATATGGGCAAAGGGGGAAAAGATTTTTAGAATTGTGCCCTAATGAGCATATCGTGGCTATTATTGACCAAAATTATGAAGAACTTAAAGTGTCTCAAGAAGATATACCTGTCATTTCCTATGAGGTATACAAACAGGAATATATGCAATACGATATATTGATTACACCTCTTGAAAGTTACGACATTGAGGAAACACTGGGAAATGATGATATTTATACGTTTCATTTATTAAGAGACTGCCCTCCCGAACTTCTCGGTTTCTACGGTCCTAAATGGTTGAAGGATTTGCCCGTGAAAATAGATGACAAACAGCAGTATGTTATTTATGGATTAAATATATACGCGCTGTTATTGCGTGACTATTTATGTAGAACATATGGACTGGAAAAACTTGAAATTGTTTCTGACATAAGTGACGAGAGAAAAAATGCAAAATTTCGTAAAAAGTATAAATTTATCAGAGAAAATAGATATTTTACTTTAAAGGAAGAAATTTTGAATGCTTCCGGGAGGGGAGATAATTCAGTTTTCGGAAGGACGAAAATACAGGAAGTTTTCGATTTTTTTGGGAAGATACCGGAATATAACGCACCGCAATTAATTAAATATAAAAATAAGTATGCGGGAGAACGATGCTTTATTATAGCGTCAGGGCCGAGCCTGCAAGTGGCGGATTTAGAAATTTTACACAAAAATAATTGTAAATGCATAGCTGTTAATAAAATTTATCTTTTGTTTCAAAATACAGAATGGAGGCCGGATATTTTTGTTGCGTGTGATCCGAAGATGGTTCAAAGTTCTTTGGAAGAAATAAAAAAGTGTGATGTAAAAGATAAGTTTATGTCAGATGTATATGAGGGGTTTAAAAACGGAGACGTTGATGGAATTAATAAATACCATTGTCATAGAATAAATTGCAAAAACCGTAAGCCTAAATTTTCAGATGATATTACAAAAGGAACATATGCAGAAGGCAGTGTGATATATGATTGTATTCAAATAGCAGTATATATGGGATTTAAGACTCTTTATATTTTAGGAGCCGATCATAACTATACAAGCAATCAAAGCGATAGTTCAAATCATTTTCATAAAGATTATTATAAAGGCATTCAAAATCCTAATAAATATATCAAGGAAGATGTGGAATGTGCATTTCAGGCAGCAAGGCAATATGCTGAAGCACATGGAATAAAGATTTATAACGCCACAAGGGGCGGAAAATTAGAAGTATTTGAGAGAGTTGATTTTGATTTGTTGTTTCCTCTAACTTAGAATAGTAATTTTGACAAATTATATAGGCAGGAGATGGATTGAAGGATTCGGTTAATTGTAGGAGAAAGGAGAAATCCAATTATTATTTAATATAATTGGAATATAAGAAAAAGATGAAAGTAAAAGCGCTAGTGGCAGTGCGGTCAGGTTCACAAAGAGTGCAGAATAAAAATATCAGACCTTTTGCAGGAAGCAGTTTGCTTGAGATAAAGTTGTCTCAATTAATGAGCATTCGAAATCTGGATGGAATAATCGTTAATTCCAATGATGATAGAATGCTTCAGATAGCAGAGAAAATGGGGTGTGAAACTGTAAAGCGCGATGAGTATTATGCGTCAAACGAAGTATCTATGTCAGAAGTATATAAGAATATGGCAGAGAATTTTGACGGTGATATTGTGGTATATACAAATGTTACCAATCCACTGTTGAAAAGTTACACGATTGAAAGAGCAATAGAAACATATTTGCTTCAATCTGAGGACTATGATTCGTTAAATTCGGCTCATCTCATAAAGGAGTTTTTGTTTAAGGACGGACATGCTTTGAATTATAATTTGGAAAAACAGCCCAGAAGCCAGGATTTGCCGGATATTTATGCTTTGAATTTTGCTATCAATATTATTGAAAAAGATAAAATGATTGAGTGTAAAAATGTAGTGGGGAAACGACCTTATATCTGGGGAATAGATGAAATAGAGGCAACTGATATTGACAATCCGATTGATTTTGAGTTTGCGGAGTATGTGTATAGAAACTATGATGAATATAATAAGAAGTAGCAGAGGTCTTGAGCATGAAGCGCATTGGGACAAGAGTCCAATGTTTTCAATAGTAACTGTGTGCTATAATGTAAAGGAAAAATTAGAATATACGATAAATAGTGTATTGAGTCAGCAATTTAATAACTTTGAATACATTATTGTGGATGGTGCATCACAGGATGGTACACATCAATTGTTAGAAAAATTACAATCTAATGATAAGATAAAAATAATATGTGAGTCGGATAAGGGACTGTATGATGCAATGAACAAGGGGATTCTTGCCAGTAGAGGTCAGTATATCATATTTATGAATGCTGGAGATGGTTTCGATAGTGAACGGGTTTTGAAAGATGTATCTGGGGTTTGTACAGATGCACCTCGCATATATTATGGAGTTTCCAAGGCAGTTTACCCGAATGGAAGGATTCGAAGTAATAGGATATTTGTGAGAAAACATAAAAATATGCTATATGATGTGTTTGATGGTAAGATGCCCAATCATCAGGCTATTATAGCCAGTAGAGAATGTTTTGAAAATAATCTTTTCTCTGTGGACTATTCAATTGGAGCGGATTATGGATGGTTTGCAGAATGTATAAAAAGAGGGATAGTGGCTATACCAATTGATTTTTGTATTGCAAGATTTGAGGTTGGAGGAAGAAGCTCAAGACCGACTTCAAGAATGAGTATGCGAAGGGAATATGAGAGTATATTGCGTCATAAGTTCCCGGTTCGATATAGGTGCTATAGGTTTTGGAATCCGAGGTGAAAATATTGACATATATATTAGTTATAATAGGAGCTATGCTGTTTGGCGTTATGTTAGACAGATATATTTGTAATAAGGCTTTAGTTTCTTTAAAATCAGAGTTCAATAAATTTGAAAGTTTTTTCAGTATTTTGGAACAATGGCTTTCTAATAAGCAAAGCGATATTAAACTGGAAGAATATTTAGCGTCTCAAAAATATTGTAAAGTTGCAATTTATGGTATGGGCGTATTGGGTAATTTATTATATCAGGAGTTAAGAAATACGAGAATTCAGGTGAGTTATGCAATAGACAGGAATGGAGATGAAATGTATTTTGAAGTGCCGGTACTCAACCCGTCAGATGAATATGATGAAGTTGACGCAATTATTGTTACTGCAATATTAGATTATGAAAAGATAGGAGCCAATATTAAAAAAAAGACTCATGCGGATGTAATATCGCTGGAAGATGTCATTTATGGCGCAGCTGAAATGTAGATATCTGCAGAATATATGATATAGTTAGTCAATTAGGCCTTCAGATACAGAGTGATTCGCGTTGTTGATGATATAGAATAAAGAATGAGGTATACATTATGAAAAAAATAAAAAGTGCAAAAGTAATGAAGATTATATTTGGGATTTTGGCTCTTGCCGGATTAGCGTTAATTGCGTTATATCCATTTGATAATAGAAGCTTGTCGGTGCATTTTGTTTCGGATAGCGGCGATTATAAGGTTGAACTGACAAATTATGAAATCAAAAATGAAGATTGTACGCTGGTAGACTTTGGAGAAGACACAGATTCTTTTCTGGTTCAGAAGGTAAAGTTTTATGGTGCAAGTAAAACTATGCTTTTAAAAGAAATAAATTTTAATGAATTTTATCCGTTAATTAATTTGGAAGAAAATCCCGGAAATGCCCAGTGGCTTGAAGATGGAATATTATTAACTGGTTCAAATGGAAATGATGTGCAAGTCTTGTTGAGTGACAAATATACAGAGATTTTGCAGGATTTATCCGCTTCGTATACACAGGAAAGAATCATCATGGGGGGATTGTATGTTAGTGCGCTTGCAATAATAGTTTTCCTATGTATGGTTATAAGGGAACATAACACAGAAAATAACTGGAATAATCATGGGCCGTTATTTGAAATAAGAAAATTTTGCGAGGATATTAAAAAGTATCGGCAGTATATGGTATATGCAGCGCAAACCGATTTAAAAGCTGAGGTTGCGAATTCATATTTAAATCGGTTGTGGTGGTTGTTAGAACCTTTTTTTAATATGCTGGTTTATGTCATTGTATTTGGAAATATTATGGGAAATTCCATAGAGAATTATGCGACCTTTGTTTTTTGTGCGCTTTTAATGTGGAACTTTTTTAATAAGATTGTGAATTACAGTGTAAAATTAGTCCGGAACAATAAAGACATTATTACTAAGGTTTATATACCTAAGTTTATATTGTTATTGTCAAATATGATATTGAATTTTATGAAACTTTTATTTTCATTGATTGTTTTGGTAGGTATGATGGTTGTATTCAGAATTGAGATTGGTTTTAATTTGTTTTGGGTACTGCCTGCGTATATTGTCATGATGCTGTTAGCGTTTGGCATAGGAATGATCTTCTTGCATTTTGGAGTGTATGTGGATGATTTATCCTATGCAGTAGGGATTTTAATGAATATGCTGATGTTTTTATCAGGTATCTTTTACGATGTATTGACAACGCTGCCGGAACCTTTAAATGCAGTTATGATGTGCCTGAACCCGGTGGCTGTTGTCGTTGATACGATGAGAAATGCATTGTTGTATAATACGGCTTCTAATTTACCGATTTTAGGAATGTGGTTTTTAATATCGATAATCCTTTGCTGTATAGGGGTACACATTGTATATAAAAATGAAAACAGTTACGTGAAAGTTGTGTAGGAGGTTGCTGTGGGAAAGATTGCTTTGGAAGTAAATCATGTCAGTATTGATTATAAAAATTTAATACACATGTCGATGCATCAGAGTTTATTAAAGAAAAAGGAAAAAAAAGTAGATATTATCAGAGCAGTTGAGGATGTATCATTTTCCGTGGAACAAGGGAAAATTCTCGGTATTGTCGGACGAAACGGTTCTGGTAAGACCACATTGTTGCGTTCGATTGCGGGAATATTCAGGCCCGATGAAGGGACAATAGATACGAAGGGTAACCGTGTGTCATTAATGGCAATTGGAATCGGCTTTAACCCGAATAACACGGGGAGAGAAAATATTTTGAAATCAGGAATGCTTCTGGGATGTGAGTTGGATTATGTCAAGGAGCATATGGAGGAAATTATAGAATTTTCTGAATTGGGAGATTTTATTGAACGGCCGGTACGAACATATTCCAGTGGTATGTATTCGAAATTATCGTTTGCGGTTACAGCGATACTGGATACGGATATTATGCTGGTGGATGAAGTGTTAAGTGTTGGAGATGAGCATTTCAGGCAGAAAAGTTATAAAAAAATGGAAGAACTAATGATGAGTGACCGCACAGTTTTAATTGTGTCACATGCGACAAATACATTAAAAAAATTCTGCAACCAGGTTTTATGGATTAATGATGGTAAATTTGTAAAACTGGGCGAAACGGAAGCAGTATTGGATGAATATGAGGCATCCATGCAGTTATAGTGCAGATAATATCTCACAAAAGAATTGTGAAACATAAATGTAAGTGTGAGGTAAAAAAGATGTATGAACAAAAAAATATATTTGATAATCAAATAGTTGATTATATAAATGAAAGTAAGGAAGAATATCCTGACAGTATGCTTGAAAATTGCGATAACTGGCAAGTATTTTATCATTTATCCAGTATGCGCAAGTCAATTCTGAACTGGTATGAATTTTATCCGGAGGCGAAAGTACTGGAAATAGGTGCAGGATTTGGGGCAGTTACAGGGGTTTTATGTGATAACTGCAGACACGTTACGGTTGTGGAAAAAAATCCTGTCAGGGCAAGTGCTATAGCAAGGCGGTATAAGCAGAGAAAAAACTTAGAAATTATTGTGGCAGATATCAATGAGTTTCAGTGTACTGAAAAGTATGACCATATTGTTATGCTTGGAATTTTTGAAAAAATATGCTGTTGTGATGGAAAAGAAAAATGTGATGACTTACTGAATAAATTTTATAGCTGGTTGACACCGGGAGGAAAATTGTTATTTACTGCGAATAACCGTGCCGGAATAAAGAATATATGCGGTTATATGGTTGAAGAGGAGTCAGGCAGCTTTGAGGGAGCAAACTCAGATTATTATTTTTATATTGATGAATTAAAGAAAGTCGTTGAAAATACAAAATTTCAAAGTTATAAAGTGTTTTATCCTTTGCCTGACTATAAATTGACACAGGCAGTATATACAGATGAGTTTCCACCCAAGGGAAATATTGGGGACAGAGTGATTCCATATTATCCTTATAATAGAAAAAGGTATATGGATGATGTAAAGTTAAGTGAGAAGCTTGTTGAAAATGATATTTTTCCATTTTTTTCAGATTCGTTTTTGTTAGAGTGCAGTGTGGACGAAAAAGTATCAGATATTATTTTTGCAGCTGTTTCAACAGATAGAGGGGAAGAACATGGTTTTGCAACCATAATAAAGCAAAATGAAGTAATCAAAAAAACTTTGAGTCCTCAAGGCACAGCGGCATTATTCGCTGCATATCATAATTGCGAAAATCTTAAACAAAGAGGAATTTCAGTTGTGCCTCAAAAATGGCAGAATGATGAAATCATAATGCCCCGTGTTCGCGAACAAAGCGCAATGAATCAGTTAATCTTATGGGTGGAAAGAAATCAAATTAATGAAATAAAACGGTTGTTTGAGAAAATATGGTTGAGTATCTTACAGTCTTCAGAGACTATAGATGCAGCAACGAATGAATTGTTGAATAGAGAAAAAACATTTGATTGGGGGCCGATTTTGCAGTCTGCTTATATTGATATGGTTCCTATGAATTGTTTTTATATAAATGATCAGCTTTATTATTTTGATCAAGAATTTAAAAAGGAAAAGTATCCGGCTAAATATGTTATGTTTCGGGCAATACGGTATTCTTATCTCTCGGCAGAGAAGTTGGAATCATTGATTTCATTGGAGGCGATGAGAAATCATTTTGAAATATCGTCTGAAATGTGGGAATTCTTTTTGCGTTTAGAGGATGAGTTTATCGAAAAGAATCGTCGGCATAAAGAAAACCGTTTTTTTTACAGAATGGTTGAAAATAAGAATCATTTATTGACTGAAGAAGTGAAAGAAGAAACGGAGGCATTACATAGTAAGAATGAGATAGAATATACAATTGGAGCAGGCTTTGGTGGACTTGAAAAAAATGGAGAACACGTATGGTATTGGGCTATTGAAAACAAGGCAGAAATATTTTTAAATAACATAGGAGATGAAAGATACTGCTATCTAAAATTTAGTTTAGTGCCACCACCAGGGAGGGAAAATCGAAAAGTAAAAGTATATCTCGATAACAAGGTCATAGCAAGGGAATTGGCACCTGCAAAGTGTGAAGTAAAGGTCTGTTTGCGAGAAAATCAAGCGCATAAATTGAGTTTTTGCAGCTTTGGAGAGAAAACTACGGTGGAAGGAGACACAAGAGAATTCGCGTTTATGCTGCAAGACTTTAAAGTTTGTGAAGAACAAGAGGGTTATTTTGTTTCAACGCAGTTGCTGGAGGTGCAGGAAAGACAGTTAGAACTGTTGGGAGAATTTTTGAAAATATGTGACGTGCACGGACTTCAATACTATTTGGCATATGGTTCACTGCTTGGAGCAGTAAGAAACCACGGCATAATTCCTTGGGATGATGATGTAGATATTGTTATGCCCAGAGAAGATTATGAAATATTTTTAGAGAAAGCAGAGCATGAGCTTGGAGAAAATTATTTTATACAAACACCGGAGAATGATTTACAATGCTTTTATGGCGGATATGCTAAATTGCGAAGCGAAAAAGATTGTGCAATGGAAGAGGTTAATCTGGGACATCATTGCCATCAGGGGATTTGGATTGACATTATGCCTATGGATAATGTCGACAAGAACAATAAAAGAAGAAGAAAGCAAATCAACAAAATTCAGTTTTATCAGGAAACAATTTTTGCCAAGACATATGGGGAATTTAAGCAGGGTGTAAGAGGCATAGAGTATCATAGATGGAATAGGCTGCGAATATTGGGTAAGCTATTCTCGCAAAAATATTTGCGTAGAAAATTAAAGGAAGCTATTATTAAAGGAAATAAATTTCCTGCTGATGAGGTTGCAATTTATGCACAGTATACGGGGGAGAAAGGATTTGTTTTTCTGAGAAAATCCTGGTTAGAAAAAAGCATAACAGTTCAGTTTGAAACATTTGTAATGAAAATGCCACGGGAGTGGGAAAAGTGTTTGAAAGTAATGGAAGGAGAGGCGTATCAGGAACTTCCTTCACCCGACGAAAGAAAACCACATCATAAAGTATTTTATGATGTGGGAACTTCGTATAAGGAATATCAGAAAAGATTTAACATTGATATACATGTTTTGAACCGCCGCGAACTGATTGTTTTGGGAGAGGGGGAAACCTTGGATGAGTTTTTAAAGCTTTATGCAGAAAAGATAAATATTGCTTTTTTGCTCAATGAGAGTAATTGGCGTGCAGGTACCATTTATAAGGGATACAAGATTGAAAATGTAGAAATTTTAAATGAAATCAATATAAAAAATTATAATTATGTGATTTGCAGTTCAATTTTTCGGGAAACGGAGAAATTATTGCAGCAGAACGATATAGAGGAGTACTATATATTTTTGGGGACAAAAAAATTTAAGGATGTCATTAATTGGGAATAGAGGAGAGGATCAGATGAAGTATAACAAGGGTTATTGTGCAGGAGTATATGATTTGTTCCATATTGGTCATGTAAATTTGTTCAGAAGGGCTAAGGAACAGTGTAATTATTTAATGGTTGGCGTACTGACCGATGAATTAGTGATTCATTTTAAAAAGAACCCGCCATATGTTCCGTTTGAGGAACGCATTCAGATGGTAGAGGCGTGTAAATATGTGGATGAGGCGGTTCCGGTTACGTTTGAGACAATTGGGAAAATTGACGCATGGGACAGATATCATTATGATGCATTTTTCTCCGGAGATGATTATGAGGGAAACCCGGTGTGGATGGAGGAAAAAAGGCTGCTAAATGAGAGAGGGTCGGATGTGATCTTTTTCCCTTATACCCAGACGACAAGCTCGACGAAAATTAAAAAGGCAATAGAAGCGCAGATAGGTGTCAAACAAGATAAATAAAGAAAGGTAGAAGGTATATGAATATTGCATTGTTATATCCGACGAGGGAAAAAAACAGTACAGGAGTCCGTAATTTGACAAAAGGAACGATTATCGAGACTCTAAAATACGATCATGAAAATACATATTTTTTGTCTGATGATGCATATTTTGATACGGACATGAAACCATTTTCGAATATTAAATGGGGAGGATATGAGCAGGAATGTATCAGATATGATTTCCTTTGTTACTGTAAGGACATTGATATTATTCATTCTTATTGGAATACATTTGATTTAATGCAGTCTAAATGTAAGAAGATTCTTACAATTCATGATTTGATTCCATTAATTCATCCGGAATGGCATACCATGAAAGATTATTTTGATGGATCCGTTCGCAGAACGGCATTGATGTCGGATTTGATTTTGACTAATTCGGAATATACAAAGAGTGATGTGGTAAAATACTATAATATACCAGAAGAACGGGTGAAAGTGGTATATCCTGGACTACTGCATACACTTGATTTTTCACATGATAATAAAGCGGTATTGGAAAAATTTAATATTAATGATGAATATATTATGTCAGTAAGTACAATAGAACCGCGAAAAAATTTAAGAGGGTTGATTAATGGTTTTATTGAATATAAACAGAAGCATAATGCGAGTAATCTGAAACTTGTTTTAGTTGGTGGAATTGGATGGGATAAGGAATTTGAAAATGATATTGCGAAACTCAATGAATATAGGAGCAGTATTGTACTTACCGGGTTTGTTACAGATGAGGAACTTTCTTCGCTATACACACATGCACTTGCAATAGCCTATGTATCTTACTATGAAGGATTTGGATTACCGCTGCTGGAAGCCTTAACTGCGGGTAAAGCAGTAATATCTTCCAATACATCGTCTATGCCGGAAGTTTGCGGAGACGCAGCCTGCTATTGTGACCCTTATGATTTGGAATCTATCGGGAATGCAATTGAAATGGTAGTAACGGACGAAACATATCGAAAACAGTTAGAAGGAAGGGCAAAAGGACAGGCTGCCAGGTTTTCATATGAAAAAGCGGCAAGGGAAACAGTAGAGATATATAATAGTTTAGGAGGCAAATAAGTGAGAGAAAGAAAAGAGATTGTAGATGAATTTGCTACTTTTATAAATCAGGAGATGCAAAATTGTATCGAACAAAATATAGAATTTTCTGAACTGGCAGGATATAAAAAGATTTTGGTTCTTCAATCAGCGCCAGTTCATGTATTGCAGGATGTTTTAGGGAAAATATACAAGGCAAACGAAGATATTCAGGTAATAATTGTTGGGCAGAACGCTTGTGAGAATCTAAAGGCGGTTTTTAAGGGAAAAAACATTGAACTGATAGTGCATGACAAATCATTTGGTGATGACGACTTTGCATTGTTGCAGCAGACCGAAGAAGAATATCAGCCGGAAGCGGTGTTATATTTCAATAATTTTGCAAGCTGCGTGGATTTTTCTAATGTGGAGCACTTGCTATGGCCGGTTGAAAATAAAATTCCAATTTATAGTTATTCTTATGTCCAGCAGGAACTTAACAGACATACAAAATTGTCATATCATTTATATGGTTGTATTGTCTATAAAGATTTATTAGAGTGGTTTCGGACATTTAAATAGATGATTTTTGGAGGAGTACTGGTAAATATGAAAAAAATGTTATATATAGGACACAGATATCACTTAAAAACCAAATCAAATAGTTTCTTTTTGAGTATATTAGAAAAAGAATATGAGATTACTTTCATTAGTTTTGACCCATATTCTAACAAGTATGTGGGAGTGGACGAAGCCCAAAAGAGTAGGTACGATGTCCTTCTTACGTGGCAGATTATGCCGGATATGGATTTTTTACTTACCAATTTTCAGTTTGGGCAGGGAGTCGCTGTGCCTATGTATGATGCTATAGTGACCAAAGATTATGATCCCTGGCCGGAATATCGTGAATTTAAAATCATTTGTTTTTCAAAAACACTTCATGAGGAATTGATTCGCAGGGGATACAGATCGCATTATATACAGTACTTTCCAATGCCATGTGATACGGTGGAGTGGGGAAATGCAAAGTCTGTTTTTTTCTGGCAGCGTTTGGAGCGGATAAATGTGAACGTTGTTGCAAGGCTGTTGGAGAATATACAAGTGGAACATATTCATATACATAAATCCTTGGATCCCAATCAGAAATTTGTTGAACCGGACAGCACTTTATGTAAAAAAATTACATATTCAGAATGGTTTGAGAATCCTTCTGATATGCATAGAATTATGCAGGAATCAGCATTATATATTGCACCCAGATTATATGAAGGAATTGGGATGAGTTTTTTGGAAGCAATGGCAATGGGACGTTGTGTGATAGCGCCTAATTATCCGACCATGAACGAATATATAGTTAATGGGGTAAACGGAATTTTATATGATATGGATGATATTCAACCTGTCACAATTGATGATATACAGAAGATTCAGAAGAATGCATTAGAGTTTATTAAGAATGGTTATCAGAAATGGGAAGAGAACAAAGATAATATTCTGAAGTGGATAGCTGAGGATATTGAACAGCCAATGGTCACGGTTGTTACGGTATGCAAGAATGTGTATAAAAGTGGAAGAGCAAATACTTTTGTCCAATGTATAGAGTCGGTGCATAATCAGATATATCCGAATATACAGCATTTAGTGATAGATGGGGCGTCAGAAGATGCCACTGTTAATATGCTGGATAAGTATAAAAGGCTGGGATGGCTCGAATATTTCTCTGAACCGGATACAGGAATGTACGAGGCGATGAATAAGGGAATCAAGGCGGCGAAGGGCAAGTATATTGTGTTTTTAAACACAGACGATTATTTCCATAACCCCAAAGCTATCAGTGAATCTGTATATTCATTGGAAAATAGTCAGGCAGATTTTTCTTATGCTTCGAATCGGCTTCTTTCGGAAAATGGTGTTTGTGATTCAATAAGAAAACCGGAGATAGGAAGTTTTGTAGCACAGATGCCATTTTGCCATCAAACTATGTTTACGAAAAAAGATGTTCTTGTTGAAGTCGGGATGTTTAATGAAGAATATAAGAGTTCTGCTGATTATGATTTGGTTCTTAGGGTGATACTCGGGGGATACAAATATGTTGAAGTAGAGACGGATATCGTAACGTACAGAAGAGGAGGAGTTTCTGAAAGTCAGCAGCAGCGTGCCGATGAAGAAAAACGGAATATATTTAAGAGAGTATACAAAGAATATTATGATAAGGCTTCTTCAGAAGCTTTTGCCTGCCGGCTGGCGGGAAGAATTTGCCCGTTCCAGTTGTATGATAATCTACATGCATGTGTTTCTCCTGCTTTGCAGAAAGAAATGGAAAATGCAATTGTAGGTGAGGATAAGGAAAAACAGGTTTATTATTTCCCGGAAGAAATTGTAGTTCCTACAGACAAGCGATTTGTGGATGGGACGGTGGTGACAGGAACCAGTAATGTGGGGAGTATGGCCACAAAGGCAAGAGAAGAAAGATTGAACAAGTTTATAAAGTATTTTGCATTATTGGATCGTTGGCTGTGGCTGAAATTGCAAAATAAGAGTATAGGAAGTTACTTTGAAAAAAGAAATTATCAGACAATTGCGATATACGGTATTGGGGAGATTGGAAACAGACTATATGAAGAATTATCAAGATTTACATCTATTAAAGTGGAATATGCTATCGATAGAGTAAAAGAGGAGCACCCGGTACTGCCGATTTACAGCTTAGAGAGCGAGTTCCCCGAAGTAGATGTGATCGTTGTTTCAACAAATAATATTTTTGATCAGATTCTTGAAATCTTAAAAGAAAAAACAAAAATACCGATTGTCTCAATTGATGATGTTATATTTGATGTTGAGTAAAGGAGAAACATGTCGCAAAAGGTATCAATTGTATTGGTTAATTACAATGGAAAAGTATATTTAAAAGACCTGCTGAAAGGCATAGCTGAACAGGACTATCAGGGCGTAGATGTTATTCTTGTTGATAATGATTCTACAGACGGTTCTATAGAATGGCTGAAAGCCAATTACCCTGAGGTCTATTTAATAGAATCTAAAAGGAACGAGGGTTTTGGAGAAGGATGCAACATAGGGATTGATTATGCGATAGCACATGGTGCGGAGTACGTATTATTGATGAATACAGATACAATTCCTGAAAAGAACCTTGTGAGTGAATTAGTGAAATATGCTGATAGCGAAACGGTAACCACTGCCAAGACATATTGCGGGGAAAAGGGCGATGAGGAATTATGGTATTCTGGTGGTGAAATAAACTGGATTACAGCAAAAACAAATCAGTTGTTATATGGAGTAGAAGACAGAAAGCCAACGTATCCGGTAGAATTTATTTCCGGTTGCTGTATGTTGCTTCATAAAAAGATTTTTGAAAAAGTTGGGAAGTTTGATAAAGATTTTTATTTGTATTATGAAGACACAGATTTTTGCGTCAGGATGAAAAAGGCTCATATTAAAATGCTGTATGTAACAACGACCAGTCTATGGCATAAGGTTGGGGGAAGCAGCGTTGGTGGAAATGAGATGAGTTGTAGTACGCAGTACTATGTGACCAGAAATCGCCTTTTGTTTGCAGAAAAGCACGCAGATCTATTTAAAGAGGGGAATCTTAGTGTTTTGCGGGAGATATTGAGGGAAAGAGCTTTTTTTGCGGGGATAAATAATGAAAAATACGAATTATATGTAAAAGCAGCAATTGCTGATTTTTTAAAACAGGATTTTGGAAGGGGAAATTATGGAAGAACATTGCTTGAAGAAAGATTTTATGTTCTGAATGGATTTTATGAGAGAGAAGTGGGAGACTCTATGTTTTGGTATTGCGCAGGAGATATTTCCGCCAGTATTATGATTGTGAATCCCCAAAAGAGCAATATAATTTATAATATTTCCTTTGATGTGGCAAAGGACGATGAAACAGATTCCTGTCTGCAAGTGGAAATTGAAGGACAGGAATTGTGTAGTTGCCGTTTTCCAGGGCATGTCGAATTTATGTTTTTTGTAGAAGCTGAGCAAAAAGTAAAGATGAATTTGTTTTTACAGGGAAAAAATATTTCAAAATCTGTCAGAAGTGATGGCAATTCCTCTTATTATCAGCTATTGAATTTGAAAGTTACAGAACAGAAAACAAACTTTTATTACGGAAAAAGTTTCCTGCCAAAAGAAAGCAATGAAGAAAATGTGTGGTACTGGTCAACAGAGCAGACAGGAGATATTTACCTTGTAAATAATGAGGAAGCATTGCAGGTAAATGAGGTCAGATTTAGTGTAGTGCCGTATGACAAAAACGGAGTCGGAAAAATCACAATTTTGCAGGATGGAACAAAGGTGGCGGAAATTGAGCCGGAGAAAGAGGTAAATTATTATTTCCCGGTGCAGCCGAAAAGTGTGAGCAGACTGACAATCTGCACAGATATGCCGGTGCAGAAAGGAGAAAGAAATCTCTGTTTTAATGTAAATAATTTAAGGGTGGAAAGAATAAAAGAAAACTTCTATTTTGGCAATAATTTTTATCCGAAAGAAAGTGATGGTGTCAGCGACTGGTACTGGTCAACAGAGCAGACGGGAGATATTTACCTTGTAAATAATGAGGAAGCATTACAGGTAAATGAGATCAGATTTAGTGTGGTGCCGTATGACAGAAACGGAGTCGGGAAAATTACAATTTTGCAGGATGGAACAAAGGTGGCGGAAATTGAGCCGGAGAAAGAGGTAAATTATTGTTTTCCGGTGCAGCCGAAAAGTGTGAGCAGACTGACAATCTGCACAGATATGCCAGTGCAGAAGGGAGAAAGAAATCTCTGTTTTAATGTAAATAATTTAAGGGTGGAAAGAATAAAAGAAAGTTTCTATTTTGGCAACAGTTTTTATCCGAAAGAAAGTGATGGGAACACAGAATGGTGCTGGACGAAGGAACAGACAGGAGATATATTTATTGTTAACCGGGATGATAAAATACAGGTTAATTGGGTACGGTTTAGCATTACACCGGTTGAAAATCCCGAGGATGCAACGATAGAGATATTGCAGGATGGGAAAAGAAATATTCAGGTGACTGCAATGGAAAATATAGAGTTTCTGGTAGAAGTTCCTCCGAACTCATTGACCAGGCTCACTATTCATGGGAATCTGCCTGTTTGTGAGGTAGACGGAAGAACACTGTGCTTTAATGTCAATAACTTCAAGATTATGTCTGTACAGGAGTATGTTTGCTTTGAAAAATCATTTTATCCGGCGGAAAGAAATGAAGAGGATGTATGGTACTGGGCATACGAACAGGAAGCGGAGATATCGTTTGCTTTCGGGGCAGCTGAGGAGGCAAAGCTTTCATTTAGCATAGGGAGTGCATCTGAATTTACAGGAGAAACCATAGAACTTGCACTGGATGGCAGAACATTAGGCAAATTTTCTTATAACCGGGAGATTTGTGTACCTGTTAAGAGGGATGAAACTTTCGCAATTCATCGGTTAAAATTTAAAGCAGCCCATACGCCGTTCCAGGTAGAAGGCGACAGCAGAAAATTTGTCTTTCAGGTATTAAACTTTTGCATTTTGGATAGTGATTAAGAGGAAGATATGAAATTTGAGCCAAAAAATAAAGCGGAGTTAATGGAAATAATAAGCAAATATGACGTGGTGAGCTTTGATATATTTGATACACTGATTATGAGAAAAACATTAACTCCGGAGGACGTTTTTTTTATAGTCCAGAACAAGATAAGCAACAGCATAAAGGACCTGGATTATGTCAACAACCGAAGACGGGCAATTTTGGAGAACAGTATTCCAAATCCTAATATATATCAGATATATGATAAATTTGCTGACCTTACAGGCATATCGGCGCTTCAGAAGCAGATGCTTCTTGAATTGGAGCTTGAGGTGGAGAAGAACGTGTTAATACGCCGTGAAAAGATGGTAGAAGTGCTGAAAGAAACCATAAATATGGGGAAAAAGGTATATTTTATTACTGATATGTATCTTCCGACCGATATCATCATAGATATATTAGCCGGGCTAGGGATAACTGATTATAATGATATTATGGTATCCTGTGATTATAGAACATTAAAAAGTGAGGAGCTTTTCAAGCGATTTAAAGAGAAATACCCAGCAGCTTCTTATTTGCACATAGGAGATAATTTGTATTCTGATATTGAATGTGCGGAAAGAAATGGATTGGATTGTGCAGTAGTTGAGAGTGCGATTTGTTTGTTGCGCAGATCAGAATACTGTTGTTTGGAGGAAAGAGCCAAAAACATAACGGAGCGGAATATTTTGGGAAACTTCATAGCTAAGATGTTTAATAATCCGTTTTGCAGAGCTGAAAAGGAAAAACTTAACTTGCGGGATATGGCAGCTCTGTTTATCAGTCCTATTGTATATTTGATGATAACTGATTTGAAATATAAAGTATTAGAAAGAAATTATGAGAAAGTCTTGTTTGCCTCGCGCGATGGATATTTGTTCCATAAGATGTATAATTTGATAAAAGATGACAATATGCCGGAGGGTATTTATTTTTATACGTCAAGAAAAGCGGTTGCGGGATTAGATTTAACGGATGAAAATAAAATTTTATGGTTGGCAAATCTGCCGTATTCGTATTCAAAAGATGAAATACTTTCAAAAGTATTTCAGGTAAGCGGCGGGAAATATAATGAACAGGACGACTATAATGACTATATTTTGCAGTATAAAGATGAAATCATTGCAAAGTCAAAAGAATTGAAAGCAAATTATGAATGCTATATTACATCTGCGGGATTAGGGGGAGGTAAATATCTGTTCGTAGACCTTGTATCATCCGGGACCTGCCAGATGTATTTAGAAGAATTAATCTGTGGACAACTTGAGGGATATTATTTATGTAAGTTGAAAACAACGGAAGAGAAAAAAGAAAAATTAAAATATCATTCGCTATTTCAGGGAACGGAGATTGCAAAGCATAAAAGTGGATTTTACAGAATCTATTATTTGTTTGAAGCGATTTTGACATCATTTGAACCATCCTTAAAATGTTTTGACGCAAAGGGACAACCTGTTTTTGAAAATGAGTATCGGACGGAGGAAGAATTGAAACTTTTGGGACAGATTCATGAGGATATACTGGAATATGTAAAAAGTATGTTTTATTTGTGCGATGGATATGAGCCCAAGACGGCAGAATTTGCGGATTCCATGATACAGATTTTTTTAAATCAGGATATACATATGGATGAAGAACTTAGACTGGTGTTGGTAGATGATTGGATGAATACAGAACATGTAGTGGGAGAATTTGAGTAAAATATTATTACGGTAAGCGCTCAATAAAATAATGGCTATCTTTTCACAAAATATTCCGCTATAGTTAAAGTAAAATACTCCAACTTCAACTTTTCGATTTGATCCGGCATCTCTGCTGTATCATGTCAGACCATGGCAT
>CALWHT010000059.1 GCA_944380515.1 uncultured Roseburia sp.
TGGTGGATATGGTTAATTGTTACTGGACATCTCAATTATACCATAAATCAGTGAGGAGTTGTTTTATTTTGCAACAAAAAGAATCCTGTATTTATGCGGGTTCTGGCGTTTCGCAAACGCCTATATAAAAAATATACATAAAAGGAGCATAATATGAAGACATTAAAAGAAGTTGCCTGCGGCAGTACCGTGAAGGTGAAGAAACTGACCGGTGACGGTCCGGTGAAAAGAAGAATCATGGATATGGGAATCACGAAGGGAGTGGATATCTATGTAAGAAAAGTAGCTCCCCTGGGCGACCCGGTGGAGGTGACCGTGAGAGGGTACGAATTATCCCTGCGGAAGGCCGATGCGGAAATGATTGAGGTGGAGTAATTTTTTTGCCCTCGCGTTAGCTATTGCTAACAAAAGACAGAAGAAACGAACAAACCGGAAGACGACAAAAATATAAGGAGAAAAGTTATGGCAGTAAAAATTGCACTCGCAGGAAATCCAAACTGCGGAAAAACAACATTATTTAATGCCCTGACCGGTTCCAATCAGTTTGTGGGGAACTGGCCCGGTGTAACGGTAGAAAAAAAGGAAGGTAAATTAAAGGGACACAAGGATGTCATCATCATGGACCTGCCGGGTATCTATTCCCTGTCACCCTACACGCTGGAAGAAGTGGTCGCGAGAAACTACCTGATTGGGGAGCGGCCCGACGCGATTTTAAATATCGTGGACGGTACGAACATCGAACGAAACCTGTATCTCTCCACACAGTTGATGGAGCTTGGCATTCCGGTGATTATGGCAGTCAATATGATAGATGTCCTGGAAAAGAACGGGGACAAAATACATATCGATAAGCTGAGCAAAAAGCTTGGCTGCGAGGTGGTTGAGATTTCCGCCTTAAAGGGAACCGGTATCCAGAAAGCGGCGGAAAAGGCGGTTGCCCTTGCGCAGAGCAAAAAGACGGCGGCCCCGGTGCATGAATTTTCCGAGGAAGCGGAGCGCATCATCCAAACTGTGGAAGCAAAGCTCACCGGCATCGTTCCGGAGGAGCAGAAGCGCTTCTTTGCCATCAAGCTTTTGGAGAAGGATGATAAGATAAAAGAGCAGATGCGTACGGCGCCCGATGTTTCGGCGGAAATAGGACAGATGGAGGAAGCGTTTGACGATGATACCGAGAGCATCATCACAAATGAGAGATATGTCTATATTTCTTCCATTATCGGCGAGTGTGTCACCAAACAGCAGAAGGAAAAGCTGACAATCTCCGATAAGATTGACCGTGTTGTAACCAACCGGTGGCTGGCACTCCCGATTTTTGCAGCGGTAATGTGGCTGGTGTATTATGTTTCCGTTTCGACGGTCGGAACGATCGTGACCGACTGGACGAACGATGTTTTGTTCGGCGAAATCATTCCGCCGGCGATCGAGAGCCTGTTGGTTGCGGTGAATTGCGCGGACTGGCTGCAGGGACTGATCCTTGACGGTATTGTGGCCGGCGTGGGCGCGGTACTTGGCTTTGTACCGCAGATGCTGGTACTGTTTATCTTCCTTGCGTTTTTGGAAAGCTGCGGATATATGGCGCGTGTTGCGTTTATCATGGACCGTATTTTCCGTAAATTCGGACTTTCGGGAAAGTCCTTCATCCCGATGTTGATCGGTACGGGCTGCGGTGTTCCGGGCGTTATGGCGTCGAGAACGATTGAGAATGACCGTGACCGTAAGATGACGATCATGACGACGACCTTTATCCCGTGCGGAGCGAAGCTTCCGATCATCGCGCTGATTGCGGGCGCGCTGTTTGACGGTGCTTCCTGGGTTGCTCCGAGTGCTTACTTTGTAGGAATCGCGGCAATTATCTGCTCCGGTATTATTTTAAAGAAAACAAAAATGTTCGCCGGAGACCCGGCTCCCTTCGTCATGGAGCTTCCGGCATATCACTGGCCGACGGTCGGCAACGTATTGAGAAGCATGTGGGAGCGCGGCTGGTCCTTCATTAAAAAAGCGGGAACCATTATCCTCTTATCCACCATCGTACTGTGGTTCTTAATGAGCTTCGGCTGGGTAGACGGTTCCTTTACAATGCTTGAGACCGAGCAGTTAAATAACAGTATTCTTGCCGCTATCGGCAGCGCGATTGCCTGGATTTTCGCTCCGCTCGGCTGGGGAGACTGGAAAATGGCGGTTGCGGCAGTCAGCGGCCTGATTGCGAAGGAGAACGTTGTCGGTACCTTTGGTATTCTGTTTGGCTTTGCCGAGGTTGCGGAAGACGGTGTGGAAATCTGGGGACAGCTTGCGGGAAGCATGACGGCGGTTGCCGCATATTCCTTCCTGGTGTTCAACCTCTTATGCGCACCCTGCTTTGCGGCGATGGGAGCGATTAAGCGTGAGATGAACAACGCCAAATGGTTCTGGTTTGCAATCGGCTATCAGACCGTGCTCGCATACGTGGTATCTCTGTGCATTTATCAGATCGGTACGCTTGTGACCACGGGCGCATTCGGAATCGGGACGGTTGTTGCCTTCCTGCTTGTGATTGGCTTCATTTATCTGCTGTTCCGCCCGTACAGGGAGAGCAAAACATTAAACGTGAACATAAAAGGTATGGCAGGCGCAAGGTAGTGCGCTGCTTGCGGAAAGGAGGCGCCTTATGGGAACGGTGGTAACAGGACTGGTGCTTGCGGGGATTGTCGCATTGGTAATCCGCAGCATGGTCCGGGACAGGAAAAACGGGAAGTCTATCCGGTGCGGCGGAGATTGCAGGCATTGCGGAGGGCATTGCCATTAAGACAGGAGGAAGCCATGGCGACAGGAGGAAGCAGTCAGAAAAAGAAGAATCATGAAACTGCCAATTATCAGAGAACACAGATGCAGAAAGAAATGGTAATCCAGAGGCTGCGGGAACAGGGCTGCCGTATTACCAGACAAAGGCTGATGCTTCTGGATGTGATTCTGGAGGAGGACTGCTCCTGCTGCAAGGAAATTTATTACCGGGCGGCAAAGCTTGATCCGGGAATCGGCGCGGCGACCGTGTACCGCATGGTAAATCTTCTGGAAGAGGTGGGCGCCATCAGCAGGAAAAATATGTACCGGATTGCATGCGGGGCGGGCTGCGAAAAGGAGAACGCCTGTACCATTGAGCTGGACGATAATACGGTAAAAAAGCTCTCAGCAAAAAGCTGGAATGCGGTGGTGCTTGCTGGATTACGCGCCTGCGGCTACATTGAGAACCAGGGCATCCGCAACGTTATTGTACAGTCCTGCGACTGCCTGGCCCCGGCAGGCTTATCGACCGTAAAACCGTAGCTTTGCGGTGTAAAACAGGAGTAAAAGAATGTTAAAAATTACAGCGAAGATAGACGGAATGCAGTGCGGAATGTGTGAAGCCCATGTCAATGACGCAATCAGGAGCGCATTTTCCGTCAAAAAGGTGAGTTCCTCTCACACAAAGAATCAGACGGTGATTCTGACGGAGCAGGAGATTAACGAGCAGGAATTAAAGGCGGTGCTCGATGCCACCGGGTATCATCTGGTGGCGGTGGAGAAAGAGCCTTATCAAAAAAAGGGATTTTTTTCTGTATTTCAAAAGCAGTGAGACAGCATCCCCGGTATCGGTGTATAAGACCGATGCCGGGGATGTTTTTCTTATGGTGCGTTTAGTGACATATATTTTCGGAGGAACCGGTTTGTAGTATAATGAATGAAAGAACACGCAGACGAGGAAAATAAATATCAAAAAAATGGAGGATTTTATGAATATTGCAATCGTGACCGGGGCTTCCAGCGGTCTTGGAAGTGAATTTGTCCGTCAGCTGGAAAAAGAACGGAAGCTGGATGAAATTTGGGTCATTGCCCGCAGAAAAGAGCGGCTTAAGGCGCTGCAGGAGCAGGTGCAGACAAGACTGCGCATCCTGCCGCTTGATTTGACAAAGCCGGAGGCCATCGGAGAGCTGGAGGAGCTTTTGCACCGAAAAAAACCGCGGGTCCGTGTACTGATTAACGCGGCCGGTTTCGGAAGAATCGGCTCCTGGCGGGAGATATCCCGGGAGGACTGTGTCGGCATGATCGATTTAAATTGCCGTGCCGCGGTAGATGTCACACAGACTGTCCTGCCGTTTATGCGGCGCGGCGGACGCATTTTGCAGATTTGCTCGACGGCGGCCTTCCAGCCGTTTCCGTATCTGGGAATTTACGCGGCGACAAAGGCGTTTTTGTACCGATACAGCCGTGCCCTGCGGGTGGAGCTTTACAGCACGGGCATTCATGTCACCGCCGTCTGTCCGTACTGGATTAAGGATACCGAGTTTATTGCAGGGGCCAGGAAGAGTAAAAACAGCTCCTATATCCGCAGCTTTCCGTTTGCCTCGCGCCAGAAAAATGTCGTGCGCCGTGCCCTGCTTGACGCAAAATTAAATCTTGCGGTCTCCACGCCCGGAGTGGTGTGCAGCATACACCGTCTGTTTGCGAAAATCATGCCGGCGGGCGTGATGATGGGAGTATGGGAACTCCTGCGGCGGCTCCCGTAGACGAAAAGTGTACATCAGCCTGACGGAAGCGGGAGAGAAGCATATTACAGGCAGATATCAGGACGCCGTAAAAAGCTACAGTATACTTTTTGAAAGGCTTGGCGAGCAGGACGCGAAGGAGTATTTCCGTATACTCAAAAGGATACATGAAATTGTGGCAGAGATGCAGAAAGAAGGGATTTTTTTATGATTACATTACCGGTTTATAATATACTAATGCTACCCGAGGTCAATTATTATTTTCAGAAGGATTATCTGAAAAAGCTTACACAGGAGAATTTGGAGCCGAATGAAAAGGTTCTTTTCCTGGTTTTGCGGGAGGACAAAAGCAAGGATGAGCTGACGCCTGGGGACTTTTATCCCATCGGCGTGACCGGCACCATTACGGAGGCGGACAGTGACGGAGGTATCAGCATCCGCGCGGAGGAACGTGTGCAAATTGATACCCTTGAGATGGAAAACGGAAAAATAAACGTTGCCTATTTTATAAAAGCGGATATTGCGGATATGGATGAGAAAAGCCTCGAGGAAGAATTTAAGGCTGTTCAGTCAGCGCTGCTTCAATATATCAGCAATTTTCAGTGGGGAATTATCGCCAGAAATTATGTGCTGCGCTGGAAGTCGCTGGAGGATATGGCGGCTGCCCTGTCCTATCAGTTAAATATCACAAATGAAGAAAAATATAAAATCCTGGAGGCGGATACCATTTCCGGGCGTCACGAATTGATTAAGCAGGCGGTCTATGAATTTATTGAAATGTCAAAGGTGAGCGTAGACGCGCAGAGGGCGCAGACGGAATCCAACGAAAGGCTTTACCGGGAAGATGCCATCAAAAAGCAAATTGCCATCCTGCAAAGTGAATTGGATAAGATGCATCCGGAAAGCGTGACGGACATCCGGAAATTTGAGATGAAAATACAGGATTCGGGGATGAATGAGACCGCGAAAAAGGAAGCGGAAAAAATATTAAACCGCATGAAGCAGGAGGGGGAGAACAGCCATGAGTACGGAATGCTGTACGATTATCTGGACTTTGTAACCGCCCTCTCGTGGAAGAAGGAGGAGTTTTGCCGGATTGACCTTGCGGATGCGGAAAAGATTTTGGATGAGGAGCATTACGGATTAAAAAAAGCAAAGAAACGCATTATCCAGCAGATTGCCGCGATGGAATTAAGAAAGAAGCAGTCCGGTTCGATTCTTCTGTTTGTGGGAGCTCCCGGAACCGGAAAAACCAGTATCGGCCAGAGCATTGCGAAAGCGCTCGGCAGAAAATATGTAAGGGTAAGCCTGGGCGGTATCCGTGATGAGGCGGAAATCCGCGGCCACAGGCGCACCTATATCGGCGCCATGCCGGGAAGAATTATGGAAGGAATCAAAAGAAGCGGCGTGTCGAATCCCGTGATGGTACTGGACGAAGTGGATAAGCTTACGAAGGCCTACGACGGAGACCCCTCCAGCGCGCTGCTGGAGGTACTTGACCCGGAGCAGAACAACACGTTTACGGATCATTATATGAATGTGCCGTACGACCTGTCGGACGTTTTATTCATCTGTACTGCAAACAGTACGGACACCATCCCGGAGCCTCTTTTGAACCGTATGGAAGTCATTTCTTTTCAGGGCTACACGGAAACGGAAAAGCTTCAGATCGCCCGGAAGCACCTTCTTCCCAAAGCGATGGAAAGCATGGGAATCCGGGAATCGGATATCGAAATAGACGATGAGGTACTTCGGACCGTGATTTCGGATTTTACGATGGAGGCCGGAGTCCGCGGACTGAAAAAATGTATGGATGCAATCTGCCGTGAGGCGGCAGTCCGCCTGGTAAAGGGAGCGGAAACGCCGATACATATCGCTTCCGGCGAATTGCGGGATTATTTTGACACACACCCGATTCACCATGAACAGATTCATGTGCAGAAGAATCCGGGAATTGTGACCGGGCTTGCATGGACCAAGGCTGGAGGGGACATCCTTTTTATAGAAGCGATGTTTGTAAAGGGAAAGGGTCAGACCATTATCACGGGGCAGCTTGGGGACGTGATGAAAGAATCCGTACAGATAGCGGTAAGCCTTGTAAAGTCGCTGTTCCCTGAAAAGGCGGAGCTGTTTGAAAAGAACGATCTGCACATCCATGTGCCTGCCGGGGCGGTTCCCAAAGACGGACCCTCGGCCGGAATCACATTGACGGCAGCCATTGCCTCCCTGGTAACGGGGCAGAGAGTGGACTCGGAGTATGCGATGACAGGCGAGGTCTCCCTGCAGGGACGGCTGATGCCGATCGGGGGATTGCCTGAAAAGCTGATGGCGGCAGTCCGCGCAGGGGTAAAAACCGTTTTCATACCGAAAGAAAATACGGAAGATTTATCCGAGGTCGCCGCGGAGGTAAAGGAGCAGCTTGAAATTATTCCGTTAGAGAAGGTAACGGATATATTTGAAAAAACGGGCATTAAATCAAATCCGTAATCTGAACCTCGCTCTGCATACTGTCGAACCGGAATTTGTCGGACAGGACGTTTGTCACGATTACGGTACTGTTTTTTAAAGGGCCGAACTCCTTTTCGATAAAGGAGAGAAGGTCCTTGTTATCGGGCATATTTTTCCGGACGCATGTAAAGACAGAGGCAGGCACCCGCAGGATATGACCGGATTCCTTTTCCGGGGGAGGAACGGTGAGCACTTCCAGAAAAAGCCAGGAGGAAACCCAGCCGTTTTGATAGCGGAACAGGCGGCCGGAGGGCGAAATCGGGGTCATATGATGACTCTGGGCATATTCAAAAAGATTTGTGAACATCGACCTGAAATCGGAAAGATTTTGGCAGTGCTCACAGGGAGCGGTGATGAAAAAGCGCTCCCGAATGCTTCGCCGGTAATGGCCTGTTTCGTTTTGATACTGCCGGTTTTCTTTCTGGTCCTCCAGATGATATTCAATCTGCCGTAATGTCGTCTGTATATCTTCCATTTTTGCTTCGGCAAGCTTCTTTCCATCTTCAAACAGCTTCTGCACGAGAAAGGTGTCTCCCTCGACATAATTTTTCAAATTCTTCAGCGGGATTCCAAGATTGATCGCCAATAGGATCGTATCTAAAATGATGAGCTGTTCCGGCGAATAGTAGCGGTATTTGGAATGCGGGTCCACGTATGCCGGACGCAGCACGCCTATTTTCTCATAGTACAGAAGAGAATTGATATTTACATTTCTTAGCTTGGCAAATTCACTGATTTTTAAGTAATTACTCATAAAAATTTCTCACAAAATAGTATTGACTCCCTTATTGTAATGGGGTTTATACTATACATTATACGGCTGAAAAAAGGAGGAATCAAGACCTTTTCGTCTTACAGGGGCACGAGCGCAGCTTACGATTCATAAGGAGGTAGACAGATGAAAGCCAGATATATTACCGTGGAACGTGAATACGGCAGCGGAGGAACAAAAATTGCCAGACGTCTTGCGGAAGAGACAGGGATTCCCTGCTATGGGCATGAGATATTGGAGGCGGTGTCGGAAAAACAGAATATTTCCGTGAGTGAGATAGAAAAGTATGAGGAAACGGTGACAAACAGCTTCCTTTATTCTATTTACATCATGGGACAGGCCACCATGGGAAAAGCGGATATGCTCAGCCGGGAAGGACATATTTTCGTGGCGGAGCAGGCGGAAATACAGCGCTTTGCAATGAAAGGAAGGGCAATCTTTTTAGGGCATTGCGCGTCGGAGGCATTAAAAAAACAGGAAAAGGTCATCCGGGTATTTATCCGCTGCGGCAATGACGAAGAAAAGAACCGGCGGATAACGGAAGATTACGGGATTCAGCCCGCGGTGGCAGAAAGCACAAAGAAATATTATGACAAAAAACGTTCCAATTATTATGCCGCCAATACCGGGCGCAAATGGCAGGATTTTAAAAATTATGACATCATATTAGACAGCGGAGTCCTTGGAGTTGACGGATGTGTTGACGTATTAAAAGGACTGCTTTAGGAGGGCGGCGTGTATCTGCTCCATTATATCAGCGCGTTGAAGGAGCATCCGGGAGATGCGTGGATTAAAAAATATATTTTTCCGGGCGGCATGATTCCAAGCCTGCGCGAGATGCTTTCCTGTGCGGCGGAGGTCAATTTCCATACGCTGGATGTGGAAAATCTGCGCCTGCATTATAACCGTACCTTGCTTTGCTGGGAAAAGAATTTTAAAGAGCATATCGACGAGGTGCGGCAGATGTTCGATGAACGCTTTGTGCGTATGTGGGATTTGTATTTGTCGGCGTGCGCCGCAACGTTCCATAACGGCATCATAGATTTACACCAGATATTGTTTACGAAGGGGGTAAATAACGATTTGCCGATGGTTCGGTGGTATTAAAGTAAAAAAGCTTCTGACACGGGAAAGGTTGTCAGAAGCCTTTTTTATAGGAAAGACCTTGTTGCATTAACGTATGAAAGTATTGGCTTTCCTGTGAAATGGCGGCAGCATATATTGACACGATGTCAGAATGGATTTATAATACAATTACTGACACGATGTCAGAATAAAATCAAGGAGTGAACGAACAGGAGGAAAGATTATGGTAGATGGAAAAATATTAGTAGCCTATTTTTCTGCCGGCGGCGTGACGGCCGGAGCGGCAAAAGAAATCGCGGCTGTCCTGGGGGCCGACCTCTATGAGATAAAGCCGGCTGTTCCATACACTGCTGCGGATTTGAACTGGATGAATAAGCAGAGCCGCAGTACGCTGGAAATGACGGACCCGGACAGCCGTCCGGAAATTGCCGGAAAAATCAAAGATTTTGCGCAGTATCAGACAATTCTGATCGGATTTCCCGTTTGGTGGTACGTCGAGCCGCGCATTGTTGATACCTTCCTGGAAAGCTATGATTTTGCGGGGAAAACGCTCATTCCGTTTGCTACCTCCGGCGGCAGCGGAATTGAAAAGGCGGCTGCAAGCTTAAAGGAGCATTGTCCGGCTGCCGCGTGGAAAGCCGGTAAGCTTGTAAACCGCAGCAATGCCGCTTCCTGGGCGGAAACGCTGTGAAAAAGTAAAGAGAGGAATTGTTATGCCGAAAGGATCCAAAGAATTGACAAATGCCCGGAAGGAAGAAATCATCAATGCCTGTGCCCTGCTGTATGAGACTATGAGCTTTAAGGAGATTACCATAAAGGACATAGGCAGGGCGACTTCCTTTACCAGAACCTCCATATACAACTACTTCCAGACAAAGGAAGAAATTTTTCTGGCGCTCCTGCAAAGAGAATATGAGCTGTGGATTTGTCAGCTCAGACAAATCCAGGCGGAGCATGAAACGATGACACGCCTCGAGTTTGCCGGGGCGTTGGCCCATTCTCTGGAAGAAAGGGAAAATCTGCTGAAAATCATGTCTATGAATCATTACGATATGGAAGAAAACAGCAGGCTGGAAAGGCTGGTCGAATTTAAGGTGGTCTACGGACAGTCATTGACCGAGGTAAGAAATTGTCTGGGCCGCTTTTTCCCGGAAATGTCAATTGAGGATAAGCAGAATTTTATTTTTTCATTTTTCCCGTTTATGTTTGGCATTTATCCGTATACGGTTGTAACGGAAAAACAGCGGGAAGCGATGACGCGGGCGAAGGTGAATTATGTATATATGTCAATTTATGAGATCACGTTTGCCGAGGTGAAGAAGCTATTGGGTATATCATAAGGAGGTATCTATGCAGTACACAAAATTAGGCAGCTCCGATTTGAAGGTTTCCCGCATCTGTATGGGCTGCATGGGCTTTGGCGAGGCGGGGAACGGTCAGCACAGCTGGACCGTTGACGAGGAGCATTCCCGTGAGATTATCAGGCGGGGACTGGAGCTCGGCGTCAACTTTTTTGACACCGCCATCGCTTATCAGAGCGGCACGAGTGAGCAGTATCTCGGGCGGGCGCTTCGGGACTATGCAAAACGGGACGAGGCGGTGGTTGCCACAAAATTTCTTCCGCGTACCAATGAGGAAATCGAGGCCGGAATTACGGGGCAGCAGCATATTGAGCGGATGCTCGATAAAAGCCTTGCCAATCTGGGAATGGACTACGTAGATCTTTATATCTATCATATGTGGGACTATCAGACGCCCCTCTATGATATCATGGAGGGCTTAAACAATGTGGTCCGGGCCGGAAAGGTGCGTTATATCGGTATTTCCAACTGCTATGCATGGCAGCTTGCCAAGGCGAACGCTCTGGCGGAAAAAGAGGGCTTTGCGAAGTTTGTATCCATACAGGGACATTATAATCTTATTTTCCGGGAGGAGGAGCGGGAAATGGCGAAGCTGTGCGCGGAAGATAACATTGCCATGACGCCGTACAGCGCCCTGGCAGGCGGCAGGCTTTCCAGACATCCGGGAGAAACCTCCAAACGTCTGCAGGAGGATGACTATGCAAGGCTCAAATACGATGCCACCGCGGAGCAGGACGCAGCGATTATCGCAAGGGTGGCGGAGCTTGCCGAAAAACACGGCGTATCCATGACGGAGATTTCCCTGGCATGGCTGCTTTCGAAAGTGACGGCTCCCGTGGTGGGTGCAACGAAGCTTCACCATATCGAGGGCGCGGCAAAAGCTGTGGATTTGCAGTTGTCCGGGGAGGAAACTGCTTATTTGGAAGAGCCCTATGTGCCGCACAGACTGGTGGGTGTGATGGCGCAGAATACGGTTTCGGCTGCCGGGCAGCAGCATGTCTGGTCGACCGGAAAACAGCAGATTTAAGGAGGAATCAATATGGAAAACAGAAACTATTATGAAACAGATCCGGAATTTATGGAGAGATTTGAACATTTTGCATTTGAGGAAGTGGTAAAGGAGGAAGGACAGCAGCTTGACGAGATTACCCGCCATATGGCAATCCTGGCAACTTTGCTCGGCTGTCAGGGAGTGGAGGAATTTAAGCTGGAGCTTCCCCGTGCGCTGGATGCGGGACTTACGCCCGTGATGGTAAAAGAAGTTGTCTATCAGGCGGTGGATTATCTGGGAATCGGCAGGGTGCTTCCGTTTCTGGATGCGGCCAATGATATTTTACAAGGGCGCGGTGTGAAGCTGCCGCTGGAAGGTCAGGCGACGACGACCTATGAGGACCGGCTTGAGAAAGGGGCCGGGGCGCAGGCGGCTATCTTCGGTGAGCAGATGAAGGAAGCCTGGAAAACGGGCCATATCAACCGCTGGCTTGCGGCCAACTGCTTTGGCGACTACTATACCAGGACGGGACTTTCTCTTGCTCAGCGAGAGATGATTACGTTTTGTTTCCTGGCCGCGCAGGGCGGGTGTGAACCGCAGCTTACGGCCCATGCGAAGGGCAATATGAATCTGGGAAACGATAAGGAGTTTCTTGTAAAGGTGGTTTCTCAATGCCTGCCTTACATCGGCTATCCGCGCAGTCTCAACGCGATCACCTGCATCAATAAAGCGGCGGAATAAACTTTTTCTTTTGTGCATTTTGATGATTGACAATAAAAAATATATTCTGTATCATTCTGTTAGTTACCGAACAAATAAAAAAGAGGGTGTGTGTAATGGAGAGGCAGGAAGAGCACGACTTTACCTATGATGCAGGCAGGCTGATCAATACGGTCTCTCATAAGCTGAAGCGTCAGGTTGCTTTCCCGGAGGCGGAGAGCGGCCTCTCAAACATGCAGAGGCTTGTGCTGAATTATATCCTGTTTCAGGTATTGAAACGGGATATTTATCAGAAAGACATTGAGAGAGAGTTTCAGATTCGCCGCTCCACGGCGACGGGGATTTTACAGCTTCTCGAGCGGGAAGGGTTCATTTACCGGGAGACAGCGGAGCAGGATGCGAGGCTCAAAAAACTGATTCCCACGGAGAAGACGAAGCAGCTCCGCAGCCAGATTATTTCCAATACACAGTACATGGAGGCACTGCTGAAAAAGGGAATACCGCAGGAGGATTTGGAAGTCTGCCTGCGTGTACTCGAGCAGATGTCTGCGAATTTGTCAGGTAATGAGAAAAAAAGAGAAAGGGAGAAAACCAAACATGAATAGGAAATTACTCCGTTCTGTCCGGGAATATAAGCGTCAGACAATACTTACGCCTGTGCTTGTGGCGCTGGAGGTGTTTATGGAAGTCCTCATACCGCTTCTGATGGCAAATATTATTGACGTCGGTATTGCACAGGGTGATATGGGATATATTATCCGACTGGGTCTTCTGCTGGTTTTCCTGGCAGTCATAGCGCTCATTTTTGGGGCGAAGGCCGGACAGCTTGCGGCAATTGCTTCGGCAGGGTATGCGAAAAATCTCCGCCATGATATTTTTTATAAAGTACAGGACTTTTCCTTCGGGAATATCGATCATTTCTCGACGTCAGGTCTTGTGACGAGGCTGACGACGGATATTACGAATGTGCAGATGGCCTATATGTTCAGTATCCGACTGCTGGCGAGAGCGCCGATCATGATTATCCTGTCTCTGATTATGACGATGACAATCAGTGTACCGATTGCTCTGATTCTTCTTGTTACCATCCCGATTCTGGGAGGCATCCTTATTTATATCGCGAAAAAGGCACATCCGCACTTTATACAGGTGTTTGATGAATATGATGTACTGAACAATACGGTTCAGGAAAATGTCAATGCGTCCCGGGTGGTAAAGGCATATGTAAGAGAGGAGCATGAAAAGGAAAAATTCGGGAAAATATCCACACTCGTATTTGAACTGTTTACGAAGGCGGAGAAGATCGTGGCCTGGAACTCTCCGATCATGCAGTTTACGGTGTATGCGGTCGTGCTGATTATGGTACTTATCGGCGGTAAGAGCATTATCGGCGGTACGATGCTGACCGGAGAGCTTACAAGCGTTATCGTTTACGCAATTCAGATTCTCTCATCCCTGATGATGGTAACCTTCGTATTTGTTCAGATTATGATTGCGGAGGCTTCTACGGACCGTATCAGCGAGGTGCTTGAGGAAGTGCCGGAGATGGAGGATGCCGCGGATGCACTTACGGATGTTCCGAATGGAGATATTGATTTTGAGCATGTGAATTTCAGCTACTCCGGGGAGGGCGGAAATCTGTCCTTAAAGGATGTAAACCTCCATATAAAAAGCGGTCAGATTGTCGGTATCATCGGAGGTACCGGAAGCGCGAAGTCCACGCTTGTGCAGTTAATCCCGCGTCTGTATGACGTGACGGAAGGATGCGTCAAGGTCGGCGGTATCGACGTCAGAAAATATAACCTGAAAGCGCTTCGCGACCAGGTGTCGGTAGTGCTCCAGAAGAATGTGCTGTTTACGGGCAGTATCTATGAAAACGTGCGGTGGGGAGACGAGAATGCCAGCGACGAGGAAGTGCAGAGAGTCTGCAGACTGGCGCAGGCGGACGGATTCATTCAGGAGTTCCCTGCAAAATATGAGACCATGATTGTCGAAAGCGGCAACAATGTTTCCGGCGGTCAAAAGCAGAGGCTTTGTATTGCCCGAGCGCTTTTAAAGAAGCCTAAAATCCTGATTCTGGATGATTCCACGAGCGCGGTCGACACCAAGACGGACGCCCTGATTCGCCAAGCATTTCGGGAAGAAATCCCCGATACGACAAAGATTATCATTGCCCAGAGAGTATCTTCCGTGGAGGATGCGGATGTGATCATTGTTATGGACAATGGTGAGATTAACGGTATCGGCACATCCGAAGAGCTTCTGAAGACAAATAAGATTTACAGAGAAGTATATGAATCACAGGTGAAAGGAGACGCTGATAATGAGTAGACAGGAAAAACCCAGGGTCAATAAAGGGACGATCAAGACAGCAAAGCGTTTACTTGGCTATGTGACGGGTACGTACAAGGTGCAGTTTATCGTTGTTCTTATCTGTATCCTGATCAGTTCTATCGCATCAATTTCCGTCTCGCTGTCACTGCGTTTCCTGCTGGACGATTATATCATACCGCTGATAGGAAAACAGAATCCCGATTACAGTGAGCTTTACATGGCGCTGACCGTGCTTGGAACGATTTTTCTGTGCGGAGTAATTGCCACATTTATTTACAGCAGGCTTATGGTAACGATTGGACAAGGCGTGTTAAAACGTGTCCGTGATGAGATGTTTGCACACATGCAGACGCTTCCGATCCGTTACTTTGACCAGAATACCAATGGCTCTATTATGAGTCTTTACACCAACGATACGGATACGTTAAGACAGATGATCAGCCAGTCGATACCGCAGGTGCTGATGTCGCTTTTGACGATTGTCGTTACGTTCATTGCGATGCTGATGCTCAGTCCGCTGCTGACGATTCTTGCGGTGCTGATGATTATACTGATGTTCCTTGTGTCAAAGGTCGTCACCGGCAACAGCGGAAGATTTTTCATCCGCCAGCAGCTTGACCTTGCAAATGTTACCGGCTTTGTCGAGGAGAGGATGAACGGGCAGCGCGTTGTCAAGGTATTTAACCATGAGGAAATATCAAAGCAGGAATTTGACAGGCTCAACGAGCAGTTATACGAGAGCGCGTCAAAGGCACATACCTTTGCCAGCATCATGGGACCGGTGATTGGAAATATGGGAAATCTTCTGTTTGTGCTGACGGCAGTGTTCGGGGGCTTTTTATCAGTCGCCGGAATCGGAAATATCACGCTTGGCGTGATGGCGTCTTATCTGCAATTTACAAAGAGCTTTACGCAGCCTTTTATGCAGATTGCGCAGCAGTTTAACTCCATTATCATGGCGCTTGCCGGTGCCGAGCGTATTTTCAATATGATGGATGAGGAGCCGGAGGTAGATGAGGGTTATGTAACTCTGGTGAATGCAAAGAAAGATGCCAACGGCAATATCACGGAATGTAAGGAGCGCACCGGGCTTTGGGCATGGAAGCATCCGCATCAGGCGGACGGCACCGTTACCTATACGGAGCTGAAAGGCGATGTGAGGTTCTACAATATGACATTTGGCTATACGCCGGATCATATGGTACTGCATGATCTGACGCTGTACGCAAAACCGGGACAGAAGCTTGCGTTCGTAGGTTCCACGGGAGCCGGCAAGACGACGATTACAAACCTGATCAATCGTTTTTATGATGTGGCGGACGGTAAAATCCGTTATGACGACATTAATATCAATAAGATTAAAAAGGCAGATTTGAGACGTTCACTCGGAATCGTGCTTCAGGATACGCACCTGTTTACGGGAACGATTATGGAGAATATCCGGTACGGAAAGCTGGACGCGACGGATGAGGAGGTCTACAGTGCGGCGAAACTGGCACATGCGGACGGCTTTATCAAGATGCTGCCGAATGGCTACCAGACATATCTGACCGGAGACGGGGAAGAACTTTCCCAGGGCCAGAGACAGCTGCTCGCGATTGCGAGGGCGGCGATTGCGGATCCGCCGGTGCTGATCCTGGATGAGGCGACATCGAGCATCGATACGAGAACGGAGAGTATTGTGCAGGAGGGTATGGATAACCTGATGAAAGGGCGTACCGTATTTGTCATCGCGCACAGGCTTTCCACCATCCGCAACAGCGATGCAATTATGGTGCTTGAGCATGGGCGTATCATTGAAAGAGGTACCCATGAGGAGCTGCTCAAATTAAAAGGTACGTATTATCAACTGTATACAGGAAAGCTGGAGCTTTCCTAAAGGCTGGCGTGATGCAGGGCCGGTTGGCAGAAAATCGGGCATCACAGATAAGTTATCTTAAAGTGGAAAAACAGGGCTGTGATTGTGGTTTGAGAAACCGCAAACTCAGCCCTGTTTTTATTTCATAGGAAAGACCTTGTTGCATTAACGTATGAAAGAAAAAAACGGTTGACAAAGCACAGAACAGGGTATAATATAAACATATGAACAGATAAAAATATGTTAGCAAAAGAATGTGAGATACCGGAGGTGATGAATTTGGCGATCAACGATGTACCGTGCTGTGAGGAATGTGAAGTTCACGAGGAGAAGGTTCGTGCAGTCAATGAAAAAATGCCGGACGAGGATGAACTCTACGATTTGGCGGAACTGTTTAAGGTATTCGGCGATTCGACGAGAATCCGGATTCTGTTTGTGCTGTTTCAGTCGGAGATGTGTGTCTGCGATTTGGCTCAGACCCTGAACATGAATCAGTCCGCGATTTCACATCAGCTTAAAATATTAAAGCAGGCGAAACTGGTCGCGGGAAGGCGGGAAGGGAAGTCTGTTTTTTATTCTCTGGCGGATGAACATGTGAGAACCATCATTGACCAGGGGAGAGAGCATATCGAAGAATAAAAAGAAAGGGGTAAAATATGAAGAAAAAATTTAAGCTTGAGGATTTGGACTGCGCAAACTGCGCGGCAAAAATGGAGGAGGCAATCAAAAAGCTTCCGGGCGTCAATGACGCGAGCGTCAGCTTTATGACACAGAAAATGATGGTGGATGCCGAGGACGACAAATTTGATGACATTATGAAAGAGGTCGTGGCGGTCTGTGCGAAGGTGGAGCCGGACTGTAAGATTTTAATGTAAGCGGAAAGGGGCCCGGGCGGGGAATACGGACCATCCGGGCTTTTTCCGATGCGTGACTTCATGCACAGGGTGGAATTTTAAACTATATATGAACAAATGAACATATGCTAATAAGATAAGATGAAGAATTGCGCCGCGGGAGAGAGAAAAAGAGGCGCGGAAAAGAGGTTCGTTATGACGACAAAACAGAAAAAAATGCTGTATCGTATTATTGCCGCGTTTGTACTGTTTTTTGCATTGATGATTGCGGAGCACACGGGAGCGCTTTCCGGGGTGAATCCGCTGCTGCTGTTTGTTTTGTATGTGATTCCGTATCTTATGATCGGATATGATATTATATGGAAAGCCTTCCGCAATATCCGCCATGGGCAGGTATTTGACGAGAACTTTCTGATGATGCTGGCAACCTTTGGAGCCTTCGGTGTGCAGGAATATTCCGAGGCGGTTGCCGTCATGCTGTTTTATCAGGTAGGGGAGCTGTTTCAGAACTATGCGGTTGGAAAATCCAGACAGTCCATTTCCGACATGATGAATATTTGTCCGGAATATGCCAATATCGAGGAGAACGGGAGTTTGACGCAGGTGGATCCGGATGATGTCGAGGTGGGAAGCATTATCGTCGTGAAGCCGGGCGAGCGGATTCCGCTTGACGGTATTGTGACGGAGGGAGCCTCCATGATAGATACGGCGGCGCTGACCGGAGAATCCGTACCCCGAAAGGTGTCCGTGGGCGATGAAATTATCAGTGGCTGCGTCAACGGAAGCAATACGTTAAAAGTCAGGGTGACGAAGGCCTTTGAGGATTCCACGGTTGCCAGAATTTTAGAGCTGGTCGAAAATGCCGGCAGCAAAAAAGCGAAAGTCGAGAATTTTATCACAAGATTTGCAAAATATTATACGCCTGTTGTTACCATTGCGGCGGTTCTTCTGGCGATTGTGCCTCCGCTTGTGCTCGGGGGCGGCTTTGGAGAATGGATTCGGAGAGCATGCATCTTTCTTGTAATTTCCTGCCCGTGCGCACTTGTCATATCGGTTCCGCTCGGCTTTTTCGGTGGTATCGGCGCGGCGTCCAAAATCGGTGTGCTGGTGAAGGGAAGCAATTATTTAGAGGCGGTTGCCGAGATGACAACGATTGTTTTTGATAAGACGGGAACTCTGACAAAGGGGGAATTTAAGGTGTCGGAGGTACTGCCTGCCGGGGCAGGCACGGAAGCAGCGGCGAAGGAGGAGCTGCTTGCGCTTGCGGCGCACGGCGAGGGCTATTCCAACCATCCAATCGCACATTCGATCCGCGAGGCTTACGGAAAGCCGCTTTCGATGGAGCGTGTATCGGGTACGGAGGAAATCGCTGGGCACGGAATCCATACCTTTATTGACGGCAGAGAGGTATATCTTGGCAATGCAAAGCTGATGGAGAGGGAGCAGATTGGCTACACTGAAAATAAAAGCGCGGGAACCGTGGTATATGTGGCCTGCGACGGCGTTTTTGCCGGAAGCATCGTGATTTCGGATACCCTCAAGGAGGGCAGTAAAGAGGCGATCCGTGACATGAAGCGCGTCGGTGTACAGCGGACGGTAATGCTGACCGGAGACCGAAAGGCGGCGGCGCTTTCCGTGGCAGCGGAGCTTGGTATTGATGAAGTGCATGCGGAACTCCTTCCGGAGGATAAGGTCGGAGAGGTAGAGCGGCTGTTAGACAGGTGCGCGGGAAAGGAAAAGCTTGCCTTTGTAGGGGACGGGATCAATGACGCGCCGGTATTGATGCGCGCGGATGTCGGAATTGCGATGGGAAGCATGGGCTCCGACGCGGCAATCGAGGCGGCGGATATCGTGCTGATGGATGACGACGTGAGAAAAATTGCATCCCTGGTGCGCATCTCGCGCAAAACCCTTGCCATCGTAAAGCAGAATATCGTGTTTGCCCTGGGGATTAAGGCGCTGGTGCTTGTGCTTGGAGCGTTCGGCGTGGCGAATATGTGGGAGGCGGTCTTTGCGGATGTCGGCGTCTCTGTCATTGCCATCTTAAATTCGATGCGAACTTTGAAGGAAAAATAACTCATTGAGGAAAATTCTCAATAAGGGAAAAAACATAGAAAAATCCTGTTTAGAGGTATATAATTCAGTAAAATGTCATAAGGAGGCGGAAAAGGAACATGGAAAAACACAGATTTTGGGCATGGGCAATGATTGTATGCCTGATTATGACAATCTATACGGGTTATAAGCATAAATAGGAGGAAAGTAAGATGTTGGATTGTTTGAAAGCGGTCAACTGGAAAAAAACGGGAATTTTCGCTGCGGGCGTATTGTTCGGAACAGCGGGCGTCAAGATTTTGTCAAGCAAGGATGCAAAGAAGGTCTATACCAACTGTACGGCGGCTGCGCTGCGGGCAAAGGAATGTGTGATGAAGACAGTCTCCACGGTTCAGGAAAACGCGGAGGATATTTACGCGGAGGCAAAAAGCATAAATGAGGAACGCGCGGCACAGGCCGAGGCGGCTGCCTTTGATGCGGAAGAAGAAAAAGAAAGTGCTGCAAACGGGACAGCGGAAGCATAGAGGCTATTTATTTCCTAAGACAGGAAGCGTGATAAAACACCTGCGGAATCTTGATTTTCCGCAGGTGTTTTATACAACGCGCCAAAAATCGTGCCGGAGAGCGAAAGTATGCCGGCGGAAATGGAGCGGAGAATGAAATTTGTCATAAAACATGAAATCAAAGGACGTATGCGGATTCACGCTGTTTCATACCGGATGAGCTGCGCCGAGGCGGACACGCTGCTTTATTTTCTGCATACAAACAAATATGTGACCTTTGCCAGGGTTTATGAGCGCACGGGGGATGCCGTGATTTCCTATGTGGGGGAGAGGGAGAATATCATCCGTGCATTGCGGGGATTTTCATACGAAAAGACAGAAGTTCCGGCGGGGGTCATTGAAAATTCCGGCCGGGAGTTAAATGCGCAGTATCAGGAGAAGCTTATCGGACAGATACTTATGCGGTATGCGGGAAAAATGTTCCTGCCTTATCCGCTGCGGGCCTGCCTTATAACGATAAAGTCCGTAAAATATATTTATCAGGGGATAAAGACGCTTTTACAGAAAAAAATCGAGGTTCCGGTACTTGACGCTGCGGCAATCGGGGTATCGGTACTCCGCAATGATATTGAGACGGCAGGCTCCGTCATGTTTTTGCTTGGAATCGGAGAACTGCTTGAGGAGTGGACACATAAAAAGTCCGTGGACGACCTTGCTAGAACCATGTCTTTAAATGTGGGAAAGGTCTGGTTAAAGCGGGAAGGACAGGAGGTCCTCGTCGCTTCTGATGAGATTCGGCCCGGGGACGAGGTGACGGTACATATGGGCAGCGTCATTCCGTTTGACGGAGTGGTGACGGACGGGGAAGCGATGGTGAATCAGTCGTCCTTAACCGGAGAATCCATTCCGGTAAGGAGAGTAAAAGAAAATACTGTCTATGCCGGCACGGTGGTAGAGGAAGGGGAACTGACGGTTTTCGTCCGGGAAGTCGGCGGCTCGAGCCGTTATGAAAAGATTGTCAAAATGATAGAGGAGTCCGAAAAATTGAAGTCAGCGCTCGAGGGGAGGGCGGAGCATCTGGCGGATAAGCTGGTGCCCTATACCCTGGGCGGTACGGTGCTCACCTGGCTTTTGACGCGGAATGTGACGAAGGCGCTGTCTGTTTTGATGGTGGATTTCTCCTGTGCGCTGAAGCTGGCCATGCCAATCGCCGTCCTCTCGGCCATCCGCGAGGCAAGCCTGCACCATGTGACGGTCAAGGGCGGGAAATACCTCGAAGCGGTTGCCCAGGCGGATACGATTGTGTTTGACAAAACCGGGACGCTTACGAAAGCCAGGCCGACCGTGGTAGACGTTGTTCCCTTTAACGGGGAAACGCCGGATGAGCTTTTGCGCATTGCGGCATGCCTGGAGGAGCATTTTCCACATTCTATGGCAAAAGCGGTCGTGGATGCGGCGAAGCGGAAAAATCTGGAGCACGAGGAGATGCATTCTAAGGTAGAATACGTGGTGGCGCATGGAATCTCTACGACGATAGAGGGGAAACGCGCGGTCATCGGCAGCAGCCATTTTGTGTTTGAGGATGAAAAATGCGTGGTTCCCGAAGGGAAAGAAGGGCTCTTTGATGCACTGCCCAAAGAATATTCTCACCTGTACCTCGCCATTGAGGGCAGGCTTGCCGGGGTTATCTGTATCGAGGATCCGCTGCGCGAGGAGGCGGCTGCCGTGATTACTTCCCTGAAAAGAGCGGGAATTTCAAAGGTCGTCATGATGACGGGGGACAGTGAGCGTACCGCCTGCGCCATTGCACGGCGCGTCGGCGTGGATGAATATTATTCCGAGGTGCTGCCGGAGGATAAGGCGGGCTTTGTGGAGAGAGAAAAGGCTGCCGGAAGAAAGGTAATCATGATTGGCGACGGCATCAACGATTCTCCGGCGCTTTCCGCTGCCGATGTGGGGATTGCCATCAGCGACGGTGCCGAGATTGCGCGGGAAATTGCAGATATCACCATCGGGGCGGATGATTTGTATCAGATTGTGACATTAAAGCTGTTAAGCGACAATCTGATGAAGCGAATCCACACCAATTACCGGGTCATTGTCGGCTTCAATGCGGGACTGATTCTTTGCGGCGTGACGGGGCTGCTTCAGCCGACGGCCTCGGCGCTTCTGCATAATACGTCCACCCTGCTGATTGGTCTGAAAAGCATGCAGAATCTTCTGGACTGACCGGGCATACAGCCTTGCATGTATCTTAATTAGAACAAGCAAAGTACTTGAAATTCCATACGGATATTATATAATGAAGTCAACTGGTTAAAAACTTAACAATTGAGAAGATAAGCGAGGTAGAATACGATGTATGCTGACGAGAATGTGATTAAGATTAAGCATGATGTGCTTCACGAGGTTGCAAAGCTGGCATTCGCCGGGGAATTGGACGCAAAGAGAGATCATATTGCGATGGAATTAATCCCGGGCCCGACACCGCAGTTCCGCTGCTGTATCTATAAGGAAAGAGAAATTATCCGCCAGAGGGTGAGACTTGCGGAAGGGAAAGCGCCGGGAGCAATAGACGACGGCAATGTCATCCAGGTAATCAGCTCAGCCTGCGAAGACTGTCCGATTTCCAGCTATGTCGTGACGGAGAACTGCCAGAACTGTATCGGAAAGGCATGTATCAATGCCTGCAAGTTCGGGGCAATCGAGCCGGGAAGAACGCGTTCCCACATTGATGCTTCCAAATGTAAGGAGTGCGGAAAGTGCGCGCAGGCGTGTCCGTATAACGCGATTGCGCATTTAAAGAGACCGTGTAAGTTCAGCTGCCCGGTCAACGCGATTACATATGACGAGCACGGAATTTCCGTCATTGACAAGAGCAAATGTATTCGCTGCGGAAAATGTATCCACAGCTGTCCGTTTGGAGCGATCGGTTCCAAGACGTTTATCGTGGATGTGATTGAGGCGCTCAAATCCGGCAAGCACGTTTATGCGATGGCTGCGCCGGCTACCGAGGGACAGTTCGGTGCGGATATCACGATGGAAAGCTGGAGAAGGGCAATGAAAGAGGTTGGCTTCACAGATTTCTATGACGTGGGACTCGGCGGCGACATGACTTCTGCATATGAGGCGGAGGAATGGGCAGAGGCCTACAGGGAAGGCAAGAAAAAAGTTACTTCCTGCTGTCCGGCATTTGTCAACATGGTACGTCTGCATTATCCGGAGCTTGCCGATTGCGTATCTACGACGGTTTCCCCGATGTGTGCAGTGTCCCGCCTGATTAAGGCAAAGGATCCGGAGGCCATTACCGTGTTTATCGGACCGTGCCTTGCGAAGAAGTCTGAGGTTGTGGACCAGAAGATTGAGGGAAATGCCGACTATGTCCTGACCTACAGTGAGATTCGTGCGATTATGAAGGCAAAGCATGTCGTGCTTCAGCCGTGTGAAAATATTAATCAGGAGGCATCCGTATACGGAAAACGCTTTGCAAATTCCGGCGGTGTTACCGCTGCCGTGCTGCAGAGCTTAAAGGAGTCCGAAGAAAATATTGACGCAAAGGTATGCAGGGCAAACGGAGCCGCGGAATGTAAAAAAGCACTGCTTCTGTTAAAGGCTGCAAGACTGCCGGAGGATTTCATCGAAGGAATGGCATGTGAAGGCGGCTGTGTCGGAGGACCGAGTGCTTACAATGACCAGATTTCCTCCAAGAAGAGTCGTGACGCGCTGATTGCAGGGGCGGACGCGCGTGGAATCCACGAAAACCTGGCAAATTACGATATGGAAAGCTTTTCTATGCACCGCGAATAGCGGGGCGTGCATCGCGAATAGCGGGGCCTTTCCTAATGAAATAACAAAAAGATTCTGCCGGATTGACAAAGTGCAATCCGGCAGAATCTTTTCTATGGAATGAAAGGAGCGGCATATGAAAAAGGCAGTATTTTTTGACATAGACGGTACACTCTGGGATGCTTCCATGAGGATTCCGCCGAGTACGGCAGAAGCAATCGGGGCACTCCGGAAAAACGGGCATTACGCGTTTCTCTGCAGCGGCAGGAGTAAATCAAACATCAAAAGCCCGAAGCTTTTAAGCCTGGGCTTTGACGGCATGGTGGCGGCGTGTGGGACTCATATCGAATTTGAGGGGAAAAAGCTGTTTGAACACCTGCTTTCCCGGCGGCAGATTCTCCACGCCCTTTCCGTTCTGCGCAGGCACGGCAGTCCGGTGGTATTGGAGGGACCGAATTATATTTACGTGGATGAGGCCGATTTTAAAGAGGACCCCTACGTGATTCATCTGCGCCGGGAGCTCGGGGAGGCGTTAAAGGAAATCACGGGAGCGGAGGAATATGAGGTGAATAAGATGAGCGCCGGGCTAAAGGGTGCGGATATTCACCAGTTGAAAGAAGAACTGGGCGAGGAATTTGACATGATACACCACGAGGCGGACGGTATTCTGGAAATCGGTCAGACAGGATATTCCAAGGCGACCGGGATAAAGCGCCTCTGCGGCATGCTCGGCATCGCAAGGGAGGATACCTATGCGTTCGGGGACAGCGCCAACGATTTGGAAATGCTCTCTTATGTAGGCCACGGAATCGCCATGGGAAACGGTACAAAAGAGGCAAAGACAGCGGCAGAGTATGTTACGGAGGATATTCACAGTGACGGCATTCAGAGCGGGCTTGCGCATTACGGGCTGATATAGCTGATGGAGGTTGCTATGGCAAATATGATGGATTATCTCGCGTGGAGAGGCGACTTAAGCTTTGCGGCATCGGAGTTTAATGAGGTCGACAGCCTGATTTTATCACAGCTTGTCTATGTGGACTTGGATGGAATCGTGCCGGGCACCGATACGAAGGAGAGCATTTCTCTGGCGGAGGCATCGGAAAGCTACTGGGAAACGCACGACCGGGAGGAAATACTTTCGAGAGTCTCCATGACAAAATCAGCGCCGTTTGTCATGAAAAAAATGGCAAAGACCAGGCGCTTTTCCAATCTCCGTCTTCGGGGGTATGTCAACGACATCAACGACGAGGAACAGTCGCAGTTTTCCGTGATGTGCGTAACCTTTCCGGACGAAACTCTTTATGTGGCCTTCCGGGGAACGGACAATACGATTACCGGGTGGCGTGAGGACTTTAATATGGGTTATCTGTCCGAGACGCCGGGACAGTTAAAAGCGGTGGCTTACTTAAACCGGATGGCTGCGGACGCGGAGACGGTCATGGTGGGCGGACACTCGAAGGGCGGCAATTTTGCGGTCTATGCCTCCGTCAGGTGCAGACCGGACATACAGGAGAAAATCGTGCGGGTGTACAGCAACGACGGGCCCGGCTTTCAAAAAAGTATGATAGGGAGTCCGGAATATCAGAGAATGCTCCCGAAAATCGAGACCATCCTGCCGGAATCCTCGATTGTGGGGATGCTGCTGGAGCATCAGGAAAGCTATCGGGTTGTGAGAAGCTCCCACAGCGGCATCCAGCAGCATGATGCTATGTCCTGGGAAATTCTCGGCAATTCCTTTGTGTACGTTGAGGAGGTGGCGGCGCAGAGCGTCCTGCTCGACGAGACGATGAAGGCCTGGCTGTATCAGCTCGACGGGGAAGAGCGGGAGCAGATTGTAGATACGATATTCGGGATGCTGGAGGCGGCAAATATCCGGACATTGGAGGATTTTTACCGGAGCAAATGGAAAAAGGTCCAGGAGCTTCTGCGGGCGAAAAGCAGGCTGCCGGAGGACCGTCAGAAACTGTTTGCCAGAGCGTTAAAGCTGCTTTGGAGCGAGGGAAACAAGACGGTCAAAAAGAGGGTGCGCCAGGCCGTTGCGGGCAAGCGGGAAGGGTCAAAATCCCATTTCTAAAAAAAATATAAAATCAAAGAAAATAAGTGAACATATAAAAACGAAAGAAAAAGAGAGAAAATAAAAGAAAAAATTATCATAAATGGAAATAAATGAGAATATATTTGGTTGCAGATTCAAGAGTAAAAATCTATTATATGACTATCGGTTAGCACTCGAATTAAATGAGTGCTAATAACTACTCAAAAGAAATAAAAACAATGATAGAAAATCAGGAGGCGTACAACATGAAATTAGTACCATTAAGTGACAGAGTTGTTTTGAAACAATGCGAAGCGGAGGAGACCACGAAATCAGGTATTATCCTCACCAGCAGTGCGCAGGAGAAGCCCCAGGAGGCAGAAGTGATTGCCGTTGGACCGGGCGGAATGGTAGACGGAAAAGAGATTACGATGCAGGTAAAAGCCGGACAGAAAGTGATTTATTCGAAATATGCGGGAACCGAGGTAAAGCTGGACGGTGAGGAGTACATCATCGTAAAACAGAACGACATTCTTGCGGTAGTAGAATAACAGACAGCGCGGTGTGGCCGTTTGGCGGCGCACCTTCCGGAAAAGGAAATAAGAGCGGGCAGGCAGCCCGGACAATAAATAAGATTTGGAAAGAGGTAAAAAGACATGGCAAAGGAAATTAAATACGGCACAGAGGCAAGAACAGCATTGGGAGCCGGCGTGGATAAGCTGGCAAATACCGTCAGAGTTACATTGGGACCGAAAGGAAGAAACGTAGTTCTCGATAAATCCTACGGTGCTCCGTTGATTACGAACGACGGCGTTACCATCGCAAAGGAAATCGAGCTGGAGGACGCATTCGAGAACATGGGTGCGCAGCTTGTAAAGGAAGTGGCAACCAAGACAAATGACGTAGCCGGAGACGGTACCACAACGGCGACGGTTCTGGCGCAGGCAATGGTTCACGAGGGAATGAAAAACCTTGAGGCGGGCGCTAATCCGATTATCCTTCGCCGCGGTATGAAGAAGGCAACGGATAAGGCGGTTGAGTCCATTCTTGCAATGTCCTCCAAGGTAAAAGGCAAGGATCAGATTGCAAAGGTAGCTGCAATTTCCGCAGGAGATGAGGAAGTCGGAAATATGGTAGCAGATGCTATGGAGAAGGTTTCCAACGACGGCGTTATCACGATTGAGGAATCCAAGACCATGCAGACCGAGCTTGACCTGGTAGAAGGTATGCAGTTTGACCGCGGATATGTATCTGCTTATATGTGCACAGATATGGATAAGATGGAAGCGGTGCTTGATGACCCGTACATCCTGATCACAGATAAGAAAATCAGCAACATTCAGGAAATCCTTCCGCTTCTGGAGCAGGTGGTACAGAGCGGCGCAAGACTTTTGATCATCGCAGAGGATATCGAGGGTGAGGCGCTCACCACATTGATCGTCAATAAGCTGCGCGGAACCTTTAACGTTGTTGCGGTAAAAGCTCCGGGCTACGGCGACAGAAGAAAGGCTATGCTTGAGGATATCGCTATTTTGACAGGCGGTCAGGTGATCAGCTCCGATTTGGGACTGGAGCTGAAGGACACCACAATGGATCAGCTCGGACGTGCAAAATCTGTAAAAGTTCAGAAAGAGAATACGGTCATTGTTGACGGCGCAGGCGATAAAGATGCGATTGAGAGCAGAGTAAACCAGATTCGCGCACAGATTGAGGAGACGACCTCCGAGTTTGACAAAGAGAAATTACAGGAGCGTCTTGCAAAATTGGCAGGCGGCGTTGCGGTAATCCGTGTCGGCGCGGCAACCGAGACAGAGATGAAGGAAGCAAAGCTTCGTATGGAGGATGCGCTGAACGCAACCAGAGCGGCAGTCGAGGAAGGCATTATCGCAGGCGGCGGTTCCGCATACATTCATGCAACGAAGGATGTTGCGGCATTGGCAGAGCAGCTTGACGGCGATGAGAAGACCGGTGCGAAAGTGATTTTAAAGGCTTTGGAGGCTCCGCTGTACTATATCGCTGCAAACGCAGGCTTAGAGGGCGCGGTAATCATCAACAAGGTAAAAGAGTCCGCTCAGGGCGTAGGCTTTAACGCGGCGACCGAGGAATACGTAGACATGGTTGAGAACGGTATTCTTGACCCGGTAAAGGTGACAAGAACCGCTTTACAGAATGCGACCTCCGTTGCGGCAACACTGCTGACCACAGAGTCTGTCGTTGCAAATATCAAAGAGGATGCTCCGGCAATGCCGGCAGGCAACGCTGGCATGGGCATGATGTAATCCGGCCGGACGGAAAAGAAAAATTCGGTGTCTCTTCGGACTTCGAGGGGACGCATTGCGCAGAAAGCTTAAGGAAACTTGAGTTTTCTGCGTTTTTTGTTTCATAGAAAAGAAAGTGTTGGCTTTCCTATGAAATAAAAAGCCCTCCGGGCAGGAGCGCACTGCGGCGGAAGAGAAGAATGCCGCTCACATGGCCCGCTGTGAATTTCTGTATAAATCAAGGGTAATGCCAACCTCCGAACCCTTAAAAAACCTTAAAGTCCCTTACATGGCGAGAAATCCCGTGAAATGGGGCTTTTTTAGGCTTAAACTGCAGGAAATCCCCTTATTATTTTCGTAAAAAGTAAATGCCAACCTGAAAAAGAAAAATGAGTTTAAAAGACCGGATTGGCAATGCGGGAAAACTTAGAAAATGAGGGTTTTAAAATCGTTCAAAAACCTTTTAAAGAAAAATATGAAAGTGGTCTAAAGTATTGATTTTGTGGGATTTTTGACCTTTAAATTATTTTGAAATATTCGTTTAAAAAGTGGTTTTAAAAGGACATTTGAAAGAAGCATGAATGCCAACCATAATACCAACCCAAAAAGAGCAGGATCAGGAACGTGTCAGAACGTCTGAAACTGCTCTTCTTTATGCTTTGCAAGCGTAGTACCACTGATAAATAACGAAAAAAGTTATTTTATAACAAATCAATCACAGGCATGCTATACAAAAGTAATATACCTATATGTATTTTTCTAAATTGTTTTGAAAAGTAGTTAGTGACCGTTCATAGTCTTGAACAGTTGCGCATTTGTATTTTTCAAGGCGGTTACTTTCGACTTCAGAGGGCACAGACAGGCGGCTGCAAAAATCAATAAAGCGGGTGCTATGGGTAAATGTTTCTTCTATTAAAAGGAAAGCAGATGTCTTAAATTCTGGAGAAACATTTTTTAGTGATGAGATATGGCATAGCTCAACCAGAATATCAAACAACATCTTTTGATCTGCTTCTGTTCCATGCACCGCAGAATCCAGTAATTTATTTATCAGAGAGGGAAAACTTTCTTTGACAGCATTCATTACCTCCGGATCCTGCCAAATGTATGAGGAACCGGGATCTTCTGATTCTCCACGTAAATATTCACCTGTTACATGGAAATAGCTTTCAAGTGCTGCCATTGCCTTAGAATTTGGCTCTCTGAGTCCATTTTCATAACTTCTAATTGCAGACATACTAAGACCTGTATGTTTAGCCAATTGAGCTTGCGTCAAGCCTTTTTCCTTTCGTAATGCTTTGATATTTTGTGAAAGCATATTTTTGTTCATAAATAAAGTGCTCCTTTGCATACGAGAATTAAGGAAATTATAAATGATAAATATACGAATGTAAACAAAAATAGAAAAAAATACTTGACGTACACATTCGTAAATATTATAATTTATAAAAACGTACACGAACGTAAACAAAGGAGGTGAGAAAATGATTATCCCAAAGGTAGAAGAAATTAGAAAACGGCGGGAGAGCATGGGATTGACCAGATGCGGTTTATCCAGAAAAGCTGGTTTATCTACAAATGCTCTTTTCAGAATCGAAAATGGAGAATCAGGTTATGTACATCCAATAAGGGCAAGGGCCATTGCAGAGGCACTGGAGTGCCAGTTAGAGGATGTGTTTATCTGCAAGTAGTCGAAATGGAGCAGCTGCTCTGTTATACAGGGATGGTCTCCTGTATCTGAAGCTGATAGGTCAGAAAGGATAAAACTATGAATGAGGTAAAAATTTTTGAAAATCAGGAGTTTGGCAGAATACGGACAGTCACCATTGATGATGAACCGTGGTTTGTCGGAAAGGATGTAGCGACAGCACTGGGATATGAAAACGCAAGTAAGAGTATTCGGGATCATGTTGACAAAGAAGATAAAAAGATGGGGGTCCAAAACGTTACCCCATCGGTCAAAGATTCACTTGGAAGGATCCAGTATCCCACATGGATTAATGAATCCGGCGTATATGCCCTTATTTTCGGCAGCAGGCTCCCGTCTGCTAAAAAATTCAAGCACTGGGTAACCAGCGAGGTGCTCCCGTCTATCCGCAGGACAGGCAGCTACGGGATGCAGACAGAAAAGCTGATGGAGGCTGCGGACAAGCTCCTTGCAGTCAGCGAAAACCTCGCGCAGGCCACCGTGGCAATTTCAAATGCCGTGGAATCTCTTTCACAGGTGGTGGGCAGGCTGCAAAAGGAAGCCGGTATGGGACACTCAGAAGCCGGGATGCCGCTTATCATGGCAGAGAACCCGGACAGTTATGGGAAATCACGGTGCAAGCTTGAGACTTTCCCGGCAGAACTGGTCAGCCAGGTAGATGAGATGCTGGAGGCGATGGTGCAGCAACAGAACTTGAATTTCAGCATGATTTCCAGATTCTGTACACTGAACGGATACGCAATCAGCAGTCCTTCCGTAAAAACATATTATCAGAAGCATTTTTCGCAGGCATTTTAAAAGCCATTTAGGGAGGAGCGCATGAAGAAACAATTTTTAGCAAGCGAATTCGGGAAAGAGCTGGTATCTATGATTACTGTATGGGATCAGGCACTGGAAAAGAACAGCAGAATCGGGGAAGATAAGGAAGTTTTGAGAACACTGGCATGGTGTCAGGCGCAGTGGGAAGTGTATCGGATGGCAATCAAGCACTTTTATGGAGTGGAATATCACTTTACCAGAACTGATGAGTATTACGGATTATGCACCGAGGATGAGAGTGACTGGCTAATGAAGGTTGACCGGGAGCAACCAAAGTTCCTTCAATACCATGCTTCAGCAGAAGATATAAAAGAAGCAATGAGACGGACAAGAGAAATGCAGCGAATTGCCAGAGAGTATAAATCAAACATCCCAGACCAATCTGAAACAGATGTTATGGGATTGGTTCTGGGACGAGCAGCGGAACTTGGAAAAGTCACTCTTTAAGCAAATGCCTAAAATCCTCCAAGTTGGAGATGTCAATTCCTTTTTCTTTTAGGATGATACATAAAAACTTGTGGTAATTCTGCAAAGTGCAATCCATAAAAATTGACATCAGCTGGGCAGCGTGACCAAAAGAAATGCTTTCTGTAAATGCCTCTGGATTGTTCTGAATTTCATCAATGAGAGCAGTATTATTCGAGTCGGCAAACTGTGAACGTGCTTCGCTCATTGATGTAGCAATCAGAGAGGTAAAAATAGAATCGGTCATGGTAAACACCTCCTTCCTACGGAGATTATACCAAAGAAATCGAAAAACGAACAGTCGAAACGGAGCAACAGCTCCGTCATGCAGGGACAGCCTCCTGCATCTGATGATGACAGGCTATAAGGTGGTGATGGAATGGGACAGATGCTTACCGCAAAGCAGGTGGCAGAGGTCAAAGGATGTAGTTTTCAATATGTTCAAAGGATAATTAAAGAAGGCAAGCTTCAGGCTCAGGAAGTCCTGAATGATAAAAACAGAAAGACCTATCTGGTACCGCTGGAGGTTCTGGATGAGGAACTGCAGCAGAAATGGTATCAGATGAATCTGGAGAACCCACCGGAGGATATAAAAGCTCCGGAGCCAGTACCGGAGAAAAAGGCGGTAGACCACTTCTCAGAAAGCGAAAGGCAGGAGATCGATTTCTGGATCAGCCTTGTGGAGCAGTGGCAGCAGTACCGGATGAAACCGGGAGTTACCTGTAAAGCTGAGGTTGATAAGAAATTCGTTGCATTATGCGGACTGGAGTACCCGGATAAAGAAATTTCTGTTGATATCCTATACCGGAAGTGGAAAGCGATTAAGGAAAATGATTTAAGCGGTCTCATAGATAAGCGAGGAAAGTGGAAAAAAGGAACCAGCACCATAGATGATACAATCTGGCAAGCGTTTCTGTATTTCTACCTCGATGAGAGCCAGCATCCGATTCAGAAGTGTTTGGATTACACAAAGATGTGGGCCCAGGAAAAGAGGCCAGATTTATATGCGGATATCCCGAGCTACTCTGCTTTTTACAGGCGACTCAAAAACGAGGTGCCGGAAGGTGTCAAGGTGCTGGGACGTGAGGGACATAAAGCCTACAATGACCGGTGTGCTCCATATATCCGGAGAATCTATGAGGATATTGCAAGCAACGAGTGGTGGATTGCTGATAACCATACCTTTGATGTCATGGTAAAGGACAAGAATGGAAACATCCACAGACCATATTTAACAGCGTTCCTGGATGCGCGAAGCGGTATTTTTACCGGCTTCCATGTCACTTACAATCCTTGTTCAGAAGCCACGCTGATAGCCTTACGAAAGGGAATTCTGGAGTATGGCATACCGGATAACATCTATGTAGATAATGGCCGCGAGTTCCTGACTTTTGATATTGGAGGCTTGGGACACCGTAAGAAGAAACCAAAGGATGGCGGAGAGAAATTTGAACCACCGGGAGTATTCAAGCGACTCGGCATTAACATGACAAATGCGATTGTCCGGAATGCAAAAGCGAAGATCATTGAGAGGCGGTTCCGGGATGTTAAGGATGACCTCTCCAGATTGTTCAATACCTACACCGGAGGAAATGTGGTGGAGAAGCCGGAGCGGTTGAAATGCATTCTGAAGAAAGACCAGATTTATACAGATGAGGAATTTAAGGAGTATGTGGAAGCTGTGATTAAATATTACTTTAACATGATGCCGTACAACGGCGCGGTGGAGATGGACAAGGGAAAGATTAAACAGGATGTTTTCAATGAGCATATAGCGGGCAGAAAACGGATTGCGCCTGAAAAGGATTTAAATCTGATGCTGATGCGCAGCAGCAGACCCCAGCAGGTTACCAGGAGAGGCGTTCACTTGGATATTGGTGGCGGACGTATCGATTTCTGGAATGATGATTTTGTACATCTGATGCTCGGAAAGAAGGTTTATTTCCGTTATGATCCGGAGAACCTGAGTGAGGTCAGAATTTACGATCTGGAAGACCGGTACATCATGTCGGTACCAGCAGACAGCGAAGCAGTTCTTTCTTACGGTGCCGGCAAGGAGGATGTCAAAGCAGCAATGGCGAAGACCAGAAGGCTGGAGCGTATCGCAAAGGAATACAAAGAGAATATCATTCTGGCAGAAGCAGACAGAATCACGGCGATGGAGCTTGTGCTTAAGCAGGCCGAGCGGAACAAAGCGAACTATAAGGGCAGGCCGAATCCTTCCATTCTTGAGGTTCAGAGGGCAGACGAAGAACCGGTATTTAAGAAGGTGGTCGGCGGTGCAGACCTTGATGTAATGAATAGAAATGCAGCCAAAAGGCAAGGAGGTAAATGATGAGCAAACAGTATAACACACAGCTTCAGGAGAGATTGGAAAAGTTCCTGAAGGACGAAAATCTGAGTCAGGCAAAGGCAGCTCCGATTCTTGGGATCAGCCAGGCAACGCTAAGCCAGTACCGCAGAAGCATGTATGACAAGGGCGATATTGAAGCGGTGGAAAATAAGCTGAAGGAGTTCTTCCAGATTCAGGAAGAGAAGACACAGAATGCGCAGAAAGCGGAGCCTTTCAGAACCAGGACTTCAGCCGGGTACATACCGACAACTATTTCCGAGGAAGCATACAAGCTGATCCGGTACTGCCAGCTGGAGAAAGGAATCGTGGTCATCGATGGGGATGCCGGAATTGGCAAGACCAAAGCAGCAGCTAAGTTCCTGCAGGATAATCCTTCAACAACCGTTTATGTGAAAGCAACACCGAGTACCGGCTCCACAAGAAGTCTTTTAAAGATGATTGCAAGGACATTAAAACTGCCGGAAAACCAGCGCACCGAGGATTTATCAGTATCCATTCAGGAAAAGCTTAAAGAGACGGATAAGGTTATTATCATCGATGAAGCACAGAATCTCAAATTCCTCACTCTGGAAGAAATCAGAGGGTGGGTGGATGAGGACATATTTACCGGGAAGCCGGGTATCGGCATTGTCCTCATCGGAAATGTGGAAGTCTACAACAAGATGCTCGGAAAGCAGGAAGCAATTTTCGCTCAGCAGTTCAACCGCACGAAGCTCCATGGAAGGTACCGTACCTCGGATATCCAGAGAGAGGATGTGGTCAAGTTTTTCCCGGTCTTGCAGGAGAAGGGAATGAAGAAGGAGATTGATTATCTTTTAAGCGTCAGCCACAGCAAATGGGGGATTCGGGGAATGGTAAGCGTGTTCAATAACGCTGTTAATAACGAGGATATTTCCTTTGAAGGGCTGGAAAAGATGGCTAATACTATGGGAATACGGTTTATATGAGGGGGTAAGCATGGGAAAAATTACGGTCAGAAACTTTACAACCCTATCAGACTTTTCTGCACTTATTCGCGCTGGGTTATATCTTGCAGGGCGGATTGAGGAAGCAGAGGAAAATGGATTTTGTTATAAAGTAAGCAAGGACAGGCGCAACGGCGTAGTTGTGAAAATTACGGAAAGCACTGGGTAACAGAGCGGCAGGAAGCTGTCCTGCCTTAATGCAGCCACCGTGAGGTGATGGTCACAAGCCCATAAATGCAGAGTGAGGCATAAAAACCGTAGGACGGGAAGAACCAGAAAGGCGGAGAAATGAAAGAAAAAGTAGACACGAAATTTCCAGAGGAATTCCGGAAACTTTGGGAGGAAGTGAGGGTATGCGCGACCTTGCTCCGAGAGGGCAAAGCAGATATTGTGACTGTGACCAGAAAAGATGGCAGCATATATCGCTACACAAAACTGAGATGAGGGAGATACAGAATGGTATTGAGAGAAAAAATGTACTTTGAACCACGAACAATCAGTTGCGGTGGAAGTATACGTTGGTTTGGAACGGCATATACGGCTCCTGAAATGCAAAAACATACGGAGGAGACAGTTTATATTCGAGATGACGGAAAGCGGCTATTTGTTTATGAACTTGACAGCGATAGGTTGTCGGATTCAGAGAAAATTGTGGCGATATTTACATTGATTTGCAAGATTGAAAAAGCAGTTAGTGGATATCGGTATGGTAGGAAAATTACATAGGGGTCAGCCAGCCCCTCTTAATGCAGCCACCACGAGGTGATGGTCACAAGCCCATATAAATGCAGAGTGGGAGAGGAGGACAAAATGGAGGCCAATAAAAAGATAACGAAAAGCGGCGGAATCACAATTCCGAGAGGGATGCGCCAAAAAACCGGAATACTGCCGGGGGTGCCGGTGGATGTGGCAGCAGACGAGTCGGGAATCCATATCTGCAAGCACGTTCCGGCTTGCCAGTTCTGTGGAAGCGTGGATGAAGTGAGAATAGCCTGCGGCATTGAAGTATGCCGGAATTGTGCCGGAAAGATTGTGGAGGTATTCAGATGACTGTAGCAAAGAATGAAATCAAAGCAAAGGCCGACCGTTTGGTGGAGCTGACCAACCAGCAAAGTACAATCAAGGTAGAGATTGAAGAAATTAAAGCGTGGTTCGAGAAGCTGGCAACGGATGACCTGAAGGACACCAAAAAAAAGACAATTGATTACTGGGGCAGCAATAATTCCAAAATCGTGGTAGGAAACAGCGAAACCGTGAAGCCGGTTTCCATGACCATGGTTAAAAAGCTGTTGGGCAGCGTGTTCGGTGATTTCGTGAAAGAGGACACTGCCTACAAAATGACAGAACCCTGCAAAAGACTGTTCAGTATGATGTACCTGGGCAATTATACCGAAGGGAGTCTGGATGAGACAATCAAGGCGATTACGGATGATGAGAAAATTCAGAGAACCCTGAAAAAAAAGCTGAAGGGCAAGTATGAAAAGGATACGGAAACCCTGATGAAGATGGTGGGACTTCCGGAGCGGGAGGCAAGCGATTGGGCCTACATTACGGCAGAAATCATTAATTGGGAATGGATGCTGCAGATTTTGAAATCCGCAGAGTGGCAGGGAACACCGCAGGAGGCGGTGGAGATTATTAGAGCTGCCATTATTGTGGATGAGGGTATCAAAGTGACGGTAGAAGCAGAAAAAACGGAATAACCGGAAAGGAGAGGCAGATGAAAACGATAGAGCAGTTTCAAATCAGGAAGATATATGCTATCGGCAGTGCGCTGGGTATCAAAGGCTCCGGAATGGATGAGGATGAACTTCATATGCTGGTAGGGGGAATTACCGGCAAAGCCTCCATCAAGAGTCTTACATATAAAGAAGCTTGTGTGGTAATTGCACGTCTGGAAGAACTGCAGGGCAAAGCTGCCTCTCCCAAACAAGGGAATCGGAGGCCCAAGGAGCATAAAAGCACGCCGGGTGGTGTTACCCCTGGCCAGCAGAAAAAAATATGGGCGCTCATGTATGAACTCAAAAAATATGATGAAGTTCCAAATGACGTGCAGCTGGGCGACAGGCTCTGTGCAGTAATCAAAAAGGAGCTTGGTGCAGATGCTGTTGCGAAGAATCCTTTTGTATGGATGTCATTTAGGCAGGGGAATAATCTGATTGAGATTCTGAAGGGGTATGTGAAAAGTGCCAGGAGAAAGCGAGGTGCGACAGATGGGATTAACGCTGGGTGATCTTCGGGAAGAACAGAGACAGATTGCGGAAATCATTGGTGTGGAGGCATACCTGAAATTAACAAGGGTGTTCGGTGGAACGACTATCTATATCGCTAAAGCTGAGGAGATTATAAAGCGGGCTGACCGAGACAGACAGATCAGGGAAGAATTTGATGGGAGTAATTACGCACAACTGGCTGTCAAATACGGATTGACAGAAGTCTGGATTAGAAATATAGTTTATGATAAAGCGGAAGAAATCAGGAGAAAGCCGATAGACGGCCAGATGAGCATGGAAGATTTTCTCACATAAAAAGAATAAATCACTTTATATGTACGAGTTATGAATTTATAGATACACTTGCATTAAACACGCAGGTGTATCTTTTTTTGTGCGAGGGGTGAGAGGGATGAATGAATGGATTATAACTACAGCAATCACATTGGGGATTGGAGTGATTACATATTTCCTGAAAAGGACAATGAAACAGGTGGATGATCAGGGAGCAAGGATTCAGGAACTGATACATCAGATGGCAACCAAAGCAGACCAAAAAGAGCAGACAGCAAAACTGGAAAAGGAAATCAGACAGATCAGGGATGATTACACACCAAAGGAAATGCACCAGAAGGATTTTGATGAGTGCAGAGGCGACATCAAGATAATCCGGGCAGAGTATCTGACGAAGGATGATTTTATCCGGGAAATGAACAAAATGGACAGGAAGCTGGATCAGATGCTTGAGCTTATGCTGAATAAATAGGAGGTTTGGGAAATGAGCAGAGAAGCGGAAAAGAGGCAGCTGAGGGCGGGCAATTTTACGATGAACAATGGCAGGGTGTTATCAACTATCAACCTGCTCCGGGAAAAATACAATGCGCTCCGCAGCGTGGAAAAAGCGGTCAGCTATGAAGGTATCGAAAAGCAGGAATTTGTTGACAGCGTGAATTTCCTTGCTGAAGAAGGCTACATCAATTTGCGGGACATCCATACACACGAGGCAGCAACGCTTGCAGATTATGATTATCAGACGCTGGAGGCCAGAGTCACTGGCAAAGGTATCCGGCTCCTTGGCGGTGGGATCACTGATAACATGGTTGATCTTGGCGATTAACAATGGAACAGAAGGATAGAAGACGCAGCATCGGCAAGGTGGACAGGTTACCGCCAGAACTGAAGGACACCGTGGAGCAGATGCTCCTGACCGGCTGCACGTATAAAGAAATTGTTGCATTCCTGAAAGAGAATGGCGAAGAAATGTCACAGATGGCAATCTGCACCTATGCGAAGAAGTATCTCGCCACCGTGGAGATGATAACCGTGGCACAGAGCAATTTCTCCATGTTGATGGATGAAATGAACCGGTACCCGGAGTTGGACACATCGGAGGCACTTATCCGTCTGGCAAGCCATCATGTATTGAATGCCCTTACCAATGTGGATGAGGAGCAGATGAAGGAAGTTCCAATCGAAAAGCTGATTAAGGAGACGAATGGTCTTATCCGAGCAGCTGCATATAAGAAACGAATCGAAGTACAGAACCGTGATAATTACGAAGCCGGTCTGGAGGCGGTCAAGAGCCTTGTATTTGAGGCTATGGCAAAGGAGAATCCGGAGTTGTACCGACAAGTCAGTGCGTATCTGAATAAGAAGAAAAACGAAGGACTGGAGGGATAAAAGCGATGTGGTATGTGATTCAGGTTATGACCGGCAAAGAAAATGATATCGCCGGGAAACTGAAAGAGCAGGGTATCAGAGCTCTTGTTCCAAAAGAAAATCGTCTGATTCGCACCGGGGGCTCATGGACGCAGCGTGAGTACACTCTGTTTACCGGGTATGTGTTCCTGAGCATGAACTACAATGCAGACAACTATTACAGGGTCAGGGGCATTCCGGGAGTGATTAAATTCCTCGGAGACAGCAGGAATCCGTCAAAACTTTCTTATTTGGAGGCTGAATGGATTAACTTGCTGACCGGAGTTGACAACGCACCAATTGAACCGACAACAGTCAAGGCTCTGGAGGACGGAAGCCTTAAGGTTGTGAAAGGTGTTCTTGAAAAATTTGAAAATCGCATTGTCAGGTATGACAAGCGGAGCCGGAAGGCAACCTTCGAGATTACGATTTGTAACGAGAAGAAAGAAGTCCAGCTGAGCATCGTGCTGGAAGATGATGAAATGAAAGCTGCAGAGGCTGGAAAGGATGGTCAGCCGGGAGCAGCGGAAACGGTTTTGAAAGAAGCTACCTGATAGTACACGGTTGATTCGTCCCGGTGCTGGAAGCAAGCGGACATACAAGAAAGGAACTGAGCAGAAAAGGAGACTGGTTGGGTGGCGAAGCCTGCCTTTCAGACCTTATTCTCGCAGTTCCTTTTTTGATTGGCTAAAAAATACCGTTTAAAAAACCGCTAAACCCGTTTAAATTTGTTTGAATGATTAAAGTGGGGGAAATTATCGCTGAAAAGAAAAAATTCAAATATGTGGCAAATACGAGCCTATAAATTCTAAAGAAAGGCAGGTGGTGAATGTGCGAACTGGAAAGAGGGAAAGCATAGGCGTTCTGATCGGAGCGATGGCAGAAGCTGAGAGCAAAACTTTTTACGATGAAACAGAGATCGTTACGAATGATTTAAAAAGCCTTTTCAATACATTTTTGAAAAAAGACCAATCTCCGGAACGAGTTCAGATTTTGAAAGATTATGAAGCCGGAGCACCGCTTACCGGAAAGGGAGGTATCCGTCAGAGGTTGGGCGCCATTGATATGGAGTTCTTTGGCAGGGCGTACTTCCCACATTATTTCTCCAGACCATCTCCGGAATTCCACCGGGAACTGGACAACATTTGGCAGCAAGGGGTTTTGAAAGGGGAATATCCGACTACACCGGCAAAGGTAAAGAAAATCAGCCGGATGAACGGAACCAAGCGAGTGGTCGCAGCTCCCCGTGGACACGCAAAGTCCACGAGCCTTACTTTCAAAGGCAGCATCCATGCCATTGTTTATGAATACAAGCATTACCCGATTATCATATCTGACAGCTCGGAGCAGGCGGAAGGATTCCTGGACAATATCAGGGTAGAGTTTGAGGAAAACGAAGCTTTGAGGGAGGACTTTGGAAGCCTGATCGGAAAAGTCTGGAGAAGCAATGTGCTGATTACCAGCACCAACATCAAGGTTGAGGCAATCGGCTCCGGAAAGAAGATCCGAGGCAGAAAACACCGAAACTGGAGGCCGGATCTTCTGGTTCTGGATGATATTGAAAATGATGAGAACGTCCGGACGCCGGAGCAGCGAAAGAAACTTGAAAGCTGGTTTTTAAAAGCTGTTTCAAAAGCCGGAGATGATTACACGGACATTATCTATATCGGAACTTTACTGCATTATGACAGCCTTCTGGCGAAAACCCTGAATAATCCGGGTTACAAAGCCATTAAGTACAAGGCGGTCATTTCTTTTTCCAGCGAAGAGGATCTCTGGAAGGAATGGGAGGAAATCTACACAGACCTTTCAAATGAGAACCACGAAGCCGATGCAAAAGAGTTTTTTGAAAGGCACCGGGAAAAGATGCTGGAAGGCACGGAGGTTCTGTGGGAGGAGAAACTGTCTTATTATGATCTGATGGTTATGAGGCTGACAGAAGGCGAAGCATCCTTCAACTCCGAGGAACAGAACGAGCCTATCAATCCGGAAGATTGTATTTTCAATCCTGAATGGTTTGAATTCTATAATGAAGCGGAAATCGACTTCAAGAACCGTGACTTCCTTTTCTTTGGTTTTGTCGATCCGTCACTTGGAAAGACCAAGCACAGCGACTTCTCCGCCATCATCACGCTGGCGAAGCACAAAGTATCCGGATATATGTATGTCATGGATGCGGATATCGAACGCAGACATCCGGATAAAATCATCGGTGACATTCTGGAGAAAGAGAAGATGCTCCGCAGGGATTATGGCAGGGGCTATAAGAAGTTTGGAGCTGAGACGGTGCAGTTCCAGTGGTTCCTGAAGGAAGAGCTGGCAAAGGCATCCGCAAAGGCTGGCTTGTATCTTCCAATCGAGGAGGTACCACAGACCAGCGATAAGACAATGCGTATCCAGACGATGCAGCCAGATGTAAAGAACCATTACATCAAGTTCAATAAAAGGCATAAGAGACTGCTGGAACAGATGGAGCACTTCCCGATGGGAGCCCATGACGATGGCGTGGATGCTCTGGAAGGCTGCAGGACGATTGCCAAGAAGATGAAACGGTTCCGGGTGCTGGATAAAGGAAAATTAGGATTGTAGGAGGTAACGGCCATGCCGGTTATTTACATGGAAAGGGCTTCCATTGAAAGCCTGACGGAAAAAGATATCCGGGAGATTATCAATGCGAACAGCACGGATGTAAAATACGGAATGCTGCATAATTACTATGTGGGAGAGCACAGAATACTTGGCGAAAGCAAGAAGGACAGCACAGCCCCGAACAACCGCCTGGTCAACAATATGGCAAAATACATCACGGACACCGCCACCGGTTACTTCGTGGGTGAGCCGATTGTCTATGACTCCCAGAATGATGAATACCTGCAGATGGTGCAGGATATTTTTGATTACAACGATGAGCAGGATCACAACATGGAGCTGGCCAAGCAGTGCAGCATCTGCGGAAGCTGCTTTGAAATGCTCTATCTGGATGAGGATGCCAAGATAAGGCTCGCAAGGGTTCCGGCTGCTAGCGGAATTATGATTTGCGAGACGGACAGTGGGTTTTCTACTCCGATGGCTTTTATACGGACGATTATTTCAAAGGATAAGGATGATAACGTAATCAGGAAGGTGGAGTTCTGGAATTCCAGTCTGGTGATGCACTTCCGGTCAGTGAATGGCGGGTACCTGAATCTGATTGCAGTGGAAGAACACTACTGGCAGGATGTTCCTTTTGTGGAATACATCAACAACGAGGAAAGGCTTGGAGATTTTGAGGGTGTCATTACAGAGATTGATGCCTATAACAAAGTGCAGAGTAACACTGCAAACTATTTCCAGTATAACGATGATGCCATTTTAAAGGTTTTAAAACTTGGAGATGTCAGCAGTCAGGACATTGCTGACATGAAGGAAAAAGGAGCTATCATTCTGGAGGATGGCGGTGATGTGGCATGGCTTTTGAAGACCATTGACGATACCGCACTGGAGAACTACAAGAACCGGCTCCGTGAGGATATCCATACCGGGGCAAATGTACCGCACATGTATGATGCGTCCTTTGGAGGCAATCTCTCCGGAGTGGCGATATCTTATAAGCTGTGGGGCTTGGAGCAGATATGCTCCATCAAGGAACGAAAGTTCAAGAAGGGTCTGCAGCGCAGAATCGAGCTGATCACCAATATCCTGAATATCATGGGACACAGCTATGATTACAGAGACATTGTTCCGAAGTTCCGCAGGAACCGTCCGCAGAATGATATGGAAACAGCGCAGATTATCACGATGCTGGCAAATGACCTTTCAAGGGAAACCAGACTGCAGCTGATGCCTGGTGTTGAAAATGTCCAGGATGAGCTGAGAAAGCTGGAGGAAGAAAAGAACAAGGAGCAGGAAGACTTCGGAGTATATCAGAATCTTATCAGGGCTTTTCAGGGTGCAGCTGACGGAACGGAGGCGGTAACGGATGAGCCAGAGGGAACGTAACGAGTGGATTGAACGGGCCAAACAGAGGGTGCTTGATAATGCAGAAACAACGGATCATTCCGTGAAGGAGATCATGGTTCTTTTTGATGAAGCAGCGTGGCAGCTGGAAACGGAACTGAATGCAATGTTCCAGAAATACGCCACAGAGAACGGTCTGACCAATGCGGAGGCTTCCAGGATGCTGACCGGCAGCGAATACAGCCGGTGGCGGAAAGGGATTGATGAATACCTGAAGGAGGCGGAAGGGGATTCCAGGACGCTTCTGGAGCTGAACACACTGGCAGCCAAGTCGCGGATTAGCAGGAAGGAGCAGATGCTTGCTACCGTTTACCAGACCATGATAACACTGTCGAGGGATACGGAAACGAAGCTGACGGATCTGTTGGGCGATATGTTCAAGACCAATTATTACCGGGGCTGTTATGATGTACAGAGCATTCTTGGTGTTGGATTCAATGTTTCCAAGGTGGATGTGAAGATGCTCCAAAGGATACTGAAGCATCCGTGGTCTGGTAAAAATTATTCGCAGGCCCTGTGGGAAAACACCGATAAACTCGCTGCTCTTGCCAAGAGGGAGCTGACGCTGGGATTTATGATGGGTTCCAGTGTCCAGAAGATGGCAAAGGAAATCAATGATGTCATGGGGAAGGGGCGTTATGCAGCAGAAAGGCTTGTCCGGACGGAGAGCAGCTACTTTTCCAATCAGGGCGAGCTGGCTTCATACCGGGAGATGGGCTTTTCAGAATATACCTTTCTTGGCGGGGGCTGCGATGACTGCATGGCGCTGAACGGTCATGATTTTCCAGTGGATGAGGCGGAGCCGGGACTGAATCTGCCGCCGATCCATCCCAACTGTAAATGCACAACGGTACCAAAGACCGGCATAGATTTATTCAAAGACCGGGAGGGTGTGAACCCACTGGAGGACAATCCGAAATTTGAGGAGTGGAAGAAAAAATATGTAAAGGACAAAGGGCTTTCAGCTACGGTTGGCGGTACCGATGGCGTCCCGAAACATGAGGAAAAGAAACTTCTTGAACAGATTGACTTTAATGATACCCGGCTGGTAAAATCAAGGATAAGGAATTACACCGAGCAGATCGCTGGAGATAATACCAAAGAGAACGCAGTCTGCATTACAAGGAATGGTAGCGTATATCACTGCAGCGGTGTTTCCGGAGCGGTATATCCGGATTTTGATCTGGGAGATGAACTGGTCGGAGCGTATGTGACGCATAACCATCCTATATCAGAGACGCATTTTTCCTTTAGCGACAGGGACATAAGCCTGTTCATGGAATATAATCTTCCGGAGCTGGTTGGTGCGGATGAAAAGTATGTTTATACAATATCCCGTACAGCAGAGACGGAATATGCCGATCTTGCAACGCTGGTTCATGCATACAGAGGAGATTTATATTCCGAGTGCCTGCAGGCAATGTTCACGGGAGAAATAGATCCGGATACAGACGAGTATGACTTTATAGTGAGGAGGCTTGCGGAAAAATATGGCTTCAAATATGAAAGATCGGAACGATAAAAAGGCATGGGCGAAATATGAAAAAGCCGCAAAGGAGCTGATGGCGGAGGCCATGAAGAAAAGAAAGGCAATTGAAAAGAAATATGCAAAAACCGGGCAGCCCCAATATGGCATGGACGGAAGTCCTGGGGAGAAGGAGCTTGGAGAGGTTACCAAGTGGTACGGAGAAGAAATTAAAAAATTGCGTGAGCAGTATGGTATTAAATAGGACACCCGGCAGGGTGTCTATTTAATTGCAAAAATATGGACATGGGCACCGTTTAAAAGAATTTTAAAAGGTGCTTTTGTTATACAAAAATTTAGACCAGGAGGTAGAAGAAATGGATGGAACAACCACTATGCAGGGTGCTGAGCAGGAAGTTCAGAACACTGCAACAGAAACACAGGGACAGCAGACAGCGGAAAGCACGCCGGAGAAAGTAAGTGCCCTCCAGAAGTTTATCAACGGACTTTTCGGCGGAGGCAAGGAGGCTGACGGTGCTGAATCTGAAAAGAAGGAAAGCGAAGCTGCAGCGGAAGGAGCTGCGGAAGAGAAGTCCTTCACTCAGGCAGATGTAGATGCTGCCATCGAAGCTGCAAAACAGCAGTGGTTAGAGGAAGCTGCAGAGGCAGAGCGTGTGGGGAAACTCACTCCGGAAGAAAAGGCAAAAGAGGAGCAGGAGAAAAAAGATTCCGAGATTGCCAGCTTAAGAAGCCAGCTCCTGCAGAAAGAGTTAAGAGAGAATGCAACCAAGGCACTGGAAGCAGATGGTTTCCCGGTTGGTCTTGCGGATGTGCTAGACTATTCCAACAGGGAACGCATGGAAGCGACACTGGACAGCACCACAAAGGTATTCAAGGACAGTCTGGCAGCGGCGATCCAGTCCCGGCTGAAGGGCAGGACACCAGAAGGGCTCGGCGGAGCAGCATCTGCAGAAAATCTGCTGAGAGACCAGATTGCAAAAAATATCAGAGGATTATAAGGGAGGAAAAGGTAAATGAATACCATTGAAACAGCAACAATTATTCAGAGCGAGTTAGACAAGGCTGCAGTGGAGCAGGCTACTTCCGGCTGGATGGAAGTAAATGAAAAGCTGGTTAAGTACACCGGCGGTGCAGAGGTCAAAATTCCGAGCCTCGATATGGACGGAATGGCTGACTATGACCGCACCAATGGATTCGTGCAGGGCAGCGTGAATTTCCAGTATGAAACCAGGAAGATGACTCAGGACAGAGGACGTTCTTTCAGCTTTGATGAGAACGATGTGGATGAGACCAACTTTGTATTGACTGCATCCACTGTTATGGGCGAATTCCAGAGAACCAAGGTTGTTCCTGAGATTGATGCATATCGTTACAGTACCATTGCTGCAGCGTGTATTGAGAAGGGCAAGGCATCCGGAGGTTATACCGCTGATGAAGCAACCATTCTCCAGAAGCTTTACTATGATATTGCAGCTGTTCAGGCGATTGTGGGACAGAACACACCGCTGGTTATTACCATTGATTCCATGGTAGCAGCAATCTTAAGCATGTCTGAAAAGCTCTCAAAGAGGCTGGATATAACCGATTTCAAGCAGGGAGATGTAACTCTTAAGGTTCGCAGCCTGGATGGTATCCATCCTTTAATCCCGGTAAGTTCCGACAGAATGAAGACCGAGTACCTTTTCAAGGATGGCGTGACTTCCGGTCAGGAAGCCGGCGGTTTTGCTCCTACTGAAAACAGCAAGAGCATTAACTGGATCATTACTCCGAGAAAGGCACCTATTGCAGTGTCCAAGACGGATAAGATGAGAATTTTTGATCCGGAAACCAACCAGAAGGCAAGAGCGTGGGCGATGGATTACCGTAAATTCCACGATATCTGGATTACCAATCGGAAGGTGGAGCAGTGCTTTGTTAATGTGAAAGAAGCATTGGCATAGGGGAAGGAGTAAACCATGAGTGAGATCGTATTAAAGAGAGCGAATGTAGTGAAGCGTGTTGATTCCGAGGATAAAGCCAGGGCTCTGGAAGCACAGGGCTTTGTAAGAACAGATGGAACAGTTACGAAAAAATCAGAAAGCAATGCTGCATCTGAAGCTGTGATCAATGAACTGAAAGGGCAGCTTTTAAATGCAGGAAAAGTCATTGAAGCATCGGATACCAGAAGGGGAGAATTGGAAAAGGAGCTGGCTTCGATGAAAGAAAAGCTGGAAGAGGCTTCTAAATACGCAGAAGAAGCTGATAAAAAGATCGCTACTCTGGAAGCCGAACTTTCTGGCACGAAGGAGCAGTTGGAGGCTGCGGTAAAGAAAAATAAGGCTGCAGAGAAAAAATAAGGAGGAGCTGCAATGACGAAGGAGCAGGAGGATTGGCTGGTAGCGGAAGTGATGGACAGCATGAAGATGTCAGAAACGGAAGAACGGTCAGCCCGAAGGTATGTCAAAAGAGCAGTGGATAAAATCCTGATTTATTGCAACCGTGAAGATCTGCCGGAGCAGCTGCTTGGCACTGCAACACAGATCGCTGAAGATATGCTGAAGGCTGATCTGGTAAAGACCGGCGAGAAGGAAGTGGCGAGTATCAATCGTGGTGATACCGCCATTTCTTATCGTGACGGAAGTGGTAATCAGAAAGCCACTGTTGATTTTATGAAGGACTATGAAAAATCCCTTAACCGTTTTAAGAAAATAAACCTGCCGAAGGATTTGGCAAATGACAGAAGCTGATATCCTCGCAACAACATACGAAGATACCGTGACCGTTTACAGGGCTTTCAAAGATACCCTTCCGGGTGGCGAGAGCGTCTTCAAAAGCGGTCTGGAGGGAAAGGTTGTGTATGAGGATGTGGAGTGTGCATTGTCTACACATACCGGTGGGAAACTGCAACAGTCGAAATCTATTGCGAAGACGGACACCACATTTTGTCTGTTTACCCGTCCGGAAATTGATATCCAGGCCAATGATTTCCTTGTGATCCTGCACTTGGGAAAGAAGATTGAAGCGGTTGCGGGCTTTCCGGAATGCATGAAGTCCCATAACAATATCCCGGTCAAGCTGGATAAAGAAATTGTCTGATACCGAGTATAAGTTTGATGGGCTGGAAGAATGGGAGAAACGACTCTCACAGGCCATAGAAAGCCAGTACCCGGCTGAATTTAGGGAAATGGTTCTCAAACTGGCTGGAAAGCTGTTGAAAAATGTCAAAGATAACACTCCAGTCAAAACAGGACACCTCAGACGTGAGTGGCACGTTGGCAGCATAAAGCAGAGAGGCAGCGAATACTACATCGAGGTCTATAACAACGTGGAGTATGTCGAGCCGGTGGAATATGGACACCGGACAAGAGGTGGAAAGGGCTTTGTAAAAGGAGCCCACATGATGGAGCTTTCCCTTCAGGAAGTGCAGAAACACCTTCCCGGTTATCTCCGGGAGTGGATGAATGACTTCCTGAATACCCATGAACTTTAGGAGGTGGACTATGGAACATCCGATTATCCAGATAAAAAATGCAATCACAGCATTGCTGAAAGGGATTGATCCGGATACCGATGTCTTTTACGAGGAAATAAAAGGCACGGAAGAAAAGCATGGGCTTGATGAGCCGGAAACCTATTACTTCGTAGATATTATCCCGAATGGAAACAAAACGGTTGACAGATTCTTTACGGATGTGGGGATTTTGGTGGATATTGCATACCACGAAAAAAGCGAGAGCAATACCGCCTATTTGATAAAAGGGGCAGAACTTGATGCGGTTATGCGTCCGGTGTTCAGTTTTGGAGACCGGCATATAACCATCAATGATGCCAGTATGAAAGTATCAGATCATGTGCTGCATTACAGTTTCGCCATTAACTTCCGTCAGGCACGGGAGCAGACGAATGAGTTTGAACCGATGGGCGAGCTGGACGTGGCTATTAAAAAAGGAGTGTGATTGAAATGGGTTTAGGATTACCAACCTTTAGCATGATTTTCAGTGGGAAGGCAGCGTCCGCAATTGAAAGAAGTGCGAGAGGTATCGTTGCAATTGTTCTCACGGACGGTACCGAAGGAGGGAAAGAACTGAATATCTACAAGAAGGTGGATGAGGTTGATTTTGAGAATTGGGAAGAGAAGAACTACAATTATCTGAAACTGGTGTTCGCCGGAGCTCCGTCCACTGTTATTGCGATCCGCAGAGCAGAAAATACAGAGGATTATTCTGCGGTGCTTAGGAAACTCAAAGACCTGAAATGGAATTACCTTACCATTCCCGGACTTGATATTGCGGATACCACAATAATCTCAGCGTGGATTAAGCAGTATCGTGATGATGAAAAAAAGACTTTCAAGGCTGTTCTGGCGCATTGCGCAGGTGACCATGAAGGCATTATCAATTTCACAACGGAGAATATTTCCACAACGATCACAGGAAAGCAGCATACGGCGGCGGAATACTGCGCGAGGATTGCCGGAGTGCTTGCAGGTTTGTCCCTTGCAAGAAGCAGTACCTATTATGTTTTGAATGATATCTCGGAGGCAGAAACGCCGGAAGACCCGGATGAGCGTATTGATGCCGGTGAACTCATTATTGTGTTTGACGGTAAAAAATACAAAATTGGACGGGGCGTAAACAGTCTTGTGACTTTTACAACGGAAAAGACGGAAGATGTACGTTTTATCAAGATTGTAGAAGGAATGGACTTATATACGGATGACATCAGGGAAACCTATGCGGAAAACTATGTAGGCAAGGTTCTCAATGACTACGATGGCAAGCAGATGTTTGTGGCTGCTGTTGGAGCCTATCAAAAGGGGCTGCTCGGCAATGTGCTGGATAAATCCTTTGATAATGTGGCGGCGATTAATATTGATGCACAGCGTGCTTACCTGGAAAGCAAAAAAATAGATACTTCTGAAATGGATGATATCGCAGTTGCCAAAGCCAACACGGGAACAAAGGTGTTCATCACCAGCAATGTAAAGTTTGTGAATACAATGGAAGACCTAAAAATGGATGTCAATATGTAGGAGGAAATCAGATATGTCGGGAAATATCAGAGGCAATAAAACACTTTCCGGAACTTGGGGTGAGCTTTGGATCAATGGTGAAAAAGTATTTGAATTTTCCAAAAGTACAGTTTACAAGGGACTACACAGGGTAACGGTCTGACGGGAGGATTACCGCCCGTCAGATTTTCCATGTAATGTTCAAGCTGTCGCTTGTGGCGGCAACGGTGGTAATCATCAAATCCA
>CALWHT010000060.1 GCA_944380515.1 uncultured Roseburia sp.
ACGCAGGGACCCGTTATGAAAACCATGCTGCGTTTTGCGGTTCCCATGATTCTGGGAAATCTTTTACAGCAATGCTATAACATTGCCGATACACTGATTGTAGGGAAGTTTCTCGGAGCAGAAGCGCTGGCCGCTGTAGGCTCCGCCTTTTCTCTGATGACCTTTCTGACTTCCATTCTGCTTGGATTGGCAATGGGAAGCGGAACCGTTTTTTCCATCCGTTTTGGACAGAAAAATACGCATGCGCTAAGGGAAGTGATTCTTGCGTCCTTTACGCTTCTTGGCGCAGTTACGGGTATTTTAAATGTTTTGATTTTTATCGGAATTGATTGGATTATATGGGCCATTCGCACGCCGGCGAATCTGGTTGAAATGATGCAGGAATATCTGCTTGTGATATTTGCGGGAATGGTTGGCATTTTTCTCTATAATTTTTTTGCCTCCCTGCTGCGTTCTCTCGGCAATTCGGTAATTCCGCTCGTATTTTTAGCTGTTTCCGTCTGTATCAACATCGGACTTGACCTCTGGTTTGTCGCAGGCTTAAACCTCGGCGTGGCGGGAGCGGCCAAGGCCACGGTTATTTCCCAATATGTTTCGGGTATCGGCATTGCCGTTTACACAAAAATAAAGTTTCCCGGGCTTTTGAAAAAGGATGAGACGGTTCGGCTCCGCATCAGCCGTGTGCGGGAAATTACCGGCTTGCCAAACCTCTGATGTCTCTTTTTATTGACGCAGGGGAAACGGCTGTTATCGCGGAGGGAGTGCGTTATCTCCGCATTGAAGGTTCCTTCTATTTCCTGATTGGGGGACTGTTTTTGCTTTACGGTCTGTACCGCGCAATCGGAAAGCCAGGCATGTCCGTCATCCTCACCATCGTATCGCTCGGCACCCGTGTGGCTCTTTCCTACACGCTCTCCGCAATTCCGGCCTTCGGCGTTGCGGGAATCTGGTGGTCCGTCCCCATAGGCTGGCTTCTGGCTGATGTACTGGGCGTGGCATATTATTTTGTGAACCGTAAAAAACTGGCCATTTAAAATCCGAAACGCCGGAGCCGACAGTGTCTGTCAGCTCCGGCGCTTCTTTTTACGCTTTCACGCGTGCAGTCAGTTTTTCTCCTTCCGTATCGATCAATATGGTATCGCCCTCCTGCACCTGGTCGGCAAGAATGAGCTTTGCCGAGAGCGTTTCCACATGCTTTTGCAAAAACCGCTTGAGCGGTCTTGCACCGTACACCGGATCGTAGCCGTTTTCCACAATGAAATGCCTTGCCGCGTCCGTCAGCTCCACGGTAATCTCACGGTCGGAAAGACGCTTGTTTAAGTCCTCCATCAGCAGATTGATAATATTTCCGATGTTGTCCTTCGTCAGCGGCTTGAACATAATAATCTCGTCCAGACGGTTTAAAAACTCGGGACGGAAATGCGCGCGCAGCTCATTTGTGACCGCTTCCTCACATGCAGGATTGATTTCGCCGTTTTCGTCAATACCCTCGAGCAGATGTGCAGAACCCAAATTCGAAGTCATAATGATAATGGTATTTTTAAAGTCCACGGTACGTCCCTGGGAATCGGTAATCCGCCCGTCGTCAAGCACCTGTAAGAGCACATTAAATACATCAGGGTGCGCTTTCTCCACCTCATCAAACAGGACAACAGAGTACGGCTTTCTGCGCACCGCCTCAGTAAGCTGGCCGCCCTCGTCGTAGCCCACGTATCCCGGAGGTGCTCCGATTAAGCGGGACACGGAATATTTCTCCATATACTCACTCATATCAAGACGCACCATATTGGATTCGTCATCAAACAGGCTTGCCGCGAGCGCCTTTGCCAGTTCCGTCTTACCGACACCGGTCGGGCCTAAGAACAGGAAGGAGCCAATCGGCTTGGTCGGATCCTTGATGCCCGCCTTGGAACGGATAATCGCCTCAGTCACCTTCGTGACACCCTCGTCCTGCCCAATCACACGTTTGTGCAGCTCCTCATCCAGATGCAGCGTTTTGTTTCGCTCGCTTTCCGTCAGCTTTGCCACCGGGATTCCGGTCCATCTGGAAATGATACGGGCAATCTCTTCCTCGCTGACATTTTCATGTACCAGTGAAAGGTCACGCTTTTTGACCTCATTTTCCTCCAGTTCAAGCTGCTTTTCGAGCTGCGGCAGTCTGCCGTACTGCAATTCCGCTGCTTTTTCCAAATCGTAATTCTGCTGCGCCGTCTTAATCTCATTCTTGACTGTCTCAATCTCCTCACGCAGCTTCTGTACCTTTTCCACGGACTTCTTTTCGTTTTCCCACTGCGCCTTTTTCGTATTGAATTCGTCCCGCAGCTCCGCGAGCTCCTTCTGTAAATTTGCGAGCCGCTCTTGGCTCAGACGATCCGTCTCCTTTTTCAGCGCGGTTTCCTCAATTTCCATCTGCATAACACGGCGGTTTAATTCGTCAAGTTCCGTCGGCATGGAATCCAATTCCGTCTTTATCAGCGCGCATGCCTCATCTACCAGGTCAATCGCCTTGTCCGGCAGGAACCTGTCGGAAATATAACGGTTGGAAAGCACTGCCGCCGATACCAGCGCCCCATCTGTGATTTTTACGCCGTGGAACACCTCGTAGCGCTCCTTTAAGCCACGCAGAATCGAGATGGTATCCTCCACCGTCGGCTCATCCACCATGACCGGCTGGAAACGCCGCTCAAGCGCCGCGTCTTTCTCAATGTATTCCCGGTATTCGTCGAGCGTTGTGGCGCCAATACAGTGCAGCTCACCGCGGGCGAGCATAGGCTTTAAAAGCTGTCCGGCATCCATCGCGCCGTCTGTTTTGCCGGCTCCCACAATCGTATGCAATTCATCGATAAACAGAATAATCTGCCCATCGGAATTTTTGATGTCATCAAGCACCGCCTTTAACCGTTCCTCAAATTCACCCCGGTATTTCGCTCCCGCAACCAGAGCACCCATATCAAGCGCAAAGAGCTTTTTGTCCTTTAGCCCCTCCGGCACGTCGCCCTTTACGATACGCTGCGCCAGTCCTTCTACGACAGCAGTTTTTCCGACACCCGGCTCACCAATCAGCACCGGATTGTTTTTGGTTTTCCGGGACAAAATACGAACCACGTTTCGGATTTCGTCGTCACGCCCGATTACCGGGTCTAACTTCTGGTTTCTCGCCCGCTCCACCATGTCATAGCCGTATTTTTCCAGCGTGTCATAGGTCGCCTCCGGATTGTCCGAGGTCACACGCTGGTTGCCGCGCACGGTTGAGAGTGCCTGTAAAAACCGCTCTCTGGTTATGCCGTACTCCTTGAAGATTTCCTTCATCGCCTTATTCGGATATTTTAACAGGCACAAAAACAGATGCTCTACCGAAACATATTCGTCTCCCATTTGCTTCGCCTCGTCCTCGGCATGAATCAGAACCTTATTCAAATCCTGTCCCACATAGATTTGTCCGCCTGAAACCTTGACGCGGGCTGCCAAATGGCGCTTTGCGTTCTCCACAAAGTGCTCCTTTTGGATATCCATTTTCTCAATTAATTTTAAAATCAGACCATCCTCCTGCTGCAATAACGCAACAAGCAGATGCTCCTGTTCTATTTCCTGATTGCCGTATTCATAGGCAAGCTTTTCACAATCGTTGATGGCTTCTACGGACTTCTGTGTAAATTTCTGAATGTTCATAGCTCTCCCTCCTTCTTATATACAATATCCGAAAAGCGGATTTGTATGTAAAATGGCAGCTTCCATCTGATTCTGCCATTTGTGCTTCTTTACAATTTGTGTTATATCACTAATTGTTAGCACTGTCAATAGGTGAGTGCTAATAATTTCTGAAAATTTTATAAACTCTCTTTTTTCACCTCTCAGGAATCTCTTTTGCCATGCCGAAAGATACCTGAAGTTCCGCCGCTCCGCCATATTCCTTTTGCAATTCCTTCCGCCTGTTTTCCGCTTCTTCTTCAGAAGAAAATTCTCCGATCGTCAGAATAAAGTTTCCTTTCTGTGTCTTTACCTGCGACGGTTCTTCGTCCTGATACTTTTCCAGCAGTTTTTTCAGTTCTTCTCCCTGCTCGAGCCCCTTCGTCCGAAGATAATATACCTCCTGCTCCGGTGCTTTCTCCTCCTCCGTAAAGTAGGCGTCCTGGTACAGGCGGATTGACAGCATTCCGGGGTAGCTCTGTTCCATCACTTCGTAGTCATACAGACGCTGCAGAACAATTACAAAGCTGATTTCATTTTTTTCAAGAGAAACCGTCCGATAAACATCCGCGGCGCCCTTCATCTGTCTGATCTGCGCCTCCAGTTTTTCATACTCCTCTTCCGTCAGACTCCAAAGTGTCAGTGCGATCCGGGAAGGAGCCGAATAGCAGCGCACCTCATAGGGTACCACCGTATCTGTCGTCCCGCCCCTGCCTGTAAAGTGTATCACCAGCTCATTACCCGAAACCTCTGTCTCAAGGTCCTCATGCAGCGTCTGTTCTCCGCCGCTGCCGATATGGAGCGCGCGGACAAATTCTCCCAGAACCGGCAGCTCACTGGCATAAGTGTACACGGCCGGGATATTTGCGCTGCACAAAAGCAAAACAAATGCGGCTGCCGCTGCCGTAAGGGAACGCACCAGATACTTTCTTTTCTGTATCCGCACTGCCCTGCCCATTCCGGTGTAAATTGCCTGCGTCAGCCGGTCATCCGGAATCTCGATATTTTCATATACAAATTTTTCCGCACTCATCCCACGCATCCTCCAGTCATATGCTGCTTCATTTTTTCCAATGCCCTGTAGAACCGGGACTTCACCGTACTTTCCGGCAGTTTCAGCATCTGGGCAATCTCCCGGAAATTGTATTCCTCAAAATAACGCAGGACGATATATGTCCGTTCTTCCGGCTCCAGTATATCCAGCGCATTGTAAAGATCCATCAGGGCTTCCCGGTCAGGCTCCGCGTCCTGACCATTTCCCGGATATATCATTTCCGCACAGCCGTCGGAATCCTCCGGCAGCGCCGTATAACGGGAATTCTTCCGGATAGAATCAATCGCCGTATTTATAACGATTTTTGTCATCCAGGTCATAAAGTACTCTGCCCGTTCCAGATCCCTGAGATGGAGAAGTCCCTTGCAGGCTGCCTCGCTGATAATATCGAGAGCATCCTGTTCATTTTTCACATAACTGTAGGCAATGCAGTAAAGACGCTTGCGGTTTTCCATCATTTTTTCCGCAAATTCCTGTTTTTTTATGTGCCCTCTCATAACTCGTTCTCCGTAAAGTCATACACCTTCCGCCGATGTTCAGGTGCCGTACGGTTTACTCAAGCGTCAGATAGTTTCCTGTCTGCATATCATCCGCCAGATCATTGCAGAGAATCGCCACGCCCCGAACGTTATCCAGCGCATCCACCGCCTCTGCTTCGGAAACATTCGTATACACTCCGTCCGTACAGGTAAGCTCCACATATTCTGTTTCCACCGCACCGCCGGAACGCTCCAGAATCAGTCTTTTCGCACCGCCATCTTCACTGTCCGCCACAATGACCGGCATATTTACCAGCGTAAGCTCCTGCTTTACAACGAGTGTTCCGTCCTCTTCCCCGCACCAGAGCGCAGAAGAACCGCCGGTACCGCTGGTATAGCTGCCCACTACAACGGCAAAAATCTCATTTGTGCCGTCGCTGTCCAAATCCACATAATTGTAATAATATCTTGAATCTGCCAGTTCATAATCGGGAATCTCAAAGTATTCAACTATGAGCTGACGAAGCTCCTCGTTCGGCTCTGTCTCTGATTTCTCCTGCTCCACGCCTGCCGGAAGCCAGTCAAATACAGCCGTGCCGCCATCCGGCTCTGCACTTTGTACCTCCGTCTCCGTCATGTCTGTATCCGCCGCCTCATAATTTTCTGAATCGTGCTCCACCGCTCCGGTCTCCGGCGCACTGCTGCTATTGTTCGTTCCTCCCGTGCAGCCTGCCGCAAAAACCAGCGCCGCCGCCGCAAATAAAAGTGATACTGTGTTCTTTTTCATACGTTTTTCTCCTTTATTTTTTCTCTTACATCTATTAGACGGATGAGAACGGGATTTCGACGAAAATTTTTTTATTTTTTTTCAGGAAGGCCGGAAAAATAGCCGCCCGGCTCCATGTCAGGTGCCTGGTTCATTTCCGGAATCCCGGATAAAATACATTCATATCTGTTATATTACCAGACCGAGAGGACGGTGGAAAGCCCATGAACGTTTATTTTTTCTAAACTGATTAGGGTGTCAAAATGATGTTATACACCCTTTTGACACCCTAATCAAATTTGCGAGAACCGCCAGCCAATTTTCCCTGACGAAAAAAACTATTGCTTCACAATGCTGATATCTGAAATCTCAATATCTGAAGCCGGTGTTTCCTCACCTATTTTTCCCATTGAAATTACGAAGTCAATCGTATCCGAGCTTGCTTCGCTAATTGTTAACACCGCATCAATCTGTTCCTCCTGATCGGCGTCCAATGTGATATCCCCTCCGCCGTACCATGCATAACCTGCCGACGGATCTAACAGTGCGTATTTTACTGTTCTTGCCGCACTGGATTTTATCTTAAAGCTTACCCTGTACTCGGCATCCTGTTCGAGCGTAAGCCCCTCCTGCTTTAACTGTACATTCCAATCTTCATTTCCCGGATCGGTAATATGATATATCGCTTTATTTTGCGTGAAATCTGCTTCTGCGCTTCCTGGTAATGTAACCGCATTGACCCAGTTCAGCTCCTCCTGCGAAAAGTCTCCGTTTTTTATCAGATTACTGCCTTCCGGCACCTCCTCCTTTGCTGGCGCTTCTATTTCTTCCAGGCTGATATTGTCAATAATCACTGTATGCTTCTGTGATATCTGTGTTCCTGCGACCGCCCCCATTGTGATGCTTAAAATGGTATTTGCATCCGTCTCTCCCTTCATCTGGAACTCATGGGAAAATGTCTGATATTCCCCCGTAAGCTGAATTACCTGATTTCCGGAATATGGAGTCCAGTCATCATCCACCGTTCCGTCTCTCTGCAGCGTATACATAATCTTTCTTTCCATTGTCGACTTAACGTCCATGCTGATTCGATACCATTTACCTTTTTCCAGCTTGATATTACTCTGCTTTAACTGAATATACCAATCCTGTTCGCCGGTATTCTGGATATCAATGCAGGCGGCCTTGTCCTCTTTTAATTCGTCTACCACATAACTTACATCATTTGAGTTATAAGCATACAATTCAAACCCTGTCAATCCGTTGGAGAAATCACCGTTCAGCAGCAAACTGTCCTCCTGAATGCGAACATTATCCAGATAAACGGTACGAGGCTGTCCAAGCAGGAACTCCAGTACGCTGCCTTTTATATCATCGCCTGTCGTAAATGTATACTTAAAATTCTTTCTTTCCGCTGTTAAATCGCCCGTGAAAGTCTGACCTGCTATTTTTGCCTGAATCTTTCCTGTCCCATCCGCATAGGCATCAAAGCTTAAAATATAATTCTTTCCTCCCGTAATGGCAATTTCGTCCTGTTTCACGATGACCTGCCCGGGGGAGACAACACTCTGGGGCATGGCTACTTTGAGCTCGCGCACATTATTATCATTGGTCACCTGTACCGTAACACCCTCGCATGCACTTTCCACGCTCCAGTAATCCATTCGATTGCTTCCCTGCTGAAATTCGCCATTGTAAACATAATTCCCATCCGGCAGCACGTTCTTTACTTCCTCCGGTATCTCAGCTTCCCCAATCTGCTCCAGCCTTACATTAGTAATATATACTCCAGCGGTTGATCCCTGGTTCCCGAGATTAAACTCAATCCTTCCGTTTACATCCCCGCTGTCTGTCATATCAAATTCATAGGAATAATTTTGTTTTTCCGTGCCAAGCTCCACAGTTGTATCAGCAAGATAGCGCTTATATCCTTTGTCAGGAGCCGAAATATCGGTAATCATAGTTCTTGCCTCCTGTGCCCAGGCGTCAAAAGAAAAACGATACCTTTTGCCCTGCTCCATCGGCATTCCCGCCTGAACAAGCTGCACGCTGTGATTCAGATTTCCTGCATTTTCCGTTTCTATATGAATCGCTTTTCCGGAAATAACCGCAGTCGCGGCGCCTTCTCCCGCAAGCAGGAACTGCCAGCCATCGGCTTTTTCCAAATCCTCATTTTCCGCAAAGTCCCCATTGCATACATAATTTCCGGTTTCATCCGGGTCTTTAAACTCAAGTTCTTCCACCGGTTTTTCTACATCCTCATCATAGCTTTCCTTTTGATATACTCTTACATAGTCTACACAAAGCTGTGCATTATCCGCAAATTGAGTAGTCTCGTCCGGATTGCCCGGCCAGTTGCCTCCAACAGCCAGATTCAAAATCAGATAAAATGGCTGATCATACGGAGCCGGATAGGTAAGTTCCCCATAACCTTCTTTTTTGGAGAACCAGTCATTTTCAGAATAAAACAACTGCCCGTCCACATAAAAGCGAATTTCATTCGGCTCCCATTCACACGCATAGACATGATATTCACTGGAGAAATCCCCTTCCGGCAATACATAGCTTCCCTGGCTCTGCGTATGGGGTTCACCAAAATGAAGCGTACCGTAGGTTTTATTTGTCTCGCTTCCCAGAACTTCCATAATATCAATCTCACCGCATTTCGGCCATTGTCCGTAGAGATTCTCGTTTGTCGGCATCATCCAGAATGCGGGCAAAAATCCCTTTCCGGACGGAACCTTCGCTCTGACCTCAAATTTTCCGTATTTATAATCGTGCTTATTCTGTGTATTAATTCTTCCCGAGGTATAACTGCCGTCCTCACCCTTCAGTGCCTGGATAACCAGCTTTCCGTCCTTTACATATATGTTTTCCGGCGCGTCTACATATTTCTGAAGCTCGTTATTTACCCAACCCGGTTCGTGGTATTCATAATTCCAGTCTTCCATATTCAACTGCGTACCGTCAAAATTATCTTCCCACACCAGTTTATATGGATCCTCCAGAGGTGCCCTGGAAACGGTTACTGCACAGACGGCCTTCTTTCCGCTTCCGTCCGCCGCCGTCGCCGTAATCTCCGCACTTCCTTCCCTGACTGCCGTAACTACTCCATTGGAATCCACCTTCGCAATTTCCTGGTTACTGCTTTTCCATATCACATTTCTATTCGAAGCATTATCCGGCT
>CALWHT010000061.1 GCA_944380515.1 uncultured Roseburia sp.
ATTTTACCTGCCGCGTCAATGTGGTGTCCTGTGTGTCAATGTTTTATAGAATTTTAATTTGCAAATTCATCGTTATGGGACTATCCTTTATATTAAGAAGATACGTGTGTCAGAAAATTATATAGGAGAAGCCATGAGTCCATTTGTATCGTTTCAGCATGTCAATAAAGTGTACAAAACCGGAGAGGTGGAAATTACCGCTCTTAAGGATGTCAATTTTGAAATCGAGCAGGGGGAGTTCTGCGTTATCGTCGGGGCATCCGGCGCTGGCAAAACCACCATTCTCAATATATTGGGAGGGATGGATACGCTGACGGAGGGTCAGGTATTCCTGGACGGTCAGGAGATTTCAAAATACGACAAAAAACAGCTCACCGCTTACCGGCGTTTCGACATCGGCTTTGTATTCCAGTTTTACAATCTGGTACAGAACCTTACCGCGCTTGAGAATGTGGAGCTGGCGGCGCAGATTTGCAGGGAGCCGCTGGACGCGGCCACCGTTCTTAAGGAGGTCGGGCTTGGCGAGCGGCTTTCCAATTTTCCGGCGCAGCTTTCCGGTGGGGAGCAGCAGCGCGTGGCTATCGCCAGGGCGCTGGCGAAGAACCCCAAGCTTCTTTTGTGTGACGAGCCGACGGGAGCCCTGGATTATAATACCGGTAAGGCAGTGCTTAAGCTGCTTCAGGATACCTGTCGAAAGAAGGGCAGGACGGTTGTGGTCATCACGCACAACCAGGCGCTTACGGCAATGGCGGATCGCATTATCACCGTAAAAAGCGGAAGCGTTGCCGGGATGGAAAAGAATAAACATATCGTAGACATTGCAGATATCGAGTGGTAACAATATGAAATCAATGATAAAGAAATCGACAGTAAGAGAAATCAGGCAGAGCTTCGGGCGTTTTGCTGCCATCCTCGCCATCGTGGCGCTTGGGGTGGCTTTTTTTGCCGGACTTAAGGTTACGCAGTCGGCAATGCTTGCGACGACGCAGAAATATTGGGAGGAGACGGACTTTTATGATTACCGGCTGCTTTCTTCGCTTGGTTTTACGGAGGAGGAGGTAGAGAGCTTCCGGGAGCAGGAGGATGTGAAGGCGGCGGAGGGAGCCGTTTCCTTTGATATCATCAGCCAGGTCGACGGAGGGAGCGAGCAGGTTTTAAAGGCGCACAGTATCACGGAGAATGTCAACCGGCTGGTTGTCACGGAGGGAGCGCTGCCGCAGGAGGCCGATGAGTGCGTCGTGGACGCGGCTCTTTATGATTCCTCGATCATCGGGAAGACCATCACACTTTCCGAGGAAAACGAAGACGAGGATTTAGACCATTTTATATATCGGGAATATACCGTGACGGGGCTTGTTCAGTCCCCGCTTTACATTCAGTTTGAGCGCGGCACTACCTCCCTTGGAAACGGCAGGGTCAGCGCCTTTATGTATCTGCTGCCCGAGGGCTTTGCGGATGATTATTATACCGAGGCATATATCAAATTTGACGACAGCTTTGCACTTTACAGTGACGAATATGACGCTTATATGGACGAAAAGGAAAGCGTCTGGGAGGACTTGACGACGGATGCTGCCGAGGCGAGATATGACAAGCTTGTAAAAGAGGCCCAGGACGAAGTGGATGACGGAAAGGCTGAGCTTGCCGATAAGAAGGCGGAGGCCGAAGCGGAATTTGCCGACGCGAAGCAGGAGCTTGATGACGCCGAGTCGCAGATTGCGGATGGAGAACAACAGATTGCGGATGCCAAAAACCAGCTTGAGGAGGCTTCCGCAGAGCTGGATAGCCAGGAGGCCGCATTAAATCAGAAAGAACAGGAGCTTGCCGTGCAGGAGGCACAGTTAAATGCGGCGGAAGGTATGATGGACGCACAGCAGGCTGCACAGACGAGAGCGCAGATAGAGGGCGCAAGGCAGCAGATTGCGGAAGGGAGAGCAGGCATTTCTGCGGCGAGAGAGCAAATTGAGAGCAGCAGGCAGGAGGTGCAGGAGCAGGAAGCAGAATTAAATGATGCCAAGGAGGAATACGAGGAAGGGAAAAAGGAGTACGAGGAGAATTTAGAAACCTATCAGCAGGAAATTGCGGACGCGGAACAGGAAATCGCGGATGCGGAGCAGGAAATCGCGGATATAGAGGAGCCAGAGGGCTACGTCTTCGGCAGGGAAACCAATGTGGGCTATGTCTGCTTTGAGAGCGACTCCGGCATTGTGGATGGTATCGCGAATATTTTCCCGGTATTCTTTTTCCTGGTGGCGGCACTGGTCTGCATTACGACCATGAACCGCATGGTGGAGGAACAGCGGACGCAGATAGGCGTATTAAAGGCGCTTGGCTACGGAGAGGGCACCATTATGTCAAAGTACATGTTCTACTCCGGTTCGGCGGCGCTGCTCGGCTGTATCACAGGCTTCTTTGCCGGAACTTATTTTTTCCCGAAGATTATCTGGTATGCCTACGGCATCATGTATCAGGTGGATTCCCTGTTATATATTTTTGATGTGAAGCTTGGAATTATTTCACTTGTGGTGTCCCTGCTCTGCTCGGTAGGAACGACCTGGGTTTCCTGCCGCTATGAGCTTTCGGAGGTCGCGGCGGAGCTGATGCGCCCGAAAGCGCCCAAGGCGGGAAAGCGCGTACTGCTGGAGCGGGTGCCGTTTATCTGGAAACGCCTGAAATTTCTCCAGAAGGTGTCAATCCGCAATATTTTCCGCTATAAAAAGCGGTTTTTTATGATGATTATCGGAATCAGCGGCTGTACGGCACTCCTTGTGACGGGCTTCGGCGTGCGGGATTCCGTGACGGGGATTGCGGACCAGCAGTATACCGAGATTCAGATATACGATATCAGTGTGACCTATTCGAAGGCTGTGGGCGAAGATGACGAGGAAAGACTAAAAGAGCTTTCGGAGGAGGGGGTCGAAGCGTATACTTTTGTGTCAGAGAACAGCATGGATTTGCTGGGGGAAGACAGGACAAAATCCATCAGTGTGGTGACCGCCCAGACGGACACGGATATGACGCCGTTTCTGAATCTGCATACCACGGGGCAGGAGCCGATCACCTATCCGGGAAAGGGCGAGGCTGTGATTTCCCATAAGATTGCGCAGGACTTTGGTATTGGGACAGGCGATACCGTTACGCTCAGAGACGAGGAACAGAATGAGCTGAAGCTTCGGATTACCGGCATTTGCAAAAATTTTGTATATAATTATATCTATATTTCCGCAGATACCTACGAGGAGCAGATGGGAGCTGCGCCGGAGTATAAGACCGCCTATGTCAATGCCGCGGAGGATACAGACAGCCATATGCTCGGTACCAGCCTGATGTCACTGGACGGTGTGGCGTCCGTTTCTGTCAGCCAGGATGATATGGAACGTTTTTCCAGCATGATGAGCAGCATGAATTTGATTGTGGCCGTGATCATCTTCTGTGCGGCGGGACTGGCGTTTATCGTATTGTATAATCTTACCAATATCAATATTACGGAGCGGGTGCGGGAGATTGCAACCATCAAGGTGCTCGGTTTCTATGAAAAGGAGACCTCATCCTACGTGTTTCGGGAAAATAACATGCTGTCCTTTTTGGGAGCGCTTGTGGGCCTGGGACTGGGCGTCCTTCTGCACCGTTTTGTGATGAGCCAGATTACCGTGGATATGGTTGCGTTTGATGTACGTATCGAGCCCCAGAGCTATCTCTACAGCGTGATTTTAACACTTGTATTCGCGGCGTTCGTTCATCGCCTGATGAAAAAGAAGATTGACTGTATCAGCATGACGGAATCCTTAAAGAGCGTGGATTAGGAAAGGACGGAAGAAACAAAAATACAGTTGCCCCCCATAGCCGGAAGTGTTATAGTCATAGTAGAAAAAGAAGGCAGGAGATGATGGCTATGGCAAGAATTATAACAATCGGACGTGAGTTTGGAAGCGGCGGCCGTGAGGTGGGAAAGCGCCTTTCGGATAAGCTGGGGATTGCGTATTATGACAATGAGATTATCACAGAAATCGCGAAGCGGACGAAGCTTGCGGAGGGCTATGTGCAGCACGTGATGGAGAACAGTCCGTCCACTCTGATACCGATTACAATCGGCAGGACGTTTTACATGGGCGTTGACCCCGTGATGGAGCAGAACAATGCCATTTACCGGGAGCAGAGCCGCCTGGTTCAGGAACTGGCGGAAAAGTCGGACTGCGTGATTGTAGGAAGAAGTGCTGACTATATCCTGCGTGATAAGAATCCGCTTCGGCTGTTTATTTATGCGCGGATGGAAGCCCGGATGGAGCGCTGCAGGAAGCGTGCGCCCGAGCAGGAGCATTTTACGGACAAAGAGCTAAAACGCCATATCCAGGATGTGGACCGCAGGCGTGCGAAGTACTATCAGTTTTTCACCGGTCAGACCTGGGGGGATAAGCTCAATTATGATTTGTGTGTCAATACCTCGGGGGCGGACATACCGGAGGTTGTAGAGGCGATTGCAAAGCTGGTAAAATAGCGGTTTCCCGGATTGAGAAGCCGTGTGACGGAATCGAGGATTGCATGCAGGAATATTGTTTGGAAATCCCGGAAGGGAAATTATATAAAAACGGGCAAACAAAAGAAAATCAGCCGGGGTGTGGCACGCTCCGGCTGATGTCGCTTGAGGAATTAAAAATGCTGGAGGGAGACTACCCTCACAAGCGGAGCCTTTACCGGAGTATGTGTCCGGTGCAGTACTGCAAGGTAGAGATTTACGGTGAATGTACGCTGGGCACGATGAAGATTCCGAGAGTGGCGAAGGGAAAAACGACATATGCGCTGTTTGGCTTTTATCTGAAGGGCGAGGAGCTGCTGTTGGTGGAGGATGGGAATTTCCTTAAGCCGTTTCTTGTAAAAATGGGAAAAAATCTGCCTGAAGGCTGCGATATGAGCCGGTTTCTCGTTCTCTTGCTGGAGCTTTTGATTGAGGATGACGTAATTTATCTGCAGCAGCAGGAGGAAAAGCTCTCATCCATCGAGGAGCAGCTGTTAAGGAAAATCCCGGAGCATTTTTATGAGACGATAGCCAGATACCGCAAGCATTTTTCAGCTTACCATTCGTATTATGAGCAGCTGATGAATATCGGCGACTTGATGCAGAGCGATTTCGGGCAGAAGATGACCGCGGAGGAGAGGATGCTCTGGCAGCTTTATGCGAACCGGGCGGAACGCCTGCACGATCATGTAGAGCTGCTGCGGGAATATCTGATTCAGATTCGCGAGCTGTATCAATCCCTCATTGATGTGGAGCAGAATAAGGTTATGAGTATTTTGACCGTCGTGACAACGATTTTTCTGCCGCTCACGCTCATTGCTGGCTGGTACGGAATGAACTTTCCCAATATGCCCGAATTCGGCTGGAAATATGCTTACCCGGTTGTGATAGGGGTCAGCATCCTGATTATCGCAGGCGAAATTATTTTTTTCCGGAAAAAGAAAATGCTGTAAGAAAGAACGGTATTCTTCCCTAAAGCAGAATCCGTCTGAGCTGATAATCATTTTCCGTCAGGGTCAGCAGGACAAGGCTTGTGGAATCGCCCCGGCCCTGCGTGGTGCTTCCCGGATTGATAAACACCGTTTTGCCGCGCTCATAGGTGGTAAAATGGTGCGTATGTCCGAAAATAACAAAGTCTGCCTGCGACACGTCGGCAGTCAGATACATTTCATCATGAATAATGAAAAAAATCTTTCCGCCGATGGAAACCTGCAGAAATTCCGGAAGATATTTTGCCCATCTCCCGATGTCGTTGTTGCCCCGCACAAGGTAAAGCGGAATGTCAAGGGCCTTTATCGTTTCGTAACATTCTTTTGTGTGGACGTCTCCGGCGTGAATCAAATAGTCGCAGCCTCTCAGATAGCTGGCCCACTCATCGCGGAAAACACCGTGCGTATCAGATAATATTCCTATTTTCATATAAAATCCCTTTCCCAATTATTATCTTTCCATTATATAAGAAAAAAGTGTGAAAGTCAAAAAAACGCTTCCTTATTTTAGTATCCTGTATTATACTAAAGCGTAGCAGTGCAGTTGCGCTTTTGGGGGAAAAGACAATGAATAGCTCAGTGATGGAGGAAAACATTCTAAAAAAAGTGATGAAGCATGTCCCAATGGGACTGGTGGTGAGCAGGGAAGGAAGAAAACGGAAAGTATATTATATCAATCAGATGGCGCACGAAATGCTCGGCTACACCAGGGAAGAATATATTCAGAAGGTAGAGGGCGGATGGAGTAAGTTCATGGACCTGGATTTAAAGGATATCATAAGGGACTATCACGAAAAGATTATGGCGGGGGAACCGTTTGAAGTCACGGCTCCCGCAATGAAAAAGAACGGCGATATGCGCTGGCTGTTGCTTCAGGTCGTGATTCGCATGGAGCTTGAACCGGTCAGCTATGTCACGATGCTCGATGTGACGGACCGCATGGAGGAAAGCCGAAGGCAGGCACGGGAGCGGGAATATCTCAGGGAATGCGCGTCACGGGATTCCATGACCAGATTGTTAAACCGCGGTACCATGGAGTCGCTTATCCAAAGGAAGCTTGAACGTGCGGGCGATGGGGCCTATGCGTACATCACGTTGGATATTGATAATTTTAAACAGATTAATGATATATACGGACACTGGGTGGGGGACGGTGTCATTTTGGGGCTTTCCGGCATCCTTTCCAAGCAGTTTGGCGGTGGTGCCTATGTCGGCCGCATGGGCGGGGACGAGTTTGCGGTATTTTTAACGGAGGCAAACGATCGCGAAGCCATACGGCGGCAGGCCCAGGAGGTGCTTCGGGAGCTGCGGCAGCAAAAGGAGCGCATGGGACTTTCCGAGGAGCCGTCGGCCAGCATCGGAATTGCCTTTTATCCCGAGGGAGGAACCAGCTTTCAGGAGCTGTATCACCGGGCGGACGAGGCCCTCTATCAGGTGAAAAAAGAAAAAAAGAACGGCGTTGCCGTGTATGCCTGACAAAAATTTTGGTGATTTCTACCTATTGCAATTTTCAACAATTCATAATAATATAAAATTGTTATATGACTGACGGAACAAGTGGAAGAACCACGTGGAGTATAACGTTTCAAATGCCGACCGTCTGGGCGAGAGAACCCGGACTGTCGGCTTGTTTTTTGCTCTATAGGAAATACCGTGTTGCATGAAAGCGTGAAATTGTAATTCCTATAGAGCAAAAAGCACTCCGTGCAGGATGCGCACCTCGCGGAAGGGAAGATAGCCGTAAACGGCATCGCTCGGGCGCGGAGAATCCGGCAGAGCCGGATTCTTTTTTTAAAAACGATGCACGGCTGGGGAGAAATAATTTTGTTTTCAGGAGGAATGGAGGAAAAATGCAGAACGAATGGAGAAATTTTAAAGGCGGAGCATGGGAGACTGAAATCAACGTCAGGGATTTCATTCAGAAGAATTATACCCCGTATGACGGGGACAGCTCATTTCTGGAGGGGCCGACGCAGGCTACCACAGACCTCTGGAATGAAGTGCTTGAGCTTTCCAGGCAGGAGCGGGAAGCAGGCGGGGTATTGGATATGGATACGAAGATTATTTCCACGATTACCTCTCACGGACCGGCCTATCTGGATAAAGAGAAAGAAAAAATCGTGGGCTTTCAGACCGATAAGCCGTTTAAGCGCTCCTTACAGCCCTACGGCGGAATCCGCATGGCGGTAAAGGCGTGCGAGGATAACGGATATCAGGTGGATCCTGAGGTGGTGGAATATTTTACGACTCACCGCAAGACACACAACGCGGGAGTGTTTGACGCATATACGCCGGAGATGCGCGCCTGCCGTTCCTCACACATTATTACCGGTCTGCCGGACGCGTACGGGCGCGGACGGATTATCGGTGATTACCGGAGACCGGCGCTTTACGGAGTGGACCGCCTGATTGCGGACAAGGAGGAGCAGTTAAACTCTACCAGAACCATCATGTATTCTGATGTGATCCGTGAGCGCGAGGAGCTTTCCGAGCAGATTCGGGCGTTAAAAATGTTAAAGGAGCTGGCAAAGATTTACGGCTGCGATATTTCACAGCCGGCAAATAACGTGCTGGAGGCAACCCAGGCAGTTTATTTTGCTTATCTTGCAGCAGTGAAGGAGCAGAACGGCGCGGCGATGAGCCTTGGCCGGACCTCCACCTTCCTTGATATCTATGCGGAGCGCGATTTGCAGGAGGGAACCTTTACGGAGAAGGAAATCCAGGAAATCATCGACCAGTTCGTGATGAAGCTGCGCTGCGTGAAGTTTGCCCGCACGCCGGAGTACAATAATATTTTTGCCGGGGACCCGACCTGGGTAACCGAGTCCATTGCGGGAATCGGCGTAGACGGAAGGCATATGGTCACAAAGATGTCCTATCGTTACTTAAATACCTTAAACAACATCGGCGCGGCGCCCGAGCCGAATATGACGGTGCTCTGGTCCGTGAAGCTTCCGGAGAATTTCAAGCGGTTCTGCGCGGAGACATCCATCCGTCATTCCGCTGTGCAGTACGAGAACGACGATATTATGCGCGTGGTGCACGGAGACGATTACGGAATTGCCTGCTGCGTATCCTCCATGCGGATCGGAAAGGAAATGCAGTTCTTCGGAGCGAGGGCGAACCTTGCGAAATGTTTGCTCTATGCGATCAACGGCGGTGTGGACGAGATCACCGGAAAGCAGGTCGGCCCGAAATACCGTCCGATCACGTCGGAATATCTGGATTACGACGAGGTGTGGGACAAGTACAAGGATATGATGAAATGGCTGGCGGGAGTTTATGTCAACGCCTTAAATATCATTCATTATATGCATGACAAATACTGCTACGAAAAAATCCAGATGGCTCTGCACGACAAGCAGGTAAGACGGTGGTTCGCGACCGGAATTGCAGGCTTTTCCGTAGTGGCGGATTCTCTTTCCGCCATCAAATACGCGAAGGTAAAGCCAATCCGTAACGAGAACGGAGTTACCGTGGATTTTGAGATTGAAGGTGACTTCCCGAAATACGGAAACGATGACGACCGTGTGGATGAGATTGCCAAAGAGGTGCTTCATACCTTTATCAATTATGTAAAGGGCAATCATACCTACCGCGGAGGAATCCCGACCACCTCGATCCTGACGATTACTTCCAACGTCTCCTACGGAAAGAACACCGGGGCGACGCCGGACGGCAGAAAGAAGGGAGAGGCGTTTGCACCGGGAGCCAATCCGATGCACGGACGCGATAAAAACGGAGCGGTGGCGTCCTTATCCTCCGTTGCAAAAATGCCGTTTATGGATGCACAGGACGGAATTTCCAACACCTTTACGATTGTGCCGGAGGCGCTCGGAAAGGACGAGGAAAGCTCCGAAAATAATCTGGTAGCGATGCTCGACGGCTATGTGGAGAAGGGCGGACATCACTTAAATGTCAATGTATTGAAGAAAGAAACGCTGCTGGATGCGCAGAAGCATCCGGAGCAGTATCCGCAGCTTACGATTCGTGTATCGGGGTATGCGGTGAACTTCATCAAGCTGACGAAAGAGCAGCAGGATGAAGTAATTGCGCGGACATTCCATGAATTAATGTAAATGCGGCGGGCGGGCTGCCCGGGCCGCAGGATTTGGAGGCTTAAGAATGGGTTATATACATTCTCTGGAAACCTTTGGCACCGTGGACGGTCCCGGAGTACGTTTTGTCGTATTCTTTCAGGGCTGTCCGATGCGCTGCCAGTATTGTCACAATCCTGACACATGGAACCCGAAGGACGGACAGCAGATGGAGGCGGGCGAGATTATCGCCCGCTTTCTGCGCAATGCGTCCTTTTATAAGAACGGCGGGATTACCGCGACCGGAGGGGAACCGATGCTTCAGATTGACTTTCTGACGGAGCTGTTTGCCATGGCAAAGCAGCACGGGATCCATACCTGTCTGGATACCTCGGGCGTTATGTTCCCGGGAGAGGAGGAAACGGACGGCGCCGGACCGCGGAAGGGGCTGGAAAAAATAGATGCAATGCTTGACGTTACGGACCTTGTGATGCTTGACATCAAGCATATCCGTCCTGCGGAGCATAAGGCGCTGACCGGACACTCCAATCGCAATATACTTGCGTTTGCCCGGTATCTGGAGCAAAAACAAAAGCCCGTGTGGATCCGCCATGTCGTTGTACCGGGCATCACGTTTGAGAAAGAGGAGCTGACGGAGCTCGGCCGCTTTTTAAAGACGCTTTCCAATGTGGAAAAGCTGGAGGTTCTGCCCTATCACGCCCTGGGGAAGGTAAAATATGACAATCTCGGAATTGACTATGTGTTAAAGGATACGCCGCAGCTTACGAAGGAGCAGGCGAAGGAAGCGGAGCGCATCATAAGGAGCGCGATGGAGGCTTGACAACACTTTTACGAGATTTTTACATTTTCATGCGAATATTCTGAAAAAAATAGGAAAGTACACATATTTTGTTGCCATCATTTGAAAATGTGTTATAATAAGAACATGATATGAATCTTGGGTTTCCGTATTTTTAAGTGCCAAAAGAACATTGCAGCATGTTCTTTTGGCACAGTGAATATGCAATTTGCGGGAACGAATGCGTGATATGAATTCGTATCAAATAAACGGCAAAGGGGTTGGACATCATGAGAATCAGGATTACAGGGAGAAATATTGAATTGACCGAGGGACTGAAGGCGGCCGTGGAGGACAAGCTGAAAAAGCTGGAAAAATACTTTACGCCGGACACCGATGTCTATGTGACGCTGAGCGTTGAGAAGGAGCGCCAGAAGGTTGAGGTTACAATTCCGATGAAGGGAAATTATATCCGTTCCGAACAGGTGAGCAACGATATGTACGTTTCGATTGATTTGGTCGAAGAAGTGATTGAGCGTCAGCTCAAAAAATACAGAACGAAGCTTGTCGCAAAGCATCAGAACGCGGCGTCCGTGTTCAAACAGGAGTTTTTGGATGGGGGAGCGGAGGATGATGAGGAAATTAAGATTATCCGTACCAAGAAGTTTGATATGAAGCCGATGTACCCCGAGGACGCATGTGTGCAGATGGAGCTGCTCGGGCATGATTTCTTCGTATTTATCAATGCGGAGACAGAGGAAGTAAACGTAGTTTATAAGAGAAAAGGAAATACCTACGGTTTGATAGGACCGGAATATTAAAACAGAAAACACGGGGTCCCCGCGCATATGGCTGTGCTGTATGCGCGGGGAATTTTTATGCCCGAAAATTCTTAGATGGCGAGAATACGCTGCTCCGGGAAGATTGACATTATTATTTTATTAAACTATAATTGTAGTATATTTCCGCATGATGCGAAAGTAAAATGAAGATGAAAGATAAGAAAATTGCAGCAGGGAATCAGGAAAATCAGGAGGCTGTCAGCCTGGAGACATTGTTCCGGCTTATCTGGCAGGAACCCAAATTACGGAAAATTATAAGAAAGAATTGCGGTTTGGATACAGAGAGAATCGGGCTAATCTATAAAATCGTACTTGGAACAGGACAGCGGAAAAAGGAAGATATTGTAGGAGAACTTTACAGATACGGAAGTATGGTAAAAGAGCAGGATTTGATTGCAAGACAGTTTTTTTTATGGCTGACTATGATGCTGTGGGACACTGAAAACGAGTAGCGTCGGTCGCATATATACAAAAGAAAAAGAAGAAAGGCGCATCATGCGGGAATTAAGTAAGTATTCCTTGCCACAGATGAAGAAAAGGTATACTATAAAACAGAAATGTTTTTGGATGAAGGAGAGTATACCATGAAGATTGTTGTTTTGGCAGGTGGATTAAGCACCGAGCGGGATGTTTCGCTTAAGACCGGCGACATGGTGACAAAGGCGCTGCGGGAGAACGGACACCAGGTTATTTTGCTCGATGTGTTTATGGGATACAGCGATAAAGAGGAAGATCTGACGGGTATTTTTGAGCGCAGCGAAACGGTCAGCCTGAAGGTGGAGGATATCCCGGAGACTGCGCCTGATTTACAGCGTGTGAAGGAGTCGAGAAAGGACCAGTCCGACGTTTTTTTCGGACCGAATGTGATAGCTTTGTGCCGGATGGCGGATATCGTATTTGTGGCGCTTCACGGGGCAAACGGAGAGGACGGCAGGCTGCAGGCGGCGTTTGATCTGTTCGGCATACGCTACACAGGTACCGGGTATCTGGGCAGCGCCCTGGCAATGGATAAGGGGATGTCGAAGAAGCTGTTTGCGATTGCCGGAATTCCGACGCCCGGCGGAGCCGCGATGAGAAAAGAGGAGCGCACGGATGACATCGAAAAGCTTGGCATTTCCTTCCCGTGCGTGGTAAAGCCCTGCTGCGGCGGTTCCAGCATCGGCGTCTCGATTGCCCACGACCGGGCAGAGTATACGGCAGCGCTCGACGAAGCGTTTCGCTGGGAGGACAGCCTGATTATTGAGGAATATGTAAAAGGAAGGGAATTTTCCGTCGGGGTCATTGACGGAGAGGCGCTCCCGGTCATTGAGATTGCGCCGGTGGAAGGCTTTTACGATTACAAAAACAAGTATAAGGCCGGCAGCACGGTTGAGACCTGCCCGGCAGACCTGCCCGCTGAGCTTTCCGCGCAAATGCAACGCTATGCCGAGCGGGCGGCGGAGGTATTGGGGCTTGACGCCTACTCGCGGACCGATTTCCTGCTGGATGAGCAAAACCGCATTTTCTGTCTGGAGTCAAACACGCTGCCCGGCATGACGCCCACAAGCCTGCTCCCGCAGGAGGCACAGGTGCTTGGGATGGATTTTTGCAGCCTCTGCGAAAAGCTGATCGAGGTTTCCCTGCGCAAATATAACGGCGCATCGGGGCAATGACAAAGGAAAGGCGAAGAGGGAAAGCATGGAACAGATGACTTTGGAGCGCATTGCCGCGGCCTGCGGCGGCGTATATTATGGGGCTGAGGCGGACAGACAAAAGACGGCAGCCGGTGCGGTGATCGACAGCCGCCTGGTGGAAAAGGGAGATTTATTTATCCCCGTCAAAGGGGAGCGTGTGGACGGACATAAGTTTATTCCGGATGTATTTGATAAGGGAGCGCTCGCGGTATTATCGGAGCACAGGCTTTCGGACGCGAAGGGGCCGTATATTCTGCTGGATTCCACGCTTGACGCGATGAAAAGACTGGCAGAATATTACCGCAAATCGCTGGATATAAAGGTGGTAGGAATCACCGGGAGCGTAGGCAAAACCAGCACGAAGGAGATGATTGCCTCCGTGCTCTCCCAGAGATATCGCGTCTTAAAAACCGAGGGAAATTTCAATAACGAAATCGGGCTTCCGCTGACGATTTTCCGCATAAAAAAAGAGCACCAAATCGCGGTGCTTGAGATGGGCATTTCCGAGTTCGGGGAGATGCACAGGCTTGCCAGGATGGCGAATCCCGATGTGTGCGTGATCACGAATATCGGGCTGTGCCATCTGGAAAACCTCGGAACAAGAGACGGGATCTTAAAGGCAAAAACCGAGAGCTTTGCGCATTTGACGCCGGATGGGATTGCCGTGTTAAACGGTGATGACGATAAGCTCTGTGATATTCGTATGGTAAACGGCAGGCCTCCCGTGTTTTACGGCCTTGGGGGAGAACCCGGGCAGGTGGGCTTACAGGAGGGGGCAAAGACGCTTGCCCCCAGGCAGGTGTACGCCACTGACGTAGAGGCGCTCGGTTTAAGCGGAACGAGAGCGGTTATCCATGTGCGCAATCCGCAAGGCCCGGAGACGGTCTTTCCGGTGGAAATTCCCATCGCCGGGGAGCACAATGTATACAATGCGCTTGCGGCTGCGGCGGTTGCGGTGAAGCTTGGGCTTTCGGCGGAGGAAATAAAGCGCGGCATTGAAGCGGTGCAGACGATAGGCGGCAGGAGCAATCAGATTGAGAAAAACGGAATGATTATCATTGACGACTGCTATAACGCCAACCCGGTATCCATGAAAGCCTCCCTTGATGTCCTGGCGGAAGCGCCGGGCAGGAAGGTGGCGGTTCTCGGAGATATGGGAGAGCTCGGAGAAAATGCACGGCAGCTTCATGCAATGGTGGGAGAGCACTTTGCGGGGAAGGGAATTGACGCGCTGTTTTGCACCGGGGAGCTTTCCGGAGAGCTTGCGGCCGCAGTGGCAAAAAGCAGCCCGCAGACGGAGGTGTTTTATCTGGAAAGCAGGCAGGAGCTTTTCGATAAGCTGTGCGCTTATGTCAAAAGCGGCGATACCGTGCTTGTAAAAGCGTCTCATTTTATGGGCTTTGGCGAGCTTGTAAAACGGCTGTCTGGCAATTAAAAGACCTTTCCTATGAAATAAAAAAATACCGCATACCTTCCGGGTATCACAGAATATCCGGAAGGTATGCGGTATTTTTGTCGTGCGGCCGGCGGCGCATGTTTATACGGCGCGGGCGTCCGTCTCTATTTAAAGTTCTGCGTTATTTTTTTCAAGCATCTTAGCGATGATATCGCGGCAGTGGGAGCCAAGCTTCTTTTTTGTTTCCTTATCCAGCTCCTTCGGGTAAATCGGCTTTCCGTATTCTAAAATTACATGTACGGATTTGGCCCTTGGAAACTGCGCCTCGAAAATTTCAGCGGAGCCGGAAATTGCCATCGGCACAATGGCACAGCCTGTTTTTTCCGCCATCTTAAAGCTGCCCTCCTTAAACGGCAGCATCAGTTCATCGGTCTTGTTTCTGGTCCCTTCCGGGAAAATGCACATCGAAATACCGTTTTTGATATTGTCGACTCCTGTGAGAATGGTCTTTAAGGCCTCCTTGACATCCTCACGGTTTAAAAACAGGCAGTGCAGCCTGCGCATCCACAGCGAAAGCAGAGGAACTTTTTGCAAGGTGTCCTTTGCGACATAGCCGGTCAGACCGGGGCAGCGGGCGTAGGTAATAATAATGTCGAAAATGCTCCGGTGGTTGCCGATGTAGAGGACAGCCTCATCTTTTGGGACATTTTCTTCCCCGATGACCGTCAGCTTCGTCCCGCAGAGAAATAAAATGACGCGGAACGCCCACTGTACCATCCGCAGCTGGCTTAGGTCCGCAGCCTTTGGATTGAATTTTCCGATGACCCATTCCACGCAAAGTACCGGGATTCCGAGAATCAGATATAAAATGACAAATAGTAATGCAAGTAATATGCGCAGCATAATATGTCCTTTCCGAAAGCTCCCGCAGCTTATTTTACGGATTACGTTGGAGCCCTTATCTATTATAGCGGTAAATGCTGGGAAAAACAATCACAAAAACAGGCATATTTGCAGACGTATCGGCATAAAATAGGATAGAAGCGAAAACTGTGGGGATTTTGAACATGTTCCAGTTAAAAAAAGTGAGTATTTCCGTTTTGACGGCGGCACTGCTGCTGTGCGGGCTTTCCGGCTGCAGCATTGAGGAGTCAAACGGAACAAAGGTCAGCGATCTTGATTATACCGTGGTGGAGGAGGCGGATTTGCCGGAGGAGCTCGCGGCAATCATTGAGGAGAAAAAAGCGGCGGATTTTAAGACTACCTACGAGCTTGAGGATGAGATTTACATAGTGCGCGGGTACGGCGAGCAGGATACGGGGGGTTACAGCATCAGTATCAGGGATTTGTATTTAACCACCAATGCGGTGCTGTTTGACACGGAGCTGATCGGGCCGAGAAAGGGAGAGACGACCAGCCAGAGCCCAAGTTATCCGTATATTGTGGTAAAGCTTAAAAACCAGGACAAAAGTATTATATTTGAATAAATAATCTTATAATATTTTTAAATTTTGAAAATTTATTTGACAAAAATTTAGCACAGTGATATACTAAAGCGAAAAATAAATTCGGTGGCATCTGAAAATGCCGGATGAAGGAGGTAGACCAAATGCAACAGGCAGACATCAACAAGGTCCGGGCTTCCGTATACCAGAGGTGCGGCAGGAAAGTCCTAATTCAGCTTGACCGGGGACGCAACAAGGTTGATATTCAGGAAGGCGTCATCCAGAGTGCTTACCCGAGCGTATTTACCATTTTGGTAAATGACGGGCACGAAGAAAATCCACCTCAGCTATTATCTTTCAGTTATTCTGATATTATTACACGCAATATCCGAATGAAGCTGTGTTAAAACGGCGGGCGCCGTTTATTTCTCAACAGGTAAAGGCATAAATTCCCCCATGTCCGAATAAGATGATTACAAAGATTCGGAATGGGGGACTTTTTTGTGGAGTTAAAAAAAGTAAAGCTGCACAGATGCCGGGAGAAAGGAAGCGCCGTCAGCCAGATTACACTGGATGATGATTATAACGTGCCGGATTACAGGCAGGATATCGTAAAGGTATTAAAAGAAAAGGGAGAGCTTCGATTCGACGAGGTCAAGGCGGCAAACGGGGCGGTGTGGGTGAAGGGAAGCCTAATTTTTAAGGTACTCTACCGCAGCGACCAGCAGGACGGGAAAATCAGCTCCCTCCGGGGTGAAATACCGTTTCAGGAAAAATTGAATATTGACGGGCTGGCGGAGTATGAGCCGGTCAGCGCGAAAGGAGAAATCGAGGATCTCACCATCGGGGTCATCAATTCGAGAAAGTTAAGCGTGCGCGCCGTGGTTGTTTTAAAAGCGGAAGCGGAGGAGGAGCTGGACGAGGAATTGACCTGCGGTGTCGAGGACGGGGAGGAATACGAGCAGAATCTGGTCAGCAGGGGCGCCTTAAAGCTTCTCTTATCGCGTCGTGATGTCTGCCGCCAGAAAAGCGAGATTGTGCTCCCGTCCAGCAAGCCGAATGTCCGTGAAATACTCTGGAGGAGCATGGAGCTGCGCAATGTGGAAAGCCGTCTGGCGGACGGAAACGCGCAGGTGACAGGGGAGATCCTGGTATCCGTACTCTACACCGGAGAGGATGAGGGGGAGCGCCTGCAGTGGTATGAGACGACCGTGCCGCTCGCCTGCGCGGCCGAGTGCGGAATTGAGGATGAGGACTGTATCTGCCGGATAACGGCGAGTCCGGTCATGCTCGAGCTCGAAATCAAGCCGGATTACGACGGAGAGGAGCGAATCCTCGTGCTCGAGCTTTCTCTGGCGCTGGATATCCGCGTCTGGAAGGAAGAGCGGATTTCGCTTTTACTGGATTTGTACTCCCTGAAAAAAGATGTAACGCCCGTGAAAAAAGAGCGGAAAATTGAGCGGCTTCTGATTAAAAACAGCGCCAAATGCAGATTGACGGAGCGGATGGAGCTGATGGAGAACCAGGAAAAGGTGCTCCAGATTTGCGCCTGTGAGGGCAGCGTGGTTCTTGAGAAAAAAGAGAAGGGTCCGGAGGGCGTGCTTGCGGAGGGAATTGTCATCGTAAGTATTCTTTACATAACGACAGACGATAATATGCCAATCGGTACGGTGCGGGAAATCTATCCGTTTTCCCAGCTCATCGAGGTTCCGGATATGGCGGACAATGTAAGGGTGGAGCTTTCCTCCGGGCTCGAGCAGCTCTCGGCGGTTATGCTGGATCAGGAGCATATTGAGATCAAGGCTGCGGTCCGTCTGGATTTAATCGCCTTTGAGGAGGAGACCGTAGAAAATATCGAGGAGGTAAAGGAGGAAGCCCTCGATATGGAAAAACTGCAGAACAGGCCGGGGCTCATCGGTTACATCGCGAAGGAGGGCGATAACCTGTGGATGATCGCGCGGGAAAACCACACGACTGTCCGGGACATCATGGAGACAAACCAGCTTAAGGAGGAGAAGCTTTCCGTCGGTGATAAAATATTGATTGTAAAACAGGTAGAGTGAGAAATTATTAAGTATTTGTGAATTTCCGGAAATATGCACAAAAGAAAGTGAATTTATGCTAAAATAAACAGGTATGGCAGAAAGCCGTACCTGTTTATTTTGTACATAAAGGAGAATGCTTGATGAAGCAGAAAAAAGCATTGAGATACACCGGGCACGGGAAAAAGCTTCTCGCCTTTGTACTGGCGGGAATCATTGGTTTTGCCGGATTTTATTCTGTCGAGGCATCGGCCATTAAGGATGCGCAGAAAAAAAAGAATGAGGCGCAGGAAAATCTGAACGAGGTCAACGAGCAGATAGAGAACATTGAAAACGAGCAGAGCGCGCTGCAGCAGCAGATGGCGGACTACGACAGCCAGCTGATGTCGCTTTTGACGGATATGGAGCTATTGCGGACCGATATGGATAATAAGGAGCTGGAGGTGGAGCAGGCAAAAACATCCCTGCAGATTGCCCAAATGGAGGAGCAGCAGCAGTATGAAGCGATGAAGCAGCGTATCCAGTACATGTATGAAAACGGCGACTCATCGTTTCTGACCGCGCTGGTGGAATCCGAGGACATCAGCGATTTTTTAAACCGGGTGGAGTATGTGTCCGAGGTATACGATTACGACAGGGAGCTTTTGACTGCGTATCAGGACACGGTGCAGCAGGTGGCGGATTTGACGGTGCAGCTCGAGAGTGAGCTCGCCCAGATGGAAGAGCTGGAAATCAGCTACGAGGAGCAGGAAAAATCCTTAAATCAGGTGATCAATGAGAAAAGGGTTCAGATTGCGAATTTTGACAGTCAGCTTGCCGACGCGAAGGCGCTTGCGGGGCAATACGCCGAGACAATCCGCAAACAGAACCAGGTAATTGCGGAGGAAACGGCAAAGAAAGAGAAGGCTGAGAGGGAAGCAGCGGAAAAAGCGAAAAAGAAAAACAAAAACAACAGCAATCAGGGTACCGCGTCGTCGGGCACGGATAAGACGCAGACCGGCACGTCGTCTGCCGGCAATGATACGGGAAGCAGCAATTCTTCCGGCACAGGTACATCCTCAAAAGGAGATTCTTCCTCGGGCAGCAGCTCCACGGGACTTACGGACACCGGGTTAAATCCGGGCTATGCGACCGGCGTAAGCGGCAGCAGTGTAGTGTCATATGCGAGTAAGTTTCTCGGAAATCCGTATGTGTACGGCGGAAACAGCCTGACGGAGGGCACGGACTGCTCCGGATTTGTGGCGCTGGTTTATCAGAATTTCGGGATTTCCCTGCCCAGGAGCTCGTATGCTCTGCAATCGAGCGGACAGGCAGTCAGCTATGAAAATGCGCAGCCGGGTGATATCATATGCTATCCGGGGCACGTGGCGATTTACATCGGCGGAGGACAGATTATCCATGCGTCCACGCCGTCAACCGGCATTTGTTACGGAAGCGCGACCTACCGCACGATCACAACGGTACGGCGTGTGCTTTAAATCCATGGAGGGCGGTTTTGGCGGACGCCTGGCGGGTAATGAGAAAAATAGCGTAATTTGGAGCAGGAAAAAATTTTGTTTTTTTTCCTGTATGGTGTTATAATTTGAGGTACTACAGCAATGTGAGGAGGAAATAAGCATGCAGTTTGAGCAGTTGCAGAAAGATATGATAGCAGCCATGAAGGCGAGGGATAAAGTGCGTAAGGACGCGATTTCCGCGCTTGTGTCCGCGGCGAAGAAGGCGGCGATTGATGAGGGATGCCGGGATGATATCAAAGAAGAACTGGTAGACCGGATTATTTTAAAGGAAATCAAGTCTGTGAAGGAGCAGATTGATACCTGCCCCGCGTCCCGTGAGGATTTACGGGCCGAGTACCAGGCGCGGTATGACATTTTTCAGGAATACGCGCCTAAGCTGATGTCCGAAGAGGAGGTCGAGACGTACCTTAAGGAGAAGTTTGCCGAGGTTTTGGCTGGCAAGAATAAAGGAATGATTATGAAGACGGTGATGCCGGAATTAAAAGGGAAGGCGGATGGAAGCGTCATTAACAAAGTGGTTGCGAAGCTATGTCAGTAAGCTTTAAGGACAGACAGTTTCGGAATACGGCATTTCTGTTGCTTCTGGTGTTTCTGACGCTATCCATGTCAGGAAGCTCTTATGTGCGGAGCTATCTGGATTTTGCCGAGTCCCTCGATAAGACGGCAGTGATTGTGGACGGACGAGAACTCACGCTTTCGGATCTCGCATTCTACATCGCCTACGAGGAGGGCGTGGTGGAGGAGACCGCTTTCATATATAATCCCGAAGATACGGGAGAGTACTGGCGGATTCACACAAACGGCGTTTTTATCCGGACCGAGGCAAAACAGACGGCAATGGATATGGCCGTTCATGACGAGATTTTTTATCAGCTTGCCTGTAACGAGGGGCTTGTGCTTACGGATGAGGAAGAAGCGTGGCTTGCAAACGACCAGTACGATTTCTGGAGTGATTTGGAGGAAGAACAACGGGAGGCGTTGGGCGTTGAAAAAGAGGTTCTCGACGAGACCATGCGAAAAATGGCGCTTGCCCAGAAAGCGCAGTCTCTTTACGCACAGATGAATGATACAGAAGAAGCGGAATATGATTTTAACGGGGAAGCGTATCAGGAGCTTTTGGAGAACCACGAGGTAGAGCTTGTGGAGAAGGTTTGGGACAGGGTTCATTTCGGAAGTATTACGGTTGACCATTGACGGCAGCATACCGGAATACAGAAAATAAAACAGAGAGAAGCAGAGATTATGTCAGTAAAAATAGGTAGAAACGACCCGTGCTGGTGCGGGAGCGGCAAAAAATATAAGGCATGCCATCAGGGATTTGATGAGCGGATTGCGCAGATTGCCTCCCAGGGACATATCGTGCCGTCCCATGAGATTATTAAAAACGCGGATCAGATTGCGGGAATAAAGGAAAGCTGCAAGATTAATATTGCGGTGCTCGATTATATTGAGAAAAACATTCACGAGGGAATGAATACGGCGGAAATTGATAAGATTGTTTATGATATGACGACAGACATGGGCGGGATTCCGGCGCCTCTGCATTATCAGGGCTATCCCTACAGCGTCTGCACCTCGGTCAACGACCAGGTGTGCCATGGCTTTCCGTCGAAGGATGTCATTTTGCGTTCCGGGGATATTATCAACGTGGATGTTTCCACGATTTTAAACGGTTATTTTTCCGATTCGTCACGCATGTTTTGTATCGGTGACGTTTCCCCGGAGAAGAAACGTCTTGTCGAGGTGACGAAGGAATGTGTGGAGCTTGGACTCAAAGAGGTAAAGCCGTGGGGCTTTCTGGGAGATATGGGACAGGCGGTGCATGATCACGCATTTGCGAACGGTTATACGGTAGTGCGGGAAATCGGCGGGCACGGCGTAGGGTTGGAGTTTCATGAGGATCCGTGGGTCAGCTACAACAGCAAGCGCGGGCAGGAGATGCTTATGGTGCCCGGGATGATATTTACGATTGAACCGATGGTGAACATGGGTAAGGTTGATATTTACGTGGATGCGAAGAATGACTGGGAGGTTTACACGGAGGACGGGCTGCCCTCGGCACAGTGGGAAATCATGGTGCTTGTGACGGAGGACGGACATGAGGTCCTCTGCTGGTAGATGCCTGTGGGAGAATACATGGAAAAAGCCGCGGGAGGCGCCGGATGGCGCCGACCGCGGCTTTTAGTGCAATTTTGATTTCCGCAGGGGCTTTCCGAGCAGCAGGACCTCCATCGGTTCGCCCTGATAACGGAAGATATGTCTCAGGATGACGATGCAGGCGATGAGGAAGCATCCGACGGCAGCGGATGTACGGGGCACCCGCAGAAATACGGTGAGCGCGAACAGCCCAAAGGTCACGACCGTGCGGAGCGAATGCGGACGGAGGATGATGACCAGCGAAAACAGCAGAAAATATAAAATAAGGTATAGGAGCGGGCGGATTTCCGGAAGGAGACCGAGCATGACGCCGAAGGAAACGGCGATTGCCTTCCCTCCCTTTTCTTTATGGAAAAACGGAAAGGCGTGCCCGAACACCGGGGCGGCCATGACCGGCACAAAGAGCAGGGAGGTGTTATCGGTAAAGCGGCTCCCGAGAAAAACAGGCCAAAAGCCCTTGCCCAGCTCGCATAAAAGCGAAAGGGTTCCCACCCAAAAACCGCCGCAGACATAGGCGTTTGCGACACCCGGATTGTGATCTGCGGACAGCGCGCGGACATCGATTCCGCGAAGAAGCCTTGGAATCCAGTAGGCGAACAGTGTACTGCCGCATACAAACCCGAGCAGTGAAAAAAACAGATAACTCATCAATTTCCTCCCAGTTCTTCCAGTTTGTGTACAATGCGCACCGCAGCATCCGGCTTGCGGTGCTTTTTCTGTGCCTCGGAAATCTCCTGCCGGAGCGCGTCATCGGTAAGCAGACGTTTCCCAAGCGAAACCTGTTTTGACAGATGCCTTGAGGATACCGACAGGTGGCGCTTCACAAAAAAGTTGCGGTTGGCGGTCTCACAGCCCGGAATCGGCGCGGTATGGACAATCGGAATATTTTTTACCAGCGCTTCCGTCGAGGTCAGCCCGCCCGGCTTGGTGAAAATAATGTCGCAGGCCTCCATATAGAGGGCAACATGGGTCGTGTAGCCTAACACATGTACGCGGCTGTTAAAATGAAATTCCCGGCATAAAATGCGGCGGATTTTTTCGTTGTTGCCGCAGATGATAATGATATGCTCGCCGTTTTTGCAGCGCAGGGCAAGCTCGGCGGCAAAGACGGCAAGCTTGCCGAAGCCCATGCTGCCGCTCATAACAAGGTAAATCGGCACATCCTGCGGAAGATTGCATTTGCTGCGGGCGGCTGCCCTGTGTGCAGGCTGCGTGAAAGCAGGGTGTACCGGGATACCGAAGGGCAGGAGCTTTTCGGCCGGAACGCCGCGTCTGGTATACTCCTGGATGAGGTCCTCATGGGGAAGAAAATAGCAATCGAGCTCCGTTTCCTCCCAAAACGGAATACAGGTATAGTCCGTGCCGATGGCGGCGGCGGGGATCGAAAGCATACCCTTCCGTTTCATATAGGTCAATGTCTCCGCAGGATAAAGATGCGGGGTCACGATCACGTCATAGTCGTGCGTCTCCAAATATGCGGCAAGCTTTTTTGCCATCAGAGAATTGGCATAATAAACCGGCGATTTGTGCCGGGCGCTGGAGATGGCCATGCCGATCCGGTAGATGAAGCCAAACAGGAGCGGGGCATGCTTTACGACGCCCACGTAGGCGCCGCCTACCGCGTGCGCGGTTTTTTTGCCGGACAGAAGGAACATATCCAGCATATCGGCATGGTGCCCCATCAGCTTTGCGGTTTCCATCACAGCCCTTCCGGCAGCATTATGCCCTTCTCCGGTGTCGCAGGATAAAATTAATATTTTCATAAAGTTTGTGTTCCTTTTCTTATAAACGTAGCAGTAACAGTTTACCACAACCGTGAAAAAAATACGATACCCCATGTAAAGATATTATTTTTTCGCATTTTCTTCAAAGAAAGTTCAAAAATTGTACAACGGGACTTCACAAATCGCCGCTATAGTATAATCATCACTTAAGAGTGATAAAACTTTTTTTCATAAATTCTCCCCCTTTTTTTGGAATCCACCATTTCCCCAATGGTGGATTTTTTTTAACCTGATTAGCTAAAAAATATTAAAATATTGCTAAAATATGGAAAATGTGATATAAAATAAGAAGTTAAATTAATATCATCTATCAAAAGTCAGGAGAGGTTATCATTATGGAACAAAAGAAAAGGAAGAAAAATGCCAAAGCGCTGGGGAAAATCGGTTTTTTGCAGAGTATTAAGGGTAAAATTTGGATTATGGGAGGTACGGCCATTGCAGCATCCGCAATTTTGGGGGTGGTGGGTGTTAATTCACTGAATAAAAATTCTGATAATAATGACGTGCTGACCGAGCTGAACCACATTAATCTGTATCAGTATGAAAATCAGAGTCTTGACACTTCTTATCTTTATTTCCTTGAGGATTCGTATCTGGAAAGCATTGTTGAAAATCTCGGAAGCATGGAGCAGAGCGCCGCGCAGGCAAATAAGCTCTCCGGCCGTGCCGCGGGGGAGAAGATTGCGGAGATGGAGGATGTGATTGCCGAGTGCAAGAGCAATTATACATCGATTCGGGAAATTGCCGGCGAGCGTGGGTATACGGCAGGTGCAGGCGCCTATCAGGAATTTTTTGCGTCGGACGAGCAATTGATAGCCGATTTTCGGACGTTTGCGGATGATAAGTCCTGGCTGGACGGCAGATGGGTGGATATTGCACCGGCTGCGGAGCAGACGGAGATTGACGGAGCGCCCTATCTGCATATGGCATATGAATGTGAGCTTCCCAGCAGTGGAAAGCGTGATTATTTCCTTCCGAGAATCGGCGGGGATAATATTAATTATGAAGGGAAAATATACGTAACCAACATCGTATTCCATGGTCCGCAGGGAGATACGCTGCTGGACCTTTCAACGGTGGCGGAGCAGGATTTATCCGGTTCCTACGGAGACGCTTTAAACGGGTATGCGATGGGACAGGTGCTCGGACAGGACTGTATCGAGGTGGACGGATTGTTTTCATCGGCGGAGGAAGCAGGCTGGAAAGAGATTAGCTTAAAGATACCGATTGAAAGCTATGATATCCAAAATTACACGAGCGTGACCTATGACGTTTATTTTGAGGGAACCGATGTCGGTGCATTGACCGCGGCTTATGCTTTATCCGATAAATATGACTTTAGCGGAACCATAAGTGAGATTAACACGAATGCGGAGGCTTACAGCAAGCATGTCGTAGAAGGACAGGATACCTCGGAGGAAGCGGAGGCAATCCGCGCGCAGTTTGAGGAGATTCAGGAAAACCTCGAGGCCTATGTCAGCGATGAGACACAAAAAAGCAGCTTTACGGAGCTTGTATCAAAGAAGCAGACGGCGTTTGAGACGATGGCAGAGCTGGACAGTCAGATTTATCAGTTAAAGCAGGAAAATATTACGCTGTCTTCAAAGCTGACAGAGCTGGTGGGTGAGGTCCGCGATTATGTCGAGGAGGATACGAGAAATACCCAGAGTGAGCTTACCATATTCATTGCGGTGATTCTCGTCGTAAGTGCCGCAATCCTCATTTTGATTACCCTGTATATCAGCAGAAGCATGAATCGGAGCATCCGTATTTTTAAGGATACGCTTTCGGAAATGACGGCGGGAAATCTTTCCGTCCGGCCGAATATCAAAAGCAGGGATGAATTTCAGGTGTTTGCAAGCTATATCAACCAGTTTTTAGATAAGCTTTCCGAGGTCATCGCGTCGGCCCAGAAAATTTCGGGCGCGGTTAAGGAATCCGGGGAGCAGCTGGACGTCATGGCGGAGAACAGCGGCAATACATGTGCGGAAATCGGAAAGGCCGTTGAGGAAATTTCGACCGGAGCCACGAATCAGGCGGGTGAGACGGACAGCGCGGCCGGGGAAATCGAGCAGATGGGAAGCGTTTTTGAGGAAATTGTAGAGAAGGTGGAGCATCTGGGAGATATGGCCGGGGAGATGCATCAGGTCAGCTCGGAGTCCGCGCAGTTTATGGAGGAATTAAGCGCCGCGAACCGGAAGACAGTAGAAGCGTTTTCACAGGTGTCAAATCAGACGCACACGACAAATCAGTCTGTACATAAGATTCGGGAGGCAACCGAATTGATCACGTCCATTGCGAGCCAGACAAATCTGCTGTCATTGAACGCGAGCATAGAAGCGGCGCGGGCCGGCGAAGCGGGAAAGGGCTTTGCGGTTGTCGCTACGGAGATTCAAAAGCTTGCGGAACAGTCCAGCGAGTCGGCGGATATTATTCAAAGGATTATTGAAGAACTGGCGAAGGAAGCAGACTTGACGGTTCACATTGTGGATGAGGTTACGGACATTGTCAATACACAGCAGGAGAAGCTTGAGCAGACCAGGCAGCATTTTGCGGCGCTTGAGCAGAGCATTGCGTCTTCCAGCCGGGAGACGGATGAGATTAAAAAAGAGACGATGATCTGCGATGATGCAAGAAAGAATGTACAGAATATTATTTTGGGATTGTCGGGAATTTCGGAGGAAAACGCGGCGTCTACGGAACAGACGACGGCGTCCATGTCGGAATTGAACACAACAATAGAACAGCTCATGGAGGCTTCCGGAAGCTTGAAGCAGATGGCGCAGCAGCTGGAAAATGATTTGAGATTTTTCCGGATGTAGCGCGGCTGTTTTTCGGGATAGGATTCGGGTGCCAAAAGAGTACAGCGCCGCCGTCGGGCCAATGTCATTTAGTTAAGACATCAGCAAGGGTGTTCCTCATAGAGCAAGGTATATAGAAATATGTACCCTGCTCTTTTTTTGTAATTTTTCAGAAAAGTACTTGACAAGCATAAAAAAATTTGCGGCGAAGCCTCTTGAATGTATTACATTTTGGAGGTAACGCCTATGATATTTGCTGAGCATGTAAAAAACAATCTATTATCCCTTATCCAGGAGATGGCAGTTGTCCCGTGGTTGTTCTCTAAAAATCCCTGGGCTGATTTTTCAAGAAGCAGAAAACTTGATTTTGCATCTACAATTCAATTAATCCTTTCCATGGAAGGCGGCAGCTTGAAAAAAGAATTACTGGATTATTTTCAATTCTCTGTCGATACACCTTCTGCTTCAGCTTTTAGCCAGCAGAGAAGCAAACTGCTTCTGGAGACATTCCAATTTTTGTTTTATGAATTTAATTCTCTTTTTCCATTTCAAAAGAACTATCACGGCTATCAGCTGCTGGCCTGTGATGGCTCTGACCTGAATATTGCCCGCAATCCGAAGGATATAGACACTTACTTCCAATCATTGCCGACAGATAAGGGATTTAACCAGTTTCATTTGAATGCGCTCTATGACCTGTGTGAGAAGCGGTATACCGATGTTTTGATACAGCCCGCGCGGAAAGAAAATGAGTCTCTGGCGATGACACAGATGATTGACCGCTGTACGGGACAAAAGAAAACCATTTTTATTGCTGACAGGGGATATGAAACCTATAATATTTTCGCCCATATCCAAGAAAAAGAGATGTATTATGTGATTCGTGTAAAGGATGGAGGAGGGGGCAGCATGACAGGAAGTTTTGAACTTCCTGATGAGAAGGAATTTGACCATGCCATGCAACTTATATTGACCCGGAAACAGACAAAAGAAGTAAAAGCCAATCCGAAACAGTATAAGTTTCTCCCGAAAGCAAGCCCTTTTGACTATCTGGATTTACATGATAGAAAATTTTATACTTTAAATTTCCGGGTGGTAAGGTTTGCCATTTCAGAGGATTCTTATGAGTGCATTATAACAAATCTGCCAAAAGAAGAATTTCCAACAGAAGAAATAAAGAAGATTTACGCAATGAGATGGGGGATTGAAACGTCTTTTCGGGAATTGAAATATGCAATCGGGTTAAGCAGTTTCCATTCAAAAAAGGTGGAGTATATCATGCAGGAAATCTATGCACGTCTGGTTCTCTATAATTATTGCGAAATCATCACAATGAATGTAGTAATACATCAAAAAGATACAAAACATGTTTACCAGATGAATTACACAATAGCGATCCATATATGCCGATATTTCCTGCGAAATAACATTTCTCCACCCGATGTTGAGAAGCTGATACAGAAAAATCTTTTGCCTGTCAGACCTGGACGCTCAGACCCTCGCAAAGTCAGGCCCAAGTCGGCAGTAAGCTTTCTGTACCGTGTAGCTTAACTTCTACAAAAGTATACCGTTTTTTCAGGCAGATAGCAATCTGTCTTTTTATCATACTTAAAAATAGACAAATATCCACCCAAAAGACAAAAAGCAGGCAGAGATAGAGATTTCCATATCTCTGCCTGAAAGAGCATAATCACGGCAATGCCTTATCTAAATGACATTGGCTTCTGCCCTCCCCCTTTTCGGTCGCCGACAAAATTACCGTACCGGAACATAATCCATCACTGCCGGTTCTTCGGTCCGCTCCAGCTTCATAATCACAGGGCGCAGACCGTCGTTGCAGCTGCAGATTGCTACCCCCGGCTTGCGGATCCAGTCCCCGTAGTAGAATAATTCCTCCCCGGTGCCGTGGGCGAGGGCGAACACATATTGGTAAATGGCTTTCCAGGCCTCGTCACAGAAGCCCTCCGGCTTTGCGTAGTCGGCGTAAAATACCTGTCCTTCCTTCATCATCGGGCAGGGACCAAGGCCCTCGACGCCGTATTCCTTTGCAAGTTCTTCGTTTAAGGTGGTTTTCAGAATTGTAATTTTTACTTTGTTCATAGTTCCTCTCCGTTTCGCGGTTAAATGGTAATCAGGTGATACTGATCGGTTCCGAGGCCGATTTTTACCGCATGGGCAATGCAGGACTTCCATTCGGTATCCGGGTGCGTCATATGGAAATGGTCATGGTGCTCCTCATTTCCGTGCTTCTTTAAATTCTCACCGAGAACGCTGTTTTCCACCGGAGCCATTTGGTTGCAGAGGTCCGCGCACGCCTGGTCAAGCGCGACCGGGTCAAAGGAGGCCAGCATGCCGACATTGGGGATAATCGGGATGTCGTTTTCCGCATGGCAGTCACAGTTCGGAGATACGTCGCAGATGAGCGATACGTGGAAGCACGGGCGTCCTTTGCAGACAGCAAGGCTGTACTCCGCCATTTTATAGTTGAGCATGGCGATAGAGTCACTGAAATCCGCGGCGATGGCATCCTTGGGACAAACGGCAAGGCAGCGTCCGCAGCCCACGCATTTTTCATGGTCGATGGAAGCCTTCCCATTCGCGATTTGCGGTGCGTCGTGGGCGCAAATCCGGCTGCACGCACCGCAGCCGACACAAAGATTCTGGTCTACGCTGGGCTTGCCGTCGCAGTGCTGTTCCATTTTTCCGGCTCTGGAGCCGCAGCCCATGCCGATATTTTTCAGTGCTCCGCCGAAGCCGGCCATCTCGTGTCCCTTGAAATGCGTCAGGGAAATAAAAACGTCTGCGTCCATGATGGCATGACCGATTTTTGCTTCCTTGACATATTCACCGTCGATGGGAACGATGGTCTCGTCGGTGCCCTTTAAACCGTCGCCGATGATGACATGGCAGCCGGTCTGGTAGGGGGAGAAGCCGTTGACATACGCCGTTTCCAGATGGTCGAGCGCATTTTTGCGGCTGCCGACGTAGAGCGTGTTGCAGTCAGTCAAAAACGGTTTGCCGCCAAGCTCCTTTACATAGTCTGCCACGACTCTGGCATAATTCGGGCGCAGAAACGCGAGGTTGCCGTACTCGCCGAAGTGAATCTTGATAGCGGCATATTTATCCTGAAAATCGATGGTCTCAAAACCGGCGGTTTTCATCAGCCGGTGAAGCTTCTGGAGCAGATTCTCACTGCCCGTAGCTTTAAAAGATGTAAAATATACATTTGACGGTTCCATATGAATACCTCCTGTCAATTTTTGTTAGCTGTGTGCCTTAGCTTTTATTATATAAAAAAAAACGTAAATTGTCAGCAGAAAATCTTATGTTGTACGCAGAGGCAGGAGATGGGAAAACGGTGGAAAGCAGTTGAAATGCGGGGAAAAAACGGTTATGATGAAAGGTAGAAAAAAGTTGCGCAGAAAAATGGAGGAAAGAGATGGAAGGCAGAATTACAGGACATACGGGGCTGCTTGCGCTGATCGGTTCCCCGGTAGGACATTCCGGTTCTCCGGCAATGTACAATTACAGCTTTGAAAGGCTGGGACTCGATTACGTTTATGTGGCGTTTGACATTAAGGAGGAGGAGACAGGCGACGCGATTGCAGCGATGAAAACCTTCCACATGCGGGGCTGCAATGTGACGATGCCCTGCAAAACAGCGGCTGCAAAGTATATGGACGAGCTTTCTCCGGCGGCGCGGATTATCGGCGCGGTCAACACCATTGTCAATGAGAACGGAAAGCTGATTGGGCATATGACGGACGGCGAGGGCTTTGTGCAGAATTTAAGGGATCATGGCATTGACGTTTCGGGCAAAAAAATCACGGTTGCGGGCGGCGGCGGAGCGGCCACGGCGATTCAGGTACAGTGCGCCTTAGACGGAGCGAGGGAGATTTCTATTTTTAATATCAGGGATTCTTTTTTTGAGCGGACGCTTGCGACGGCGGAGAAAATTAAAAAAGAGGTGCCGGGCTGCGAGGTGAATGTTTACGACATTGCCGACACGGCAAGGATGACGGAGGAAATCAGGTCCAGCGATATTTTCGCAAACGCTACGATTGTCGGCATGAAGCCGATGGAAAATGAGAGCGTGGTCAAGGATGTAAGCGCGTTTTATCCGGGGCTTGTGGTGGCTGACGCCGTATATAATCCCGAGGAGACCAGACTTCTGCGTGAGGCGAAGGAGGCGGGCTGTACCTGCATCAATGGCAAGGGCATGCTGCTTTGGCAGGGCGTTGCCGCGTTTCGCCTTTATACCGGTATGGATATGCCGGTGGAGGAAGTCAAGGAAAAATTTTTCAGCTGACCGGGGGATGTGATGACGAATATTTATCTGATAGGCTTTATGGGTGCGGGAAAGAGCACTGTGGCAAAAGAGCTTGCGTCTAAGACGGGTGCGAGACGTATTGAAATGGACCAGATGATTGTGGAGCAGCAGGGAATGGCGATTTCCGAAATTTTTGAAAAATACGGGGAGGAACATTTCCGGGAACTGGAGACAGAGCTTCTGCGCTCCTTTTTGAAGGAAGAAAATCTGGTGGTTTCCTGCGGCGGCGGAAGCGTGCTTCGGGATGAAAATGCCCGGCTGATGAAGGAGAGCGGCAGAATCGTACTGCTTACCGCAGCGCCGGAAACGATTTATGAGCGGGTGCGCCACAGTACGGAGCGACCTATTTTAAATGGAAATATGAATGTAGCATTCATCCGGGAGCTGATGGAAAAGCGCCGGGAGCGTTATGAGACGGTAGCGGACCAAACCATCGCTACGGACGGGAAAACCGCAGCGGAAATCTGCCGCGAGATTCTTATGTGAATTGCGCAGAAGGCTGCATAAGAGAGATTACGTGGGGGAGGAAGCCAGCCATATGAATTTTACATTTATGACGGAATGTGAGATAAGCGACCCCGAGATGGAGCGGGCGTATCAGGAAATTTACCGTGAGCTGGAAGATGCGGAAAACCATTACTGGAAAGAGCCGCGCCAGTGCGGGATTATCCTGCGGGGCACCGCGGAGCGAATATGCCGGTTTTACAATGACCATTACGGCATTGGGTTTCCGGAGGGGACTTTACTGGAGGAATTTTTGTGCTACACGGATGAGGATGCCCACAATGTGCGGGTGAGCCGTTTCCTGAGTATGGTAAGGGAGCAGAGGGACCGCCTGAATAAGCTCAGGATGCTGGGGGACGACTGTATTCTGGGCGAGGAAGGGCCCGACCGCGGGATGGAATTTAACGAGAGGATGGCACAGAACGCGGAGAAGATGGCTGATACCATGATGGAGGTCATCAAGGCTATGTGTAAAAAGCTAAACGGCAGGACGGACGTGGACGGACTGGAATTTTATGAGGACTGGGTGCCCGGGTATTCCGAGACGGAGGAGCGATTCCCGAAAAAGCCCGTGGAAAAAAAGCAGTCCTTTGTTTCCAAACTGCTGCACCGGAAAAAACAGACAGGAGAATGACAGCGTGACGATACAGATTGTTGAGGATGACGGGGCGCTCAGCGACGGGATTGTGCTGGCGCTCCGTGAGCCGGAGCTTTGCTTTGTGCAGAGTAGGGATGTAAAGAGCGCAAAGGAGGACTTTACCGAAAGGTCTCCCGAGCTTGTGATTCTGGACGTGAATCTTCCGGACGGAAGCGGGTACGACTATCTGAAGTGGCTGCGGGAGCGCTCGCAGCTTCCGGTGCTGGTACTTACGGCAAACGATATGGAAATGGATGAGGTGCGTTCCCTTGCGCTGGGAGCAGATGATTACATGACAAAGCCTTTCAGCCTCGCCGTGCTGCGTGCCCGGATTGAGGCGCTGATGCGCCGGAGCGGGGGAAGGCGGCAGACGGCATATACGGAGGATGGCTTTTTCTTTGATTTTGAGGAGCTTCGTTTTTTAAAGGACGGCAGGGAGCTTTCTCTGAGTGTCAATGAGCAGAGGCTGCTGCGGCTTTTGGTGGAGCACCCGGGTCAGCTTCTGACAAGAAATGTGCTGATTGACCGTATCTGGAGCGACGACGGCGCGTTTGTGGATGAAAATGCGCTTTCAGTTACGGTGAACCGACTGCGCGGCAAGCTGGAGGAAAAGGGCAAAGCATCCTACATCCAGACCGTGTACGGACAGGGATATCTGTGGAAGAAAAGCCGGGAATCGTAGATAGGAATGAGGTATATATGTTTACAAACAGGACGCTGGACCGGTTGGATGCCATGCTGGATGCTGCGATTGCGGGAGATTTCAGAGAAAGTGATTACGACGAGACGAAGCTTTCAAGGCTGGAGGCGAAATGGAAGCAGTATCTGGCAACAGCCAGTATGTCCCGTGCAAATCTGGAGCGGGAAAGGGAGAATATCAAAAGCCTTGTTTCCGATATTTCCCATCAGACCAAAACGCCGATGACAAACATCCGTCTGTACGCGGAGCTGCTTTCCGAGCGGCTTGCGGATGAGGAGAACCTCAGGCTGTTAGGGGAGCTTGTCCGTCAGACGGAAAAACTGGAGTTTTTGATCCAGGCGCTGACGAAGCTTTCGAGACTGGAAGGCGGCCTTGTGACAGTCGCACCGAAGCAGGAGCGTATCGGCGCGCTGCTTGCGGGGGGCTGTAGCGGAGATTTTGCCGAAGGCGGAGAGGAAACACATTTCCGTCCGCAATACCTATGAGGGAGACGCGGCGGCTTTTTTTGACAGGAAGTGGACGGCGGAGGCATTGTTTAATATTTTGGATAACGCGGTCAAATATTCCGCCTGCGGCAGTACCGTCACCGTGTCGGTCATGGAATATGAAATGTATGCGGCCATCTGTGTGCGCGATGAGGGCATGGGAATTTCCGAGGAGGAAATCCCAAAGCTGTTTGAGCGGTTTTACCGCGGAAGCCAGGCGGACGGGCAGGAGGGCGTCGGTATCGGACTGTATCTGGCGCGTGAAATCCTGCGCAAGGAAAACGGATATATCCGGGTGAATTCAAAATGCGGCGAGGGCACGGAGTTTCGCCTTTTTCTGCAAAAATATGAGAGCTGACAGGAATCTTTCACAAGTGTTAGAATTTGGAAAGGGCACGGAAAGAATCGTCTGCTACAATGAGGACAGTAAGAAAACTGTCCTTTTCTTTTTGGGAAAGAGGAACAGGAACAATGGAGGTTTATATGGAAGTATTGCGGACAGAGAATTTGAAAAAATATTACGGGAGCAGCGAGACGATGGTGCGCGCGCTCGACGGTGTGGATTTATCGGTGGAGCGCGGAGAGTTTGTGGCGATTGTCGGAACCAGCGGCAGCGGGAAGTCAACGCTTTTGCATATGCTGGGCGGGCTGGACCGTCCGACGTCAGGAAAGGTGTTTGTGGACGGCAGGGATATTTCCGGGCTGAAGGAGGACGCGCTCTGCGTGTTTCGCCGCAGAAAAATCGGCTTTGTATTTCAGAGCTACAATCTGGTTCCGGTGCTGAATGTGTATGAAAATATCGTTCTGCCGATTGAACTGGACGGAAATACGGTGGATGAGAAGTATGTCAGGCAGATTATCGGGATTCTGGGGTTAAAGGAGCGGCTTTACGCGCTCCCGGCACAGCTTTCCGGCGGACAGCAGCAGAGGGTTGCAATCGCGCGGGCGCTTGCGGCAAAGCCCGCTATCCTTTTGGCGGATGAACCGACCGGAAATCTTGACAGCAGAACAAGCCAGGATGTACTGAGCCTTTTGAAGGTGACAGGGGAAAAATTCGGGCAGACGATTGTGATGATTACGCACAATGAAGAAATCGCGCAGCTTGCAAATCGGATTATACGCATCGAGGACGGAAAAATCGTAAAGGGCGGTGAGACTTATGCGTAAGGTAAATAATAAAAAGGTGATTCGGAGGATTGCGGATAAGACCAGAAAGGCAGGAAAAAAGAAAAATCTGATTGCGGTTCTGGCAATTGCAATGACGACTGTTTTATTTACGTCGGTGTTTACGGTTGGCGGGAGCCTGCTGGAAAAGCAGCAGCAGGCAACCATGCGTCAGGTCGGCGGAAGCGCCCATGCGGGCTACAAGTATCTGACCGAAGAGGAATACGAGCTGCTTGCGCAGGACGAAAAGCTGGAGGAGGTTTCTTACCGTATTCTGGTTGGAAACGCCGTCAATGACGAGTTGAAAAAGCTTACGACCGAGGTCAGCTATTATGAGGATTTGGATGCGCGGTGGAGCTTTTGTTACCCGGTAGAGGGACATATGCCGGAGGCGGAGGATGAGATTGTCACCAGCGATTTGGTGTTGGAAGCGCTGGGAATTCCCTGCCGTCTCGGGGAATCGGTGCCGCTGGTGCTTGACGTGGCGGGAAAAAAGATAGAAAAAACCTTTACACTGTGCGGGTGGTTCTATGGGGATACCGTGGCGATGAGCCAGGTTGCGGCGGTTTCAAAGACCTATGCGAATGAAGTTGCTCCGACACCGACAAATTCCGTTTTGGAGAGCGGAACCGACGCGTCCGATTATGCCGGCAGAATCATGGCGGATTTTAATTTTTCAAACAGCCTTGGACTGGAGCAGAAAACAGAGCAGTTAAACGAGCGGCTCGGCTTCCCGGAAACAGCGCCAATCGGTGTAAACTGGGCATATCTGGGTGGAAGCCTGGACCTGCAGACGGTTCTTTTGGTGGTAGTGCTGCTGGCGGTGATTCTGGTTTCCGGGTATCTGATTATTTATAATATATTTTATATCAATGTTTTTGCGGATATCAGGCATTACGGGATGTTAAAAACGATTGGAGCCACCGGACGTCAGCTTCGGAAAATTGTCCGCCGCCAGGCATATGCTTTGTCGTTGTACGGGATTCCCGTCGGACTGGTGCTCGGTGCTCTGGTCGGGGGAGGATTGCTCCCGGTTATTATGTCGCATCTTGTATTTTCCGAAACGACAGATACGAAAACGGAATTGAATTTTTGGATATTTGCGGGAGCGGCGCTGTTTTCTTTTGTCACGGTCTATCTCAGTTGTATTAAGCCCTGCCGGATTGCCTCCGGCGTAACGCCGATTGAGGCGGTACGTTTTACGGAGGGGCAGAAGCAGCGTCCGCACAGAGGGACAAAGGGCGTTTGCCGGGGGAGAAAAAAGGCAGAACGCACGCCAAAGGTAAATTCGCTGCGCATGGCGCTGGGAAATATCCGGCGCAGCCCGAAAAAGGTTGCTGTCGTTGTGGCGTCGCTGTCTCTGGCGCTGGTACTGTTAAACAGTATTTACAGCTTAACCGGGGGCTTTGATATGGATAAATTTGCCTCCAGCCGGGTTGTCAGTGATTTTTCCGTGCAGGATGCCACGCTGGATAACACGTCGGTCGACAGCTTTGCGAGGGTGACTGACGGCGTGACGGAGGAGTTCCTTGCGGAGCTTTCCGAGCAGGAGGGTATCGAGGAGTCCGCCAATATCTATATTTATAACCATGATCCCCAATTTACGGAGGCAGATTTTGCAAAGCTAAAGGAACGCATTCTGGAAAATGATACCGTAAAGAATGAGCTGGCTTCCTACGGCGTGGATGACGAGGAATTGCAGATGTATGAGGATATGAGCTGGATGGACGGTAAGGTTTACGGAATCGGAAAGCTTGTGATGGAGAAGCTCGAAAACCCGCAGGGTGAATTGGATTGGGAGAAGTTTGCAACGGGAAATTATGTGATCGCAACCCGGTTTACCTTTGACGAGGGCGGCAATACTTATTTTTTCCAGCCGGGTGAAACGGTGACGCTTTTTAATGAAGCGGGGGAGGCAAGGCAGTACGAGGTGCTGGCAGTGGCGGATATGCCTTACGCGTGCGAGCTGCAGGTGTACGGTCTGTTTAACTGTGATTATATTTTGCCGGAGCAGGAATTTTTGGATTTTATGGGAGAAACGCAGCCCATGCGCACGCTGTTTAACGCAGATGAGGAGCATGAGGCGCAAATAGAGGAATGGCTGACCTCCTATTGCGGAGAAGTAAACCAGGATTTGGACTTTACTTCAAAATCAAAGGTTGTGGAGGAGTTTCAATCCGTGAAAAATATGTATGCGGCGGTCGGCGGCCTTCTTGCGTTCATCCTGGCAGCGATTGGAATTTTAAATTTCATTAATACCATGATGACCTCGATTCTTACGCGCCGGCAGGAGCTTGCAATGCTGGAAGCCGTCGGGATGTCGCGGGGACAGCAAAGGAGGATGCTGCAATATGAGGGGCTCGCTTACGCGGTCCTGACCGGAGCCGTGTCCCTTCTGTTGGGCGGACTTTTGAACGCCACGGTCATCCGCTCGATGGGAAGCCAGATTTTCTTTTTTACCTGGCGTTTTACGGTACTGCCCGTGACGCTCTGCCTGCCCGTACTGGTACTGGTTGTTCTTTTCGTTCCGTTGTTATGCTACAGGAGCATGTGCAGGGAAAGCGTCGTTGAGCGGATGCGCAGAGCAGAGTAGCTTTAGAAGTTATTTCCGTTCCAGCCCCAGTTTTCGGTTGGGTAATAGGATACGTAGATACGCTCTGCGGGAATGCCGAGCTCTTTTTCGTAGAGGGCGCAGACCTCCTTTGTCATTGCGGCGCAGCCCGAAGCAGACGGCGTGCCGAACAGCTTGACCTCAACGTAGGCGGTGTCGCCGTTTTGGTTTCCCTGAAAATAAAGGCTGGCATTGTCCTCGTAGCCTGTCATAATCCAGGTTTCACCCTTATTTAAGCAGGACGAGGTGATTTTTCCGAGCGCGGCAGTTAAGCTGTCGCGTTTTGTCTTATCTAAGGATACGGTGGTTTTCGTGTTGATAAATGGCATAGAAATCTCTCCTTTTTGATTATTTTAAATTTTTGATGGTTACAGTATAACGGAAAATTCCCCGGCATACAATCGAAAACGAGTATTGCCGGGGGATTTTTGCAGCTTGTGCGTAATGGACATGGAAACACGACGGATTCAACTGCTGATTGAATTTCAAGTTCAACGATAGATTGATGGAATATTCCGCGTTTTTTGGTACAATGAAATCAGGAAAAGCTTTTTCTAATATGTCAAAGTGAGGATAAATTATGTTTAACATGAGTCAAGTAGGAAGAAAAATTGTGACATTAAGAAAAGAGAATAATATGACGCAGACTGAATTGGCCGATAAAATGGGGGTAAGCTTTCAGGCGGTTTCAAATTGGGAACGCGGAAACAGTATGCCTGACATTTCAAAGCTTCCTGAGCTTGCGGAATTGTTTCATATTTCCGTCGATGAATTATTAGGTGAAAAATCAAGCCTTTTAAATTCAGCAATCAATCATGAGCTTAAGGAATATGTAGAAAAAACGATGTTTCCCGTGAAGAACTGGAGGCCAATATTCCTATACTAAAGCCCGGGCAAATCGAAATCATTGCGGAAAACATTGATTTAACCAGCGGGAACAGGGTAGAGGTCTTTTTGCCATACCTGAATGTTGAGACAGTGGCTGCGTTAGCAAGAAAGAGAGTGGAGAGGGGAGAATCGGCGGTTTCCTTTCTGCCATTTCTGGAGGATGATGTTTTGGAGGAACTGGCGCTGCTGAAGGAGGAAAAGGGTGAAAAGGTAATTGATTTTCTGCCATTTCTGAAGGAGGAAGCCTTAAAGCGAATCACTTTGCTCAGGCTGAAAAAGGGTGAAACGATTCAGGATATACTTCCTTTCCTGGGTGCCGGTTTTCTGGGAGAAATTGTTTTAAAGTCCGGACAATAAAATAAGTTTGGGTATAACGGAAAATTCCCCGGCATACAATGTAAAAACAAGTATTGCAGGGGAATTTTTGTGAAAACCTATATTGAGGAAAGAGCTATGGAGATAGCCAGATATATCATCGACAATAACACGACGGTGCGTCAGGCGGCAAAGCATTTTGGGATTAGTAAAAGTACGGTACATGTGGTTGTAACAATATAGAATGGTTAAGAAGCAAGGTGATATGGAGAATTGAATAAGGGAAAAGCATAGGCACTCTCAGGTGGAAATCTGAGGGTGTTTTTTTGAATGATAGGAAGATTATGAGAAAGAATGTTTTGGCGAGCTAAAGGATAGTGATTATTATGTGTACCTATTGACAATAAAAAGGTAATGTGTTACCTTATATAAAGTAATATATTACCTAATGGAGGGCGCTATGAATCTAAAGGAAGTAATTAGAAGTGACAAAGTTAATTTTATGGGCATTGAATCATCCTATTTTCTGTTAGGATTACTAAGTGCTTTTGAGAACAGATTTCAGGCAATGGCGGACAGTACTATGAAAGAAATTAGTTGGAAACAATTTTTTGCAATCATATGTATCAACTTGTGCAAAGTGCCCCCTACAGTTAAGGAATTAGCGGAAATCATGGGTAGTTCTCATCAAAATGTGAAGCAGATACTGTTGAAACTTGAGAAAAAGGGGTTTGTAAGAATTTCTGTGGATGAGCAGGATAAGAGAAAACAACGGATCGAACTTACGCCATATTGCCAGGAGTTTTGCGAGAAAAACGATGAAATGAGTATGACGCTTTTGCAGAGAATGTTTGAAGGGGTATCGGAGGAACAGTTACAGATTACTATACAGACCATTGTGCAGATTGAAGATAATTTAAAATTGATTTAAGGAGAAGAAGAGATGAAGGCTTTGATAATTTATAAAAGTAAAACAGGGTTTACAAAATGGTATGCAGAATTCATTGCGAAAGAAGTAGATGGCAATCTGATGGATTTTAAGGAAGTTACAGCTGAAATAATGTCTGGATATGATGTGGTTGTTTATGGTGGCGGGTTGTATGCAGGAATGATAAATGGATACAAAAAAGCAAAAGAGATGTTTGAAAAGAGTTCAGCGAACAGGCTTATCCTGTTTGCAACAGGTGGAACGCCTAATGAAGCCACAAAGGAGATTGAGGAGGTTTGGAAGAACAATCTGTCAGCAGAAGAATTGCAATCTATCCCTCATTTTTATATGCAAGGTGGAATCTGTTATGAAAAAATGTCATTTTCGAATAGGACAATTATGAAAATGATGTCTAAAGTGATGGATAAAAAGAAGGATAAGGACAGCGCAGAAGAAGGTTTTGCACAGGCAATAAAAAGTTCCTATGATATTACTTCCAGTGAATATGCAAAACCACTTATTAAGTGTTTATTAGAAGGATAGTGGATAGCATGAAGAAAGTAATCAGGATAGCGGTCATATTTTTATGCATTGTTTTTATAGGAGTAGTTGGATTCAAAACATGGAGTGCAAAGCTTGTAAAAGAAGCTATGGAACTTGAGGATGTCGTCATAGATTTATCAAAAGTAGAAGATGGGATTTATGAAGGACATAGTGAACTTGGTCCGGTTATTGTAGATGTGAAAGTAACAGTGAAAAAAGGTAAAATAAAAGAAATTGAAATTGTAAATCATCAAAATGGACTGGGACAGTCAGCAAATGTGATTGCTGATGAGATGGTAGATAAAAATACATATGATGTAGATGCTGTTAGTGGAGCAACCGTATCAAGTGAAATTATTATGAATGCGGTTAATAACGCTTTGCAGAAAGGGTTGAAGTGAGTGGAGGAGAAAATGAAAGGATATTTACCCATTATAGTAAAATATAGCCCTATTAGAAAGTTGGCGATAATTCCTTTTGAAAAGTCTCCGGATACCATTTATAGAGGTTTCGAACTGCAATATATTGATGGAGAACCATATGGAGTGGGATACCGAGTGCTTGCGTATCGAAATGATAACTATGTAGATGTATATGATGATGTGGCATTGAATTTTAACGAAAATGAAAAGTTTAATGTTGTTGAGAATGGATTACATAAACATATTCAGACTCCAATTAACAATGTACAGTTTTGTAAAGAGAATAATAATCAGCTTATTAGCTTTCAGTTTGTTGATATACATGATAGAAAAATATCAGTGCACATTGAGGAAAAAAGTAAGAAAAAGTCAAAAGGGATGAATTTGTTGGCACCCATTGGAATTGGTTCCAAGGCACCTGAATATCTACCGGTATTTTTCATGTACGACTTTGATTTCATACGCAAAAGTAAATCCATTGTTGCTTGCACCATTGACGGCAAGGAAATTACAATAGACAATTTTCCAATGCCAATGAATGGTCAGGCAAGATTATATGCCAGATATAGTAATGAATGTGAATTGCTGGAATTTGCGAATACAAGTATGATGGAACTGCAAGAAATTGAACTGAATAATGAGAATACTTATTGGGATGGTAATATAGAGTATTTCTTTGACTATAAAGCTGATTTAGAGAAGGTGAGGGTACATTTGGGCGAAGATAATGTATACATATTCTTTAGTGGTGGATTGAGTTTGGATAAACCTTGTGCCGGTCAATTTACAATTAATCCGAGAGAACAAATGGGTTATGTACAGGGAGAATATAGCGTTCAGTGTGAAAATAATACACTAATATTTAAGATGACTCCAATAGATGGATGGATATCAAAACCCAATAGTTTTATTACACGTTTAATTTTAGGTAAGAACTCTGTTTTTTGTGCTTGGAGTAAAAAGTATAGTTATGAAGCTATTATTGATTTGGCTACCAGAAAGGTAGAAGCATATTGGAAAAACGGAAATCTGAAATAAAAATGTGAGAAGTTATATCATATGAGGTGAAAAGAAAAATGGGTGTTTTTATTGGAATAATAATTATTCTAGGAAGCATTTTAGTTTGGTTTCATATACCATATTCGCCTGTGGAGAGGTGTTTTGCAAAGGATGTTGAGAACTTGAAAGCTAGCAATAGGCTACAAGAAGAGGGACAAGTTTTCAGAAGTGAAGAATTTTCAAAGTTGCCCCTTGTGATTCAGAGATATATAGAATATTGCAGATATATTGGAACACCCAAAATGAGTTATTTAAAAATGGAATATCATGATGTGGACTTTATGCAGGGAAAAGATGGGCCGACACTAAGGATTGATTATACACAGTATGATTTTGTGTCAGAACCTTGTAGAATGGCTTTGATTGACAGCAGTGTGTTTGGTGTGCCATTTGAAGGGTATGATTATTATCAAAATGGTGTTGGAGGGATGAAGGGAGTTATTGCGAAAGGGATAACCATATTTCATCAAACCGGAGAAGAAATGGATAAGGCTTGTTTGGTTACATACCTCGCAGAAAGCATGTTTGCTCCGGCTATTTTGTTGCAGGATTATATATCCTTTGAAGAGATTAGTGATTATGAAGTGAAAGCAACCATCTATTATGCGGGTCAATCTGCAAGTGGTATTTTCACGTTTAATGAGCAGTATGAATTTATTTCTTTTAAGACAAATGATAGAGGAGTTACAAATCCTGACGGAACTATGGAATATATTCCATGGTCTGCAGTGTGTAGCAAATATGAATTATCTGAAAGGGGAATCAGGTATCCTACTAAGTTTAAGGCGATATGGAATTATCCGGAGGGGGATTTTGTATATTTCGATGGTGTAATTAGTACAGTGTCATATGATGAGTGAGAGTAAAAGTCAGCTTATATGAAGAGGATGTTCCGCGGAAAAAATGAATGGGAATAGTATTAAGTATGTTTACAGTAGGGGCTGATGTGCTAGGCTGTTACAAGAGCGATAGGCTCTGGTTTCTATTGAATGGTAGAAATCAGAGCCTTTCTTATTTGCCTATCAGCGCATCAGCGGGTTCATGCCGTCAACATATGAGGAAGGAATTACAAATGCCAAGTTTCGGGTTCTAGGTCTCCTAGTGTGAACGCCCTGGGCGTGAAGTGTGCTGCTTAAAGTGATGCAACTTTAAGCGTATCCTGCTACTTTCGCCAAATAGTGGCGTTGCCTATTTTGACGTCGGAAGACACTGATTTTCAGATGAAGTCTGGAGGTTGGTGTCTTTTGTTATGTCCGCCATGCACGGCTATTGTTCTCTGTAGTCAATTAATAAAAAATATTTTGATTTTTTGTCCGTCAACAATTTTTGACTCAATGTAAATAGTGAAAAGAAAAATTATGAAAAAATATGTCACGTTTTTTGCAATCAGCTTTTTTTGACTCCAAGTACATAGTGAAAAACAAAAAGTTTTTAAAAAAGTTTGCCACATTTTTTGCAATCAGCTTTTTCTGACCCTAAGTACTTAGTGTAAGAAAAATGTTTAAGCTGGCAAAATGTGAGATTTACAAGACGCAGAGAGGAGATAAGAGGATGCAGTCAAAGGAAGCAATGAAAAAATTAGCGGACAACTATGAAACATTAGTATTTGTTAGTAAGCGTTATCCTAGTTCGATATCGCGATTGAAAAATCTGTTAATGTCGGAGGGCGTATCAGAAACTTCTGCCCGTAGAAAAATTGCAGAATTGGAGACGGAGGCAGGATGTCTGGTGTTGGAAAGAGGTGGAAGCCTGAAACTGAATCAGGAATTGATTTCACAAATGTTCTTACAAATACAGATGGAGCTTGATCTTCCAAATCGTTTGGCAGAGGAACAAGAGCAACAGTTAGCTACGTGGAAACGCAAGTTGGAAACGTTAGAACAGCAAAAGGCGGATGAAATTAAGGCGCTAAAAGCAGAAATCGAAAGCTATAAACGTATGGTGGAAAGACAGAAGAATGAATTTAAAACAGAGAAAGAACGCTATGAATGGAGCCGTAGATTTGACAGGGATTTATACTTGGAAGTTTCCCGGAAACTTGAAGAAGCGGAAGAAAAAATTGCTGATATGAAGAAGGGTGTATGGTCGTATCTCAAGGTTTGCAGAAAAGACCGAAGAGAGGAACGTTTGAAAGAAAAGCGTCTCAAGAGAGAAAGAAAAGAGCGTCAGAAACTTTATGAAGAAAATGAGCGAAAGTACGCAGAAATGAGAAAGGAAATGAAGGAATCCGGTTATGGGAGAGGAGTATAAGAATGAGTAAATACATGTACGAACATACGAAGATGCCGCCATATTTGCCAATGCCACGATTTCTGTTGAATTGTCCAATCAGTAACACGGCGAAGATGCTGTATATCCGGTTGTTGGGTAAAGCGCAACTGTCGCAAAAGAATCGTTGGCTGGACGGACAGGGAAGAGTTTACTTTATTTATCCCATCCATCAGATGGCTGCAGATATGAATAAAAGTGAAACAACCATCAAGGATGCAATGAAGGAATTGGTGAAGGTGCAGTTGTTAGAGAAAATCTCGGAAGGACGGGGACGACCTAACCGGTTATATATTTTATTTTCGGATGAGGAACATGGACAGAAATCCGCGGACGGAAATCCGACAGAAGTAGGGAAGAAAAACGTCGGTAACTATGGCGGAAATCAGTCCCCTAGTAAATATATAAGTAAAAAGAATAGTAATCCTTTAAGGGATTATGACTATGATGAAAAGGAGAGTTTTTAACTATGGGAAAAGAAAGAGAATTTTATATTGGTGAAGATGGATTAGAGCATTGTTCGGTATGTAAGGAGCCTTTAATGGTGTTGTTCTCGGAACGATTACAACACGTTGTTGGATTGAAATCGCATCCAAGATGGTGCGCTTGTCAAAGAGCAGAATTTGAAGGTGAAGAGCGTGAACGTAAGGAACGTGAGCATTTACATGAGGTAGAGAAGAATACATTGGTGTGTTTTTCGGAGCGAGCTATGAAGGCGTGGAATTTTAACAATGATAATGGTTCTAATCCTTGTATGCCATATGCGAAGCAATATGTGGAGCATTGGGATGAAGTTAAGAAAAAGAACATAGGATTGTTGTTATGGGGCGATGTCGGTACAGGAAAAAGCTATATGGCGGCGTGTATCGCCAACGCATTACTTGAGCAGGAGAAGAAAGTCCTTATGACTAACTTTTCCGCTATCAGTAATCAAATATTTGCTTCAACAGACAAGAATGCATACATAGAAGCCGTTTGTTCATATGACTTATTGATTCTTGATGATTTGGGTTCAGAACGCAGTTCCAGTTATATGATGGAGAATGTGTTTCAAGTGACTGACAGGAGAGTATGCTCCGGCAAGCCTATGATCATTACGACGAATCTTACGGTAAAGGAAATGAGAGAGACGCAGAACATGGATGAAAAGAGAATTTACGACCGAGTACTCCAAAATTGCCAGCCTATTTGTGTGAATGGAGAGAACCAACGCAGAGAAAAGAGCAAGCAAAATAGAATTGAATTGGAACAGATTTTTCAAGGATAAACTGTCGTTTATATTAGCAAAAAAGGTAGGTCTAACTTAAGAAGCAATCTCATAGTATTGAAAAGAAAGACAAGCTGGAGAAGGAGGTGGAGATTCCGCTTGAAACAGAGAAAATTGAATTATCGCTTTCATAATCCGAATTCGGCGGAGGATACCGCTGACTTCTTGTGTAAGCTTTTGATTGAAGCAAACGTAGGGAAGGTGGAACGTGCGATTGATGAGGCTGCATCGAGGTGTGCAGAAGAAAGTGAGTACATAGCAGTGCCGGAGGACGTGAAGGTAGATGCACTAGAGGAAGAAACGGTGAATATAAGACGAAGAAGAGCAAGGTAGAGATGCCTTGCTCTTTTATGAAATAATTGGGCTCCTAATATTGACTTTAATATAAAATTAAACTATAATGAATAAAAATAAACTATAGGGTGTAATATGAGAACAAATTCTATTCACAAAGAGATAAAGATGAATTTGGCACGTTCTGGTATGACACTAACTGAAGTGGTTAGTAGAATGAATAAGAACCGTTCCGAAGAGAATCAAACGACCATACAAAACATATCAAATAAAATCATGCGTGGGACAATAAAGTATTCCGAAATCTTGGAGATAGCTGCCATACTAAACATGAGTATTGTATGGACAGAGGCAAGAGAGGAGGAAATGCAAAATGTATGATGAGATACTTAGTACTTATACGGATAGTGAGATAGTACAGATATGCAAATATTTAAACAAGGATTACAACATATATGAACCGGATGAAGTGCGATGGGAAAAAATAAAATACGCATTTTATAAAACAAGTGAGCAAACAATTATCGAATTGCAGAAGGAAACTTTTTCTAATGAGTTTATTAATCGTCTTATGCTTAAGTATTATGCATGCGAAAGAGTAATAAAATATCATTTTATAAAATATCTCAAAGATGCAATTCATGATATTGTAGCATTTGAAATGTCAATTGGAGATAGTAGAATTGATATCTGTCGTATCAATGGTAAATTGTGTGCATATGAAATAAAGACAGAGTATGACAATTACGATAGACTTGAGACTCAGATGAAAGACTATTTTAGTGCATTTGAGAGAGTTTATATTATTGTTCCAATACAAAATGCGGAAACTGTACAAGAGTACATTCCTCCACAATGTGGAATAATAACATATAGATTAGATGAATGTGGTAATATGATTTTTGCATATAGGCGCTCGGCTCAAGATAATAAATGTGATATTGATTTCTGCTTAAATAGTTTATCTAGTAGCGATTTAACCAAAATAATAAAACTTCTTAGATTAAAGCCGTGTAAAACAAAAAATGAAAATCTTGAGCTGTTACTAGGTGTTGCTAAAGAAAAAAATATATGGTCGATATATAAACATTTCTTGAAAGAAAAGTATAAGGAACAATGGAATTATTTGAGAGGGAATTTTGATAAGATTTTACCGATTGATTGCCAGAGTTTTTTCTCATCGAAGATGAATCCTGATTTGTTATATGAAAAATAAAAGAATCATATGGCTTGTTTATAGCCATATGATTCTCTTTTTTATGCACCTGTTTCGTACATAGTATAAATATAGTGCAACATAGTGATCATTTTCCATTGCCCTTGGTTTTTCCCGCTTTTGACCTTGGCTAGAATAGAAAGAATTTCTTGACAACCAGGGCACTTTTCATGATGTTCATCTGAAAATTCATTCCAATATTCAGATTCGACGATGCTCGGTGCAATATAGTCTGGAAATTCGGAAAGTTGTGCAGTTCTGCCTTTAAACGCAACAAAGAAATTGTTGTCGTTTGAGTAGTAGACTCCAGCAGGACTAATGGCACCGCCTGTTGAAGGGAGAGATGCCACTATGCAAGCATAATCGCCAAAACCATCAAATTTATTCATGATGCTTGTATTGTATAATTCCTTCAAACTATTATCAATCTGACCAATGGGTTCTTTGTCGGCCATTGATTTATTTGTTAATGTTTCTGGGCGATTTGCATTGATAACCACAGAAATAAAATTCCTTTGCTTTTTACTATCAGAAATCCGTTTGTAAATCTTTTTGAATACCGGGTTCATGTGTGAAGAGGATTCTATATCTAATAGAACGATATCATTTTCTGCTATTAAACCTTCTACATGTGAAAAGATATTCTCGAAATCTTGTGTTTTTATACGGAATGCAATTTTTGGAAATACTTTTCGATATTCATTAACTTCATGTGTCATTCTGTTTAAGGATACATTTTCGCTAAGGTAAGAAATAACGGGAATAACTCGTTCGGAAAATTCTCTTAATTTGAGTGTTTCTTCGATACAAAAGTCTACTTGACGAGTTGATAACGAAATGTAAGTTCTTACAGCATCTGTTGTACTATTCAATTTTGTTGATTTTAAGAAATCTATCATAAGAGCCATATCGGAGTTGGCACTTAATAATTCTGCTAAATCATCCAAGATGGTATTTTTGTTGTTTGAACGGGTTTTCTCTTGTATTAATTCAACTAATGGAAGGACAGAAGTGTTGCTAAAAACTCCTAATTCTGCTAATTGAGTTAATACGCTCATTTCTACTGTTCGGTTTTTAAGTATAGGAACATACATGTCAGATACCTCCCTTCGCTTTGTAATCTAAGTGGTAAGCTAATCCCTCAAGCCCTGGATATATGAAAGACCGGTTAATTCCGAACCAATCTAAATCGTTAACAAAATCTTTGATAATACTGTTTGGAATGATTAATTTATCTACCATACAGAGTTCATCATTGATTTTTGTTTTATCTAGTGGAACAGTTGGGTTTTTGTGCACGGTAAAAACACCTTTTTGCGCTATGATTCTTGGATGTATATAACTTGGTGCATAAAGAACAACGTCGTCTTCGTCCGATAAAGAAAAAACATCTAGAACATCTGCGGTATTAGAGTTGAATTGTGTTTTGTCAACAACGTATACTGCAACATCATTTCCGTTTGAATTTTCCGTGGCAAAATAAGCCGCTATAAGAGGATTTTCTGTCCAATCTAAGAATCTAGTAGGTAAGCCGTGATGTTGTCCTATAGTCCATTGGTCCCAGGAACTTATATTTCTTAAATCCATATGCGGGATGGACATTTTAATAAACTCATTCATAATTCGTTCTTCCATGTCCTGCAAATCATCAACAATGGATTCTGCTTGGCATCTTGCAACATACGGTTCGCGTCCTATTTTAGGTACAAGTAAATAGTCTAAATGATTCATACCACGAAAAATATGATTTCTAGTATAGTTTTTCTCTACATATGATAAATAGTCAATAAAGGAATTAATAGTTATTTCGTTCATATATTCAGCAAGCCTCCTTTTTGTCTATAGTGCCAATATTATACAACATATTTCCTTGAAATACTAGTAGTTATGCATATATAATAGTGAAATGAAAGTAGATTATTAAGAAGTTACGATAGATAAAGCAATTCAGCTTACGGAGGAAAATGGGATGTCAAAATTAACTTGGGTAAAAGAGATTATTGTAAAAGAATTATATGCACCATATGAGGTGGAAAAGTTTGAAACAAATAAGTGAAAGACAGCCAAGAAATAAAGGGCATAGCAAGTAAGCCATCTTTCGGTGGCTAAAAATAAAATATAGACGCAACACCTAATCAGGTAATCGGAACAGCATCATCTT
>CALWHT010000062.1 GCA_944380515.1 uncultured Roseburia sp.
TCTGTAGTGTGTCAGTCTTATAAAAAATCATATCAGAAGGAAGATAGATTAGAAAAGCGAAAGTTAGCCAACATGTTTCATGACGCATTGGTGCCTTTCGCAGAAAGGCGGACTATAAAGATGAAAAAGAGACTGGTATGTATGGCGATAACGGCAGCGACGGTGATGACGCTGCTCGCGGGCTGCGGAAATGCGGAAACGAAAGAGCAGCCGGCTGCCGCAGCGGATGGAACACAGACGGAGGAACAGCAGGCTGACGGAACGGAGACGTTTGGAGAGACTACCGTGACGTTGTTTGCGGCAAAAAGCCTAAACACCGTGATGGAGGAGCTGATTGCGGAGTATAACAAAACGCAGCCGAATGTATCCGTTGTGGGAAGCTATGACAGCTCGGGAACCCTGATGACACAGATTGAAGAGGGAGCCGCCTGCGATGTGTTTTTTTCCGCGGCGCAGACACAGATGGACCAGCTTGACGAGGACGGATTTGTCGTGGAGGGGACAAGACACAACGTTGTGAACAACCAGGTGTGTGTTGTGAGCTATCAGGGCAGTGAGACGGAGGTAACGGGGCTTTCGGATATCGGAAAGGCAAAGAGCCTTGCGCTCGCGGACGGTTCCGTGCCTGTGGGAAAATATACCAGACAGGCGATGGTGAACGCCGGAATGCTGAAAACCTCCGGGGACCCCGCGGATATTACGACACAGGAGGTCTCGGAGGCTCTGGGCGGAATTGAGATTAATGAGTGCGCGAATGTCGGCGCGGTGACTGCGGCGGTTGCGGAAGGGTCAAACGAGGTCGGAACGGTCTACTATTCGGATACCTATGGCTATGAGGAACGGCTGGAAATTCTCGAAATCGTGCCGTATGAGCTGACCGGGGATGTCATTTATCCGGTGGCGCGGATTGTCAACGCTGAGGCGGATGAGCTGCAGCAGGAGGCTGCGGAGGACTTTGTTTCCTTCCTGACATCGGACGCGGCAAAGACAATTTTTCAAAAATATTATTTTGATACCGATGTGGAATAGGCAAAGGAATGGGGGACATAATGAGTGAGTGGGCAAAGCTGCTTGGCGGGCTTGATTGGAGCCCGTTGTGGATTTCGCTGAAAACCGGAATTGTGGCAACCGTGATTTCATTTTTTCTGGGGCTGTACGCCGCAAGAAAAGTGATTTCGGCAGGGCCGCGGGCAAAGGCGCTCGCCGACGGACTTTTTACCCTGCCGATGGTGCTGCCGCCGACAGTTGCCGGTTTTTTCCTGCTATTGATTTTCAGCTTAAGGCGGCCATTCGGCGCGTATCTATACGAAAGCTTTCATATCAAGGTGGTGCAGACCTGGCTTGGCTGCATCCTGGCGGCGACAGTCATTGCGTTTCCGCTGATGTACCGCAACGCGCGCGCGGCGTTTGAGCAGGTGGATGCCAATCTGGTTTATGCGGCGCGGACACTGGGCATGTCCGAGACAGCCATTTTCTGGCGCGTGGTAATTCCGTCAGCCGGGCCGGGGGTGGCATCCGGCACGATTCTGACCTTTGCACGGGCGCTGGGCGAATATGGGGCAACCTCCATGCTTGCCGGGAACATTCCGGGAAAAACCGGGACAATCTCACAGAAAATTGCAATGGTAATCCAGGACGGCGATTATGCAGCGGCGGGCTTTTGGGTCGCGGTCGTGCTTGTGATTGCATTTGTCCTGATTGTTTTGATGAACCTGATTCTGGCAAAGGGGATGAAGCACATCCGAAGCTGGTAACGCCGAAAAGGAGAGAACGGAAGATGGGGCTTGAGGTAGCGATAAAAAAGAAGCTGGGCAGCTTTGGCCTGGACGTGAGGTTTGAGACGGAGAAGGGGATTTTTGCCATTTTGGGTGCTTCCGGCTGCGGAAAGAGCATGACCTTAAAATGCATTGCGGGGATTGAGACGCCCGACGAGGGAAGAATCGTGCTGAATGGGCGCGTGCTTTTTGATTCGGATAAAAAAATAAATCTTGCGCCGCAGAAGCGCAGGGTCGGGTATATGTTTCAGGACTACGCTCTGTTTCCCAATATGACGGTCGAGCAGAATATCATGGCGGGCATGGGAAAAAGACCGGACAGGGAAAAGGTGAGGAGGTATCTGGAGCGGTTTCGTCTCACGGGGCTGGAGCGGCAGCGTCCGGGCCAGCTTTCCGGCGGGCAGAAGCAGCGTGTGGCGATGGCGCGCATGATAGCCGCGGAGCCGGATGTGCTGCTGCTCGACGAGCCGTTTTCCGCGCTCGACAGTTATCTGAAATGGGAGCTGGAGCAGGAAATGCACGATATTTTGGCGGAGATTGACAAGCCGGTCTTATTTGTGTCGCACAATCGGGATGAGGTGTATCGGCTGTGTACGACCGTGGGCTGTCTTAACGGCGGCAAAATGGAAGTCATCGAGGAGGTAAAGGAATTTTTCCGGAATCCGCAAACAAAGGCGGCGGCGCTTCTCTCCGGGTGCAAGAACATTTCCGCCGCAAAGATACTTGATGAAACGCATGTGGAGGCAACGGACTGGGGCGTTGTTTTAACCGTGCCCTGTGTGCCGGAGCATACGGCGTTCGTCGGCATACGGGCGCATTTTTTCAAGCCGTGCCCCCGGGAAGAAGCGGAGCGGGAGAATGTCTTTGCGGTGTCCCATCCGCAGGTCACGGAGGATCCGTTTGAGTGGAATGTGTCTTTCCTCGCATGTGAGGAAGGAAGCCGGATTCAGTGGAAAATCCCCAAAACAGAGGGGGAGGAGGTTTCCGTTCCTGATTTTTTACGGATAGACGGACGGCAGGTTCTGCTTTTGTCCGACGGAGAAACGGCTGAATTGGTAAGAGTATAAAGAAACCGCTGTTATGAGCGTTCCGCGAAGGTCAGACTTCCGGCGGAATGCTCATGGCAGCGGTTTTCTTTTCAATACTGAAATTATTTATTGGAACGTCTCCAAATCTTCATGTTTTCAGCTTCTTTAATCAAATCATCCCTGAAATCCGGGTGCGCAATGGAAATCAGCGCCTCGGCCTTCTGCCAGGCAGATAATCCCTTTACATTCACCTTGCCGTATTCGGTTACAACGTAATGTACATTGGCGCGGGTATCGGTGACGATAGAGCCGTTTGCCAGGGTCGGGCGGATTCTTGACTGCAGCTTTCCGTCCTTGCCCTGGAAGGTGGAGGAGAGGCAGATAAAGCTCTTGCCGCCCTTTGAGAGGTAAGCGCCGAGCACGAAATCAAGCTGGCCGCCAGCGCCGCTGATTTGCTTTAAGCCCGCGGATTCCGCGTTGACCTGTCCGAATAAGTCGATATCCACCGCGTTGTTGATGGAGATAAAGTTATCCAGTGCGGAAATGGAGCGGATGTCGTTGGTATAGTCAACCGGTGTGCTCATCAGCTCCGGATTTTCATCCATATAATCATACATCTTTTTGGTTCCGGCGCCGAAGGCGTAGGTCTGGCGGAAACGGTCGATGGATTTTTTGGAGCCGTTGATTTTTCCGGCTCTTGCAATATCCACGAAAGCATCGACATACATCTCGGTGTGGACCCCCAGATCCTTTAAGTCGGAATCTGCAATCAGGGAGCCGACAGCGTTTGGCATGCCGCCGATGCCGAGCTGTAAGCAGGCGCCGTTCGGAATCTCGTCCACGATTAATTTTGCAACCGCCTTATCCACGTCCGTAGCGGGGCCGCCAGCGCCAAGCTCGCCGATGGGCGGGTTTTCGCCCTCTACGATGTAGGTTACGTCGGAGATATGTACGCCGCATTCGGTTCCGCCGAGACAGCGCGGCATATTTTCATTGACCTCGACAATGATATGCTTTGCGGTTTCGCACATTGCCCCGAGATGGGAAGCGTTCGGGCCGAAGTTGAAATATCCGTGGGAGTCCATCGGAGCAACCTGGAACATTGCCACGTCGTCCGGGCAGTCAAGCTCGCGGTAATAGCGAGGCAGCTCGGAATAGCGAATCGGCGCATAGTACGCGCAGCCGCGGTTCACCAGCTTGCGCTCAATGCCGGACATATGCCAGGAGTTCCAGGTGAAATGCTCCCCGGCATCCTCGCGCGCAAAGGTTTCAAGCGGTTTAACAAGAATACCGCCGCGCAGCTTTACGTCGGTCAGTTCATCGGTGCGTCTTGCCAGAGCCTTATCCAGCGCGTCGACCGTGTTGGTGCACCAGCCGAAATCCACCCAGTCGCCGGATTTGATAAGTTTTACGGCCTCGTCGGCAGACACGAGCTTCTGTTTGTATTCCTGTGAGTAATCCATCACAAATACCTCCCAAACTGATTTTTAAAAAGATTGTTAAATTTTTACCATAGTTTTATCCTAACACGTTGGCGGCAATTTTACAAGATGGAGGAAATGAAAGAAAAATTTCATAATTTCATTTACGAAATTTTTACTTTCATTTTACGGATTGTTGATAGAGCAGGGGAGCAGGTCACGGTTACAATGCATGTGTAAATAAAAACGGCACACAGAGTAAAAGAGGAGTTAAATCAGATGAACGAGAAAAAAAAGGCGGCTGTTACACAGTCACAGAAGATGATGGTTTTTGTACTTAGCATGTCACTGTACGGACTTGCGACATTATTTACAGAGCTGATTCCCAAATTCCAGGTCGGAGTCGTGGAATTTTCGGTGGAGTACTTTTTATTTATTCCGCTGACGCTTTCCATGCTGTTTGACCCGATTTCGGCGGCGCTCGGAGCGGCAACGGGAGAATTGGTATTCAGCGAGATTATGCTCGGTCAGTTCGGCGGGCTTGGTGAGCTGGAAAAGTTCCTGACCGTGACAATTGGCGTTTATCTTGCGGGGCGCATGGTTAAGAATCCGAAAAATATTAAGATGGTCGGACTTGCGTCAATTACGGGCGTTGCGGTGCAGCAGCTTATGGGCTGTGCGGTGGATATTTTAAAGGTACAGCTTGCGGTCACGGACTTTGAGTCGGTTGCCGGGCTGCCGGAGAGTGTTTTTGTGACTGAGGGCTTTGCGTGCGCAAACGACATTCTGTTTTCGGGCATCCTGTTTTGCATGCTTCCGACCATGTATCTGGTTCCGCGGCTTTACGGGAAAATCGAGCCTCTGCTCGGGATGAAGCCGAGAAATGAGTTTTCCGTGATTGGGGAGGCGGGCGTCCTTTCCCCGAAGGTTGTTATCTTAAGTATTCTCGGTTTCGGATGCGCAATCGGCGCGGAGCTTTTGGCCGAAACGGGAATGTCTCTGATTGACTGGGAGGCGGACTGGGCCGAGACGCCGGCGGCCATGGCGGCGGGCTTCGCCCTCGCGGCGCTTGTGGCACTGATTGCGTTCGGTATTATCCGTCGAAACGCCCAGCTTCGGATGGCGGAGGAATAATTGCTTTATGATAAGGATAGAAGATTTGACCTTTACATATCCGGGGGCTGCACGCCCGACGCTGAATCATGTTTCGCTGGAGGTGGAGGATGGGGACTTTCTGGCAGTCATCGGGAACAACGGCTGCGGGAAGTCTACCCTTTGCAAGACGTTAAACGGACTGATCCCGCATTTTATTTCCGGGGATATGACGGGAAGAGTGCTGATTGACGGGGAGGATACCGCGGCGATGGACGTGGGCAGTCTGGCGAAAAAGGTCGGCTACGTATATCAGGATTTTGAAAATCAGATTGTAAGGCCGACGGTTTTGGATGATGCCTCCTTTGCCTGCATGAATTATGCCATGGCGGATTACGAGGAAAGAGGCGGGCGGGCGCTTGATGCCTGCGGGCTCTCACAGAAGAAGCATGATTATATCTGGCAGCTTTCCGGCGGGCAGAAGCATCTGCTCGCGCTTGCGGGAATGCTTGCGTTAAGCCCGAAGCTTCTGATTCTTGACGAGCCGATCGCGCAGCTTGATCCCGGACATGCCCGTGAGATTTATGAGGTGTTGAAGAATCTCAATGAGAATCACGGAATCACAGTGATTGTGATTGAGCATCATACGGAATTTATCGCTTCCTACTGTAAGCACACGGTTCTGATGAAGAACGGGGAAATTCTCTGGAAGCTTCCGGCAAAGGAGGCGCTGCGCCGCGTGGATGAGCTGGAGGAGAGCAATATTTTCCCGCCGCAGATTACCGTGGCCGCAAAACGGTTAAAGGAGGCCGGTGTGCTTTCCCCGGAGACAAAGCTCCCGACAACCGTTGCGGAGGGAGAGCAGGTATTCGGTAAGCTTTTGCTGCGGGGAGATTACCGGGCCGCGGTCCGTCCGTCGGTGAGAGGGACAAAGAAAAACGTGGAATTTTCCGGAATTACCGTGAAGTACCGGGCGGTGAAGGGCGATTCCTATCCTATTTTCAATGATTTTTCGCTTGATATCCACAAGGGGGAAAAAATTGCGCTGATTGGCTCAAACGGAGCCGGAAAGACGACGCTGATGAAGCTGATGATGGGGCTGATCCGGCCGGAAGCGGGCGACGTGCGCTTAGACGGCAGGGAGACGGCGGATATCGCACCCGAGGAGCTTTCCAACCGGATTTCGCTGGTATACCAAAATCCCGAGGAAATGTTTATCAAGGACACGATTCGCGGAGATATTGAGTTTGCCATGAAGATGCGCAAGGTGAAGGACTACAGGCAGCGCACCGATGAGCTGCTTGGGATGTTTCACCTGGAGAAGCTTGCGGACAGGGACGGCAGGCTTCTTTCAGGCGGCCAGATGCGCCGCGCTTCTTTGGCGGTCGGGATTGCGTTAAACCCGTCGATTCTGCTGCTTGACGAGCCGACGGCAAATCTGGATATTGCCACTCGCAAGGAAATCATAAAAACGTTAAATGCCTTAAAGGATGTGACGGAGACCGTGATGATTGCGACGCACGACATGCAGCTCGTCTGCGACTGGGCCGAGCGGATTATTGTGCTTTCCGCGGGACGTGTCATCGCGGACGGTGACAGGGATGCGATTTTTTCGGATTCCCATGTGCTCAATCAGGTTGGCATCCGTCCGCCGGAGATTTTTTATATGGGAAGCAGGCTGCTTTCACAGGCGCGCTGCTATACGATTGAGGAATTTACCGATTTATTTGAAAGGAAGGGGGCTTCGTAAATGTCTGCGTTATCGGAAAATATCTTAGATAAGCTGTCGATTGACAACATAAAAACCCAGGTGCTGAAAAATGCGTATGGAAATGACGACACGGTAATCGCCGGGATGGATCCCCGCTTTCTTTTGGCCTGGTATTGTTTTTTCGGCATAGTGCCGTGGTTTCTCGACAATGTGGCGCTGCTTTTGCTGCTGTTTGTTTTTGTGGCGGTGACGACAAAGCTGGCGAAGGTTGCTCCGCTGGTACTTTTGCTGTTCTGCGTCGGCGTATTTTCCCAGACCGGGTATCTGCTTTTGGTTGCCCTGTTTTTCGGAGGGGACGCGTCCACTGTCCTGCCGCTGCTCGTGATGAGTTTGAAGGTTGCGGTGGTGTCGCTGGCGTCGATTACCGTATTTTCCGGGCTGGACCCGGATAAGCTGGCGAGCGGGCTGCTGTGGTACGGCTGTCCCGACCAGCTTTCCTTTTCGATTTCATTTGCCTACCGTATTCTGCCGATCCTGATGGAGGAATTTCAAAATATTCTGCTTTCCTACCGTATGCGCGGCGTGGCGCCGGAGCATAAGACCTTTTTCGGGAAAATCCGGTATCTGGGCTATCAGATTAAGATTATTATTCAGGCGTTTTATCCGCTGATGCTGAATACGGCAAAGCGTTCCAGAACGACGGTCGAGGCGCTGGAGCTTAAAGGCTACCGCTATGCCGTGCAGGATAAACGGGTAAAGCGGATGAAGCTTCAGATGTTAAAGGCGGGGAAGGCGGACTATCTGTTTGCCGGAATTTCTGTCGTGTGGGTTCTGGTGAGCGTCTGCGTGAGCAGAATTTATTTTTAGGCAAAACATTGCCGGAATGGAGGAAATAATGAAGATTGATTTTCATACGCACGGGAAGCTCGCCAAAAAGCTGCCCTTTTCCGGGAGATATACGGACTGGCTGTTTGGCGAGGCGAAGGCGGCGGGGCTGGACGCGGTCTGTCTGACGGAGCATTTTAATACGCTGGGGTTTGACGAGGTGTACGGATATATCCGGGACAGATATGACAGGGACGGAGATTCCTTCCGAAAGGACGGGCTGCGCATTTTTCCCGGTATGGAGGTGGATATCGCGGAGGGCGGACATACGCTGGTCATCGGTTCGATGGAAGTGATTCTGGAAATGAACCGCAGGCTTGAGCCGAACAAGGAAAAGGGAAAGTTTTTGAAAATGGAGGAGCTCTGCGCACTTGTCGCGGAATATCCTGTTATTTTCGGGGCGGCGCATCCTTTCCGCACGGGGAGCCATATTCCGGAGCTTGCGGAGGAGCTTTTGCGGAAGTTTTGGTTTTTGGACTGCAACGGAAAGGATGTCGCGCTGCGGGGAGTGGAGGCGCGGGAGGAAGTCGAGGCGCTTGGAAGAAGACTTTCCCTTCCGGTGGTCGCGGGGAGCGACACGCACCAGAACCTGCAATACGGCTGTATTTACAATGTATTTGAGCGGGAGTGCCGTTTTGTGAGCGAGCTGTTTGACGAGGTGAAGCGGGGCGCGTACCGGATTGAGGTCGCTTCCGAAATCGAACTGCGGGTGGAATCCGCATCCATTCTAAAGCGCGCGTTAAAGCAGGTTTACGCCCTGGGCGGAGACTATACGGAGGTGCTGACGGCACCCGTGGGAGAGGAAGCCTGCTGATGTCAGCGGGGGATGTCATGCCGGTATTTTTCTTTGAGCCGGTAAAGGCGGGAAAGCTTTTCGAAGGAGGCGCCTTCCATGCGCTGCGCCGTCAGAAGCACGAGCGCGTCGACGAGCGTCATGGCAGTGGTCATCGAATGATATTCCTGGTTTTCGCCGCGGTAAACAAATAAACGGATGTCTGCGGGGAGATTTTCCTCCTGATAGAGCCGGCTGGTTATGAGAATCGTACCATAGCCGGCCTCTTTTTTGTGGTTGAGCAGAACGGCCGCTTCCCGGGGTGTTTTCTGAAAGCCGAATACGATGACAAGGTCGTCCGCGGTGATGTTTACCAACTGCTCAAAGATTTCGGAGCCGCCGGAGGGGAGCAGATGAACCGCGATTCCGAACCGGTTGAGCCGGAAAGCAAAGATTTGCGCGAGCCCGGCGGAGGCGCCTTTGCCGTACAGATATATATTTTTCGCACCGAGAACGGCGGAAACGGCGGCCTCCATCTGCGCGTCGTCCAGATAGAGAAGTGTCTTTTGCAGGTATTGCTGCTGGCGCGTAAAAATGTCGGCAACGGAGCCGCTTTTTGTCTCCTGAAGCGTCTGCGAGAGCTTTCCGGCCGGAGTTTCGGAGGCGTGCGCGGACAGGAGCGCCGCGCGCATTTCCTTGAAATCGGAGTAGCCGGCATGGCGGACGAAACGGGAGACCGTCGCCTCCGAGACGCCGAGCTGCGCGGCAAGCTGTCCGATGGTCAGATAAGAAAAATCAGTGTAATTCTGGCAGATGGAATCGATCATCCGCTGCTCTGTCGGGGTATAAACGGTGTTGCCGTTGGTAAAAAAATCCGGGTTCATGTGCTGCCTCCATGCGTTGTTTTTGTTTCGGCACCGTGCAAAAAACAGGTTTTGCGTTAATTTTCCGTGGGCAGGCTCCAGCTTTGGGATTCTGTGCGGTATTTTTCCAGCGCTTCCTCGTAGCGGGAGACTAAAAACGGGTCGGATGGGATTTGCGTTTTGGCTTCCGCCAGCAGCAGCTCGTAGCATTCGACCAGACCGTAGAGGGGCAGGTCGCCGCTGGTGTGGATGTCGAGAATGCTGTCGGTTTCGTAGGCAGCGTTGTAAAACCAGATGACCGCCTCGTTCAGGTCTCTTTGTCCAAGAAAGTAGGTTCCCAACTCATAGCAGATTTCCGAGCATGGGGTTGTAAGCATGTCCTTTATCGTCAGCTTGAAAAACTCGTTTTTGTTGTCCTCCAGGCGGTAGACTCGGGCAAGCACGCAGGAGGCTTCCTTCATCGCCTCGTCCGTGGTATCGTGCTCTAAAATGTACTGAAAAATCGGTTTGGCGTCCATAAAATCCCTAGTGTCCCCGGTTTTTAAAAGCTCCTTTGCGTACATGCTGCGGATTTTCGGCGACAGCTCCCTTCCGCTCTGGAAGGTCTTGATAAAAATCGAAAAATCGCGCTTGTTATGCAGATTCTGCGGCTTGTGCAGAATTTCGATGTCGCTGTCGAAAATGACAGGCTCTAAGCGCACGGTCTCGTGTACCGGGTCAATCCAGGTAAAGGTGCGGAGCCGTTTAAACAGCTTGGGGCGGTATTCCTTTTTGACGTTTAAAACCGTGTCAAATTCGGAGTCAGTCACGTATTTCATCTGTACAATTTCGATTTCCGGCAAAAGCGCCTGCTTTAAGCGCGCAAATCGCTCATGGTTAAATTCGTCCAATACCTCGTCGGCGTCGGCCGAATAGATGTAATCCATCCGCGCCTTGGAAAAGGAAAAATTTCTGGCCGCGGAAAAATCGTTTGTCCATTTGAAATCATAGATTTTGTCGGTATATTTTGCCGCAAGCTCCTTCGTGTTGTCAGTCGAGCCGGTATCCACGATGATGATTTCGTCCATCAGGTCGGCAATGCCGGAAAGGCAGCGCTCTAAAACGGTCGCTTCGTTTTTTACAATCATACATAAGCTGATAGTAGCCATAAAATCTCCGTTCGTTTCTTATCTCATTTATTGTTGGTTTGATAATTTCAAGTATACCATATGCCGGGGAATCTTTCTATCCCGGAATTTAGTGTGAAAAATAAGCCCTGATGGCATCCCGTCGCGAAAAACGCTCCGGAATGGAGATTATCATGGTAAGACAGGAACTTCTGTGATAAAATGTACGGGTCAGTAATTGCGGGCAGTTATTTTGCGCCGTGCGTAAAACGGAGCGAGGCGTAAAACGCTCCGCCGAAATGGAGATTATCATGAAAGAAAAATGGATGCAGAAAACGGTTGTGGTATGGCTGGGAGCGCTGCTCTGCTGTGCCCTTTGGGGAAGCGCATTTCCCTGTATTAAATTGGGTTACCGGTATTTTCAAATCGCGTCAGACGATACGGCTTCGCAGATTTTATTTGCGGGCTGCCGTTTTGCGCTGGCGGGCGTTCTGGCGATTGCCATAGGGAGCGTATTGGGAAAAAGGCTGCTGCTGCCGCGCAAAAGCGCCTGGGGGAAAATAGCAACGCTCAGCCTTTTTCAGACGATTATCCAATATGTATTTTTTTATGTGGGACTTGCCAATACGACCGGGGTAAAGGCGTCTATCATCCAGGGCGTCAATGTGTTTATTGCCATACTTGTCGCGAGCCTTTTGTTTCATCAGGAAAAGCTTACGGCGCGGAAATTGCTTGGCTGCGCGGTGGGATTTGCGGGAGTGGTGCTCGTGAACGTGACGGGAAGCGGACTGGATATGAGCTTTCGTTTTACGGGGGAGGGCTTTATCTTTCTCTCTACGATTGCCTACGCATTTTCTTCGGTATTTTTAAAGCAGTATTCGAAGGAGGAAGACCCGGTGATGTTAAGCGGCTGGCAGTTTGTATTCGGCGGTCTTATTCTGGCCGTCTGCGGGCTGCTTGCGGGAGGAAGGCTTACGGCGGTTACGGGAGCCGGCGTCGCCATGCTTTTTTATCTGGCGGTGGTGTCGGCGGCGGCATATTCTCTGTGGGGGATTCTGCTCAAATATAATCCGGTTTCGCGGGTTACGGTGTTTGGGTTTATGAACCCGGTGTTCGGCGTGCTTTTGTCGGCGCTCTTGTTACAGGAGACGGAGAGCCTTGGAGTGATGAGCGTTGCGGCGCTCATATTGGTGTGCGTGGGAATTTATCTGGTGAATTTTGGAAAGGAGAATGAGGGATGAGTGCGATTGTGACGTTGAAAAAAGGCGGGGGAAGAATGCTCAAAGCGGGCGGAATGTGGATATTTGACAATGAAATCGACACGATTGCGGGTAACTTTGAAAACGGTGATGTGGTTGCCGTCCGGGATTTTGACGGCTATCCGATGGGAAAGGGATTTATCAACCAAAATTCGAAAATCCGTGTACGCCTGCTGACAAGGCGCATGGAGCAGGAGATTGACAAAGCTTTTATTTTCGGCAGGGTGAAGGACGCCTGGGAATATCGGAAGAAAACGGTTGATGTCAGCAGCTGCCGCGTGATTTTCGGAGAGGCGGACTTTTTGCCCGGTCTTGTGGTGGATAAGTTTTCAGACGTGCTGGTGGTGGAGTCCTTAGCGCTCGGTATTGACCGTTTTAAGGCAGAGATTATAGAGGATTTAAAACAGGTGATGGCGGAGGATGGGATCGTGATCCGCGGCGTCTATGAGCGGAGCGACGCAAAGGTCCGCCTGAACGAGGGAATGGAGCGTATGAAGGGCTTTATCGGGGAGGAATTTGACACAAATGTCCCGATTGTGGAAAACGGCGTGAAGTATATCGTTGATGTGAAGGACGGGCAGAAAACCGGATTTTTCCTGGACCAGAAATATAACCGTCTGGCGATTCAAAAGCTCTGCAAAGGGGCGCGGGTTCTGGACTGCTTTACGCATACCGGCTCGTTCGCGTTAAATGCCGGGATTGCCGGGGCAAAAAGCGTGCTCGGCGTGGACGCTTCGGAGCTCGCGGTGCGTCAGGCCGAGGAAAATGCCGCGTTAAACGGCCTTTCCGAGGTGGTAAGGTTTCGCTGTGCGGATGTCTTTGAGCTTTTGCCGGAGCTTGAGCGTGCGGGGGAAACCTTCGATGTGGTAATTTTAGACCCGCCGGCATTTAGCAAGTCGAGAAATTCCATAAAAAACGCGGTGAAGGGTTATCGGGAAATCAATCTGCGCGCGATGAAGCTGGTAAAGAACGGAGGATTTCTGGCGACGTGCTCCTGCTCCCATTTTATGGATTATGAGCTGTTTACCAAGACCATCAGCCAGGCGGCGCAGAATGTGCACCGCCGGCTCCGTCAGGTCGAGTACCGCACACAGGCGCCGGATCATCCGATTTTGTGGGCGGCGGACGAGAGCTATTATCTCAAGTTTTATATTTTCCAGGTGGTAGACGAGCGCTGACGCGTTCGTTGGGAAGGTGAAGTGTGTTGCGCCCCCTGGGGTGAAAGGAGAATTGCGATGTTAATAGGCGGTCTTGAAGCGGGAGGGACCAAAATGGTCTGTGCCGTAGGAAAGGAAAATGGAGAGCTGATCGATCGGACATCGATTCCGACAAGGATGCCGGAAGAAACTTTTCCGGGGCTGATAGCGTATTTTCGGAAATGGGAGATACAGGCGCTGGGAATCGGTTCCTTCGGCCCCCTCGATTTAAACAGGAGCTCGGCTTCCTTTGGCAGTATCACAAAGACACCAAAGCCGGGCTGGTCCGGGGTAAATATTGCCGGAAAACTGCGGGAGGCCCTTGGTGTACCGGTAGGAATCGATACGGATGTAAATGCCGCTGTATTGGGCGAAGTGACCTGGGGCGCCGCAAAGGGCTGTGAGAATGCCATATATATCACCGTGGGAACGGGAGTGGGAGTCGGCGTCTATGTCAACGGCGGTCTGGTGCACGGATTGATACATCCGGAGGGCGGCCACATGCTGTTGCAGAAAAGTCCGGAAGATACTTATAAGGGCTGCTGTCCTTTCCATGAAAACTGTGTGGAAGGTCTGGCCTCCGGACCGGCAATTATGGGCCGCTACGGAAAACCGGCAAAGGAGCTCGCCGACAGGCCCGAGGTCTGGGAGCTGGAGGGCTACTATCTGGCGCAGGCGATTGCAAACTATATCATGCTGTATTCTCCGCAGAAAATTATTCTGTGGGGCGGCGTCATGCACCAGTCCTTGCTGTTTTCAATCGTCCGGGAGAAGGTTTTGAAAATTCTGAACGGCTATATTTACCATCCTCTTGTGCTGGAGCATATCGATCGTTATATCGTGGAGCCGGGACTCGGAGAAGATCCGGGGGTGCTTGGGTCCATAAAGCTGGGAATGATGGAGTTAGAAGGGAACTGACAGAGCGCAGTTCCTTTTTTATTTCATAGGAAAGAAAAGTATTGGCTTTCCCACGGACTGTACCGTATAATCTGGTTATAGACGTATGACAGGATTGTCAGAGCGCGCAGCGCGGAACAATCCGTCCGGTATCGTTTGAACCAAACAGTGATATGAGGAGATAAGAAGATGCAGCAAAAAACAGGAGCGGCGGTCTGCCCATATGCGAAGAAATGCGGTGGTTGTGATTATCAGGGAGTGCCCTATGAAAAACAGTTAAAGGAGAAGCAGGCGCTTGTGCAGAAGCATGTCGGGCAATATTGTAAGGTCCTGCCGATTATCGGCATGGAGGAGCCGTACCATTATCGAAATAAAGTGCATGCGGTTTTTGATATCGAGAGAAAGCGCGGCGGCCGTCAGGCAGGCGGAAGGCGCGGCGCGGGCGGCAGACATCCGGCTTCAAAGGCTGTGCTGGGCAGCAGCCGTCCGGCTTTGAAAACCGCGCCGGGCGGCATTATTTCCGGCGTCTATCGGGCGGGAACGCACGAGGTGGTAAATATTGATTCCTGCCAGATTGAGGATGAGACGGCGAACGCTATTATCCGGGATATCAGAGGGCTGCTTCCTTCCTTTAAAATCAAAACCTACGACGAGGACACCGGGTACGGGCTGCTGCGCCATGTGCTGGTGCGGCGGGGGTTTCACAGCGGCGAGGTTATGGTCGTGCTGGTGCTCGGCTCTCCGATTCTGCCCTCGAAAAATAATTTTGTGAAGGCGCTGCGGAAGCTTCACCCGGAAATCACGACGGTGGTCGTGAATGTGAATGATAAGCGCACCAGCATGGTGCTCGGCGAAAAGGAGACCGTAATTTACGGAAAGGGTTATATCGAGGACATGCTCTGCGGCTGTACCTTCCGCATTTCCCCAAAATCGTTTTATCAGGTGAATCCGGTGCAGACGGAAATTCTCTACCAAAAGGCAATGGAATATGCCGGGCTTACCGGAAAGGAGCGTGTCATTGACGCCTACTGCGGCACGGGCACCATCGGCATCATTGCCGCGCGGGCGGCAAAGGAGGTCATCGGCGTCGAGTTAAATCGTGACGCGGTGCGGGACGCGATCGTAAACGCAAAACGCAACGAAGTGAAAAACATTCGGTTTTATCATGCGGATGCCGGAAAATTTATGGAGGAGATGGCAGCCGCCCGGGCCGGCGCTGCAAACGCCGGTGATTCGGAGGTAGACGTAGTGTTTATGGACCCGCCGCGGGCGGGAAGCGACGAGGCGTTTTTATCGTCGGTCGTTCAGCTCGCACCAAAACGGGTGGTGTATATTTCATGCAACCCGGAAACGCTCGGAAGGGATTTGGGGTTCCTGACGCGGAAGGGGTATCGGGCGGTGGAGTGCAGACCGGTGGATTTGTTTCCGTTTACGGGGCATGTCGAGACGGTTGTTCTTTTGGGTAGGGAAAAGGTCGATGAGGAAATCGTCTATGCCTATGAGGATTATGAGCCGAAAGATTCGGAATATCTGAACGGCACGAAGGGCAGTGCTACGTACAGGGAAATCAAGGAATGGGTAAAGAGCCAGCATGGGTTGAGCGTGTCTTCTCTATACATTGCGCAGGTAAAAGAAAAGTGTGGACTTGAGAAGCGTGAGAATTTTAACCTGGGTGAGGATGGTCACAGAGTGCCAACGTGTCCTCCGGAGAAGGAAGAAGCGATTCTGTCAGCATTCCGACATTTTCGTATGATATAGATGCTTTTTGTTTTTCATAACAATTCCCCAGTCAAAAAAACTGGGGAATTGTTTGTGTTTTGGCTGCTTCTCCAGACATATAGATAACATGTAAGAATAGAAGTAAAGCTATGCGACTTGATATTCCTGTTTCCTGGTATCTTTGACGGGGTTGTCCAGAAGTGATTCATCTTCAAGCATACTGTAAACACGTTTTTCCGGGTTTCTGGACACAATGATAAAATCATGTAATTGCATGCCGTCAAGCATACGCAGCAACTGTGTCAGCTTTTTCGCCATTTGGACATCTGCTTTAGAGGGTGCGGCAGGATGACCGGAAGGGTGATTGTGGACTAAAATGACTCCGGTTGCATTGAGCAGCAGAGCAGTCTGTGCAATTTTGGTGCAGCTGACCGGGCAGGTATCGGTGAAACCGGCGCCGACACATGTGAGTCCGATTGGGTACATAGCGGCATCAAGGAAAACAGCATAGCAGCGTTCCTGGGGATATTGTGTTAGCGTATCTGCCAGGTAGAAGATGATATCGTTTTGGGTGCGGATGGGTGTTTGTGAAAAGATTTCCTGACGGTCAATCCGTAAGCGGGGTTCGACTTCACAAAGTTTGTGAATGAAATCCGTATCCAAATCCAAATCCGGATTGGTCAGGTCTACAGTCTGAAATTTCATATTTGAGATTCTCCTTTTTGTGTGTAATCAAAAAGGCTCCCGCAGGTTAACAAATAATAATTGTATTTAATGATTATGTGATTGAATAAGAATGTAAATCGTGATAAAATGCAAATAAAGAGTGCTATTTTAAATGCTCATATGATGTAGTATATATATTCCTTTCTGAAATTTTAACGTAAACGGTGTTTTTGCTACTTTTTGAAGAGACCCTATAATGTAGCACTGTTTTGGAAAGAAGGTACGAGAATGAATAATACAGGAAAAATTTATGGGTATTGTCGTATCAGTACTTTGCAACAGAGTATCGAAAGACAGGTTCGGAATATTTTAAGAGCTTATCCGTCTGCTATCTTATATGAAGAAGCATATACGGGAACAAAAATTGACAGACCAAAATTTAAGACATTGCTGAGACTTGTGAAGCCGGGAGATACCATTGTATTTGACGAGGTGTCTCGTATGAGCCGTAATGCAGAAGAGGGCTTTGAGTTGTATAAAGAACTGTATGACAAAGGAGTGGAATTGGTCTTCCTGAAAGAGCCGCATATCAATACGGAGACATACAGGAAAACATTGTCCTCCCAGATTGCTATGACTGGAGAACGGGTGGATTACATTCTGGAAGGGGTTAATAAATATCTGATGTCATTAGCAAAAGAGCAGATTCGGTTGGCATTTGTCCAGTCCCAGAAAGAAGTGGAATATCTGCAGCAACGGACTCGTGAGGGGATTGAAACTGCCAGGGCAAACGGTAAACAGATTGGCAGACCGGTAGGCTCAACATCTGAGACAAAGAAAAGTAAGGAAGCGAAGAGAGCTATTTTGAAATATTCAAAGGATTTTAATGGCATGATGAAAGATGTGGAGATTATGCGGATGCTCGGTTGTGCCAGAAAGTCGTATTACAAATGGAAAAAGGAATTACGGTTAGAAATGACAGTCTGATGGGACCGTCAGAATAAATTGCAGAAAAAGCTTGATATGATAGAAAAAATATTGTATACTGTATTCATGACAAATCATAACAACAGGTTATAAAACGTAGATGTTCATGTGGAAAACTCAAGGGAACGGTGCCTTGTAGGGATGCTGGCGTAAGACGTCCGGGAGTTTTACGGGGGTGACGAACCGTAAAACGAGAGTACAGCTTGTCAATATAGAAATAAAAGCGGTGAACAGACATTGGTAATCCGAACGGATTGCTGTGTCTGGACACCGCTTTTTTGATTTTCATGAAATACATTGAGTAAATGCAAAATAACTATTGAAAATAATTATATATCGTGATATAATATACAAAAATAAATGAATATAATTATTTTGAATAAAATACAGGAGGTAAGTCACATGGCAGCAAACAAAGCATTAGAGAATATTCCATTGAATGAGAAATTGAATCTGACCGTACAGGAAGCAGCAGCTTATACAGGAATCGGACAGATAAAACTCAGAAGTATGATGAAGGAGCCGGATTGTCCGTTTCTTCTGAAAGTGAGCAGTCATAGATTTCTGGTGCGTAGAAAGGAACTGGAAGAGTATCTGAAATCAAAAAATGATTTGTCTAACTAAAAAACTACAGAAAAAAGCAGCTACGTTAGCGGCGTAACTGCTGGTGGATTTTGGCTGAATCCATTGGTTATTTGATTTCATGTAAGGCATTTTTGATAACACAGGTTTTTGTGTTTGTAGGTAATACCTTTCTTTAATTATAATACCATAAGCGGACGCCGAAATCAAGCCTTCTAACATTAAAAATAATGAAAAATATTGATATATGTAAATAAATACAATTATTTTAAAGAAAGGAGAGTCCGCATATGGCAAGTACAAAGGACGAAACGATGAAAGAAGCGACGTTGAGTGTCCTGAATAAATATACGCCTCAGAATCCGGGAAATCCGGGGACTGTTGCCGGAGAAATTCTGCAGGAATGCGAGAGTTTGATTGGTATCGAAAATAGTGTGAGACAGGCAGGACATAAATGGAGAACTCCTGAAAGGTTGGTTCCTTTCCAGATTGCAGAGGTTCTGCTGCGAGTATATTATGTTGCTATGATAAATGTTGCTAATGGTGGCGGAGACGGCGGTGATGATGAAGGATATTCTCTTATCGGTCTTTATCAGACAACCGGAAATAATCTTGGAACCTATGAGACGTCAGAGACTGAACTTCGTAAGACTGCAAGACTGTATTGCCCCAGTATGACGAAACGGGAATTTGATGAGGTGATGACGATTCTGAAAGAATCCGCCGTGAGGGTTCAGCCCTGCCGGGAGCCTCATTTGGTTCCTGTAAATAATGGTATTTTCGATTATGACACAAAACAGCTTCTTGAGTTTTCTCCGGATTATGTATTTTTGAGTAAGTCACGGGTAGACTACAATCCGAATGCTACAAATGTGGTAATACATAATCCAATAGATAATACGGATTGGGACGTGGAGAGCTGGATGAATACACTTTCCGATGACCCGGAAGTGGTCAATGTATTGTGGCAGGTTTTGGGGGCAATTCTCCGCCCGAACGTACCGTGGAATAAGTCCGTATGGTTTTACAGCGAAAGCGGTAATAACGGGAAGGGAACGCTTTGTGAACTTATGCGTCAGCTGGTTGGTCATGGGAATTATGCGTCGATTTCTCTGGCTGATTTTGGTAAGGATTTTATGCTGGAGCCTTTGATTCATGCGCAGGCAGTTATTACAGATGAAAATGATGTCGGTACATACGTGGATAAAGCAGCAAACCTGAAAGCAGTTGTGACAGGAGACGCTATCAACATTAACCGGAAATTCAAGGTTCCGTTGACCTATTGTTTTCATGGACTTGTAGTACAGTGCCTGAATGAGATGCCGAGGATTCGTGATAAGTCCGATTCGTTTTACCGGAGACAGCTGTTTATTGCATTTACCAAATGTTTCACAGGTGTGGAGCGGAAATATATTAAGCAGGATTATCTGCACCGGCAGGAAGTATTGGAATATGTACTGTATAAAGTGCTTAATATGAATTATTACAGCTTTGATGTACCAGGTGCATGTGAGAACGTACTGGAAGAGTACAAGGAATTCAATGACCCGGTACGGCAGTTTGCAGAAGAAATTTTTCCTGTCTTGAAGTGGGATTTGGTACCGTTCTCTTTCTTATATGCATTATATGTGGAATGGTACAAGAAGAATTTCTCAGGGCGTACAGAGACTAAGAGTATGGTAGCTTTTACAAAGGATGTGGTGACATTGTTGCCTGCATATCCGGAATGGGAATGTGATGATAAGAGAAAAGCCAGGAAGCCGGGAAATAAGATGGATGCAGCGGAACCGCTGATTGCAGAATACAATCTGACGGATTGGATGGACCCGAAGTATACCGCATCAAAAGATATGGATAAGCGGTGTCATCCTGTGTTGAAGGAAAATTACAGAGGAATTGTAAGAAAATAATACAGCAAAAAGAGAGCAGCAGTGAAGATAATAAGTTTTCGCTGTTGCTTTTTTATATGCATATGAGTGGTACACAGTTGGGAACACAAAAAGTGTGTACCGGTTTTTTGTAGACTGGGCTTATGTTTAAATGGATTCCTTTGAAAAAGTACGCAAAAAGTACGCAAAATTGAAAAAATGCGTACCGGTTTTTTACAAGCCCAGTAAGGAATACAGCAAAAAGGTACACAGGTACACATTTTATTTAAGTCATTTATAGATTAGTTTATTGATATTATTAACATGTTTCTTAACATTTTTGCTGTATACTATTTTTTTATCTTATATAAAGTTTGTTAAAAATGCGTACCTTGTGTACTTTGCGTACTAATAGGTTTAAATCCAGTGCAGGCATAGATTTAAGCTGTACACAGTTTAAAGTCATTTGTGTACCTTTGCGTACTTTTCAGCTTGTACTCGGTTTAAATGCAATGTAGGCTTGCATTTAAAAGGTACACATTTTTTTGCGTACCTTAATGAGAAGTACATGAAGTGAATAATTGTTACGACTTTTTTGCTGTAGTTGTAAAGATGCTTTCTGTATGCCTTCTGTTTGCGGATTTCCTCTGTATTCGGTTTATTATCATTGTTTTCGTGTATTTGATGCATTCCTGTGTACCTACCCTTAAAACGGCAAATACAGCGTTACAGAGCTATACGCTGAAAATCGTATCCTGTCGTTCGCAACTAATTGTATTTAATGATTTTTGTATTGATATTTCATTGTATTTCTGTTATAATATTTCTATGAAAGTATGAAAATATGATTGTAATAGAAAGGGGTTGCGTGTTCCGTGAAAAATATATTGGTCATCAACCGGAAAGGCGGAGTTGGGAAGACGCTTTTGTGTGATGAGCTGGCATTTGCCCTGGATACGAGACAGATTCCT
>CALWHT010000063.1 GCA_944380515.1 uncultured Roseburia sp.
CGGGATGGACGGACCACTGGTGTATCTGCTGTCAACCAAAGGCATGGCAGAGTAGCCAAGTCCGGAAGGGATAAACGCTGAAGGCATCTAAGCGTGAAGCCCCCCTCAAGATGAGATATCCCTCCCCTAAGGGAGTAAGACCCCTTGAAGAGTACAAGGTAGATAGGGCAGAGGTGGAAGCATGGCAACATGTGGAGCTGACTGTTACTAATCGGTCGAGGGCTTGACCAAAAGCGGAGAAAAATGGTTGGATGGAGACAGTGGCATGGAGCAGGCTTGCCTGCGGAGATGGCACTGGGGACAGACAGAGATTTGCGGAGCAAAATCATCGAGACGAAGCGAAGCGGAGTCGAGATGACCATTTTTCAAGAGGTACATCGGAAATCTGTATGAAGTTTTGAGGGTACAAAATAATATAAAATAGCTATTGATTTTTTTATTGATATTTATTAGAATATAAAATGACGTAATTAATATGTCATTTTATATCATATAGGGGATTGGTCAAATGGTATGATAGGGGTCTCCAAAACCTTTGGTGGGAGTTCGATTCTCTCATCCCCTGTTTCCTTGGACGTCGGAAATCTTGGTTTTCAGGGTTTCCGGCATTTTTTAATTTATAGAATATGTGTGCAGGGGGATTCATATGGCCAAGAGAATGTTGGATTGTTTCGCATCGGATTTTAAGAATTTTGGAAAAAGAGATTTACTGGATTCCATTGCAAAAAGCGAGGGCAGAGTGATTGCGTGTGAGACGATAGGAACCATGCAGCCCATGCTTGGAAATATCACAAATGCAGAATTTGTGTCGGCTATGGGAGCGGATATTTTGCTTTTAAATATGTTTGATGTGGAAAAACCTGTGATAAACGGGCTGACTGCAGAAAATGCAGATGAGACGGTGCATGAGCTCAAAAGGCTTACCGGACGCCCGGTCGGAATTAACCTGGAACCGGTGGAGGAAGGACAGGAGGGCGAGACGGATCCCATGTGGCAGATGACAAGGGGACGTCGCGCAACCTTGGAAAATGCCGTAAGAGCCAGCCGGATGGGAGTAGATATGATACTTCTTACCGGAAATCCGGGGATGGGAGTAAGCAATGAGGCGATTGAGGGGACACTGCGGATATTAAAGGAGAGCCTCGGAGACAAGCTGATTCTCGCTGCGGGGAAAATGCATGCCTCTGGCATTTTAAAAGAGGCGGCGGAGCATATCATTACCAAAGATGACATTCAGAGGTTTTGCGAAGCGGGAGCGGACATCATTTTGCTTCCCGCACCTGCGACGGTACCGGGGATTACGATGGAGTATATAAAAGAGCTGGTATCCTATGCACATAGCTTGGGGGCGTTGACGATTACGGCAATCGGAACCTCCCAGGAGGGAGCGGATACGAACACCATCAGGCAGATTGCATTGATGTGCAAAATGACGGGAACGGACATTCATCATCTCGGAGATACGGGATATGGCGGAATGGCCTTGCCGGAAAATATTTTTGCGTATTCGACGGCAATTCGTGGGATACGGCATACGTACCGCCGGATGGCGGCTTCTGTGGAGCGATAATAAAAGCGGAAAATAAATCGGCTGCGGCCGGTTTATTTTTTTGCTCTTTTCTATTCTGTTCCAATTCCGGTATGGAGCAATAAAAAAATAAATGCGCATAATGCACAAAAAACATATTTGAAATCAAGCTAAAAAATAGTAAATTAAGTTAAAACAGAGAAAAATAACAAAATAAAAAACGATTAATTGACCTTAATATACAAGCTAATATATAATTAAAAAGTAAAAAACAGAAAAAATTTAAGTAGAGGAGGAAAAAATGTTAAGGAAATCTTGGGGGAAGAGAATCTTTACCGCTCTATTGGCAGCGGCGGTAACATTCTCCAATTTTGGCGTTTCGGGAGGAAACGAATTCTCTGTTGTTGTACAGGCGGCGGAGACGCAGCCGTTTTACAGCAGTGAGGAATCCGTGGCAACCGATAAACTGAATCTGGAAACAGAGGATTGGAACAAAAAGACAACTCTTATTTATGACCAAGCCATTGAGGGTATTTCCATTACAGAAAGCTTTACCATGACGGCAGATGTATCTCTCGGAAAAGCTGCATATGAATCCATTGCAGAGGGAGATTATCTGAAAGTGCAGGGCGTCGTACAGCTGGGAGGTGACTGGACCTGGACGGACAGTCAGGACATCCCTAAGCTGACCTCGGCAAGCTTTGCCGAAAGCGATGGCACCTATTCCACTTCGGTAGCAATCAAATTTGAGGGTATAACGGTTTCAGCCTTAAAAGGAATTGATTTTGTTGTGGTAGGACAGGGCTTTGCCGGAACTGTCACCATCTCAAATGTGAAGCTCACGGCAAACGAGACAGAAGAGGTGATCTTGCCGTCTGCGGACCCCACCGTAATTGACACGTTTGAGAATGAGAATGCAGGAAGCACAGCGGGCTGGGAAAATGAGGCAGGCTGGGACTATGACAAGACTGTGACGGTTGCCGTTGCCGAAGTGCTTGGCGGGAAAATGCTGCGGGCGGATTTGGATTATACGGGCTGCGGAGCAATCGGCTGGAGCGAGGCCAAAATCAAAAAGAGCTTTTCGGATGGGCTTGATATTTCGGCTTATAACATTTTAAGCTTTGACATCGTATATCCGGAGTCGTTTGACGGACAGTTCAAGATAAAGGCATTTGCAAAGGGAGCAGCGGAGAATGAGCTGATTAACAAGGATGTAACGGTTTCGGCGCTTTCGGATTGGAGCGAAACAGTCGGAGACATTGCCTGCAAAAAGGCTTCCGTTACCATTAAGTTTACTCCGTCCGCAGAAAAAATTACAGACTTAACGCTCGGAATTGTCGGCGTCAATACCGAATTTGTGGGAAGCGTTTATCTGGATAACATTACGCTGTCGCAGTACGACGCGGCTTCCGACTTTACGGAAATTACGGCCGTGCCGGGAGCCGGAAGTACGGCGGACATTTCAAAGATGCCTGGTGCGGTTACGCTCTCCGATGCACAGGCGACCTCCCAGACAAGAGCGCTTTATGCATACTTACAAAGCCTCGGGAAGGCAAATCAGGTGCTGTTCGGCCATCAGAATGATACCCATAAGCATGTGACTGCAAGAGAGGGCGTTTATTCCGATACGAAAGATATCACAGGCAGCATCAGCGGCGTTGTGGGAATTGATTCTCTTGCGCTTACCGGTGTGGAGCTTGGCCTTAATGATGTGGAAGATGCCATTGCCAAATCCATTGAAATCAGTAAGAGCGCCGCAGCAGAGGGAGCGATTATCACACTTTCTACCCACATGCCGAATATGAGCGATGAAAAAATTATTGCCACGCCGGATGCGAAAAGAAAGTATGATTTTTCTGCCTGTGATTTTTCGGAGGCAAAAAATCTGGAAAATAACTGTGCGGCGGAGGTGCTTCCGGGCGGAAAATACAATGCGCAGTTTACGGCTTATCTTGATATTATCGCGGATTACGCGCTGGGGCTACAGGAAGACAATATTCCCGTTTTATTCCGGCCGTTCCATGAGAACACCGGCGGCTGGTTCTGGTGGGGCTCTGCTACGACCGATAAGGAAACCTACAACGCAATGTTCCGGTATACACATGATTATCTGGAGTCGAGAGGCGTACATAATTTCCTTTATGTATATTCTCCGAACGGACCGGTGTCGTATGAGGATTATGCGGAGCGCTATCCCGGCGATGACTATGTAGACATTGTGGCGTTTGATTATTATGACGACTACAACAGCTATCCGGCGGAATATTCCGAAACGTTTATGACAAGCCTGAATGAAACCTGTGCGGCAGTGAAACGCTTTGCCGACGAGCACGGAAAGGTTGCGGCCATCGCCGAGACGGGTGTCCGTGTTATGAAAGCGGACGGTTCGGATAACGAAGGAATTTTGGTGAAGGATAACCCGATTAAGGGGCAGAACTGGTACAGCAAGGTAAACGCCATCGCGGCGGCGAACGGCATGCCGTACTTTATGGTATGGGCAAACTTCAGCGATACGAATTTCTATGTTCCGTATAAGTACAATGACACGCACGGACAGGAATTGATTAACGAATTCATTGATTTTTATAATGAGGATTCCTCTGTTTTTGCCGACGGAACCAAATTTTACAGTGAGGCGGCAAATAAAGAGGTGACCGCGGCACAGGAGAACCGAGCGAACGGATATTTTACCAATCTCTTTTCCAAATCCGTGATAAAAGAGGAAACAGTGCTTCGTGCAAATGTAAAGAACGCGGGTACGGTAGAGTTTGTATTGGAAAATGCGGAAAAAGGTGTGGTGAAAACCATTACGGCGGCAAATACAGGTGGAAACACCTATGAGGGAACCGTGACGGCGGACATGATAGCGGAGCTTGGCGGTACAGATGTGGGAACTGTTTCTCTGAACGCGGACGGGAACACTCTGGTGACGCTTTCCTTTATCAGCTTCGGAAAGGATAAGGATACGCTGGCGGCGGACGTCATTGATGATTTTGAGCTGTACTATGGAGATAATGACTACCTGAACGGAACCTATACCGAAAACTCTGCGGCAAACTGTAAGTCATCCTTTACTCTGGACGCGGAAAACCGCGCATCCGGCAGCTACGGAGGGTCCTTTGATTATCAGTTGAAAACGAGCGGACCGGAGGTTTGGACCGGACGTATGAAGGGGCTTGACAATAGTGACTACAGTGCGTACAATGCGCTGAGCATGTGGGTGAAACCGGACGGAAACGGACAGAAGCTGGTAATACAGCTTGTTTCCAATGGCGAGGATTTTGAAGTATATCTTACCGATTTTGTTGCGGGCACCGAGGCAAAATATGTCACGATTCCGTTTAGCAGCTTCAAAGGAAAAGCGGGAGGTACGTTTGACCCGGCCCATGTGAGCAAATTTGCGGTATGGTGCAACAGCATTATTCCCGAAGGAGAGAATGGAGTTGACATCAGTTCGTCAATCGTATTTGACGATATTCGTTTTGTAAACGTGGATGAATCCACCTTGGAGCTGACATCCGGAGGCTATGCTCTGACAGACTCGTCAATTGTGGGTGGTGGAGATGAGGAACCGACAGAGACACCGGATGAGGAACCGACAGAGACGCCGGATGAGGAACCGACAGAGACACCGGAAGACGTAGCGGCAACGGGCATTGCCTTATCTGAAACCTCGTTAAGCATGAATGTAGGAGACTCTGCAGTTCTGACGGCGACGGTAACACCGGAGGACGCGACCGATAAGACGGTAACCTGGACTTCCTCCGATGAAAAGGTAGCGACGGTAGCGGACGGAAAAGTCACTGCGGTTGCGAACGGAACGGCAACGATTACCGCGGCAACGAAAAACGGTAAGACAGCGACCTGTACGGTAACGGTAACCACGGATACAGCCGGAGTGAAGCTTTCCAGAACGAGCGCTACGGTAGGTAAGGGCAGCACGCTCTCCCTCACCGCCACGGTCAGCCCGGCTTCGGCAAGCGATACATCGCTGACCTGGACATCCTCCAATAAGAAAGTGGCGACTGTAGATAAAAACGGAAAGGTAAAGGGAGTTAAGAAGGGAACCGCGACCATTACCGTAA
>CALWHT010000064.1 GCA_944380515.1 uncultured Roseburia sp.
TCCGGTCCTCCTCAACTGCGAGCAGCTCCTCACGGAGTTTCAGCATTTTCTCCCTGCGGTTGTAGGTTTCAATATCCATAACGACTAAATCTCCCTCGCCATTCTTGGTAAGGAAAACCGGCTCTGCTGTCTTTCTGCACAGTTCGGCAATCTCGTTGTAATTTTGGCGGATTGCTGCGGATGGACGAATATTCATAGTCACACCTCCCATTTGTATTTGGTAGTAGTATTCTAACCATATTATACTCATTTTATACCACCGGGTCAATATGCGCAGAAAAACTTACAATTATAAGCCCATCATTTCACGGACAATACGGTCTGCCATTTTGACCGACCCGACTAAGACGAACATGTTAAATACCAACTCCCCGATATAGCTCCATACCATCGACACCGCCGCGGCGTCCGGGTCAACCGCAGGCGGGGAAGGCGCAAAGAGGAAGAAGATGATACAGCTAAGCACGATAATCGCCCCTTCAAGGCAGACAGCGGTAAGACGTTTTCACTTACAGAGCCAAAGCCTGCGGCGTTTATAAGCGATGAGATAAGCCCCTGCACTATAAGTAAAGAGTGCCATCATCAGCTCCAGGCTATCCATTATTCTGTTTGTGATAACGGTATCATCCGAAAGCTTGCTGCTTACGTTATTCTTGGGATTAACAATGACGGATACAAGGAAGTCCTGACAAAAGCTTTGGAAGCATTGGAACGGGTCACAGAAAAATGAAGTGAAAAATACCTGAATTTCATGAAAAGCTGGAAACAAAACTTGAAACGGTTTCAGACAGGATTATGGTTGGCGTATCCGCTGAAAACTCAACCCTCACAAATCCTGCCAGGCAAGAACCGTCTCTTTTAATTCAAGAATCCGCTGCTCAATCTTTCGGATGACAGCAATAAATACCTCATCGGACTGGCCGGTCGGATCCTCGATGCCCCAATCCTCACGGAGCCTGCACGGCAGAGTGGGACAGGCTACATTGCAGCCCATGGTTACCACAATATCCACTGGCGGAATATCTGTCAGCAGCTTGCTGAACTGCGTCTGTTCCATATCGATGCCGTAAAGCGCTTTCATCAGCCGGACAGCGTCCGGATTGATTTGCGGTTTTGTTTCCGTTCCGGCGGAGTAGCTTTCAAATGTGTCGGAAGCCAGATGCTTTCCCAGTGCCTCCGCAATCTGGCTGCGGCAGGAATTATGAACGCATACAAAGGCTGCTTTCGGTTTATTCATGACAAACATTCCTCCTTATCAATAATCACAGCATATGCTCCAAATCTCCAAATGTCAATCTGTTATTCACCGGAATACAAACTTTTAAGTATAAGCTGATAAACGAATCGGAACTTCTGCGGAGGTTCCGAGTTGTTTATAATTACGGTGTAAAAAGCTTTTCCAAAACGGAGCTTAAGAGGAAAACGAGTGAAAGGAGAAAATACATGGACGAACGGATATTAGGGAAGGATTTAAAAGTATCGTCGATTGGCCTCGGTTGTATGGGAATGAGCCATGCCTACGGGGCGCCGGCGGATAAGAAGGAAATGACGGAGCTGCTCGCGGCAGCTGTCGATATGGGGTATACGTTTTTTGATACCGCAGAAGTCTATGGAACGCCGGAGAGGCCCTATGATAACGAAGAACTGGTCGGAACGGCGTTAAAACCGTACCGTGATAAAATTGTTTTGGCGACAAAATTCGGAATACGCTTTGATTACGAAAGTCCGCAGGTAAATAAACCGTTAGTGCCGGATTCGCGCCCGGAGGTGATTCGCAAATCAGTTGAGGAATCATTAAAACGGCTGCAAACGGACCATATTGATTTATATTACCAGCACCGCGTGGACCCCAAAATTCCCATCGAGGAGGTTGCCGGAGTGATGTCGGAGCTGATACAGGAGGGAAAAATTACGCACTGGGGACTTTCCGAAGCGGATGAGGACACCATACGGCGTGCGCATGCGGTCTGCCCGGTCACAGCAATCCAAAACCGCTATTCGATGATGGCGCGCTGGTATGAAAGCCTGTTTCCTGTCCTGGAGGAGCTGAACATCGGCTATGTGGCTTTTTCGCCGCTGGCAAATGGCTTCCTGTCCGCAAAATACAATAAAGAATCAAAATTTGAAAAGGATACGGACTACAGGAGCGCTATGCCTCAGTTCAGAGAAGATTCCTATGAGAAAAACAGGGAACTGCTTGCCCTGCTGCACGAGACGGCAGAGAAAAAGAACGCGACCCCGGCCCAGATTTCTCTCGCGTGGATGCTTTGTAAAAAGCCGTATATCGTGCCGATTCCGGGAACAAGAAAGCCGGAACGGTTGAAAGAAAATGCAGGCGCCGCGAACATCACGCTGACAGCAGCGGAGGTTGAGGCGATTGACAGCCTGCTGGAGCAGATGGAAATGTCTGATGTGTTCGGCGGCACGGAAGTAAGGAACAGATAGGTCTTTTCATTCTGCGGAATTGTGGTATACTTTTGGTACGCTTCAATGAAGCGGAAGACCTATGGAGAAAGGAGATTATCTTCTCAGTACGAAATCTTTGATGTGCCGGCACGCAGATAAGGCATTTCCTGAGAAGAACTGCGGTTTATGAATGCAAAATATGAAAAATTCCTGGAATTAGTCATCTATCAGGTATATCCCAGAAGCTTTCAGGATTCCAACAATGACGGCATCGGGGATATACCGGGCTTAATACAGAGGCTGGATTATCTCTGTGAGCTGGGCGTCAATGCACTCTGGCTCTGCCCCTGCTATAAAAGCCCCAATCACGACAATGGCTATGACATTTCGGATTACCGCGATATCATGGACGAATTCGGTACTATGGATGATATCAGGACACTGATTCGTGAAATGCATGCGCGGGATATGAAATTAATCATGGATCTGGTTCCGAACCATACGTCGGACGAGCATCGGTGGTTTATCGAATCGCGCAAATCGAAGGATAACCCCTATAGCGATTACTATTACTGGTTCGATGAGCCGCTCAATGACTGGCAATCCATGTTCGGCGGCAGCGCGTGGGAATATGATAAGACCCGCGGGCAATATTATCTGCACTCCTATACGGTACAGCAGCCGGATTTAAACTGGGATAATCCCGCCGTGGTAAAGGAAATGCAGGATGTGGTAGACTTTTGGGTGGATTTGGGCGTGGATGGTTTCCGCTGTGACGTGATTGATCAGATTTCCAAGGATTTTGAAAACGGGAGAAACTGTTTTGGCCCCAATTTGCACAAATACATCCATGCGCTGTTCGGGAGAGAGAAAACAGAGCACCTTTTTACCGTGGGTGAATGTTGGGCGGAGGATATTGAGGAAATCAGGCTGCACATTGCCGAAGACCGCGGCGAGCTTTCCACGCTGTTTCAGTTCGAGCACCTGGATGTCGGCAGAGGAAAGGATAAATTTACACGGATGCCGGGCAGTCTGGCAGAGGTGCGGGATGTTCTTGTGAAATGGCAGACGCTGACGCAGGAAAATGATCTGCTGTATTCGCTGTTTACAGACAATCATGACAACAGCCCGTTTATTTCCAGGGTTGCAGATGACAGGGGGCTGCGCTATGAGGCTGCTACCTGCCTTGCCGCTATGTTTTATCTGCTGCGCGGCGTACCGTTCCTATATCAGGGGCAGGAGTTTGGAATTACCGCTTCCTCCTATGAGGACATTTCTTCTTTTGACGATATAGAGAGCATCAACGCTTACCGTGCATACCTTGACGAAGGACTTACGAAGGAGGAAGCGCTTGCCAGGATTAATTTCGGAGGACGCGACAATGCACGCCGCCCCATGCCCTGGGACAATACCGAAAACGGGGGATTTTCCGGCGGTAAGCCCTGGATTCCCTTAAGCAGCAGAGTGCATGAAATCAATCTGGAGAATGACCGGAAATCCGAAAAATCCGTTTTTCGTTTTTATCAGGCGCTGCTTGCGCTGCGCAGAGAAAATCCGGCCTTTTTGCGCGGGAAATTCACCAATCTTTCCAAAGAGACAGACACGTACTTTATGTATGAACGGACGCTTGGGAGCGATAGCTTTACCGTTATCTGCAATTTCGAAAACGATTCGGTCATTTCCGGGGATGGCGTAAGCGGTACGCTCGTCTTATCCAACTATGCCGATGCGGTGGAAGGCAGCCGCGCTTTCCGTCCCTATGAGATTGCGGTTTATCGGAAAAACTAAAGCAAAGGAATGGAAAAAGGATGAAAAGCGGAGCAAAACAAATGTCGGAGGCCTTCTGCAACAGCGCCTTTTTGGCGCTGTCGGGAGGCTTTCAGGACGCGTATACCTACAATACCAGAGAGCAGGTTTTCTCGAATGCACAGACCGGCAATGTGGTTCTGATGAGCCAGCACCTTATGGCGGGGCAGTGGGCGGCGGGGCTTCGATACCTGTTTCCGCTGTTTTCCTTTGCGCTCGGCGTGTTTCTCGCGGAGCGTGTGCGGAACCGCTATAAATACGCGAAGTCCCTCCATTGGCGGCAGGGAATTTTGCTGGCGGAGATTTTTATCCTGTTTCTGGTAGGCTTCCTTCCGCCGGAGTGGAATATGGCTGCTACGGCGCTGGTGTCCTTTTCCTGCGCGATGCAGGTGCAGGCTTTCCGGAAGGTGGACGGATACTCCTATGCCAGCACGATGTGTATCGGCAATTTAAGAAGCGGCACGGCCGCGTTTTCCGTCTATTTGCGGGAAAAAAAGCCGGAGCAGCTAAGACAGGCTGTTTACTATTTCGGTATTATCGCCCTGTTCGCGCTGGGAGCCGGAATCGGCGGCAATCTCTCCGCCCGGTTCGGTATTCATATGATCTGGTTTTCCTGCGCCCTGCTTTTGGTCAGCTTCTTTTTGATGTTCCGGAAACAGACGAGGCAGGAATGATTTTTACAAAAACCCCGTATACTTGAAACAGAATCAAAGTATGCGGGGCTTTTTTATGGAAAAACTGGGGCAGCTTGTCATGTCTGTTCAGATGCTTTTGTTATTCGGGACGCATCTGTATTTTACCGTCCGTCTGCGTTTTGTGCAGCGGAAGGTGCCGAGGGGAATTGCCCTAAGCTTTTCCGGGGAAAACAGCTCGTCCTATTCGGCGCTGGCTACGGCGCTGGCGGCGACGATTGGAACCGGAAACATTATCGGAATTTCCACGGCGATTGCCATTGGCGGGCCGGGAGCGGTGTTCTGGTGCTGGCTGACCGGGGTCTTCGGAATCGCGACTTGCTATGCGGAGTGCTTTCTGTCGGTAAAATACCGTGTCAGGCGGGCGGACGGAACCTATACGGGAGGGCCGATGTATGTGCTGGAGCATGGGCTCGGCAAAAAAGGGCTTGCGGTAGTGTTTTCACTGTTTACCGTGCTGGCATCCTTTGGCATCGGCAGCAGTGTGCAGGCACATTCCATCAGCTCGGCAATCACGGAGCAGCTCAGTATTTCGCCGCACCTCATCGGCATGGCGGCGGGGGTTCTCGCGGGAAAGGTAATTATCGGAGGCAGCCGCCAGATTGCGAAGGTATGTACCTGGCTTGTGCCGGTTATGAGCGCATTTTATCTGGGCGGCTGCGTGTTCCTTATTTTGAAAAACAGCCAGGCGGTACCCGCGGCGGCTGTGCTGATTATAAAATCGGCTTTTTGCCCCGAGGCAGCGGCAGGAGGCACCGTCGGCACTGTTCTGATGACAGGGATCAGAACGGGAATTTCCAGAGGGCTTTTTACAAACGAAGCCGGGCTGGGCTCCATCCCCATGGCCGCGGCGACCGCGCAGGGGGCCTCCCCGGTAAAGCAGGGACTGATTTCCATGACAGGGCCCTTTTGGGACACGGTCGTCATGTGCGCGCTGACCGGACTCGCGGTGGTCAGCAGCATGGTAAGCAGTCCGGAAAAGTATGCGGGGATTTCCGGGGAGCGGCTTTGCTTTGCGGCGTTCGGGGAGCTGCCGTTTGGCGGGGACGTGATTTTGTCGGTATCGCTGGTACTGTTTGCTTTTGCCACGATCATCGGCTGGAATGTTTACGGCGAGTGCGCCGTCTGTTATCTCTGGGGAGAGCGGGCCATCAGGCCGTATCAGGTGCTTTATATGCTGTTTGTATACCTGGGTGCGGTCATTTCCCTGGATTTGGTGTGGGGGCTGTCCGATTTGTTCAACTTTCTGATGGCGCTGCCCAATCTGCTTTGCCTCTGGCTTCTGAGAAAATCTGTCATTATCGGGAAATCAGGTGGCGCCAGAGCAAAAGATATGGTAAAATAAAACGGGATATTTAGACGGATGCCAAAGATGAGAAAGGGAGAAACAATGGAAAAAACAGAAAATAAGTATCGGTATGCCGATAAAACACAGCAGATCAAAAGAGTGAACCGTTTTCTGACGGTTGGTTACATTGTATTTTATCTGTTTGTCTTAGGAGTGGTCGGGGTTGCGTGCATCAGGGGGATACGGACCGTGGGCTATACGGCGCTGTTGGCGGCGGTGATTCTGCTGTCAATCTTGATAACGGTAATTCTGTATAAAAGAAGGGCGACTGATACCAAAATCCGCTATATTGCGACGGTGGGACTGTTGATTGTGACATTTTTCATGTCCTATGCGTTTGATAACTATTATGTCCGGTTTATGGCGGCGATTCCGGTCACGGTGGGGGTTATTTTTTATGACAGGGTATTTGCCGCAGTCTCCGGCATTGCATTCGGAGCTATGAATATCCTGATGAACGTTATTAAAATCGCTGTGCTCGGGATGTATGAAGGTGAGGCTGCTCTCGACCAGATATGCGCGACAGTGGCCATCTGTCTGCTGTTTGTGCTGGTATACCTGATGACTTGCGTGGCGAAACAGTTTAACGATGACACCATCGGCAGCCTTGAGGAAAAAGAGCAGGCGCAGGAGAAAATGCTGCGTGATGTGCTTGCGGTGGCAGAGGAAGTCCGAAAGGGGACGGAGAATGCCATGGGCATTGTCACGGATTTGAATGATTCCACCGGTGTGGTGAACGGCACGATGAGGGATATTTCGGACAGCACGCAGAACACGGCGGAAAATATTCAGACACAGACCGCCATGACGCAGAATATTCAGGATTCTATCGGGCGGACGCTTGAGCGCTCTGAAAAGATGGTCAGGGTGGCAAAGGAGTCCGGCGAGCTGAATCGGCAGAGCGCGGGGATTATGGAGGAACTCAAGCAGCAGTCAAAGGTGATCGCGGCAACGAATTCGGAGGTTGCGGATTCCATGAAGCGGCTGCAGGAGAAGACCAATGCGGTAAAGAGCATTGCCGACACGATTTTTTCGATTTCCAGCCAGACGAATCTTCTGGCGCTCAACGCTTCCATTGAAAGCGCGAGAGCCGGGGAGGCAGGCAGAGGCTTTGCAGTGGTTGCCGACGAGATCCGTGAGCTTGCGGAGAAGACGAGGCAGGAGACCGAGCATATAGCCGCAATTCTCGGGGAACTCTCGGACAATGCCGAGGCAGCCGCGGAGGCGGTGAAACGTTCCGTTGAGGCTGCCGGGGCACAGGACGGCATGATTGAAAACGCGTCGGAGAGCTTTGGGGCAATGAACGAGAATGTCGGAGAGCTGATAGACGATATCGGAGAAATTGACAAGATGCTGGGCAGCCTCTCGGAGGCAAATAATCAGATTGTCGAGAATATCATGCAGCTTTCGGCAACGACGGAGGAGGTAACGGCGTCCTCGGCGCAGGCAGCGGAGCTGAGCATGAAAAATCTGGGCAACGCGGAGAATACAAAGGAGCTGCTGGACAATGTCCTCAATGTCTCCTACCAGTTAGATAAATACATAGAAAAATAGGATTTGGCAAGGCTAAAAGAGACGGATGCTACCGTCTCTTTTTTTTGAAAGGCTGCGCAGAAAGAGAAATCTGTGCACGGGGATAGACAAATCCGGGGGTTACGGGCTATAATAGGTCAGTAAAACAATGGAAAAGGAAAAAAGAGGTAGTCAGATTATGAAAAAGCTACTGGTATATTTGAAGGATTACAAAAAAGAAACCGTGCTGGGACCGCTGTTTAAGCTTTTAGAGGCTTCGTTTGAGCTGATTGTTCCGCTTGTGATGGCGGCAATCATCGACACGGGCGTGGCGGCAGCGGACGGCTCGTACATTATGAAAATGTGTCTGGTACTGGTGCTTTTGGCTGTCATCGGATTGGTTTGTTCTGTGACGGCACAGTATTTTGCGGCAAAGGCGGCAGTCGGTTTTGCCACAAAGCTGCGTCATTCCTTATTTGCACATATTGAAAGCCTCTCCTTTTCGGAGATGGATACGGTAGGAACCTCCACCCTGATTACGAGAATGACAAGCGACGTCAATCAGGTGCAGAACGGGGTGAATCTGGTTCTGCGTCTTTTTCTGCGCTCACCGTTTATCGTGTTCGGCGCGATGGTAATGTCCTTTACCATAGATGTAAAGGCGGCGCTGATTTTTGTGGTTGCGATTCCGCTGCTTTCCGTGGTAGTCTTCGGCATTATGCTGATCAGCATCCCGCTTTACAAAAAAGTGCAGGCGGCGCTGGATAAGGTACTCGGAATTACAAGGGAAAACTTAACGGGCAGCAGGGTTATCCGTGCATTTAACAAAGAAGAGGATGAAATCAAAAGCTTTCATGAAAATAATGATATTCTGACAAGAGTGCAGCTGTATGTAGGAAGAATTTCCGCACTGATGAATCCGCTCACCTATGTGATCATCAACGGAGCCATCGTGGCATTGATATGGACCGGAGCCGTGCGCGTGGATAACGGCTATATCACCCAGGGAGAGGTGGTCGCCTTGGTCAACTATATGTCTCAGATCCTGGTAGAGCTGGTCAAACTGGCGAATCTGATTATCAACATAAATAAATCCATTGCCTGCGGTAACCGTATTCAGGCTGTTTTTGAGCTGGAACCCTCCATCAGGGACGCCGCAGCAGCTTCCGGCGGTAAAACGGAGGACGGGGGGCAAAGCCCGTATGCCGTGGAGTTCTGCCATACGGGGCTGACCTACGCCGGCGCAGGGGAGGAAGCCCTCACGGATATAGATTTTGCCGTAAAGAAAGGAGAAACAATCGGAATTATCGGCGGTACGGGCGCTGGAAAGTCCTCTGTCGTCAACTTGATACCGCGGTTTTATGATGTGACGGCCGGAGCCGTCAGGGTGGACGGAAAGGACGTAAAGGAATATGCGCTTGATGAGCTTCGTGAAAAGGTGGGTGTCGTATTACAAAAGGCGGTCCTGTTTCATGGGACGATACGGGAAAATCTCAAATGGGGCAATGCAGAGGCGACGGATGAGGAACTTTTGCGCGCACTTGAAATCTCCCAGGCCAAAAGCTTTGTGGAGGAAAAAGAAGGAGGGCTTGACTTTGAGATTGAGCAGGGAGGCAGAAACCTTTCCGGCGGGCAGCGTCAGCGCCTTACGATTGCCCGGGCGCTTGTAAGGCGGCCCGAAATCCTGATTCTGGACGACAGCGCGTCGGCGCTTGATTTTGCGACGGACGCCGCGCTGCGCAGGGCTATCCGGGAAATGGAGGGGGAAACTACCGTATTCATTGTTTCGCAGAGAGCGGCATCTATCCAGCATGCGGATCGGATTGTAGTGCTCGATGACGGAAAGATTGCAGGACTTGGAACCAGCGGGGAGCTGCTTAAGACCTGTGAGGTATACCGGGAAATTTATTATTCCCAGTTTCAAAAGACAGCGGGAGGTGCAGAGGCATGAAACAGGAGTCGGCAAAGCGCCGGAGAACGACCATTCGCAAGGTGCTCAACTATATCAGAAGATACTGGGTTTATCTGGGGCTGTCAATTTTGCTTGCCGCGGTAACCGTAGCGCTGACGTTATATATCCCGATTCTGATCGGTGAGGCCGTGGATCTGATCGTGGACCAGGGGCTCGTGGATTTTGCGGGGATTGCCGCAATTTTAAAGCAAATGATTGTCGTGATTCTTCTGACGGCCGCGGCGCAGTGGGTGATGAATGCCTGCAACAATAAGATTACCTATAATGTAATCCGTGACATCCGCAGGGAAGCCTTTGATAAAATCGAACGTCTTCCGCTCAAATATATCGACGCGCACTCCTATGGGGAAATTGTCAGCCGCGTGATCGCGGATGTCGATCAGTTCGCGGACGGCTTGCTGATGGGCTTCACCCAGTTTTTCACGGGAGTGGTCACAATTTTCGGCACTCTGATTTTCATGCTTACCATCAGCGTAAAAATTACGGTCGCTGTCGTGGTGATTACGCCGCTTTCCCTGTTTGTCGCGAGCTATATTGCGAAAAAAACCTTCTCCATGTTTAAGCTTCAGTCCGAGACACGGGGAGAGCAGACGGCGTTTATCGAGGAAATGGTCGGCAATCAGAAGGTGGTGCAGGCCTTTTCCCATGAGGAAGAGGCGCTCGAGCGGTTTGATGAGGTCAACGAAAGGCTGCGCAAATATTCCCTGCGAGCAATCTTCTTTTCCAGTCTTACAAACCCGGCGACCCGGTTTGTAAACAGCCTTGTCTATGCCACGGTCGGCGTGGTCGGCGCTTTCTTGGCGATTTCCGGCGGCATCACGGTCGGACAGCTGTCGAGCCTGTTAAGCTATGCGAATCAGTATACCAAGCCTTTTAACGAAATTTCAGGGGTTGTCACGGAGCTTCAGAATGCACTTGCATGCGCGGGACGGGTATTTGAGCTGATGGAGGAGGAGTCGGAGCCTGCGGATGCGGTGAATGCCGCCGTATTGGAAAAGGCGGACGGAAGGGTGGAGCTTTCCAATGTGAGCTTTTCCTATACGCCAGAGCAGAGGCTGATAGAGAATTTTAATCTGTCCGTACAGCCCGGGCAGAGGGTTGCGATCGTAGGCCCGACCGGGTGTGGGAAAACGACACTGATCAACCTTCTCATGCGTTTTTATGATGTAAACAGCGGGGAAATCCGCGTCAGCGGAATACCGATCCAAAAAATGACACGCAAAAGCCTGCGGGCCAATTACGGTATGGTGCTCCAGGAAACATGGCTAAGGAGCGGAACCGTCCGCGAAAATATCACGATGGGAAAGCCCGATGCGACCGAGGAGGAAATCATTGCGGCGGCGAAAGCGGCCCACGCCCACGGCTTTATCAAACGTCTGCCAAAGGGCTATGATACGGTAATTACCGAAGACGGGGGAAATCTTTCCCAGGGACAGAAGCAGCTTTTGTGCATTACGAGAGTGATGCTCTGTCTGCCGCCCATGCTGATTCTTGACGAGGCGACTTCGTCCATCGATACGAGAACAGAGCTCAAGATACAGGAGGCCTTCGCACGGATGATGCGGGGCAGGACCAGCTTTATCGTGGCACATCGGCTTTCAACCATTCAGGAGGCGGATGTGATACTTGTAATGAGGGACGGAAGTATCGTAGAGCAGGGGAGACATGAAGAATTGCTGCAAAAAGGCGGTTTTTATGCGAAGCTGTATAACAGCCAGTTTGCGAAATAAGCACTGGCTGTTTGCGACGTTTCGGAATGGAGAATGATATGAGAAAAAAATATACGGAGCTTTCCGGGGAAAATGCGGCGCAGGACAGGCAGAACGCGGAAACGGATTCGGAAAAGAAAAAAAGGAAAGGGCGGGAGGCTTACCGGGATATCCGTTGGGACAGACTCGACAATACGGCGCATCTGTTCCCGGTTATCGCGGGGGAGAGCATGAGCAACGTTTACCGTATCAGTGTCATGCTGACGGAGCTGGTACAGCCTGCCCTGCTGCAGCAGGCACTCAATATTGTGCTGCCGAAATTTGACGGCTTTAATTTAAGACTCCGGCAGGGCGTATTCTGGTACTATTTTGAGGAGAACGGCAAGCCCGCGCCGAGAGTGCGGGAGGAAAGCACATTTCCATGCCGGTTTATCCAGCAGAATAAAAACAGAAGCTATCTGTTTCGGGTCACCTACTATAAATATCGAATTAACCTTGAGGTATTCCATGTGCTGACCGACGGTATGGGCGGCATTAATTTCTTAAAGGAGCTGACCTATCAGTACTTAAGGCTTGCGCACACAGAGCTTCAGGAAAAGCTGGGTGACTCCTTAAATGTCGATACGTCGTTAAACCGGGAGGACAGTTTTTTAAAAAACTATAAGAAAAGCTCTGCAAAGGGCTACCAGACAAAAAAGGCATATCTGCTGAAAGGAGAAAAGCTGCGTCCGGGGGAGTTTGGCGTCATGCACGGCTATATGAAGATACCGGAGCTAAAGAAGGTCTGCCATTCCTACGGAGTAAGCATCAATGAGTATCTGGTAGGAACCTACATCTGGAGCGTATATACGGAATGTATGCACGGCATGCCCTCGGAAAGGCCGATTCGGGTAGCGGTTCCGGTTAATTTAAGGCCGTATTTCAACTCCATTACAACGAAAAACTTTTTTGTCATGGTATCGGCTGAATTTCATCCGAAGAAGGAAATCTATACCTTTGCGGAGGTGCTTGCCATTGTGCAGAAAAGCCTGCGCAGCCAGATTAACCGGGAAAATCTCGAAAAGCTTTTTTCCTATAATGTGTCCAACGAAAAAATGCTGATTGCAAGGTCCGTGCCGTTATTTCTCAAAAATATCGCGATGCGGTATGTCTACACAACGTCCGCGCTTGCCAATACAGCCACCGTGACGAATATCGGAAACATTACCGTGGCGGAGGAATATGAGCCCTATGTGGAAATGTTCCACGCTTTTCTTGCGATGTCAAAAGGGCAGCACTTAAAGGGAACGATCTGTTCCTACAAAGACACGCTGGTTTTCAGCTTCAGCTATGATTTGGTAGATACCTCGGTTCAGAGGGGATTTTTCCGGAAAATCGCAGGGGACGGGATTCATGTAGAAATAGAAAGCAACGGGGTTCATTATGAGTAAATGTAAGAAATGTAACATAGAAGTATTGGATGAGACGGAACGCTGCCCGCTCTGCGGCTCGGTGCTCGAGCAGACGGACGAGGTCGAAAATATGTATCCGAATGTCAGAATACGCACAAGGAAAATGACGCTTATCAGTAAAATCTATTTTTTCTGTGCTCTGCTTGCGGAGGTGCTTCTGATTTATGTCAATGTAGTGACCGAATCCCGGATGTGGTGGAGTATGATTACCGGCTTAAGCCTTTTTTACGGCTATATGCTGATTCGGTTTGCTATTTTGGGAAAAACCGGCTATCGGGCGAAAGCCATTGTGCTGACACTGATTGCGGTGCTTATGGTCATAGCAATCGATTTTGTCGTGGGCTATCAGGGCTGGTCAGTCAACTATGCGCTGCCCGCGGGAATTATTCTCATAGATGTCGGCATTATTGTCTGTATGGTGGTAAATCGCAGAAACTGGCAGAGTTATATGATGCTTCAGATTTTTATGATAATCTGCAGCGTGGTAACGCTTGTGCTCCGGCTTGTGGGAATCGTGACGGTGCCGTTTTTGGCGCTGATCGCGTTTGCGTTTTCCGTATTTCTGTTTTTGGGAACCTTAATCATCGGAGACCGCCGGGCCAGGGTGGAGCTGAAGCGCAGGTTTCATATACGATAATCCGCCGTGCCCTGCGGATGAAAAGGGAGGCGGAATACAGGGAGATAAAGGAGTAACAAATGGTAAGGGAAAGTGAGGCCAGCATCAGGGGGAGAGTCATGCGGGAGCTGATTGCCCACGTGACAAATGACCATCTGATCGGCAAAAAGATAAAAAACGGAGAATTGAGAAAGAAAATCGGCAACGCGGAGCCGCCGTGGAAATGTCCGGAATGCTTTACCATGACGGAAGTACCGATGGAGAATTTTCGGATGGAGCTTTTACAGCCAAAGGAGCAGCCGAATACGGAAAAAATTATTTTGCAGCTGCACGGCGGGGGATATGTGGGCGCGATGCGGAATGCTTACCGGATGTTTGCCGGGCTTTACAGCGAGGTGAGCCGCGGCATGGCGGTTTTGACGCCGGATTACCGTGTTGCTCCGGAAAATCCCTATCCCGCCGCGCTCGAGGACGCGTTTGCAGCGTACTGCTATCTGCTTGAGGAAGGCTGGTTTGCTGACCAGATTATTGTCGCGGGGGATTCCGCCGGCGGAGGGCTTGCGATGGCGCTCTGCCATTACTTAAAGGACCATGGGAAATCGTTGCCCTGCGGCATTGTGGCAATGTCTCCGTGGACGGACCTCACCGCGAGCGGGGAATCGTATGACACCAATTATGAACGGGACCCGTTGTTTGGGAAAACGAGGGACAGTCTGATTTACAATAAGGAATATATCAGGGACAATGACCCGTTGAATGCATATATTTCACCGCTTTACGGAGATTTCCGGGGATTTCCGCCGATGCTCATACAGGTCGGTTCCTATGAAATGCTGCTCTCCGACTCCGTCAGCGTCGCGGCGAAAGCCAGAGAGCAGGGGGTAAAGGTAAGGCTGAGTATTTATGATGGGATGTTCCATATCTTTCAGATGGCGGCTAAAATGCTGCCCGAGTCCAAAAGAGCATGGGTCGAGATTGGAAAATTTATGGACGTTTTGACAAATGACTGACATCCATATAAGCGGGAATTCCGTTTTTATAGGTCACGTCCACCTCGCCCTGAATCAGCGGTCTTAAATAATCATAAAGAGGCTGTTCAATATCATTTCCGGCGCCGTTAATCCACTCTCTCGGGACGGATTTTGCCTCATTTGCGATGCTGCGGATTTCGGCGTGTCCATAGGAAATCTGATAGGGGGAGTCGGAGAGACGCTCCATCGTAACCATAGAGGCCGTTACACCTTCTTCGGAGAGAGCGACGGCTTTTTGCCCAAGGGCGAAGGATTCGTCCAAATCTGTTTTGGAGGCGAGATGGGCGGCACAGCGCTGCAATACGTTGATTTCGACGGAACGCACCTTGACGCCGAGTTTTTCCTTGACCAGATACTCCAGGGTTTTTCCGGCGCCGCTTAGCTGGCTGTGTCCGAAAGTATCAACCGACTGCTCGGAGGCGCTGATATAATTGCCCGAAGCGTCGCGGATTCCCTCGGATACCGCGACGATGACGTTATTGCGTTCAAACAGCAGACGCTTGACATCGAGCAGGAAGTCCTCCGGGTCAAACGGAACCTCCGGCAGGTAAATCAGGTGCGGAGCGGTATTATATTCATTTCTTGCGAGAGCCGCTGCCGCGGTCAGCCAGCCGGCGTCGCGCCCCATGATTTCCACGATCGTGACGCTCTTTACGGCGTAGATAAACGTATCGTGCGCAATCTCAAGCAGAGACGACGCAATATATTTTGCCGCGGAGCCAAAGCCCGGCGTATGGTCGGTTTCACATAAATCATTGTCGATTGTTTTCGGAATGCCGATGATACGCACCGGACTGCCGATTTTTTTCCCGTACTCAGAGAGCTTTAAAACGGTATCCATGGAGTCATTGCCGCCGATATAGAAAAAGGCGTCCACCTGATAGTTCTCAAACTGACGGAAAATATAGACATAAGAGGAATCGTCATCCAGATAATCCGGCAGCTTATAGCGGCAGGAGCCGAGATACATTGCCGGAGTGATTTTCAGGCGGTTTAAATCATCCGGATGTGCCTGCATGTGCTTGGTGAGATTGAGCAGGTTGTCATTTAAAATTCCGGTGATTCCGTTGAGGGAACCGTAGACGGTATCATACATTTCCGAGCGCATTACGCCGTCGATGACGCCGGCAAGGCTGGCGTTGATGGCAACGGTCGGGCCGCCGGACTGAGCTACCATACAATTTTTCTGACTCATAAGAAAACTCCTTTGTATTTTTTTATATTTTTTCCAATTCTGCCAAAATAATACGGCACGATAAAGCACTGTATATAATACCGAAAAAAAAGGGGTTTCGCAAGATTTAATTTCCATAGAAAGAGCGGGAGAACATGAGAAAAATATGTACATTATGTCCCAGAGCCTGCGCTGTGGACCGTACGCGCCGGGAGCGTGGGATTTGCGGGCAGACCTGGCAGATAAAGGCCGCCAGGGCGGCACTGCATTTTTGGGAGGAACCGTGCATCTCGGGAGAAAAGGGGTCGGGCGCTGTTTTTTTCAGCGGTTGTCCGCTCCACTGCGTGTACTGCCAGAATCAGAGCATCGCAAACGGGACGGCGGGAGAGCTTATCAGTGAGGAACGGCTTGCCGAGATTTTTCTGGAGCTGATGGAGCAGGGCGCGAATAATATCAATCTGGTGACGCCGGGGCATTTTGCCCCGCAGATTATCCGTGCCGTGGAAGCGGCCAGAAGGCAGGGAATGTATCTGCCGATTGTATTCAACACAAGCGGTTACGAAAATGTGGATACCGTCAAAATGCTGGAGGGCATTGTGGATATTTATCTGCCGGATTTTAAATATATGGATTCCGGATTAAGCGGCCGGTATTCTCATGCACCGGACTATTCCAGGGTGGCAAAGGCGGCGCTTGCCGAGATGGTGCGCCAGACGGGAGAGGCGGTTTTTGCGGGAGAACCGGGGGACTCCCTCATGAAGCGCGGTACGATTGTGCGCCATCTTGTACTGCCGGGCTGCATAGAGGATGCAAAGAGCGTCATCCGTTATCTGTACGAAACATACGGGAATACCGTTTATATCAGTATTATGAGCCAGTTTACGCCGCTGCCGCACACGGCGGCATACCCGGAATTAAACCGCAGGCTGCTGCCGGAGGAATATGAGGCGGTAGTGGATTACGCGGTTGCGCTTGGCGTGGAAAACGGATTTATTCAGGAGGGGGAGACGGCAGAGGAGAGCTTTATCCCCGCATTTGACGGAGAGGGTGTGCTGCGTCCCGGGAAATGACAGCCCCATCCCGAACGCGCCCTCATGTGTCGAAATATGAGAATCTATGGGTTGACGCTTCCTTCAATATTTCATATAATCTAGTTGTTTGGAGGAAGTACATGAAATACGGGATTTCCATAGATAAAAAAAGAAAAAGTACCCGGTTGGCTGCCATCTGCGTTGCATTGGCAGCTCTTGTTGTTTCATTTTTTGCTTTTACGACGGAAAGCCAGGCATTTACCCAAACGCAGGGAACTGTCACGGACGGGCCTGTGTGGGTGAGGGAAAGTCCCGTGGACGGCACGCCGCTTACGAGCGAGGAGCCGGGAAATACGGTTACGGTTTTGGATGAGACGGAGGGGAAGGACGGGAAAAAATGGTACCAGGTCCGCACAAAGAAGGACGGAAAGAACCTGACCGGCTATATACGTTCCGATTTTATATCTCTGGAGGGAGAACAGCAGCAGGAGCTTACGGCTGAGGACGAGGCTTACATACAGGAATTAAAGGCGGCGGGGTTTCCCGAGAGTTATTGCGGCAGCCTGCTGGCGCTGCATAAAAAATATCCGAGCTGGCAGTTTACGGCGGTTTTAACCGGCCTTGACTGGACGGACGCGGTCGCGGCCGAGAGCGCTGCGGGAAAAAATCTGGTGCAGAGCACGGTAAACGACGCGCGCAAGTCTACAGACTCGGCGGCTTATGATTGGAAGACGAATACATGGTACGGTTACGACGGGGACGGCTGGGTGTGTGCCTCCACAGAGTATATCGCTTACTGCATGGATCCGAGAAATTTTCTTGACGATACCTATATTTTCCAGTTTGAGACACTGGAGTATGCCCAATATCAGAATAAGGCGGGGGTGCAGAATATCCTCAAGAATACCTTTATGTCCGGAAATTACACCGATACGGACGGGGAAAAGCGCAGCTACGCCCAGACCTTTCTGGAGGCGGGAAAGGAGCTTCTTGTCAGCCCGTATCACCTTGCCTCAAGATGTAAGCAGGAGCAGGGCAAGAACGGGACAAGTCCCTTAATTACGGGCTCCTACAACAGTTATGAGGGGTATTACAATTATTTCAATATAGGGGCGTATACGACCTCGACCGCCTCGGCGTCGGTCAACGGATTGATGACCGCAAAGCGCAGCGGCTGGGATTCCATCTACAAGTCCATACTCGGCGGCTCTAAGGTTGTGGCGGATAATTATGTGAAAAAGGGACAGAATACAATATATTTTGAAAAATTCAATGTCGTGTATCAAAACAGCCTGTATTCCCATCAGTATATGACAAATCTTATGGCGGCAATCAGCGAGGGGAGCAGCATGGGACAGGCCTATGAAAATAAAGAGCAGGCATTCGTATTCCGTATACCCGTGTATGAGAATATGCCGGAGAGTGCGGTCACCTTCGAGGATAAGGGCAATCCGAACAACTGGCTGAAGTCTCTTAAGATTCAGGGATGCAGCCTGACGCCCTCCTTTAAACCCGGAAAGACCGAATATTCCCTTGTGGTGGGAGAAAATGTATCCGAAATAGAAATTACGGCGAAGGCGGTAGCAGGCACCTCCGTGGTGAACGGCACGGGAAATTATTCTCTCAAATACGGGGATAATGAGATAAAGGTCACCTGCGTATCACAGAGCGGCGAGGAGAGAGTTTATACGATTACCGTGGCAAGGCAGCAGGGCGACGGAACGTCGTCCGGATCTGACGGGCAAATCACATCGTCCTATCCGCTTGACACATACATGACTGGAATACAGCCTGGGAGCAGCGCACAGAGCGTACTTGGAGCTGTCAGTGCAAAAGAGGGAACGCTTAAAATTTTAAATGCGGACGGAACGGAAAATACCGGGACGGTCGCTACCGGAAACCGTCTGTCGCTTGAAGTGGACGGGCAAACGGTCAGCCAGTACGAGATCGTCATATATGGGGATATTAACGGCGACGGCAAAATCTCCAATGCGGATCAGGTGCTGATGCAAAAACAGATTCTTGGCATAGAGGTTCTGGGCGGCAGCGCCCTTGAGGCGGCAAACGTCAGCCGGGACGGCGGAGTGACAAATAAGGATTTGGTAATTTTGCAGAAGCATATTTTAAACATAGCTTTGATTGACCAGTGATGGCAGCGGAGGGAGCGTGGTATCAATGAAACAGAAAATCAGAGGATTACTGCTGCTTTTATGTGTGGGATTGCTCGCGGGGATTCCGTCGGAGCGTCTGCAGGCGGCGACGGGAAAGACGACGGTTGCGCTGTCGGGCAGCAGTGTGAACATAGGCGATACGGTAAAGGTTACGGTAAAGGCTTCAGGACCCTCGGGGGAAAAGACGGTATCTACCATGACCCTGTCTTACGACACTGACATTTTTTCCTTTGTGGACTGCTCCGCCACCTATGGCGGAGGGGGCAGCAGTGTGACGGCTACCTCGGACAGCTTTACCGTCACGCTTAAGGCGGTTGGAGCGGGAAGCGGAAAGCTTTCTGTTTCCGGCTCGGACGGAGTGGTTTTTGATACAAATGAGGAACTGGATTCCATGGAGGGGAGCAGTGCCACGGTAACCGTCAATAACGCGGCGGGAGCGGGAAGCTCCGACAGCGGCACAGACGACGGCGAGACGACGGACAATGCGCAGCTTTCGGCGGACAATTCCTTAAAAGTTCTGTCGATTTCACCGGGGACGCTTTCCCCGGCGTTCACGGGCAGTACTGTAAAATACAGTGCTACCGTGCCGAATGATGTGACCAGCGTGGCTGTGACTGCGACGCCGGTCAATGAAAACGCCAGTGTGGAATCCGTTACGGGAAACGAAAACCTGGCGGTCGGAGTCAATGCGGTCAGGATTGTGGTAAAGGCGGAAAACGGAGTCACCGCGACCTATACCATCAATGTCACGAGAGAGGCCGGGACGGCGGACACTGACCAGGATTCGGAACAGCAGACGGAAGAAACGGCAGAGACGGCAGAGACGGCAGAGACGACGGATGAGACAGTGACGGTCAATAATGTCTCCTATGTCATATCCGAGGCCTTTACCGCGGAGGAGATACCGGCGGATTTTGCGGAAAGCCAAATCAGTTATCATGGTTCGGAATACAAAGGCGTAAGCTATAGTAAGGGGAGCATTTCCATGCTTTACCTGACGGATGCGCAGGGCGCGGGAGGAAAATTTTTCCTTTACGATGCGTCTGTGGACGCATGGTACCCTTTTATCCGGTTTGAAAGCGGAGAGCATTATGTGATCTGGATTCCGGTTCCGGGGGAGGTTTCCGTGCCGGAAACACTCGGACAGACGGCCGTAACGCTGAGTGACGGAACCGGTATGGCCGTCTATCAGCAGACTGCGGAGGGAACGGACAGCAATTTTTCCCTGTTTTACGGCATCAATCAGGAGGGAACCGCGGGCTGGTATCAATATGACGCCCTCGAGGGAACCTGGCAGAGACAGAATGCGGCCGTGACAGCCGCGGAACAGCAGACCGGGGAGGAGGAAGCTGACGCCTCCAATCTGGCGTATTTGCAGGAAGAATACAACGCCCTCTCAGAGCAATACCAGGCAGAGAAATCCTTTTCCAGAAATGTCATCGGAATCCTGGTTTTTGCGGTGGCGGTGCTTGCTATTGTTATTGTAAACCTCCTGCTGCGCGGGCGTGGGAAAAGCGAGGATGATTTTCCGGAGACAGAGCCGCCGGAAGAAAAAGAGCCTGTCGAGGAGAGATTTTTTGAGGAGCCTGAGGAAAAGGAGGAAAAGCCAAAGAACGGATTTTTCCGCAGGCACGCGTCGGAACGCATTGACGACGAGCTTGCATGGGACGGCGAGGAGCCGGGCGAAGATGAGTGGGATGAGGAACCGGAGCCTGAGAAAACCGGCAGGAAGAAAAAACGGGAAGAAAAGGTAAAGGAGCCGGAAAGTGAACAGACCAAGGACGACGATTTGGAAGTCCTGGATTTAAACGATTTATAAGAGGGGCAAAAGCTGCCCGGAAACGGAGATAACTATGCGGATACCATATACGGCAAAGGCAAAAAAAGCAGTGGATATGGCGGAAAAGATGTCAAAGTCACTGCATCACAATTATATAGGGACAGAACATTTGCTGCTGGGGCTGTTAAAGGAGGGAACCGGAGCGGCAGCGCAGGTTTTAAATGAAAACGGTGTGGAGCTGGACAAGGTCATGCAGCTGATAGAGGAGCTGATTGCTCCGGACACCTCCGTTGTTACGGCGGAAGCGGAGGAATATTCGCCTCGCGCAGTACGTGTCCTGGATGTGGCGTCAAAGGAAGCGCAGCGTTTTCACTCGGATAAAATAGGGACGGAGCATCTCCTGATCGCAATGATGAAGGAATCGGATTGCGTGGCGTCCAGACTTTTGAATACGCTGACAGTCAATATCCAGAAAATGTATGTAGACCTTCTTCTTGCGATGGGGGAGGATATCAGCCAGTATAAAGAAGAATTTCAAAGCGGAAAATCGGGGAAAAAGAGAAGCAGCGAAGGAACCCCGGTTTTGGACCAGTATTCCAGAGACCTTACCGCCGCTGCCGGCGAGGGAGGACTTGACCCTGTCGTTGGAAGGCAGGACGAGATTAACCGTGTCATCCAGATATTAAGCAGGCGCAGCAAAAACAATCCGTGTCTGATAGGAGAGCCGGGAGTTGGAAAGACTGCAATTGTCGAGGGAATCGCGGAGCGCATTGTCACGGGCATGGTGCCGGATACGGTGCTGGGAAAGCGGGTCGTTTCCCTTGACCTTTCCGGTATCGTTGCGGGCTCGAAATACCGCGGAGAGTTTGAGGAACGCATCAAAAAGGTGCTGCAGGAGGTAAGACGGGCCGGCAATATCCTTTTATTTATCGATGAGCTTCATACAATTATAGGCGCAGGCGGGGCGGAAGGAGCAATCGACGCTTCCAATATATTAAAGCCCGCCCTTGCCCGCGGCGAAATACAGATTATCGGGGCAACGACAGTCGAGGAATACCGGAAGCATATCGAAAAAGATGCGGCGCTGGAGCGGAGATTCCAGCCGGTCATGGTGGAGGAGCCGTCCGAGGAGCAGGCGGTGGAAATCCTAAAAGGGCTTCGGCATCAGTATGAGACGCACCATCATGTGACGATTACAGATGAGGCGGTGGAAGCTGCGGTACGGCTTTCCGCACGCTATATCAACGACCGGTTCCTGCCGGATAAAGCGATTGACCTGATGGATGAGGCTGCGGCAAAAGCCCGTCTTGGCGCGGGCGGCAATCCCGAGGAGGTCGTGGCAGCCAAAAACGAAATTGCGGAGCATGAGTTAAGGCTTCTTGAATTTTTGCGTGCGGGCGATATCGAGGGGGCAAAAAAGGAAAAGGAAGAAAAAGAGGCTTTGGAGGAAAGCCTTCAAAAACTTCAGGAAAAAAGCAGAAAAGAACTTCATCGAAAAAGTCTCACGGTGGGAGAGGATGAAATTGCCGACATCGTTTCAGGTTGGACGAAGATTCCGGTCAAGAAGCTGACGGAAGGCGAAGCGGTGCGGTTAAAGAAACTTGAGGCGACGCTCCACAAGCGGGTGGTCGGTCAGGAGGATGCCGTCTCGGCTGTGGCAAAGGCGGTGCGCAGAGGTCGGGTCGGTTTAAAGGACCCGAAACGTCCGATCGGTTCCTTTTTATTCCTGGGTCCTACCGGTGTCGGCAAGACGGAGATTTCCAAAGCGCTTGCGGAAGCGGTGTTCGGCAACGAGCAGTCCATGATACGCGTCGATATGTCGGAGTACATGGAGAAGCACAGTGTATCCAAAATGATTGGCTCCCCGCCGGGCTATGTCGGTCATGAGGAAGGCGGCCAGCTCAGCGAAAAGGTGCGGAGAAATCCATACTCCGTGATTTTGTTTGACGAAATCGAAAAAGCGCATCCCGATGTGTTTAATATTCTGCTTCAGGTGCTTGATGACGGACACATTACGGATTCCCAGGGAAGGAAGGTCGATTTTAAAAACACCATCATCATTATGACCTCCAATGCGGGCGCGCAGGCGATTGTCGAGCCCAAGAAGCTTGGCTTTGCATCCTCGGAGAACGAAAAACAGGATTATGAGCGCATGAAAAACAGCGTCATGGAGGAAGTACGCCGCATCTTCAAGCCGGAGTTTTTAAACCGGATTGACGAGACCATTGTATTCCGTTCGCTGAATAAAGAAGATATGAAACAGATTGTGACCCTGATGATAAGGGAGCTGTCCGAGCGCTGCAAAAATCAGCTCGGCATTACGCTGCTGGTGCGCGACAGCGCGAAAAAATATATTGTGGAGCAGGCGTATGACCCGAAATACGGGGCGCGGCCGCTGAGACGTAAAATTCAGAATGAAATAGAAGATAAGCTGGCGGAGGAGGTCCTTTCCGGCAGCGTGAAAAAGGGCGGTACGGTCATTGTTACCACCAGAAAAAACGAAGTGGTTTTTGAGATGCAGGAAAAGTAAAAAAGCACTGGAAAAGCACGGACAGATATTATATAATAAGGGCATGAAATGTACCAATAGCACAGGAGGATAAAATGGCGGTTATTAGTGAATTAATTCGTTCGGAAGCAGACGGGACAATCAGTTTTGGGGATTATTCCCTGAGTGCAAAGGCAAAGCTCGATAATTACGAGCATCAGGGAGACATATACAAGGTTAAAACATTCCGGGAGATTACCAAGTTGGAGCGCAACGGCCTGTTCGTATATGAATCGGTACCGGGAACGGCGGTTTTTGGACTGAATGCAACGGATGCCGGCATCACATTTACCGTAGAGGGGCCGGAAGACGCGCAGGTGACTGTGGAATTGGAGGATGAAGCGGAATATGATATAGCCATTGACGGCACGGACGCGGGAAAAATGAAAACCAACCTTGGTGGAAAGCTGAGCCTGAGTGTAGAGCTTGGAGACCATCCGGTAGAGGTTCGGATTCAGAAGTGCTGAAATGGAACCGGAGATTAATAATTAAGATATGTAAGGGCAGATGTCGGATTTGTGGATATCTGCCCTTATTGTATCTGTTAACTATGATCATGTGTGCTTGACCACCACAGAATGAAAAGGTGAAAATTGTGTGAAAAAAATGTGAAGAAATGGTGTTGAGGCAGGTTGACATGCGTAATTTAAAGGTATATGATTATAAAGTACATGCGTACAATCATGAAACAGGAGGATAAGTCATGAAAAGAAAGAAACTCATGGGCTGGAAGAGAATGGCAACGTTTGCTATGGCTCTTTCACTGACACTGGCGGATGCCGGTTCTGTTGCAATGGCGGCAGTACAGCCTTCTGGCACCGAAGCAGTTGAGTCAACAGAGAGTGTTCTGGCTACAGAAGTGGTAGAGGAAGAAACTTCGGAAGTAGTATCTACGGAAGAAATAACCGCTACCGAGGAAACTGAGCCGGAAGTAAGCACTGGACAGACCGAGGAAACGACTGAGGCCGTAGTTGAGGAGACAACCGAAGCAGCGACCGAGGAAGCAGTTGAGGAGACAACCGAAGCAGCGACTGAGGAAGCAGTTGAGGAGACGACCGAAGCAGCGACTGAGGAAGCAGTTGAGGAGGCGACCGAGGCAGCGACTGAGGAAGCAGTTGAGGAGGCAACCGAGGCTGTAGTTGAGGAAGCAACTGAGGAAGTAGTTGAGGAAGCGACCGAGGAAGAATTGAGCATGGAGAATGTAATGTTAGGTTCTCAGGTCGGCGTATCCCAGGTCATCGGTCTGGAGGGAGAGGAAACAGCAGACGGTACCCTCAAAAGTGATGATGGAACGGTAGAAAAGACATATTCTTATGTGTCTTCAGAACAGGCGGATGAAGACAGTTATGTCAGAAATCTTGCTGGAAAAACGGAAGATTACTATGATTCTGCGACAGGTCTTTATCTCTATAATGGCGTGTATTACAGCTATGGCTGGAATAATAGTGACAATACCTGTTATTTGGGCGGAAAGGTAGCTTATTATACCACGACGCAGCCGACAAGGGACACTGCAACAGGTCTTTATGCGGTAAATGGCACCTATTATGTGTATTGTTATTCGCAGTGGGACAGCGCTGATGAGAAAGTATTATGTTACTATTTTGAGGCTGATGATGAGGCAATCCCGTTAGGGAAAGTGCCGGAAGACACCGATATTGATGCGGTTTACGGCAGAAAGCTTGCAGAGACGGATAAAGAGCCCGCTTACTATGAGGTTGATGGAAAATATTATACTTATATCAGCTGGGATGATGCCGGTTCCGAAAAAGTGCTTTATGCATACAAGGGAAACGAAATTTCCTTTGATAAAATGCGTCATTATATTACATGGAAGCCTGTTTCCAATGCGACTGAGATTTCCCAGAACGGTAAGCTGTACTACATCGGTTACCAGGTAAAGGTAAATGGAACGGCGGCTGATTTGCCTTATGTGGCAGGCGACGGTCAAACTTTCTTAAAGGGTACAGGTTGTGAATCGCAGCAGATTTATGGTGTTGGCGAGCAGGTCGTTTATGAAGTGCGTGCGATTTATTATACGCAGACAAAGGATCCGGCAACCGGAAAATACAGCTATGTAGTTGCAAAGACAGGTGACTGGTCCGCGGCGTACAGCTATGCGATCGAGGCAGAGCAGGCAAAGAAAACTGTTCCGCAGGTAACGGGCCTGACTGTGACGAAAAAGGGCGCCAAAACAGTAGAATTAAACTGGAGCGCTGTTGCGGAAGCAAGTGATTACAAAATCCAGATATTGACATCTGACACTCCGATTACGGAATGGACCAGGACCTATACTACCTGCCAGGATGATGATTGCTGGGATGAAGGCACTACAGACTGCACCAATCCGGATCATTACAAGGTAGACGTTTGGGAGGATGCATATTCAGTTGAGATTGGTGCGTCAGAGACATATTACAGAGACACGCTGGATGAAAAATATACATATTACCGTGTATGTGCATACGTGAATGATGTGAATGATGAATATGAGTCTTCCTATGGCGCATATTCGGATGTTGTTTCTGCTGAGAAATCGGACGAGGCAAATATCCAGGCGGTTACGGGATTTAAGGTAGAAACAAACGATGACGGAACTTTCACGTTAAAGTGGAATGCGGTAGATGATGATGCCAATATCCGCATCTATTATTCTACAGACTCTTCGGCGTTTAACGACGGAAGCTATCTGTACGGTTTGGCAGCTCCTGTATTACAGGATGAGAACAATGGTACGAAGTCTTATGTAGAACAGGATGAAGTATCTGAAGCTGTTGCAATCTCCGATAGAAAAGTGGATTCCATTTCCGTAGGCGGATCAGCAAACGAAGTTTCCAGCGGTGAATTTGATTTGGAGACAGGCAAGAAATATTATTTTGTTGCCGTAACCTATGACAGCTCGAAAAGAAATACGGACCGTGCGGATGTAACGCCGTATGTGATTACAAAGGCGGACGGAACAAGCGAGAGATATGGTTATTATACGGATATCAGCGCTCCGAGTACAAAAGTATCTGCAACGGAAAAGATGGGTACAATTTCCAAACCCTCTACAAAATCCGAAAAGACAAGTATCACGATGACCTTCTCCAAGGGAAGCAATATCACCGGATTTGAAATTTACCGCAAAAACACCAAAGGTAAATATAAAAAGATTGCGACTACCACATCGGCTCAGTATGTAGACAGCGACCTGAAGGCCGATACGGTATACAGCTACAAGGCAAGAGCTTATAATTATAATCCGGTTACAAAGAAGACTTATTACAGTGACTATGTATTTTACTCTGCTGAGACAAGCACAAGCAATTATATCGATGTAAAAGCGGTGAAAGCAAGCAAGACCTCAGCGAAGATTACATGGACCAAGGTAAGCGGCGCGACGAAGTATGAAATCTACAGAACGTCTACTTCTTCCACAGATACCAAATATTCCAAGAAAAATGACAGCGGTAATAACAATGCCAGCCTTTCAAATGCAAAATGGAAGCTGGTTAAAACCATTACAAAGGCAAAGACGGTAAGCTATACGGATAAGAAACTGACGTCAGGCGAGAACTATACTTACGAGGTTGTTGCCACCTATAAATCCGGCAATGGTACGAAACAGATTTCCGATACCGCATCTGTAAGCCTGAAGCTGACTGCTCCGCAGAATGTAAAGGCAATGCTCAGCGGAAAGAATGTAAAGGTAACCTGGAATGCGGATAAATATGCGTCTAAGTACGAGGTTCGTTATACGAAGTACAATGCACAGGGGAAAGCATATACAGATGATCCTGTTGTAAAGACCACGAGGTCTGCTTCCTACACCATCAGAGGCTTGAAAGCGGGTGAGAGCGTAAGCGTTTCCGTACGTGCATACGGAAGCAAAAAGTGGACTTCCTGGACAGATGCAGATGAAACGATGGGCATGTCCACTGTAAAGAGCGTTTCCGCGAAGAATACTACTGTAAAAGATGCGAATGGTGTATCAACGGCAAAAGTTAAGGTAAGCTGGAAAGCAGTTTCCGGAGCGAAATATTACAGGGTATACCGTTCTACCAGCCCGGTAATGAAATATAATCAGGATGGCAAATACTACTATATGCCGAATGATGCGGAAGTGATTGTAAAAGAGAGCAACACAGACGAAAGCTTCTGGAACAGTAAAGTACAATATGATGATTACAAGGGACAGTCTGGCACCATTGTGGGCACCAGTGCAATTGACGGCGGACAGCTTCAGGCAGGCGTGACCTATTACTATTATGTAGTGGCTTATGCTGAGAACGGTACGGCACAGTCCATCGGTGTTACCAAGTCCTCCGGTGTACTCTTTGATACGAAAGCAAGCATCAGGAAAGTGACTGCGAAAAAGGGCAGAACGACGGTTACCATTGATAAAGTGGACGGAGCTACCGAATATGTGGTATATCGTTCTACCAAGAAGTCAAAAGGCTACGAGGAAATCGGAACAACGAAGAAAACAACTTATACAGATAAGACGACCAAAAAAGGAAAGACATATTACTACAAGGTTGTTGCAGTTGGAAAGAATTCTTTGAAAGCAGATTTTGAGACTGCAAAATCTTCTGCCGTAAAGGTAAAAGCAAAATAATGAATGACAGATATAAGAAATTGTGATTTCATTTATCTGGGAAGTTAAAGCAAGGAATGCCCCGGCCATAAAAATGGCTTTAGGGGCATTTCTTGCAACTTTTAGACCTAAGGTTTTTGTGAAAAATATTTAAGAAAGCAGAGAAAGAGTAATAATGGCGAAAGGAAAGACAACGGTATTTTTCTGCCAGTCATGTGGCTATGAATCTTCAAAATGGATGGGGCAGTGTCCCGCGTGCCGGGAGTGGAATACCTTCGTGGAGGAAAGCATCGATAAAAAAAGCGCGGCAAAAGGAGGGAAAACCAGCACTGTTTCGGAGGCAAAAGCGGTGCCGCTTTCGGATATCAAGCTGACGCGGGAGGAGCGGATGTCCACCGGCATCGGGGAGCTTGACAGAGTGCTTGGCGGCGGTATTGTCCAGGGTTCGCTCGTATTGGTGGGCGGGGATCCCGGCATCGGGAAATCAACGCTGCTCCTGCAGGTCTGCAGGAATCTTTCCGATCAGGAAATCCGGGTTCTCTATATCTCCGGGGAGGAATCCCTGCAGCAGATAAAAATCAGGGCGGAGCGAATCGGAACCTTCCGTGACAGCCTAAGTCTGCTGTGCGAGACGAATCTGGATGTGATAAAAACAGTCATTGACAGGCAAAAACCCCAGGTTGTGGTGATTGACTCGATTCAGACCATGTATAATGAGGCGGTTTCCTCGGCTCCGGGCAGCGTTTCCCAGGTAAGGGAATCCACAGGCGTTTTGATGCAGATTGCAAAGGGAATGGGAATCTCCATCTTTATTGTGGGCCATGTGACCAAAGAAGGTGTGGTTGCGGGACCCAGGGTGCTTGAGCATATGGTCGATACGGTGCTTTACTTTGAGGGAGACCGCCATGCGGCTTACCGTATCCTGCGGGGAGTAAAAAACCGTTTCGGATCTACCAATGAAATCGGAGTGTTTGAGATGCGCCAAAACGGATTGACCGAGGTGGAAAATCCGTCCGAATATATGTTGAGCGGAAAGCCCGAAGGGGCGTCGGGCTCCGTTGTAGCGTGTTCTATGGAGGGGACAAGACCGATTCTGATTGAGGTTCAGGCGCTTGTGTGTCACAGCAGCTTCGGCATTCCAAGGCGGACGGCAGCGGGAACCGATTTTAACAGGGTGAATCTTTTGATGGCGGTGCTGGAAAAGAGACTTGGGCTAAAGCTGGGCGACTGCGACGCATATGTCAATATTGCGGGCGGAATCAAAATGAATGAGCCAGCCATTGATTTGGGGATTGTGCTGGCTATCATTTCAAGCTATCGGGAACGTCCGATTGATGAGAAAACCATTTGTTTTGGTGAAGTGGGACTCAGCGGTGAGGTTCGTGCGGTCAGCATGGCGGAGCAGCGCGTGTCTGAGGCAAAAAAGCTGGGCTTTACGGTATGTATTCTGCCGGAAGTGTGTGTGGCGGCAATGCGGGACAATCATGCAGTGCCGGAGGGAATCCGTCTGATCGGAGCCCGTTCCGTTAAAGATGCCATGGATTACATTATGAAATGACGGTTCCGCTTTGCTGGCTGAACTGTTACTTTTCTTGCGCAAAAGAGAAAAAAGAGTGTTGACATTACCTCGGTCAGATGATAATATAAACAAGCTGACTGCATTCAGAATGCCAAAATATGACAGGTATTTTACAGCAGCTTGCAGAAAAGATAAAAAAATGTTGACAAATACAATGATATGTGTTAAATTAACAGAGTTGTTGCGTTTGCTTGACAGCAAATCCTGCAAGAATGAAAAAAGAAAAAAGTTGTTGACAACAGCTTGCTGATGTGATATATTGTAAAAGTTGCTGAAAACAACAAACACTCTGCGAGAGTTCTGCAGCACAGAACACCTGCAGAGAACAAAGAACCTTGATAACTGAACAGTGAAATAACCTTGAAAGATTCAAAGAATTTCAGGGTGCTGTAAAACAGCACACGAACGTTTCCTGATTGAAAAATCAGGAGACCCTTAAAACAGTAAAGACGTTTA
>CALWHT010000065.1 GCA_944380515.1 uncultured Roseburia sp.
CGCGGCCTTTCGCTTAGGAGGCGAACGCTCTATCCTGCTGAGCTACAGAGACATCTATACAATATTTACTTTTTGACGGCCAACTTTTTTCCTCAGTTGATAGTTGTAACGCGACCTTAGGAGGCGGTCGCTCTATCCAGCTGAGCTATAGCGACATTTGAAAAAAAACTATTAAACAGTACTTATTTTCCTGTATACAGCTTATTTATTCTAACACATTTTTTATAAAAATACCAGTCTTAATTTTTATATTTTATGCTGCCCTGCATCCATACATTTCCTTTAAAGCGTCTGCCCGGCTGCGGTTCTCCCAGCAGGTCCCTGCGGTTGATGCACAGGCTGAAGGTCAATTCATTGCAGACAAGGTCAAGAATGTAAACCTGTTCTCCCGTCATTTCATTCTGGGCCAGGGTATAGTTCAATATTTCCCCGAGAACCGCATACTGGTCGCTCTCAATGCCATAGGGCATAAAATAAGAATCCACAATACTTAATACATCCTCATGCGTAATGCGCCTCGACAACAGCGAATAGGTATCAATATCCTCCAATGTCAGATTTTCAATCGCGCTTTCATCGCCGTCTCTGGCCGCGGCAATCAGATAATTTCTGTCGTTTGACTGATTTTTTGTCTGTTTGATTTTTTTCTCCGCTTTATGGACGGGAAGCAGTATTTTTCCCTCGGTGGAAAGAGCGCCTAAAATAACCCCCTCCTCAAGGTTCATATATCCTTTTGTTTTCTTTACTGCCAGATAATCCACAACGTTCTGAAGATAGAAAATCAATGTAACACCGATCCGCACCTCATCGCAGATACCGGCATAGGATTCCTTTTCCGCATGCTTTTCCACCTCCGCCGGCTCAGTTGTGGAAATTACCTTGCCGCAAAAAAAAGGATAATAATATTCCCTCTCAAAGCTGTCATCGTCCTTATATGTTCCGCGCACGGAAATTCCGAAAAATTCTCCGAATTCCCTGCTTAACTCCGCAAACTCATTTCCCTCGGAATCCTCGGCCACCTTTAAAACTGTCGGCTTTTCTTCAATTTCCCGGCATATTTTTTCCAATTCTTCCTTTTTGATATCGGAAAATCCGATTGCTCTTAAAAATTTATGCATAAAGCTTTTCGCCTCCCTCCTTTTATACCACCTGCAATATCGATATCTTTTTATTTTTCATCAAATTATAGGTGACGTCGGTTATCTCATTTTTTTCATCGAAAACCGCAATTACCGGACGGATGGAATTTGATGTCTGACAGATGACCACTCCCACCTCACCGGTATTCAATCTCACTCTCGTTCCCACAGGATAATATGCGACCATCTTCTGAATAATTTTTACGATTTTTCGCTCAAACAGTATATCGGCAGTCTCAATCAGATATTCCAATGCTTGCTGAATACCGGTTCTTTTGCACTCCATTCCGGATATGAGACAGTCGAATGTGTCGCATACCTGTAAAATATTACACTCGATTTCCTTTGTTCTCTGCTTTAACGGAAAACCCGAACCGTCTTTCCTCTCATGGTGTGACAAAATCATTTTTTTCGATACCGGATCAATCCATTCCTCTCCCTCCAGTGCCGAATACGCCAAAATCGTATGTTTTCGAAACTCAAATACCTCTGATTTGGAATTGTTTTCCGTATCACAGTTGATATAGGGAACTGTAATATAACGTATTCCCAAATCATGGAGTAAACACCCAATCGCAATTTTTCGCAATGCTTCCTCTTTTAATTTGAGCTTCTGGGCAACTCGCAGGGAAAGCAGCGTTACGATAACAGTATGGTTGTACAGATTACCGTTTCGCTCCCCCAGATCAATGACAGCATCTGCTTCCTCTGCCTCCACTTCTTCGACTATTTCATCGGCCAGCCAGATAATTCCATCCAGTGAGTTCTTACCGTGATAAATATGATTCTCCAGTATTTTCTGTACTTTGTTAACAAACTTATTGAATTTTTCTTTTTCAATAATATGGTGCGGCTTTTCATATGTTTCATATGGATCTTCAATACAAACCGTATCAATGCCTAAAAATGATATTAAATCCAGATATTCCGGTTTGAGCGCCGTTCCCTTGGAAATCAGTGTCTCCTTTTCTTCTGTAATTACCGGTTCTGCCAATATCTCCCCGCCCACAAGCGTTTTTACCTGCCGTATTCTCATATTTTACCTCAGTCAACAGTCGATTCCATTGCCCTCTTTAACGCCCCCTGTTCTTCCTCCGATAAAACAATAATAGAATTTCCGTCTACGATTTCTTTGATATAAGTATAGCAGCCCTCTCTCGTATGCATGGCGTTGATAATAAATCCATTATTTCTTACGTCAAGCATTGCAAGAGAAAAACTGAGCTTTCCTCCCATTTCATGGAAGGCATCATATTTTATCAGTCCCATTTTCTGATAAGTGTATTTCATATTCTGGGACAGCACTTTGATAAGCTCTTCGTTTTTGTTGTTTGACGCAATCAGGGAATCAACCTCGTCAAGGCGTTTGATCAATGTGTCCTCCAGATTTTTTGCCGTTTTCCCACTCATAAAAATACGGTAATTTTTCTTTAGTTTTCTCATCTGCACGATATTTACAAGTGTCAGAATCAATAAAATAATAACTGCGGCAAGCAGCCCTATGATAATATAATCAGAATCAAAACCCAGATACTGTGAAATCATAATTCGTTTAACCCTTTCTTTTCAAGAACATATGTTCTAATTTTGGATTGTACCCATCAAATCTAAAATGCGGTCCAATTCCTCCATAGAATAATACTCGATTTCTATCTTTCCCTTTTTGTCATCTTTCTGACGAATTGCAACTTTCGTTCCCAAAATGGATTTCATCTTCTCTTCCAAATCCTGATAAATGGCTTCCATCTTGACATCAGCTTTCTTTTCCTTTTCAACAGGTATATCCTTCTCCTGCTGAATTTTCTTTACAAGCTTCTCTGTTTCCCGGACACTTAACTTTTCATCAAATATTTTCTGTGCCGTCGTGTATTGCTTCTCGCCGTCTTCAATACTAAGCAGGGCACGTGCATGGCCGGTACTGATCATATCGTCAATCACCATTTGCTGAACACGTTCATCCAGCTTTAAAAGACGCATGGAATTCGTGACAGCGGTACGGCTTTTTGAAACACGCTCCGCTACCTCATCCTGCTTCAGATGAAATTCTGTCAATAATCTTTTATACGCAAAGGCCTCTTCAATCGGATTTAAGTTCTCCCGCTGGATATTTTCAATCAGTGAAATTTCAACGACCTCCTGATCGGAAAGCTGCTTAATAATCACAGGTATTTCCTTTAAGCCTGCAAGCTTCGCGGCACGCCATCTTCTCTCTCCGGCAATGATTTCATAATAATCGTTTTTATCCTGTACCAAAAGCGGCTGCAATACACCAAACTGCCGGATGGATTCTGACAGCTCCACCAAAGCATCCTCGTCAAAATTCTTTCGCGGCTGATCACGGTTTGGCTCTACCTTATTAATATTGACCATAACTCCGTCTGTCGCCTTTTCCGACTGCCCATCCGCTGACGGCCTTGCTGCCGTAACTCTCCCTGCGCCAACCTTATCGGTAATAAGGGAATCAAGTCCTTTTCCCAATCCGCCTTTTTTTACTGCCATTTATGTATCCTCTCTTTCCATAACCTCTTTTGCCAGCAGTCGATAGCTTTCGGTTCCTGCTGATTTCGCATCGTATAAGTTAATCGGTAATCCGTGAGACGGTGCTTCCGCCAGACGGATGTTTCTCGGAATGAGTGTCTCATATATTTTTACATCCAGATTGCTCTTAACATTATCCACAACCTGATTTGATAAATTTGTTCTGACATCGTACATTGTAAATACGATTCCTTCAATGGAAAGGGAAGGATTCAATCTTTGCTGTACCAGATCGATCGTATGCATCAACTGGCTCAATCCTTCCAATGCATAATATTCACACTGAATCGGAACGAGTACGGAATCCGCCGTTGTCATTGCATTGATCGTAAGCATATTCAATGACGGAGGACAGTCAATGATAATAAAATCATAATCGTCTCTGATATAATCTACAGCATTTTTTAATATGTATTCTTTTTCATTGATTCCAAGTAATTCAATTTCAGCGCCTGCGAGATTTACATTTGAGGGAATAATTTTCATTCCGTCAACCACAGTGTCAGCCATACTTTCTTTGATTGAACATTCATCCAGCATTAATTCATACACCGTGTTTTCCAATTCGTTTTTGTCAACACCAAGACCGCTTGTCATATTCCCCTGCGGATCCAGGTCAATCGTCAAAACCTTCTTCCCTGCTTCCGCAAGACAAGACGCTAAATTTATCGCGGTCGTAGTCTTTCCGACTCCGCCCTTCTGATTTGCAATCGCTATAATTCTGCTCATTTTGAACCTCATTTCTTTTCTTTGGTGATTTCCATTATATCACTTCTATAAAGACATGGCTACAAGAAAATGTTTCACGTGAAACATTTTTACAATATACATAAAAAACTGCAAAGCAAACTTTTTAAATTTAGTCGCTTTGCAGTCTTGAAATTAAATCGTAATCAGATTATTTCGAATTGCAAATACCGCCGCCTGTGTTCGGTCCGTAACCCCAATTTTCTTAAAAATATTAGATACATGATTCTTCACGGTTCGCTCACTGATGTTAAGCTGTTCCGCAACTTCTTTGTTATACATTCCTACAGACAGCAACTTCAGCACTTCCATCTCTCTCCTGGTAAGACTCTCTATCTTTACATTGTCCTTATTTCTGTCAATCATTTTTGCATTCAGCACAGGAATAAGACTCGGCTGAATATAATCATCACCGTCCACGACTGCTAAAATTGCTTTCTTCAATTCAGCGGATTCGGAATCCTTTAACAAATATCCGTTCACTCCGATGTCTACGGCCTTCAGCAAATATTCAACTTCATTATGTACGGTCAGAACCAATACCTTGACTTTTATTTTCTTTTCCTTGATTTTCTGAAGTACCTCAAGACCGTTCATTTTTGGCATATTAATATCCAGCAATAAAATATCCGGTCTTACTGTCGCCAATTTTTCCAGGCAATCCTCTCCGTCACAGGCCTCCTCAATTACCTCAAAATCTCCTTCCAATTCCAGTAATTGCTTTAATCCTTCGCGAATCATGGAATGGTCATCTGCAATCATTACCTTTACAGCCATTTCTAAATCTCCTCCTATTCTGTAATCGGAACCTCTACTCTGATTTTCGTCCCGCAATCTACTTTCGAATCAATCTCAATACTTCCCGACAAAAGATATACGCGTTCCTTCATCATGGATAATCCAAATCCGGAATTATCTTTTTTTATTTCACATTCGATATTTTCACTGTCAAATCCGATTCCGTCATCCTCAATCAGAAGTATGATTTTATTTTTTTCATATTGCAATACAACTTTGATATAGGATGAATTGGCATGGCGGATCGCATTACTGCATCCTTCCTGGAGAATGCGAAGCAAGGTTATACCGATAACAGACTTAATACTGTAAGGTTCTCCCTTTACTGAAAAATTAATTTTCTTGGCCTCACTGCTTTCCAACTTATCCAGCGCACGTTCAATCGTAGCAACCAACCCGATATCATCAAAGGACATCGGACGAAGATTATAAATCATATTTCTGGTGTCATTAATGATATCACGCAGCGTTTTGGATATAATATTTAATTCCAGCTTACAGCGTACCGCATCAATCTCAACAAGCTTCGTGCAAAGCTCCGTTTTATGTACGAGGCTTATCATATTCTGAACCGTATAGTCGTGAAGCTCTCTTGATATTCTCTGGCGCTCATTCTCCTGTGTTTCTAAAATTGTAAGCCGATAGGTCTCATCCTCCACCAAAGAGGAGGAATCTTTTATTTTTTGTCCCGCCTCCTCGATCACATTGGAAACCTCCCCAAGCTTTTGCAGACACTCCTCATACTCCTGTTGTTTTTCTTCCAAAAGCTCACGGCTCTTTTTTTGCTCCTCCCGCAATTCCTCAATCTTATCCCTCTCCCTGATATTTCCATCTCTGGGACTAAAGGATTCATATCCGGAATCGCAGGACTCCTGCAATACCTTTATAAACTCTCCGGTATCTCTCAAACGAAGCTCAAGCTCCTTGATTTCCCGCTCCAAAACAGCTTTTTTTTCTAATAATTCTTTTTTCTGTCCGTTTAAATATTCAATAATCATAATTAATTTTCGAACGTACGTTCGTTTCCTTCATAAAACTACCAATATTATTCTATCCTAAATAAACATAGTTGAAAAGATAAATTTTTCAATATTTGAAAATTTAATTTGTATAAGCAGACAAAAGCGGCTATAATAATATTATGAATAACTACTTTAATCTTTGGCAGATATATGGAGGTACCTATGAATAAAAGTATGAAAAAAAATATCAGACACTTTTTTCTGTTGACCGCATTTGCTGCCGGAACCATTCATCTGGTAAACCGCTTCATTTCCGTTACCGCAGAGATGAAAAATATCCTCAAAACGGAAAACGGGAATTACTTCGACTGGAAAAACGGAAAGATTTACTATACCAAACGCGGTACGGGAAGTCCGGTGCTTTTGATACATGAATTGAATCCTGTCAGCTCCTCTTATGAATGGTGCCGCTTCGCGAAGAAACTGGAAAAAAATCACACTGTTTATACACTTGATCTATTGGGCTGCGGCCGTTCTGAAAAGCCCTACCTGACTTATACGAATTATCTCTATGTTCAGCTGATAACTGATTTTATCAAAAATGTAATTAAGGATCAGCCGGATGTGATCGCGACAGGGGAATCCATCTCCTTCGTAACGCTGGCGGAAAATATGGAGCACCACTTATTCAAACGAATCATCGCCGTGAATCCTCCGATGCCGGAAAAATTCAACCGGACGCCGGATCGCTGTTCCGCCTGGAAAAAGACGCTGCTGGAGCTTCCGATCATCGGAACCTTCCTGTATAATATGAAAACACATGAAAAACAGATCGCGTGCATCTTCCGGGATTTGTATTTTTCCAAACCGCAGCTTACCTCCTCAAAAATGCTTGACGCTTATTACGAGGCTGCCCATATGGGACAGAGCCGCGGAAAATATCTGATGGCAAGCATGGAGGGAAATTATACCGATAATGCAATTTCCCATGCCCTCAAAAAATTAGAGATTCCCTTCTACGTTGTGGAGAGCAGAAACATGCCGGATGCGGTATCCATCGCAAACGCATACGCCAAACACAATCCCGGAATCGAAACCGCTTATATTTCCAACACGAAGCTTTTGCCTCAGCTTGAAGCTCCGGACAGGCTTCTGGAAGTGATACAAATGCTGCTTCAAAAATAATAAAAAAAGAGCTGGACGGGACTCCTGCCGCATAAAACAACAGGATTTTCCGCCAGCTCTTTTCTTCTGTCTAAGACAACGGTTCCCTGGCCGGTGTTCCCGCCTTTCTGGGATATGCCTTCGGAGTGGCTTTCTTTTTATCAATTATGACAAACGAACGCTTTTGCTCATTGATTTCAAATTTGTAAATTTCCCGGATTTCTCCTCCCAAAACAGCCACCGCCTTTTTTGCTCCCGCCGCCTCCTGCTCTACCTCACCGGATTTGTAGGAAATAAAGCTTCCGCCGGGTTTCACAAAGGGCAGACAATATTCGCTTAAGGAAGAAAGATTCGCGACAGCGCGTGAAACGCATAAGTCGAAACTCTCCCGATACTCCCTGTTTCGTCCCAGCTCCTCCGCCCTCGCATGAACCGCGGTGATATCCTTCAGCTTCAATTCCTCAATCACTTCATCCAGAAAACGAATTCTTTTATTGAGAGAATCCGCAAGCACGAGCTTAAGCTTCGGGAATGCAATCTTTAAAGGAATCCCGGGAAATCCCGCTCCGGTGCCAAGGTCAAGTATGGAAACCTCTTTTTTTAAATCATAAACCAGGTTTAACGCAAGGCTGTCCAAAAAATGCTTTTCGATTACCTCATCAAACTCCGTGATTGCCGTAAGGTTCATAACCTTATTTTTTTCTGTCAGCAATTCATAATATCTCAGAAATTGCTCCGTCTGCTCCTGTGACAACTCTACATGAAGCTTTTGTAAACCCATCCTGAACTGTTCCAGACAATATTCCATAATCATCCCCTCTTATACTTTAACTGCTCCAAGTAGACAAGCAGCACCGAAATATCTGCCGGTGACACTCCGGAAATACGCGAAGCCTGTCCGATTGAAACCGGCTGATAGGTTTTTAACTTCTGGCGGGCTTCCAGCCTTAAGCTCGGAACATCATCATAATTAAAATGCTCCGGTATTTTTTTCTTTTCCAGCTTCTTAAAGCTCTCCACCTGTTTTTTCTGACGTTTGATGTAACCCTCGTACTTGATATGAATGTTCACCTGCTCCGCTACATCATAGGGAAGCTTCGGACGTTCTGTATCAATCAGTTCCAGTTTCCAGTAATCAAGCTCCGGCCTTCGGATTAATTCCGTTAAGCCTGTACCGGTATTTAAAGGAATACTGCCGTAACTTTCCAAAAGGGCCTGAACCTCCCTGGAAGCCCCGATTTTTACAGTATCAACACGTTTGATTTCCTGCTCAATTAACCGCTCCTTTTCACAGACCTTCTCATAACGCTCACGTGAAATCAACCCAATCTCATATCCCTTCTTTGTCAGACGCAAATCCGCGTTGTCCTGACGAAGCAGCAGACGATACTCTGCCCGCGAGGTCATCATGCGGTACGGCTCATGATTTTCCTTTGTCACTAAATCATCGATCAGGACTCCGATATAAGCCTCGGAACGGTCAAGCACCAGCGGTTCCTTCTTTTGTATACTTCTTGCCGCGTTGATTCCGGCAACCAGCCCCTGACAGGCAGCTTCCTCATAGCCGCTGCTTCCGTTAAACTGTCCGCCGGAAAACAGACCCCGGATTTTTTTAAACTCCAGCGTCGCGTAAAGCTGATTCGGGTTAATGCAATCATATTCAATCGCATATGCATTGCGCACGATTTTCACATGCTCCATTCCCGGCAATGTCCGGTACATCTCATACTGCACATCCTCCGGCAGAGAGGAGGACATTCCGCCCACATACATTTCATTCGTATTAATCCCTTCCGGCTCAATAAAAATCTGATGCTTTTCCTTGTCCGCAAATTTCACAACCTTATCTTCGATGGAGGGACAGTAGCGAGGTCCGGTTCCTTCAATGATTCCCGCATAAATCGGTGACCGGTCGAGATTTGCCCGGATAATTTCATGGGTTTTCGGATTGGTATAAGTCAGCCAGCAGGAAACCTGCTCAATCTGCACATCCTCCGGATCAGTGGTAAAGGAAAAAGGAACTACCCTCTCATCGCCTTTCTGCTCCTGCATTTTGGAAAAATCAAGAGAGCGCTTATCCACTCTGGCCGGCGTCCCCGTCTTAAATCGATACATTTCGATACCGTGTTCCACCAGAGAATCCGTCAGGTGATTCGCTGCCATCAAACCGTTTGGACCGGTGTAAGTGATCATTTCTCCCGTCAGGCAGCGCGCCCGAAGATACGTGCCGGTGCAGAGCACCGCCGCCTTACAGTGATAAACCGCACCGGAAACTGTCTTTACACCGACAAGCCTTTGTCCGCCCTCCGTTTCTTCATCCGGAACCGTTATAATTTCCGATACCTCCGCCTGGCGTATCGTCAGATGCTCAGTCTCCTGCAAAGTTTTCCGCATTTCCATACTGTAATTTGCCTTATCCGCCTGCGCGCGCAGGGAATGTACGGCAGGCCCCTTGGATTTATTGAGCATTTTTGACTGAATAAAGGTTTTGTCAATATTGATCCCCATCTGTCCGCCCAGCGCGTCAATTTCACGCACCAGATGTCCCTTGGAGCTTCCTCCGATGTTCGGATTGCAGGGCATCATCGCAATACTGTCCACGCTCACTGTAAAAATGATTGTTTCAAGGCCGAGCCTTGCGCAGGAGAGCGCCGCCTCACAGCCTGCATGTCCCGCCCCAACCACAACAACATCATAATTTTCTTCTATCGCAGGCATATCACATATCCCTCTTTCTCAATTCGTTACTTTCCCATACAAAACTTACTGAATATCTCATTTACCAGGTCATCCTCAACTGCCTCTCCGATAATGCTTCCCAACTCCCCATACGCATTCATCAAATCGATCGAGTAGAAATCCTCCGGCATACCGTCCTCTATACTCTGCACCACCAGACGCAAACTGTCAAGCGCCGCCTGTAAAGCAGCTTTATGACGGACATTCGTGATAAAAATTTCATCGTCAAAGCTCACCTGACCATGCAAAAACATTTCGCGGATCGCCGCTTCCAGCTCATCCATTCCGGTGCGCTCTTTCGCGGAAACGGAAATGATTCTTTTATCCAGACGCTTTTTTATCTCCGCAGCATCTGTCTTTGACTCCAGATCGGATTTATTCATCAGTATGATCGCGTTCCGGTCGGAAAGCAGTTCCATAATCTGAAAATCATTCTCATCCAGCTCTGTCGAAGTGTCCACAACATAAATGACCAAATCCGCATCCTTTAAATATTCCTTCGCGCGCTGCACGCCGATTTTCTCGACAACATCCTCGGTTTCCCGGATTCCTGCCGTATCTGTGACATTTAAAAGAATACCGTTTAAGTTTATCTGTTCCTCCAGAACATCGCGGGTGGTTCCGGCGATATCCGTAACGATTGCGCGTTCCTCTCCCACCAGCGTATTTAAAAGAGAGGACTTTCCGGCATTCGGTTTTCCCACAATTACCGTGGAAATTCCCTCCTTTAAAATCCTTCCGTTATCGCTGTCAGCCAGAAGCTTTTCGATTCGGCCGGAAATTTCTTCCACGACAGCCCTTAAACGTGAAGGGTATCCCTCCAGGCTGATATGCTCCGGATCGTCGAGAGCTGATTCGATATAGGCAATTTCATGAAGAACCTCCGCCCGGATTTCCCGAATTGTTTCCGAAACAAAGCCTGTTAATTGCTTCATGGAGCTTTTGAGGGCAAATTCATTTTTTGCCTGAATCATATCCATCACAGACTCCGCCTGCGACAGATCAATCCTTCCGTTTAAAAAAGCGCGCTTTGTAAACTCTCCCGGCTCTGCCAGCCTTGCACCATGCAAAAGCACTGTCTCCAGGACACGCTTCACGACATAAACACCGCCGTGACAGTCAATCTCTACCGTGTCCTCCCTGGTATAGCTTTTCGGTCCGCGCATCAAAACCGCCATTACCTCGTCAAGAACTTCCTCTCCGTCATGGACATAACCGTAATGGACCGTATGCGTCGGCATTTCCGAAAGCTTCCTTCCGCTTTTCATTTGAAAAACACTGTCCGCAACCGTAATGGCATCGTCCCCACTGATTCGGATGATACCGATTCCGGAGCCGGCCATTGCAGTCGCAACCGCAGCTATCGTATCTGTTTTCATAAAATTCTCCATTGCAGATACAAAAAAATCCGTGTGCAATCTTTTACATGCCACGAATTTTTTTGTTTTCCCACTTACCATATGTTATCGTTTCAATGTCACAACCACATGACGATAAGGTTCTTCTCCCTCACTGTGCGTCGTCACAAATTTATCATTCTGCAGCGTCGAATGAATGACACGTCTCTCAAACGGATTCATCGGCTCTAAGGAAACAGGATGCTTTGTTCTCTTTACCTTATAGGCGATATTCCTTGCGAGATTTTCAAGTGTCTCTCTTCTTCTCTTGCGGTAATCCTCGGTGTCAATCTTAACCTTCACATAACTCTCCGCATGTTTATTCACTGCAAGATTCGTTAAGTACTGAAGGGAATCCAGCGTCTGTCCGCGTTTTCCGATCAAAACGCCCATATCATTTCCCTTTAACTCCACATTAATCACATTACTGTCTTCATCCGCATCAATCAGGATTTCAACCTCTAAATCCATCGCATCAAAGACTTTATTTAAAAATTCCCTGATATCGTCCTGTACGGTATATTTTTTGCGGGCCCGGATTACAGCGTCTTTTCTTCCGATTCCGATAAATCCGGCACTGCCCTTTTCAATCACTTCGTATTCGATTTTATCACTGGTTGTCCCCAATTTTACAAGAGCTTCCGTAATCGCATCGTCCACTGTTTTTGCCGAAACTTCAATATATTCCATATCACCAAACCCCTTTCTTCCGTTATTTTCTGGTGTTCCTCTCATTAAATTCTCTCACCATATTTGCCTTTGCCGCCATACTTCCGGCCTTCGCCTTTGCTTTTGCGGCATTTGCCTTCTCGATTTGACGCTCACGCTCCGCAGAAGACATTTTATTCGAAGCGGCGCCAACAGACGGCTCAACGATTTTCTTTGTATTGATTCTTGCCGCGTTGGAAATCTGATTTTCCGAAATTCCCATCTTCTCACGTTTTTTCTTAGCTTTTTCCTGATTCTTCTTAATTATATCATCAAGATTAATCTTCTCAAAATGCTTATTTAAGAAAAACTGCTGAACACTTCTTACCACTGCACCGGCAATCCAGTAAACACCGAGACCAACCGGAACGGTAAAACAGATTACAAATGAAAAAAGCGGCATCGTGCGGTTCATCATCTTCATCTGACGCGCCATTGCGTCTGCATTATCTCCACTTGAACTTCCCGACTGCGGCATCAATTTAACATTTATAATCTGTGTTAAATAGGAAACAACCGGAATCAAAAGCGCGCCGATAACCAGAAGATAGCTTCCTGCCTGAAAATTTGTCGTGATAATCTGCCACGGCGTATCGGAAATATTCAGCCAGAAAAAATTATTTACATGAGACACTGTCTCATAGGTAGAGCTGATGATATCGGTAAGAGAAGGAAATACCTCCTTTAACGTATCCCAGCCGTTGGAATTCATCTTATACAGTACGTCAACGACAAAATTGGTCAGTGTCGTCTGATCCGTAACAGTAAAATCAGCCGCCGGCCTCGTGTAAATTCCGAGGTCTGTTACAAGCTGCGTCATCTTATCCTGATATCCGCTGGTTGCCATAATCCCCTCTACCAGAGGCATAAAGTTATTTTTTACCCCTGTTACGTACGCGGGAACATTCTGGAATACCTGATACAGGGCAAGGAGCAGCGGCATCTGAATCAAGAGCTGCACGCAGCTTCCCATCATCGAAACACCGTATTTCTGATAAACGGCCTGAGTCTCCTCATTCATCGCCATCATGGACGCCTGATCCTTCTTGCCGTTATACTTCTTTTGAATTGCCTGAATCTCCGGCTGCATCTTCTGAGACAGCTTGGAAAACTTCTGCTGCTTGTAGGTCAGCGGGAACAAAAGCAAATATACAATAATTGTAAACAGAATAATACATAAACCTACATTCTCAATGCCGATCAATGACATCAGATAGTAGATTCCGTTCATGACTAATCCGAGTAATCTCGCAATCGGTCCGAGTATGGCACCGTCATATGCAGTTAATAACAAATCTGACACTGATAAATACCTCCACTATGGAACCGGATCATATCCGCCTTTTGAAAAAGGATTACATCTTAAGATTCTCCAAAAAGCCAATGCCCCGCCTTTGAGCGCCCCGTATTTTTCCACAGCCTCCAGTCCATACTGAGAGCAGGTGGGACAATAGGGACATTTTGTTGTCTTCATCGGAGAAAGATACTTTCTATAGAATTTGATTAGAGCAATTAATATTTTTTTCAAAATGATTCCATCTTCTTTTCTGAATTAATGATTAATGATTTTGTGAAGACCTCCAAGATGCAGCAGCGCGCTCTCCGTTTCATGATAAGTAATATCACGCGCCGTACTTCTTGCGATGACTACGATGTCCCAACCACTATGAAACATGTCTTCCCGCAGCCTGTAACTCTCCCGGATCAGCCGGGTCAAATGATGTCTTATAACACTGTTTCCGACCTTCTTACTGACGGATATTCCAATACGGTTTCTCTCTGTATGATTTTCCAAAACATACATCACCAAAAATCGATTTGCGTAAGACTTTCCCTTTCGGTATACATTCTGGAAATCCCGATTCTTCTTCAATGATTCTGAAAATTTCATTCTTCAATGCCCTTTCGAAATTCTGCGTTTCCATCTGCTTTAAGGCATTATCTCATAAAGAAAGAAAAGACCACAAAACTGTGGCCTAAGCTGATAATTTCTTTCTACCTTTTAATCTTCTTGCAGCCAATACTTTTCTTCCGCCTGCGGTACTCATTCTGCTTCTGAAGCCGTGAACTCTGGCTCTCTGTCTCTTCTTCGGCTGAAATGTCATCTTCATATGGTATCCACCTCCTCTGCGAATCATTCACCGCCCCTTCGGAAAAGAACGGTGGGATTGAAACGTCGTAAGACGTAAATGCTCGGTTAAAAAACATCATTCTCAATTATATCAGAAAAAAGCGCTAAGTCAAGCATAAAAACCTTATTCCGTCCAAATTATTTATCTACATTTCAACATCCTTCCATTTGTGGAAAATGTTTACCACTATATATATAAGGAAGAAACTCATTCCATCTATATCTTGTTATTCTCTTTTCCACAGTCTGACAAATAAATTGTGAAAACAGGGGGCCCGAAAAATGGCGTTTTTTTGCCGTTTACATAAGTTATCCCCAATTTGTTGATAACTTGTGGATATTTATTGGATAATACACGGATAATCTGTTTATAAGCAGGACAGGCCCTTATTTTATCACAAGGGAAGCATTTTTGCACTTATTCACAGCCCCTATTTTGCCCAAACAGCGATTTTTTTTCCTTTAGCCTATTTCGAACTACCCCTATACAAATTTCTCATTGATAAAAGCTCAAAAATAGTGTAGGATAGAACTATATAGGATTTTTTTTAGGAATGAGGATTATAATGGATACGATTTTAGAAAAATGGGACGAGATTCTTTCTACCATCAAGACGGAACACGACATCAGCGACATTTCCTTTGATACCTGGATTCGCCCGCTGGAGGTTTACGGAGTTGACGGTAATACCTTATATATACTTGTCCCATCCGAGCAGATGACATTAAGCTATATTTCAAAAAAATATTATCTCCCGTTGAAGGTCGCGGTTGCGGAAATTACGGGAACGGAATATGAAATTCAGTTTATTCTGCCGGAGCAGACAAAAAATATCAGGTCCAAAAGCAGCTCTCCAAAAAAGAATTCACTTTCCGAAAAAGCAGATAAATCAAATCTGAATCCGAATTACACATTCGATACCTTCGTCGTCGGCAGCAATAACCGTTTTGCACAGTCGGCGTCGCTTGCTGTTGCCGAATCTCCGGGAGAGGCCTACAATCCTCTTTACATTTACGGCGGACCCGGACTTGGAAAGACTCACCTGATGCACTCCATCGGACACTTTATCCTGGAACGCAACCAGAACGCAAAGGTGCTTTATGTGACCTCCGAGGAATTTACCAACGAAGTCATCGAGTCCATCCGAAGCGGAAACGCGTCTGCAATGAACAAGCTCCGCGAAAAATACAGAACCATCGACGTTTTAATGGTAGACGACGTGCAGTTTATCATTGGTAAGGAAAGTACGCAGGAGGAATTTTTCCATACCTTTAACGCGCTTCACTCCGCCGGAAAGCAGATTATTCTGACCTCGGACAAGCCGCCGAAGGATATGGAAACATTGGAGGACCGTATTCGCTCCCGTTTTGAATGGGGATTGATCGCGGACATCGGTACGCCGGATTACGAAACACGAATGGCCATCCTTCGAAGAAAAGTAGAAGCGGACGACATGAACTTAAGCGATGAAATCTTAAATTACATCGCGAATAATATCAAGTCGAATATCCGTGAGCTCGAGGGAGCCTTAAATAAACTGCTGGCATATTCCAATCTGGAGAAAACTCAAATCACCATGGAAATTGCCATCAAGGAACTTCAGAATATCATCACGCCGGACAAGCCGAGAGAGATTACGCCGCAGCTTATCATTGAGGTAGTTACGGAGCACTTTAATATTTCCCTTGACCAGATGATATCAAAAAACAGAAGCAACGAAATCGCGAAACCGCGTCAGATTGCGATGTACCTCTGCAAAAATATGACCGACATCCCGCTTGATTCGATTGGACAGCTTTTAGGCGGCAGGGATCATTCCACCATTATCCACGGCATCAAAAAGATTGCAGATGAATATGAATCGAATGAAAATACCCGCAATTTGATTGAAACAATCAAGAAAAAAATTAATCCAAACTAAAGTTATCAAGATTTTTTTCAGTTATGCACAAAAAATTGTGGATATCTTTGGGAATTTATGTGAATGAACCCGGGACAAGTCTGTTTTTCCTGTTCAAAACCCCTGAAAGGAGCAAACAGCATTTTCCTTTCATTCACACTTCATCCAGATATCATCCAGAGGTTTTTCACATATTTATACAGCCTTCATTTTGCCTGAAAGGCTTAAAGTACAAGCTCTTCTGAGGTTATTCACTTATGAACAGCCCCTAAGACGACTACGTCGGATTTCTATTTATATTTTTATTCACATGCTTTGGCATACCCACTACGTCTTGCCAGGAAGGAGTTATCTACAACATGAAATTAATCTGTTCTAAATCTAACTTACTGCACGGAGTCAATATTGTATCAAAAGCAGTTCCTACCAGAACTACCATGGCCATCTTAGAATGTATCCTTATTGATGCTTCCGCAAATGAAATTAAGCTTACCGCAAACGATATGGAGCTGGGAATCGAGACAAAAATCGAAGGAGAGATTGTGGAACGCGGTGTCATTGCTCTGGATGCCAAGATTTTTTCCGAGATTGTACGTAAATTACCGGACAGCGACGTGATCATCGAAACAGACGCTTCCTTCAAAACGACCATTACCTGTGAAAAAGCAAAGTTTAATATTGTCGGAAAATCCGGGGATGATTTTTCCTATATACCTTATATTGAACGAAACGAAGCCATTGTAATGTCACAGTTTACATTAAAAGAAGTCATCCGCCAGACGATCTTTTCCATCGCGGATAATGACAATAATAAGCTGATGACCGGTGAGCTTTTCGAAATCAACGAAAACAGCCTGAAGGTCGTATCACTGGACGGACACCGAATTTCCATCCGCAACATCGAACTGAAAAACAGCTATGAGCATAAAAAGGTAGTTGTTCCGGGAAAAACCTTACAGGAGGTCAGCAAGATTCTCCCGGGAAATGCAGACGACGAGGTTTCTATTTTCCTAACAGGCAATCATATTGTTTTTGAGTTTGAAAACACGACGGTTGTATCCAGACTGATTGAAGGTGAATACTTCAAAATTGAGCAGATGCTTTCTTCTGATTACGAGACAAAGCTGAAAATCAACAAGCGGGAGCTGCTTGACTGTATCGACCGTGCAACCCTTCTCGTGAAGGAGGGAGATAAAAAACCGATTATCATGAACATCACGGACGAAACGATGGAACTGAAAATTAACTCTTTCATCGGTTCTATGGATGAGGAGATTGATATTTCCAAAGAGGGCAAGGATATCTTAATTGGATTTAACCCGAAGTTTTTTATAGACGCGCTCAGAGTGATTGATGAAGAAGAGATTACCCTTTACATGGTGAATCCGAAAGCGCCGTGCTTCATCAAGGACGATGAAGGAAAGTTTATTTATCTTATTCTTCCAGTCAACTTTAACGCGGCGGCAAATTAAGCTGTATGGTCAGAGACAGCAGCCGTCCCGTTTTTTGAGCATCGGGCGGCAGAAAGGATGTTTCATGATGGAAATAAAGATTAGGGAAGAAGACGAATTTATTAAATTGGGACAGGCCTTAAAGAAAGCCGGTCTTGTGGATTCCGGCGTGGACGCCAAGCTGGTGATTTTGGACGGACAGGTGAAGGTCAACGGCGAGGTAGAGCTGCAGCGCGGAAAAAAGCTGTATGACGGAGACATTGTTTCCTTTGACGGAGAAACAGTGAAAGTAATCAAATGATCATAAAATCCGTAGAGCTTTTGAATTTCCGCAATTACCGGGAGCTTGCGATTTCTTTTGACAAAGGCACGAATATTTTATTCGGCGATAACGCCCAGGGCAAAACCAATATTCTTGAGGCGGCCTATATGAGCGGCACAACCAAGTCACATAAGGGCAGCAGAGATAAGGAGATGATTCGTTTCGGTGAATCGGAGGCGCACATCCGCACGATTGTGGAAAAACAGGGAAAAGAATACCGGATTGATATGCATTTAAGGCAAAACCGTTCCAAGGGCATCGCAGTGAATAAAATTCCCATGAAAAAGGCGAGCGAATTATTCGGAATTTTAAATATCGTTTTTTTCTCTCCCGAGGACTTGAATATTATTAAAAACGGGCCGGCGGAGCGCAGAAGATTTCTGGATGCGGAGCTCTGCCAGCTTGATAAGATTTATTTGTCGGATTTGTCGGACTACAATAAAATCTTAAACCAGAGGAATAAGCTGTTAAAGGATATGATTTACCGTCCGGAGCTTGCCGATACGCTTCCCATCTGGAATCAGCAGCTTGTGGAAACCGGAAAAAGGATTGTAAAAAGGCGCAGATATTTCGTGCAGGAGTTAAGCGAAATTGTGCGGGACATCCATTATCGCATTTCCGGTGAAAAGGAGGAAATGCGGCTTATTTATGAGCCGAGTGTTCCGGAGGAGTTATTTGAAGCGGAGCTGGAACGGTTTGACGGCAGGGACAGGAAGCTGTGCTTAACCTCCGTCGGTCCGCACAGGGATGATTTGCTTTTTTCCGTCCGTGATGTGGATATCCGCAAATTCGGCTCTCAGGGGCAGCAGAGGACGGCGGCGCTTTCCTTGAAATTGTCGGAAATCGAGCTGGTAAAAAAATTAATCCATGATACACCGGTACTGTTGCTTGACGATGTACTGTCTGAGCTTGACAGCGGCCGACAGAATTATTTGTTAAATAACATTTACGATACGCAGACGATTATTACCTGTACGGGCCTGGATGAATTTATCAAAAACAGGTTTACCATCAATAAGGTATTTCGGGTAGTAAACGGAACCGTATCTGAAAATGTCAGCTTATAGAAAGGCAAGGTTATGATATGGCTACAGAAAAAGTAGAAAATCCGAATGAATACGGAGCCGACCAGATCCAGATTCTGGAGGGCCTGGAAGCAGTGCGGAAACGGCCAGGCATGTATATCGGAAGTACGTCAGCGAGAGGGCTTCATCATCTCGTCTATGAAATCGTAGACAATGCTGTGGATGAAGCGCTTGCCGGTTATTGCAAAAATATAGAGGTTACCATTAACGAGGACAATTCCATTACCGTAGAGGACGACGGACGCGGAATTCCGGTCGGAATGAACCACAAGGCGGGAAAGTCCGCCCTTGAGGTGGTGTATACCGTGCTCCATGCCGGAGGAAAATTCGGAGGCGGGGGCTATAAGGTTTCCGGTGGACTGCACGGCGTGGGAGCTTCGGTCGTGAACGCGCTTTCCACAAAGCTTTCCGTGGAGGTGTATAAGGAAGGGCAGGTTTACGGGCAGAGCTATCATGTGGGAAAGCCCGACGAACCGGTAAAAATCATCGGTACCTGTGAGCCCGAAAAGCACGGAACGAAGGTAACCTTCCATCCTGACCCGGAAATTTTTGAAGAGACGGTTTATGATTATGACACCTTAAAGCAGAGACTGCGTGAGACGGCATTTTTGACAAAGGGCTTAAGAATCATTCTGATCGATACCAGGGAGGATTCTCATCATCGCCATGAATTTCATTATGCCGGGGGTATCAAGGAATTTGTCACCTACCTGAACCGAAGCAGGGAGGCATTGTATTCCGATGTCATCTACTGCGAGGGGACAAGAGACGGCGTGTATGTTGAGGTAGCGATGCAGCACAACGATTCCTACAATGACGCGACCTACAGCTTTGTCAATAACATCATTACGCCGGAGGGCGGCACACATCTTGCCGGTTTTCGGAATGCGCTGACAAAGACATTTAACGCTTATGCGAGGGCAAACAAGATTTTAAAGGACAGCGATCCGGCGCTGACGGGAGATGATATTCGGGAAGGTCTCACCGCGATTATCAGCATCAAGATTGAGGAGCCTCAGTTTGAGGGGCAGACAAAACAGAAGCTCGGAAACAGCGAGGCGAGAGGTGCCGTGGATTCGGTTGTCAGCGAGCAGCTCACCTATTTTCTTGAGCAGAATCCGGCGGTAGCGAAAAGTATCTGTGAAAAATCATTGTTGGCGCAGCGTGCAAGGGAGGCAGCGCGCAAGGCGAGGGATTTGACGAGAAGAAAAACGGCGCTCGAGGGTACTTCACTTCCGGGAAAGCTGGCAGACTGCTCGGATAAGGATCCGAAAAACTGTGAGATTTTCATTGTAGAGGGAGATTCCGCGGGAGGTTCCGCAAAGACGGCGAGAAGCCGCGCGACGCAGGCGATTCTTCCGCTGCGTGGAAAAATCTTAAACGTGGAGAAGGCAAGGCTGGATAAGATTTACGGAAACGCGGAGATCAAGGCGATGATTACCGCGTTCGGTACCGGGATTCATGAGGATTTTGATATTTCCAAGCTGAGATATGATAAAATCATCATTATGACCGATGCCGATGTGGACGGCGCTCACATCAGTACGCTGATGCTGACCTTTTTGTACCGCTTCATGCCGGAATTAATCAAGGAGGGGCATGTCTATCTGGCGCAGCCGCCCCTTTACAAGATAGAAAAAAATAAAAATGTGTGGTATGCCTACAGCGACGAGGAGTTAAACCGGATTCTCGTGGAAATCGGGCGCGACGGCAACAATAAGATTCAGCGCTATAAAGGACTTGGCGAGATGGATGCCGAGCAGCTCTGGGAGACGACCATGGACCCGGAGAAGCGCATCCTAAAGCGCGTCACGATTGACGAGGAAAATTCCTCTGAAATAGACGTTACCTTTACAACCCTGATGGGCGATAAGGTAGAGCCCAGGCGTGAATTTATCGAAGAAAATGCAAAATATGTTCAGAATCTGGATGTTTAATTGTGCATGGAAGCTGATACCATCTTGAGTTTCCGAATTTTTGTTTTATAGTGCCAAAAGCACCTGCCATATTTTATGGCAGGTGAATATTGCACATAAATTGCTTCTGGAAAACAAGTTTTCTAAGAGCAATTTTGTGCAATTTAACAATGCTGCTATCGCAGCATGTTCTTTTGGCACATCGGAAATGCAATTTACGGAAACTCAAGGATACCATAGAAACGGAGAAATAAGCAGATGGATGACAAGATTTTTGACCAGATACATGACGTCGATTTAAAAAAGACGATGGAGACATCCTATATCGATTATGCCATGAGCGTAATAGCACAGCGCGCGCTCCCCGACGTCCGGGACGGCTTAAAGCCGGTACAGCGCCGCGTGCTTTATTCCATGATAGAGCTGAACAACGGACCGGACAAGCCGCACCGTAAATGTGCCCGTATTGTCGGAGATACGATGGGTAAATATCACCCGCACGGTGACAGCTCGATTTACGGAGCGCTTGTCAATATGGCGCAGGACTGGTCTACCAGATATCCGTTGGTGGATGGTCACGGAAATTTTGGTTCCGTGGACGGGGACGGCGCCGCGGCAATGCGTTATACCGAGGCACGCCTGAGTAAAATTTCCATGGAGATGCTGGCGGACATCGGCAAGGACACCGTTGATTTTGTACCGAACTTTGACGAGACGGAGAAAGAGCCGACGGTGCTGCCGTCCCGCTACCCGAATCTGTTGGTCAACGGAACAACCGGAATCGCGGTCGGCATGGCGACAAATATTCCGCCGCACAACCTGCGCGAGGTGATTGATGCGGTTGTAAAAATCATCGACAACAAGGTGCAGGAGGATCGGGAAACCGATATCGAGGAATTGCTTTCTATCGTGAAGGGACCGGATTTTCCGACCGGCGGCATGATTTTGGGAACGGCCGGAATTAATGAGGCGTACCGCACCGGGCGCGGAAAGGTGCGCGTGCGTGCCATTACCGATATTGAACCGATGGCAAACGGAAAAAACCGGATTGTCGTGACCGAACTTCCCTATATGGTGAATAAGGCGAGGCTGATCGAAAAAATCGCGGATTTGGTAAGGGATAAAAAAATCGACGGAATTACGGATTTGCGTGACGAATCAGACCGTCAGGGTATGCGTATCTGCATTGAACTGCGCCGCGACGTCAACCCGAATGTCGTGCTGAACCTGCTCTATAAGCATACGCAGCTTCAGGACACCTTTGGCGTGATTATGCTGGCACTCGTGAACAACGAGCCGAAGGTTTTAAACCTCGGTGAAATGCTCCGGTATTATCTGCTTCATCAGGAGGATGTCGTCACAAGAAGAACAAAATATGAGCTCAATAAAGCAGAAGAACGGGCACATATTTTAGAGGGCTTGTTGATTGCCCTTGACAATATTGACGAAGTTATCAGCATTATCAGGAGCAGCAAAAATACGCCGGAGGCAAAGACAAGGCTGATGGAGCGCTTTGCGCTCAGTGACGCGCAGGCCCAGGCAATTGTGGATATGCGTCTGCGTGCGCTGACCGGTTTGGAGCGGGAAAAGCTTGAATCCGAATATGCAGAGCTGATGGAGCGTATCTCGGAGTTAAAAGCGATCCTGGCCGATAAGAAAAAGCTGCTCGGCGTGATTCGTGAGGAAATTCTGCTCATTGCCGATAAATACGGAGATGACAGAAGAACCTCTATTGGATTTGACGAGTATGATATTTCGATGGAGGACCTGATTCCGGTGACCAATACGGTCATCACAATGACAAAGCTCGGCTACATTAAGCGTATGAGCCTTGACAATTTCCGCGCACAGAACCGGGGCGGCAAGGGAATCAAGGGAATGGAGACCATCGAGGACGATTATATCGAGGAGCTTTTGATGACAACGTCCCACCATTACATGATGTTCTTTACGAATACGGGACGTGTGTACCGTATCAAAGCATACGAGATTCCCGAGGCGGGAAGGACGGCGCGCGGGACGGCGATTGTCAACCTTTTGCAGCTTCAGCCGGGAGAGAAAATTACCGCGGTCATTCCGATCAGGGAATACACCGAGGGTCATTTCCTGTTTATGGCAACGAAAAAGGGAATCGTGAAAAAAACACCGATTACAGATTACGCAAATGTCCGCAAAACAGGTCTTGCCGCCATCAATTTAAGGGAAGACGACGAGCTGATAGAGGTAAAGAAAACCGACAATAATCAGGATATATTTCTGGTGACAAAATACGGACAGTGTATCCGCTTTAAAGAAACAGACGTCAGAAAGACCGGAAGAACCTCCATGGGTGTCATCGGCATGAACCTGGCCGACGGCGACGAGGTCATCGGTATGCAGATGGAATCTCAGGGCGAAGCGTTGATGATCGTTTCGGAAAAAGGACTTGGAAAGTGTACGCTGATTTCAGAATTTACGACCCAGAACCGCGGCGGAAAGGGCGTCAAATGCTATAAGATTACCGAGAAAACAGGAAATATCGTAGGTGTCAAGGCAGTGAATCAGGACAACGAACTGATGTTAATTACGACGGAGGGCGTCATTATCCGGATTAAGGTCAGTGACACCACGTTGCTCGGACGCATTACCTCCGGTGTGAAGCTCATCAATCTGGATGAAAACGTCACAGTCGCAAGCATTGCAAAGGTGCGTGAGGATAAGAGTCTGATAGAAAACGCCGATACTTCAGAGCTGTTAAGCGAGGAGGAGGAAGCGCAGAGTGCTGCCATTGCGGCGGAAAACGCAAAAAAGGCGGCGGGGCAGGCAACCGAAACAGATGATGATTTGATGAAGGAGCTGCTGGAGCGTGCGAAAACCGACGGAACGGATGAGGAAGAATAAAAGATTGAAATCTTCGCAGGGCATTGGACCAATTAAGAGGTGAATAGAGTTATGAGAGTAAGTTCTGTGTCGCAAAATATATTTGAAAACGTGAATCAAAATAGAAATAAAAAAACTGTCGTTCCTGCAATTGATACAGAAGAAAAGCAGCAGACTGGAACGCAAAACACGGTGGAAAATATATCGAAAGTTTCTGTGTATAATACGAATTCTGATTTGATAAAAGCAAAAATGATATCTCAAGGTGAAGAGGCACAGAAGCAGACGGATCTATCCTGCTATTATCAGCTTGCGGAGATGTTTCCGGAATTGTCATTTCATTTTACTGACGGAGTGGATGAGAATGGGAATCCAAAATTATATGGCACAGGTTACTTTTGTAAGGGACAGGCAGATTCGAATCAAAACAGTGGGTGTGTAATAAATGTAGATAAAAAAGTAATTGATTCTATGCAGGAAAACAGGACCTATGCCGATAGGGTAAAAGCTATTTTGGGCAATGCCAAAAAAGTTACAAATGGGTTTATTACAAATTGTGAGGAGCATGCCAAGGAGCTTTCAACGGACGGATATACCTGTACCGTGGGAAAAGTTGTTACACGCCTGGTGGATGACGGAGGAAAGCCGGCGCTTGTGACATCTGTACAATTTGAATATACTTATCAGGGAACGGAGGAAGAACGAACAGTTGATTTGAAGTGGTATGGTACGATGGAGGAACTGGAAGAAAAGCTTCTGGAACAGATAAAAGGTAGTATGGAACAGAGAATAAAGGAATTATTAAAAGACAGAAACTAAAAAATAAGTTGCATCTTCCCTAAGGTAATATGTTAATCTTAAATTACAAAAAGGGGGTGCAGTTTATGACGATTAAAGAGGCGGCAGCAAAAACCGGTTTGACAGAAAAGACAATCCGTTATTATGAAAGCGCGGGTCTTATTTTTCCGTCTATGCAAAACAAAAACGGAAGAAAATTCCGCAGCTATAGCACTGTGGAGATAGAAAAGTTAAAGCAGATTTCTATCCTGCGAAAAATGAATTTTTCCGTTGAAGAAATTAAAAATCTGTATCAAAATCCGGAGCAGTTTCAAAGAATCTGTGAAGATTACAGAAAAAGAATGGAGGAGCAGAGGGTAAATCTGGAGCATATATGCACCCTTTCGAATGATATTTCATGGGATGAAATAAAAGGGCCGAAAGAGCTTTGCAGGCAGGCTGAGCGTTATGCAAAAAAGCTTTCTCTGCCGGATGAGGACTGTGCTCTGAAATTCAAAAAACTGGATATTGAAGAAGAAAACAGAAAACCGTTAAAGTACATTCACGTATGGAAGAAAAAAAGACTTCTTCCGATACGGCTGAACTACGTTGAGACTGCAATTTTGCTTTATGTAATTTCTGAAAAGCGCAGCTTTACCGATATTTGCCATTTCTGTATGAAAAATGGGATTGTAACTGACTTGAACCGTATCAAAAAGATTGTAAACCGCATGAGGCGAAAAGGGGTTCTGACAGAAAAAAGTAATGTTTTCCGAGCTCTGGTTGGAAAGAACGAGTTTACCACAAGAGATGTAGAGCGGCTGGTACAGACCGCAGCTACCGGTTCGCCCGATTTCATCTTTGTTTATAACTGGAACCCGCCAGGCGGAGTGAGTTCCATGCCATACACCGGGTTATAAAAATTTCATAGCTTTTACAGGGGCCGTTGCAGAGCAATGGCTCCTTATGTTAATACTATAATAAAAAAAAATGCAGGAGAGTCGCAATGCCGCAGAATTTTTATGAACTTGTTTGGATATTTATCATATATGCTTTTTTGGGATGGTGTACCGAAGTTTCCTATGCCGCGCTCGACAGAGGAATTTTTGTAAACCGCGGATTTTTAAACGGACCCTATTGTCCGATTTATGGCTTCGGAGTGGTAATTGTTGTCACTATCCTTACCCCGCTTCAGGATAATCTATTGCTTCTTTTTTTCGGTTCCTTTCTTTTAACCTCCGTGTTGGAATATATTACGGGTTTTCTGCTGGAAAAGGTATTTCACGACAGATGGTGGGATTACTCCAATAAGCCGTTTAACATTCATGGATATGTCTGCCTGAAATTTTCCATATACTGGGGACTCGCCTGTACCTTCATAATGAAAGTCATTCATCCAATCATTTATCGGGGAATTACATGGATTCCCCATACGCTTGGCGTTGTGCTGCTAGTCATTTTTATGACGGTATTTATTGTCGATTGCTGCATTACGGTATCCACAATTCTGAAATTCAATAAGCGTCTGAAACTGATGGATGAAATGGCGGAGAAAATACATAAGCTTTCCGATGAAATAGGGGAAAATATCTATGAAAATGTAACGGGTGCAATCCAGAAATCAGAAGAATTTCAGGAAAATCATGCGGAGCTGTTAGATAAACTGGCGGACACAAGGGAAGATATACTGGAATTGCCTCAGACTGCAAAGGAAAAACTTGCCGAAACTACGGAAGAGTGGAAAAAAGAACTGGAGGAACGAAAGAAGGAGCTTGCCGAGCTTTCTGAAAAATACGAAAAGCTGTTTGAGGAAAAGAATTTCGGCTTCCGGCGTCTGATGAAGGCATTCCCGGATATGAAATCAAGAGATAATAACCGTATGCTTGAAGCATTTCGGAAGCATTTTCGTCTGGATAAAGAAGAAAAGGAAGGAAAATCGTAATGAGAACGGTAAATACAGAGATATTGATACAAAATATCAAAGAGATGTGCATCGAGGCAAACCATTACCTGTCTGAGGATATGGATGAGGCAATGAAAAAAGCGGTTTCCACCGAAAAATCCGAGCTTGGGAAAAAAATATTAAATCAGCTTCAGGAGAATTTAAAAATTGCAGATGAAGATATGATACCCATCTGCCAGGATACCGGCATGGCGGTTATCTTTCTGGAAATCGGCCAGGATGTGCATTTGGAGGGTATGGCAATCGGGGATGCTGTCAACGAGGGCGTGCGCCGCGGCTACACGGAAGGCTTTCTCCGCAAATCGGTTGTGGGAGACCCGCTCATTCGGGAGAACACCAAAGACAACACACCCGCGGTCATTCATTACGACATTGTGCCGGGAGACAAGATAAAGATCACCATAGCCCCCAAAGGTTTCGGCAGCGAAAATATGAGCCGCATTTTTATGTTAAAACCCGCAGACGGTGTCGAGGGCGTAAAGGAGGCCATCCTTACGGCAGTCAAAGACGCGGGGCCGAACGCCTGCCCGCCGATGGTTGTCGGGGTGGGGATTGGCGGCACGTTTGAAAAATGCGCGATTCTGGCGAAAAAAGCTCTGACAAGACCGGCAGGGGAGCATTCCGAAATTCCATATGTCAGAGAGATGGAAACGGAAATGCTCGAAAAAATCAACCGGCTGGGCATTGGCCCGGGAGGGCTTGGCGGAACCACGACGGCGCTTGCGGTAAATATCAATACCTATCCGACCCATATCGCCGGACTTCCGGTGGCGGTCAATATCTGCTGTCATGTCAACCGCCATGTGGTACGTGAAATCTGATGCGGTGTCAGTGCTAACAATATGGAGATGAGGAAAGCTATGGATAAATATATTAATACTCCGATTACGGAGCAGGTGACAAAAGAATTGAAAGCCGGGGATTACGTATATATAACCGGAACTGTTTACGTTGCGAGGGACGCCGCACACAAACGGATGATAGAAGCACTGCAGCGCGGCGAAGATCTTCCGATAGATATAAAAAACAGTACGATTTATTATATGGGACCTTCTCCGGCGAGAGAGGGGAGACCAATCGGCTCTGCGGGACCAACGACGGCCTCACGTATGGACAAATATGCACCGGCGCTTTTAGACCTCGGGGAAAAAGGCATGATTGGAAAAGGAAAGCGGACCAAAGAAGTAATAGATGCAATCGTTCGTAACCATGCCGTCTATTTTGCCGCGGTCGGAGGAGCGGGGGCGCTCTTATCCAAATGTATCACAAAATCCGAAATTATCTGCTATGAGGATTTGGGAGCGGAAGCCATCCGAAAAATCGAAGTTGAAAATTTTCCGGCGATTGTTGTGGTAGACTGCGAAGGAAATAACCTTTATGAGACAGCGATCAAAGAATTTGCATCGTTATAAACAATATCCAAGTGGAAATGTGGATAATTTATTAAAAATAAACAGAAATGTGGATTCTTTTGGTAACATGGAGGGGAATACATGGAAAAAAATCTGAATTGGGCGGTACTTGGGACGGGTGTTATTGCTAATGAAATGGCGCAGGCCCTTTGCAATATGGGAAAAAAGCTTTACGCAGTGGGAAACCGTACCCGCGAAAAAGCGGTTGCGTTTGCAGAGAAATACGGCATAGAGAAGGTTTACGAAGATTTTAATGAAATGTTTACAGACCCGGACGTGGATGTAATATACATTACTACGCCGCACAATACCCATATCACATTTGTGAGGGAAGCCCTCAAAAATAAAAAGCATGTCTTGTGTGAAAAGTCCATTACATTAAACAGCCTGGAATTGGATGAGGCGCTGCGTCTGGCGGAGGAAAATAACGTTGTTTTTGCGGAGGCAATGACCATCTGGCATATGCCTTTATATAAAAAGCTCTGGACTATCGTAAAGGCGGGTGAATCGGGAAGCTATTCCGATTTGGAGACGGCAGGAAAAGAATATACCGATGTGTCGGGTAAACTGATACCGCCGCTTGGAAAGGTTCAGCTGATACAGCTCAATTTCGGAAGCTACAAAGAATATGACATGAACAATCGTTTCTTTAATATGAATCTGGCGGGAGGCGCACTGCTTGACATCGGCGTTTATGCTTTAAGCCTTGCGCGCAGCTTTTTATCCGAAAAGCCCGATAAAATCGCAAGCCAGGTAAAATATGCCCCAACCGGAGCGGACGAGCAGTCCGGGATTCTTTTGATGAACACACAGGGACAGATGGCGACACTTTCGTTGTCACTCCATTCCAAACAGCCGAAACGGGCCGTCATCAGCCTCGAAAACGGCTACATTGAAATTATGGAATATCCGAGAGCCGATAAGGCAATCATAGTAGAGGCGGAAAGCGGAACTGTACACGAAATAACAGCGGGGAGGACAGCGGATGCCCTCCAATATGAAATGACGGACATGGAGCAGGCAATCCTCACCGGAGATACGGGAGCAATGCGCTTATCCGATACTGCTGATGTCATGGAAATTATGACACACCTGAGAAAAGAATGGGGTATGAAATATCCGGGAGAAGTGTGGTAGCATTTTCTATAGCATTACTTTTGTTCATCTGAAATACGATTTACGAAAAATCAGATAAAATAGCGGTTGACAAAATTCATTTTATTTAGTATCATTAACAATGCGTTGTAACGCAGAACAATATCATATTGTCAAATAAAACTTTGGAGAAGTACTCAAGTGGCCGAAGAGGTGCCCCTGCTAAGGGTATAGGTCGGGTCAACCGGCGCGAGGGTTCAAATCCCTCCTTCTCCGCTTTATTTGAAATATGAGTTGTTCAATTTTTTTGGAAAAAAGAAGTTGACAGACGGAAAAAGATATGATATTCTAACATAGTTGCTGCGTTAGCGGTAAACACGTTTGAAAACAAAATGTTTTTCAAAAATAAAAAAAGTTGTTGACAAAGAAGTTTCAAGGTGATATACTTAACAAGCTGTCGCCAAGAAACGACAACAGCAAATGCCGAAGCCGCAAGGCAGAAGCGACAGACAGAACCTTGATAACTGAACAGTGAAATAACCTTGAAAGATTCAAAGAATTTCAGGGTGCTGTAAAACAGCACACGAACGTTTCCTGATTGAAAAATCAGGAGACCCTTAAAACAGTAAAGACGTTTA
>CALWHT010000066.1 GCA_944380515.1 uncultured Roseburia sp.
TCAGCGCGTCAGCGTCCCGCGCCTTAAAGAAAACAAGGTACCGGGGCGGGCTTTCCGTCGCGTCCTTTTTCAGCGCAAAGTCAATCCCGTATTTCTTCGCGGTACTCTCAAAGGCTTTGATATTGTCCTTCGTGATTTCGATATTGGAAACGCCTGCGTTCTGCTTCATAAGCTGCTTTAGGGTCTGCTTGCCGTGGGGCATTTGCCGCTTGTTTGCCTGTTTCTTTACCTGTGAGAGAAAAAATTTCATAGATTTTTGCAGCACTTCCGCAGACAGCTTCCCGGTCTTGATGGACAGGGCAAGACAACACTTGTTAAACTGTTGCTTCGCTTATATGATCCGACTAGTGGTGAGATTCTGTTAAACGGCACAAATATTAAGAAATATAACGTTGATAAATATAGAAAATCTGTAGGCATTGTGTTTCAGGATTTCCAAGTATATGCAGCGTCTTTATATGAAAATATTTCAATGTGTAAAGATAAGGGCAACAATAAAAAGCAAAAAGAAAATGCGATGGATCTGTTGATAAAATTTGGATTTAAAAAGGCACAGTATCTGGTACACGGTATAGATACCAGTGTTACAACTGAATTTGACAAGATGGGGGTAAATTTCTCGGGCGGTGAGAAACAGAAAATAGCAACGGCCAGAGCCCTGTACAGTCCACATACTTTCTATGTTCTGGATGAACCATCGAGTGCATTAGACCCTATATCGGAAGATATCTTGAATACTGCAATGAAAAAATTGACTGGAAATAAGACGGTATTATTTATATCTCATAGATTGGCGATGGCTAAAGATGTAGACAAAATAATTGTGATGAATCAAGGCGAAATCATAGAAACAGGAACACACGATCAGCTTATAAAAAGTCGTGGAAAATATGCGAAGATGTGGGACGCGCAGAGTAAACGATACAATATAAGCGTATAATTGACATTACATCAAAAAGAGGATAGAATAGTCTGCACAAAGGAGGCGGTTTTGTGCAGATATCCAGCAGATTTACAATTGCGATTCATATATTTGCCTGTATGGAAACGTTTGGAAAGGATTATAAGATTACAAGTGATTTCCTTGCATCCAGCATCAATGTGAATCCGGTGATTATACGTAAGCTCCTCTCCCAGTTAAAAAGCGCCGGGCTGATTGAGGTGGCAAGGGGAACGGGCGGCGCCGCACCCGTCAGGCCGATTGATGAGATTACATTTTATGACGTGTACCTGGCGGTTGATTTGCTCGGGGAGGGGGAACTGTTCCATTTTCACGAAAACCCCAATCCCAACTGCCCGGTGGGCAAAAATATCCATATGGCCCTGGACGATAAGCTGGCGCGCATACAGGAAGCCATGGAAAACGAAATGAAAAAATATACCATTGCGGATGTTGTCAGCGACATCAAACGCTGTCTGGAATGTCCGCAATAACGGAAAGCAAGGTAGATTTGTCCACATGCTTGTGCTATACTATTCTCTGATAACACCGGGTGACAAATTCGGATTCGATGTAGAAGGAGGGTAATGATGGAACGTTTCAAAAAAATTTACCATCAAGGGACGCTTGATGTGATAGAAATTTGGGTGGATACAGAAACAGGTGTGAATTATGTGTTTCACAGGGAGGGAAATGCAGCAGGCTTTACAGTGTTGCTTGATAAAGAAGGAAAGCCGGTAGTAACACCATAATTCCCTGTTTGCAGGCAGACAATTACGAATATAACAATTAAATATATCAACCAGGAGCAGCTGTTTTTGAGAAAACGGCTGCTCTTTTCTTTTTCCGGCAGGAAGGAGAAAGCAACTGTAGACGCAGCATGGTATTGTGCCCTGAAAATGTAAAAAACTAGATGTAACCATTGACATTACAACAAATTCCTGATAACATACGAAATGTAATGATTAATATTACAATAAATAAGCATCCGTTTATCCGGCAGAGCGGTTCCGGTACCGGTTTGAAAAAATTTCCCGAATGGCGGCATAAAAGCTTTGGAATGGAGAAAAATATGAATCAGGAAGAAAGAAGAATCTATTTGATACGTGAGCTGCAGCGTGAAATGCCGCAGTACAAAGAAATTGAAATCCCGAAAGAAGAATCGGAACAGTGGCGGCTTTTGCGCTCCTTATTCAACGTCCGGCCCCCGTACCCTGCCTCCGACGATTTCCTGAAGGTACAGGATGAGTATCTCTCAGAGGTAATCCGCCGGAGAGGAATTGTGGACGCCGCGGCTTTGCCCGCGGTGAAAGCCGACAGCAGAATGTCCCTGTGGAAGGGAGATATTACCGCACTCAAGGCAGATGCAATCGTAAATGCGGCGAACAGTGCACTCCTGGGGTGCTGGCAGCCCTGCCATTCCTGCATAGACAATATTATTCATTCGCTTGCCGGCGTTCAGCTTCGGATTGCGTGCAATGAAATCATGGAGGCTCAGGGACACGAGGAGGAAACCGGGACGGCCAAAATCACCCGGGGCTATAATCTCCCCTGTAAATATGTGCTGCATACCGTCGGTCCGATTGTATCCGGCCGTCTTACGGAAACGCATTGCAGGCAGCTCGCAGGCTGCTATAAATTGTGTCTGAAGCTGGCATCCTCTTATGGGGTGGAGTCAATTGCGTTTTGCTGTATTTCGACGGGGGTATTTCACTTTCCGCAGGAGAAAGCGGCGGAAATCGCCGTGCAGACTGTCTCTGAATTTTTGCGGACGGATACCGGTGTCAAAAAGGTGGTATTTAATGTGTTTAAGCAGGAAGATTACGACATATACCAAAAATTGCTTGGATAAGATGTATCATATAGCTTCTTTTTTTTCGGTGCCTGTGCTATAATGTCATTGATTCTTGATAATACGGTAAATACGCATAAGGATTAGCGGGCCGGATATGGCAGGAGGTACATGTATGGAGCAGAAGTTTTATATTTGCGAGCACTGCGGTAATATTGTTGCGGAGGTAAAGAGCAGCGGTGTGCCGATTATGTGCTGTGGAGAGAAGATGAAGGAGATTATTCCGGGAACGACAGATGCAGCGGTGGAGAAGCATGTCCCGGTTTATAGGACAGAGGGGAACAAGGTGTATGTTACCGTCGGTGAGGTAGAACATCCCATGCTGCCGGAGCATTATATCGAGTGGATTTCCCTTCAGACAAAATCCGGCAATCAGCGCAAATGCTTAAAGCCGGGTGACGAGCCGAAGGCATGCTTCGCATTGTGTGAGGGCGATGAGGTGGAAGCGGTTTATGCTTACTGCAATCTGCACAGCCTTTGGAAAGCTTAAGCATACAGGAAGATAAAGAGCAGGTGTTAAGGCTGCCGCAATTTTGCGGCAGCCTTGTTTGCAAAAAATCAAAAAGAATAAAAGGAGGATTTTTTATGGAAGCGGAGCACAAAATATCATATGGCTTATACGTTATCACGGTAAATGACGGAGTGAAGGACAGCGGCTGCATCTGCAATACCGTGGTTCAGGTGACCACCTCGCCTAAGAGAATTACGCTGGCGTTAAACAAGACGAATTATACGACTGAGATCATTCAGAAGACAGGACAGTTTAACGTATCGATACTTTCGCAGGACGCAAAGTTTTCGGTTTTTCAGAGATTCGGGTTTCAGAGCGGCAGGGATGCGGACAAGTTTTCGGGCTTTGACGGTGCAAAACGTGCAGAAAACGGACTTTTGTATGTCACGGAGGGAACAAATGCCTTTCTTGGGGCGAGCGTCGTGCAGACCGTTGATTTGGGCTCCCATCTTCTTTTCGTGGCGGATGTGACGGAGAGCGGAGTGCTTTCGGACACGCCGTCGGCAACCTATGAGTATTACCATGCCCATATCAAACAAAAACCACAGCCAAAGACCTCGGAGGGAACGGTGTGGCGCTGTAAGATTTGCGGTTACGAATATAAGGGCGAGACGCTGCCGCCGGATTTTGTCTGCCCGGTGTGCAAGCACGGCGCGGAGGACTTTGAGAAGGTCGAATAGTCCATGAATGAGAGAATTTTGAAAGCGCGCCTGAGAAGGGGAATGCTTCTCACATTATTACTGTGCGTTGTCATTATGACAGTCGGAATCATTCTCACCGCAATGCTCAACCGCTCCCTCAATACCCTGCTGTCGGGGCAGATGGAACAGGAGACAGAAGAATATAAAAACAGAATTTTACAGCAGATTGATAAGGATTTTCAGACGCTGCAAACACTGTCGGCTTTCCTGGGAGATTACAGTCTTGCCGATTCCGAAGAATTTGCCGCGAGCCTGTGGGATGCAAACCGGCAGAATGAATTTTTGATTATGGCATATTTTAATCGAAATGGGGACGGTGTTTTGGTGCGCCCTGACGAGGACGCGGTAGAGAACGTGGGGCTGGGAGAACTCGGCGGGGAAGCAAGGACGGCGGTCGAAACGGCATATGAGGGGGAAAATGCTGTATCCTGGCTTTTTTGGGACTCGGTATCCGGGGAACGGATTTTTGTTTACAGCGTACCCGTTTACCGGAACGGGGAAATCACCGGAGTCCTGATGGCTGGCGACAGGATAGAGGTGTTTGCGGGGTTTCTGGATGAGGAAGCCGTCTTAAGCGGCAGCGGCTATATGCATCTGATTGGTTCCGAGGGAAAGTTTTTAGTGCGTTCACAGCAGACCATCGTGCCCGATACGCTGAATACAATCTATGACGACGACTATATCAGCAGCAGTGAGCAGGGAAAAATACGTACGGCGCTGGAAAACGAGGAAAGTATTTTTTCCTACATGCAGTATGACGGGAAAAGCTACCGGATTTATTTTGAGCCGATTGGATTAAACGGCTGGTATTTATTGTGCGTCGACGCCGGAAAGGGAATCCTTGCCTCGGTATATCAGAGGGGGCAGATTATCGCTGTGACCCTGGCTGGAATCCTTGCACTGTGTCTGTTTCTGCTTATTTACAGCTACCGGCTGATGCGCGGCTACAACCGGCAAATTCATGATATCGCATATCACGATGCCGTAACCGGAAGCGACAACTATCTGCGTTTCTGCCAAAAACTGGACGAGCGGGAGAGGCAGCGGGAGCGATACAGCATTGTTGCGCTCAATATCCGTCAGTTTAAGTTTATTAATGAGATATTCGGGCAGCAGTACGCAAACCGGCTTTTGTGCAGGGTGAAGGAGGTTATTGAACATACCCTGACCAGGGGAGAGATTTTTTGCAGGAGCAACGCAGATTTATTTTATCTTGCGCTGGCGGATACGGAGCGGGGAACTGTCCGCAGACGGGTCGAGGCAATCATGGACGAGGTAAGCCGCAGCGCGCCCGGCGTGCAGAATAATTATCGTGTGCTGATGTATGCCGGGGCCGTTATACCCGAATCCGGCCAGGAAAGCTCCATCGACCGGGAAAAGCTGGTGATTTCGGTACATTTTGCTCTGGCGCGGGCGAAGCTGCTTACGGCGAACCGGGTCTGGTTTTATGACGCGGAGCTCCACAAAAAGGAGGAAGTGGAGAATTATGTGGAAAGCCATATGTACGGGGCGCTGCGAAGTGGAGAATTTCAAATGTACCTTCAGCCCAAGATGAATCTTCACACCGGAGAGCTGGGCGGGGCGGAGGCGTTGGTACGCTGGAAAACGGGCGACGGCAGGATGATATACCCCGATCAGTTTATACCGCTGTTTGAAAAAAACGGTTTCTGCGCGGAACTGGATATGTATATGGTGGAGAAGGTATGTGGGCAGCTTCGGGAGTGGATGGACGCCGGGATTACGCCTGTTCCGATTTCCGTGAACCAGTCGAAGCGTCTGTTTTTCCGAAGCAGCTATCTTAAGGATCTGACCAATCTGCTGGAAAAATACGGGGTGTCTGCCAAATGGATTACGCTGGAAATTCTCGAGGGGCTTGCGATGGAGAATGCGGATGAGCTGAATGAGAAGATAAAGAAGCTCCAGGCTGTCGGGTTTAAAGTTTCGATGGATGATTTTGGCAGCGGCTATTCCTCCTTAAATACGCTCGGCAGTCTCAATATCGATGAGCTTAAGCTGGATCGGGAATTTCTGCTTGAAATATCGGGTGAGAAGGGAGAGCGTTTTCGTACGATCATGGAGCAGATTATCAATATGACAAAATGTCTTCGGATTTCAACGGTCGTGGAGGGAGTGGAAACACCCGAAAATGAACGGCTGATAAAGGCGCTGGACTGTGATTACGGGCAGGGCTACTATTACAGCAGACCAATCCCCGCCGCAGAATTCAGTAAAAGCTTTATGCGGGGGAGGGCTGAGGGGTGAGGTATTCTTGAGATTCCGTGAATTGCATTTTCTACCGTTCCTGTGATACAATGATTAGACATGGAAATGAAAAATGAAAAGGAGCGCTTGGAAAAATGAGAGATATTGTGGAACGCCCTGCGGCCGTTTCGGAAGCGCAGAAGGCGCAGAAAGGCTGGCACTGGCTGGTAGAGCTTTTGGTTTTTGTGGCGGTATTTGTGATTGCCCAGTTTGGGCAAATGCTTGTGCTGATACCGGGAGAGCTGGTGATGCTTTTTACCAATGAGGAATACACATCGGCTGCCGCCGCGGGTGATATGGATAAGATTACGGAGGTATCGTCACAGATTGCAGCCTCCGACGGGTACATGATATTGATGTTGGTTTCCTGTATTATGATGACGGTGGTTGTCTGCCTGTTCTGTAAGATTTTTCAGAAAAGAGGCATTCGCTCGGTGGGTTTTCGCAGGGAGCATGCGGTAAGAGAATACCTCGTCGGAGCGGCCGGCGGTTTTCTGTTTTTTTCCGCCGCGGTACTGATCGCCGTGCTGACCGGCAGCCTGAAGCTTCAGGGTATTTCCTCCACCTTCCGGGCGGGGATTTTAGTGCTGTATCTGTTGGGTTACTTTATTCAGGGAATGGCGGAGGAGGTTCTCTGCCGCGGCTATCTGATGGTGTCGATTGCGAGAAGATACACGATGACGGCGGCCATTTTGGCAAATTCCCTGTTTTTTGCGGCGCTGCATCTGTTTAATTCCGGCATCAGTCCGCTTGCGCTCATAAATCTTACCTTGTTCGGAATTTTTGCTTCCCTGTATTTTGTGCGCCGGGGAAATATCTGGGGTGTGGCGGCGTTCCATTCTGTCTGGAATTTTGTACAGGGCAATTTTTACGGTATCCGCGTAAGCGGCATTGACACGACGGCCTCCGTTCTGGAGACGGTTTCCATGGAAGGAAAGTCGCTGTGGAATGGCGGGGCGTTCGGTATGGAAGGCGGGATTGCTGCGACAATCGTTCTGGCAGCTGGAATCCTCATTCTCTACCGAATGAAAAACGTCGATGCGCCGCAGCAATGGAAAGATACGAAAGCGGAGGCGTAACGCACCGCGGAAGGAGAAAACGACGGGGAGGGGAGTTTGGAGCTTATGATTCCAATCGTAATTCTTGCCGCGGCACTGTGTGTGGAGACGGTGGTGTTTGCGGCCCTATTGCGCAGGACGGTCAAAGAGAGGGATGCCGCAAAGCGCAAGGAAGCGGAGGTAAAGACGGAATTTCTGTCGCGCATCAGCCATGATATTAAGACGCCTATGAATGTGATCGTGGGAGCGACGGCCCTCGGCCTTGAGGAGAGGGATCGTCCGGAAAAGGTGGAGGAATGTCTGGAAAGAATCCAGGGGGCGAGCGACTTTTTGATGGGGCTTTTAAATGATTTGGTGGATATGTCAAAAATTGAAATGGGCAGGTTCCATCTGCATCCGAAGCCGTATGCCTTTTCTGAGTTTATGGATTCCGTCCGTTCCATGATGGAGCCGGCATGCGAAAAGAAGGGTATCACATTCGAGTTCCCGGAGGAGGAATGGAACATCAATATGATGGTGGACCCGATGCGTTTTCTGCAACTGTTTTTCAATCTGCTTACAAACGCGGTAAAGTTTACGCCGGAGGGCGGGCGTGTAACGTTTCGCATCTGCAACTACGCCACCCACAATGAAAGATTTTCGGCGGATTACATTGTGCGCGATAACGGAATCGGTATGAGCCGTGAATTTCAGCAGATACTGTTTCAGCCGTTTGCGCAGGAAACGGAAAGCTGGACGGAGAAGAGGAGCGGCGCGGGTCTGGGTCTTGCGATTACACGCAACATTGTGGATTTGATGGGGGGAAGTATTGACGTTAAGAGCGAGCTCGGACGCGGAACCGAGGTGCGCGTCCATCTGGAGGTGGAGCTTGCGGAGATACAGCCTGAGGTGGATAACGGGCAGTGGGAGATGGACGAAATCAGAAGTATTCTAAACGGCAGACGGATTCTTCTTGCCGAGGATCATCCGTTGGATACTGAGATTACAAAACGGATTCTGGAGCATGTCAATGCCGAGGTGGTCTGCGCGGAAAACGGAAAAGAGGCGTTAGAACTGTTTGAAAGCCATCCGCCCTACGAATATGACGCCATTTTAATGGATATCCGCATGCCGGAAATGGACGGATATACCGCGGTTCGAAAGATACGGAAAGTGCCCCATGAGGATGCGCAGATGATCCCGATCATTGCCATGAGTGCAGACGATTCGGTTGAGGATGTGCGTAAATGCAGGGAGGCGGGGATGAACTGCCATCTTGCAAAGCCGGTGGAGCCGCAGAAGCTGTATCAGGTACTGTGTGAATACCTGTGCGCGCCGGTTTGAAAAGTCTTTCTTTTTTTATGGGGGATATGTTATAATTGCGGCAGACATTGATGAGATTTTTTCAGGAAAGGATATGGAATCGATGGAAGAAAAAATGACAATGGAAATTACGAATGACAGATTAGAGGAGGCCATTCGGGAATATGCAAAGGAACGAACCAGGGAACGCTTATCTGATGTCCTCAATCTGCTTCGTCCGACAAAGCTTTTGGTGCCCGCTATGCTCAAGGCGCCTGACCAGCCGGTACCATGTCTTTTAAAGAATGGAAAGGAAGAACAGTTTCTGGTTGTTTATACCTCAAAGGCACAGATTCCGGACGAACCGAAAAGCCAGGCAATTTTAAGCATGCCGTTTCCGGCGTGCAACAATATCGTGGTAAAACCGGAGTTAAAGCTTGATGGAATGGTAATCAACCCGTTTTCCGATAATCTCGTGCTGAAAAGTGAATTGGTGCAAAAGCTGCATGATGCGGACGAGAAGGCCGCAAAAATGAAGCAGGTGAAAATGACGCCCGCACAGTTCCAGGTGTTTGTGAAAAGGCAGGTGGAATTTGGAATACTGCCGAAGCGTCTGTTTGCGGAGGGCGAGGAGTTTGTCAACCGTCTGTGCGACGAAAAGGAAAGCTTCGTGAATGAGATTTTTGCGCAGGCGTTTAAGGAGCCGAAGCTTTATCCCTATTCGGAGAAGGATTATTCGGTGATGGCGCTGGATATTGCCGAGGATCTGACGCTGGTGCGCATCGACCTCCCGGAAAAGGGACTGGTGGCCCCGCTGTGCTTCCGTATTTACGTGACCTTCAATCCGCAGACGAAGGAGGCGGGGTATTATACGATTGAGATGGGGAAGGAAAAAAATACCCGAATGCTGGGAGAACTCCGTGCGGACGGAACGCGCGCCGACCACGGCGAAGCGCCGGTGGAGGGCGCGGAGCTTCAGAAAATCATGGATCTTGCCAAAGGAGCGGGGGCGGGGCTGACAAGCTAAGCCCGCCGGATGATGTCTGCGTACTGACCGCGCACGGTTCGCAGCAGGTCGTCGGGATTGAGCGCGATCGTGTCGCCGATGCGGCCGCCGCTGATATAAATTTTGGGGTAGGAGGCCGCGCTCGCATGAATGATTGTTGGGAACTGCTTCTTCATGCCGAGCGGGGAACAGCCGCCCCGGACGTAGCCGGTGACGGCGGTGATGTCCCGGACATGAAGCATTTCAACCGACTTCTCTCCGACGCATTTTGCAGCCGCCTTTAAATCAATCTCATCGGCGACCGGTACGACAAAAACATAATATTGTCCGCTTTTGCCCTGCAAAACGAGGGTTTTAAAGGACTGCTCTGCCGGTGCCCCTGTTTTTTCCAACGTGTGCAGCCCGTCGATAAATTCATCACACTCATAGTGAATGATTTCATAGGTAATTTTATTTCTGTCAAGAATGCGCATGGCATTCGTCTTTACTTCTTTTCCCATCGGATGATACTCCTCCTGATTTCGTTTTGCTTTATCATAGCGTATGCGCGTGGGGAGGGCAAGTATTTTCGCCAATTATGTTTTGACAGGCCTGTGGGAATGATGATATATTGATTGCAGTAATTTCGGAATGGAGGAAAGAATGAAAGAATTGTTTCAGAGAGTAAAAATGGATATGGTCGTGTCCGCGGTGCTGTGTACGGTGCTGGGACTTGTACTTGTCATCTGGCCGCAGCAGACAATCGATATTGTCTGCAAGGCGCTTGCGGTCGGACTTGTGATTTTGGGAATCGTGAATCTTGCGTCGTATTTCGGCAACCGCGGCATGCATCCGTTTTCCGGCGCGCTGGGACTGATTGTCATTTTAGTGGGCATTTGGATTTTCTTAAGTCCGGAGAGCATTGTGAGCGTGGTGCCGATTGTCATTGGTGTGATTCTGGTGCTGCACGGAGTTCAGGATATCAAAATGGCGATTGAGACAAAGCAGAACGGCTACGACAGGTGGTGGGCGATGCTGCTCATAGCCATTGTCAGTCTTGTGTTCGGCGTGCTCTGCATTGTCAACGCGTTCGGTGTGGTCACGCTTGCCATGCAGTTTGTCGGTGTCGCGCTTATTTACGACGGCGTCACGGATTTGTGGGTTGTCACAAAGGCGGCACGGACGGCTAAGAGAATGCAGGAGGAGGCCGATGCGCTCGACGTGGAGTATCGTGAGTCGGACGACAATTAGTGCGCTTATACCACGATTTTTCCCTCGTAAATTAATTCCACGAATTTTTTGGTCAGATAGGGGTCAAACTGTGTCCCGCTGTTTTTTTCCAGCTCCCCTACCGCATGGGAGACCGGAAGCGGCTGATTGTAGGGTCTGCGTGCCGTCATGGCATCAAAGCAGTCCGCAATCGTGAGAATCCGGGCCATGTAGGGGATATCCTCCCCGGCAAGGCCTCTGGGATAGCCTTTTCCGTCATAGCGCTCGTGATGGCCGAGCACGGCGGGAATGACATAATCCATGTCCGGCAGATAGCGTATCATTTTGGTTGAATTTTCTACATGGGTTTTCATGATCTCGTATTCCTCCGGCGTGAGGTGCGAGGTCTTTTTTAAAATATTTTCGGGAATGCTGATTTTTCCGATGTCGTGCAGAAGACCGGCATCCCGGATGATTTCAATGTCCGTATCATTCATGCCCAGCGCTTCCGCAAGAATTACCGCATATTTCGACACGTTTATGGAATGTACAAAGGTATAGTTGTCCTTCGCGTCGATGGCGGCGGTGAGGGCATAGATAGTCGGAGCAACACGCTCGTAAGCCGAGCGGATATCCGGGTTCTGCGAGCGGTTTTCCATGCCTCTGCGGTAGACGGTCAGCTGTCCTTTCCCCTCAAGTTTTCCGTAATAAACGGCCTGCTCGGCGTTGTGCAGCAGGGACTGGGCATTATCGGAAATGGCGGGAAAGGTCGAGATGCCGCAGGTGACGGTGATGTTCCAGACTGTGTCCGTTGTATTCAGACGGATGATGCGCTGGATAATATCGGAGGCAAGTTCGGCGGCGGCAGACTGGTCGCAGCCGTCCATGAGAATGAGAAGCTCGTCCGCCCCGTAGCGGAAGGCCATGTCGTTATCACGGATTTCCTTTTGAATGGCCTGGGCGCAGAGATAGATCAGGTTGTCGCCCTCGCTTGCGCCGTACAGCTCGTTGTAAAGCTTAAAGTCGTCGATGTCTAAAAGAATGAGAGAAATCGGCCGCCGTTCGTTGCAGGCGTTTTCGATACATTCAAAGGCGTGCTTTCTGTTATACAAAGAGGTGAGGCCGTCCGTGATGGAAGCGTAGTAGGCGTTGCGGTAGAGGTTCGCATTGCGCAAAAGATATGCGGCGTAATAGCAGATGCGCTCCAGGCAACGGATTTCATCGGGTGTGCAGGCGCGGCGGTTTTTGTCCGCGATAAACAGAAAGCCGATGACTGCCTGATGGTATTTGAGTGTCTGGAAAGCGATGATGTTCTCATCCTTCAGCCATGCCTGCTGCCGGGCGGTCAGCAGGGAGAGAAGCTCTCCGGAGTCTGCGTTGACCGGAACAAAGCCGTCCGAGTCTAAAAGCTCTGCAATGAAAGCGTCCGAGGGTACGCAGTAATCCTTACTGCATACAATATCCCCTGAAAGCCGAATAACGTGATAGGTGCGGCTTGTCTGGGTATTCATCATCAGAAGCAGGCCGTCCGGCCCAAAGAGTGTTGTGAGGGAATCCATGATTGCGTCGTAAATTTCTTCGGCGTTGAGCGTGCTGATTGCCGCGGACAGAAAATTATCTAAAATATCGTCTTTTGTATCCATAGCTGCTATGGTATCTCCTAAATTTTGATTTGCCAATGAAAGACAGGTGAATTATACTATAAGAAAGAAAGCATGGCAATGGGCTATTTGGCGGAATTTGGAAAGGAAGCGGGAGCATGAGAAGGGAAGAATTTAAAATGGAGCGGACAGGACTGCTTAAGGTCGGAGACGTGCTGCCGATTACGGAAGGAAAGCTCCCGAATTCATATTACTATACACTCGGAAAGGCTTATGCAATGTCGGCAAATTACACGGTCAGCGAACGCATCCGTTCCTCGGAGGGTACGGTGGCAGACGTGAAGGAGACGCCTAAGGGGTACTTTGTTACAGTTGAATTTGACGAGTAAATGAGCTAAAATAAGAGTATCGTTTCACGGAAAGGAAAGGTACATGCGTTACATACCGACGAGCAGGCTGACACCGGGAATGGCGCTTGGTCAGGATATTTATGACGGAGCCGGTCGTCTTCTGCTGGCAAGGCACTTGCTGCTGACCGCAGAATACATATCAAACCTGGAATTTCTGGGGTTTCCTGGAATATACATTGATGATGAATTTACACAGGGCATTGAGATACAGCAGGTGGTTACACCTGAGGTCAGGTGCCGTGCGCTGAAACTGATTAACGACATGTTTGCTTTTGAGGCGCCGGAAGCGGATTTGCCGGTTAGCGAGGTCAAACTTCGGATGACCGTGGAAAATGTGGTGGAGGATGTCTTAAGAAACGGGGACGTGATGTGCAGCATGATGGACATCCGAAATTACGATGACTATATTTATTATCATTCCGTAAACGTCGGCGTGCTTTCCGCGATGGTGGGGGCGAGATATGGTCTGCCGAAGGACCAGCTTTATTGGCTTACGATTACGGCAATGTTACACGATATCGGAAAAAAATTTTTGGAATATGATGTGGCAAATGCGGACAGACCGCTTACGGAGGAGGAAACGGAGGCGTATCGTCAGCATACCAGGCTGGGCGCGGAGTTTTTAAGGAGTACGTACAATTTTACCTCCGCGGTGTATACGGGAGTTTTGATGCACCATGAGCATTACAACGGAGAAGGCTATCCGTTTGGAAAGAGCGGGAAAGACATTCCGCTTTTCGCGAGAATCATCCGGATGAACGACAGCTATGACAGGATGTTATTCCTGCGGCCGCAGCGGGATCAGATGTCTCCCGCGGAGGTGATGGAATATCTGATGGCGATGGCGGGGGCGGAGTTTGACCCGGAGCTGGTTAATGTGTTTTTGCGGAGGATGGCTGTTTATCCGGTCGGGTGCGAGGTTGAGCTGTCCAACGGGCAGCACGGTGTTGTGATTAAGAATTTTCAGGATTTTGCGCTCAGGCCGCTTGTCAGGGTTATTGAGACAGGGGAGCTTCTGAATCTGCGCGACGATCCGGAAGCAAGATGCATCACAATCGGCAGGATGATGGTATAGCGGGCGAAATATGGGAGAGTTATGGCACGACGCGGAAAAGATACGATTGATATGCTTTTGGCGGAAAGCTTTAAAGAATTAACGTTAAAGCAGCCGATTGAGAAGATAACAATTAAAGAAATTACGGACAGGGCGGGCGTCATACGTCCGACCTTTTATAATCACTTTCAGGATAAATATGAGCTTTTGGAATGGATTATTTCCACGCAGCTTTTAAAACCGCTGGAGCCGCTGCTGGAAAATGACATGGTGACCGAGGCGCTGGTGCTTCTTTTTACCAACATCAAAAAGGAGAAGGAGTTTTATATCAGGGTGAGCAGACTCGACGGGCAGAATTCTTTTGAGGACACGGTGAAGGCATGTGTAAAAAAGACCCTGTTGAATGTGCTTCGCGAATCTTCGACCGGCAGACAGCCCAAATATGCGTGGCTGACCCCGGAGCTGATTGCGGAGTATTATTCCCAGTCGATGTGCTGCATCGTGCTTACCTGGATTCGGAGCGGAATGACGGTTTCGCCGAAGGAGCTGGCGGAAATTTATAATTACATATTGACACGTTCTATGGCGGATGTTTTGGCGGATCTCTGACGTCTATAATAGCATTGCAACTGCTTTTTTTATGGTTTATAATGGGAAACAGAAATAAGGAGAGCAGAGCAATGGACGGCAAACGTTTTAAAACGATAGGAAGTCAGACAAGGCTGAATGAGCAAAAGCGCAGGGAGTGGAACCGGAAAATTTTTTCACTGTGCTGGATTGCTTCGCTGGTGATGCTCGGCGTGGAGCTTTTTTTGTTTTTGTTCTATCAGCCAAATGAGGAATGCGGAAGGGCTGAATATCTGTACCTTTTTGTTGTGCGCCCGAGCGCGCTGGAGTTTCTGGCGGTCGGAGTGTTTCAGCTTTTATTTTCGCGCCTTGTAAAGGTATACAGCAGACGGCTGGTGTCGCTGTACACAATCCTTCTTGTCACGGTGGTTGCCGGAATCGCGGTGTGCGTTCATACCAGCGTTCGTCTGATGCCGATGATTCTGCTGATGCCCATGCTGCTGACGCCGGTGTATAAGGACTGGCTGCTGACGCTGCTGCAGGCAGCGCTTCTTGTCGTGGTTTACGCGGCGGATTTGCTGTATTTTATACCAAACAGTTCCTATATGCCCCAAAGCACGAGATTGATAGAAATCAGCATTTTTATCGGGGGAGTTGTCGCTACCTGTATGATATTAAAGATTGTCAATGAGTCGCTTGTAGTGGGCGAGGAGCTATCCAGGAGGGATTCCCTGACGCATCTTTACAACCATGAGGTTTTTTATGAGGAGCTTGAATATCTTCAGGGGGTGTTTGAGAGAGACGGAACCGGGTTTTCCGTTATGATAGGGGATATTGATAACTTCAAGAGAGTGAACGATACCTTCGGACATGCTTTCGGAGATGAGGTTCTGCGTTATGTAAGCCGGCTTTTTCTGGAGAACGGAGGCTATGAAGCGGTCTGCGCCAGATACGGCGGAGAGGAATTTACGATGATCCTTCCGGGGCATAGTGGGAGGGAGACAGCCGCGCGGGCGGAGGAAATCCGCAGAAAATTTGAAGCGCATGCCTTTGAAACGCCAGGGGGAGCGGCGCACTTTACAATCAGTTTCGGTGTGGCGGAATATGACAGAAGCTATCCGAATCCCGGTACATTTTTTGAGGAGGCGGACCGGGCGCTGTATGAGGCAAAGAAAACCGGAAAGAATCGTGTGGTACTGGCAAATTTGAATGAGAAAGGCGTTTAAGGGCGGAATGAAGATTTTATTGGCGGCAGTGAATGCAAAATATATCCATTCGAACCTTGCGGTTTACAGCCTGCGGGCATACGCAAAGAAATATGCCAGGTTGGCGGAAGGGGAGCATACGGTTGCAATTGCGGAATATACCATCAATCACCGGACGGACGATATTTTAGCCGGAATCTATCGGGAAGCGCCGGACGTGCTAATGTTTTCCTGTTATATCTGGAATATCTGTCAAATTGAGGAAGTGATGGAGGAATTTCATAAGCTGCGTCCCGGGATTCCCATATGGGTGGGCGGCCCCGAGGTCTCCTATGAGACGGAGAAGTTCCTGCGGGAGCATCCCGCGGTGACGGGCGTAATGATCGGGGAGGGAGAGGAAACCTTCTGTCGGCTGTATGAGCATTATGCGGCGGGGCGGACGGGGGACGCTCTCGGTGCGATTAAGGGAATCGCGTATCAAAGCGGCGGAAGCATTGCTGTGAATGAGGGCAGGGAGCCGCTGGAGCTTGACTGCATTCCGTTCTGCTATGAGGATATAGAGGACTTTGAAAACAGAATTGTCTATTATGAATCGAGCCGGGGCTGCCCGTTTTCCTGCAGCTACTGTCTTTCCTCGGTGGAGCGGCAATTGCGTTTCCGCGATTTAAAGCTGGTGAAGCAGGAGCTTTCGTTTTTTCTGGAGCATCGGGTGCCGCAGGTGAAGTTTGTCGACCGGACCTTTAATTGCAGCCATGTGCATGCCATGGAGATTTGGCGTTTCCTCAGAGAACACGACAACGGTCTGACGAATTTTCATTTTGAAATATCGGCTGATTTGCTGACGGAGGAGGAGCTTAAGCTGCTTGCTGGGCTGCGTCCCGGGCTGGTACAGCTGGAAATCGGGGTGCAGTCCACGAACGAGGCCACCATCCGGGAAATTCACCGGACGATGAAGCTGGAACGCCTGAAATGGGCGGTGACGGAGATTCAGAAGCACGAAAATATTCATGAGCATCTGGATTTGATCGCTGGGCTTCCCTGCGAGGATTACGAGACCTTTGCCCGGTCGTTTGACGAGATTTATGCGCTGCGTCCGAATCAGCTTCAGCTTGGCTTTTTAAAAGTGCTTAAAGGCTCTTATCTTTATGAACATGCGGCGGAGTACGGTATCGTCTGGCACAGCAGACCGCCCTATGAGGTTCTTCGGACGGACTGGCTGGATTATGCGCAGCTTCTGCGCATCCGACGTGTGGAGGAACTGCTTGAGGTCTACTATAACAGTGCACAGTTTGAAGTTACGATGAAAATTTTGGGCGTTCTGTTTGACAGCGCGTTTGCCATGTTTGAGCGCCTTGGAGCATTTTATGAGGAAAACGGGTATTTTGGCATGAACCATTCCCGGCTGAAGCGGTCGGAGATTTTGCTTTCGTTTATCGAGAGCGTACCCGGATTGCCCGGGGAGGCTGTTCCGGTGATTCGGGAAAGCCTGATTTTTGATTTATATTATCGGGAGAATTATAAGAGCCGCCCCGGTTGGGCGCCGGATGCAGGCGAGTGGAAGCGGGTTTCGCGTTTTTACTGCAAAAACGGAAAGCAGTCTCATGTAGAGCGCTTTTTTTACCGGTTTCCCGGAAAGAGCGAACGGGTGCTGCGGCATCTGCCGGAGCGGAGCGGGGAACCTTTGTATGCTCTGTTTGATTATACTGACAGGGACCCGTTGGATTACCAGGCAAGTGTGCGCTGGGTTTTGGCACCCGGGGAGGAGTAAAGGCAGAATTGTTAGAGAATTATGTGGTCATAGATTTGGAGATGACCGGACTGAATGCAAAAACAGATAAGATTCTGGAGGTTGGGGCCGTTCGGGTGCGGGAAGGCCGTGCAGCCGAAACATTCGGCACGCTGATTTGCCAGAAGGAGCCGCTTTCCCCGAAAATTACGGAGCTGACGGGCATCACGGACGCGATGGCGCAGGAGGGAAGAGATTTGGATGAAGCGCTGAACGCGTTTATGGAATTTTTGGGAGAGGAAATTCTGGTGGGCCAGAATGTGATTTTTGATTACAGCTTTTTGAAGCAGTGGGCAGTCAACCACAGCCGTTCCTTTGAGCGCCAGGCGGCCGACACCCTAAAGCTGGCGAGAAAGTTTTTGCCCAGGGAGCAGAAAAAGGATTTGGAAAGTCTGTGCCGTTATTTCGGTATCGCGCAGAAAAACGCCCACCGGGCTTTGGACGATGCTTACGAGACGCATCTTGTATTTGAAAAATTAAAAGAGTGCTACGGAGCGGAGCATGGGGAGGATTTTGTGCCAAAACCGCTTCTATACAAGGCAAAGAAACAGTCTCCGGCAACGGAGCACCAGAAAAAATATCTGCGGGCGTATGCGGCGCACTACGGGATCGCGCTTCCGAAAGACCCGGACGGGCTCACGAAAAGCGAGGCGTCGCGCATGACCGACCGGCTCATCCTTCAATACGGGAAGATGCCCGGGCGGGACAATTCCCGCCGTTAGGAATCCGAAAGCATGTCGGAAAGCTTTTTTATGATGGAGGGTTTCAGCAGGGAATCGAGCTTTTGCGCGGAGTCGATAAGCTCGTTGATGCGCTGCGGCTCTCCGTTTTTTCGGTAAAGCTTCGCCAGCAGCAGATAATTTTTGCTCAAATCCGAGCCAATCGAGATACCGTATTCCAGTACGGTCTGCGCGTCTTTCCGGAAACCGAGGTGTATCAGCTTTTCTGCATAGCCGACCAGCGTCTGGCACAGCACGGTAAAATTATGCTCATATTGTGTCAGATGCTCAAGGCTTGCCGTGCCGTAGGTAAGCTTTAGCTCCGTGTTTGATTTGGAACCCAGATTTACGATTTTCTGCCCGGCAAGAAAATTTATGGTTTCTTCATAAATTTTTAATTCATTATTTTCATGCTTCCCTATTGGAAATTTATCTAAGGGTATGGTAATATAGGGTAGCCTGCTTAAATCTTTTAAGCGGGTGTGATTGGCTGCGCGCTCCTTTTCCCAGAAGCGTTCTTCGATGTCTGTCTGGGACTGCGTGGATCTTTTTCGCAGAATTGCGAGAACAGCGAGAAACATAATAAATAAACCCAGGATTGGCATAAGCGACATTCCTTTCTGCGGTACGTGAAAAATGGAGGTATTCAATCTATGTATGATTTCAGTAAAAAGAAAAATAAAAAGCTGGTGTCTGCCATCGTAATTGTTTTGGCTGCCGCGATGCTTCTGACAACTATATTGGCAGCATTTATGTATTAATTATCTTCATATAAAATATACTAAAAACAGACGCATTCGTCAAATATATTCGTGGTAATGCACCTTGAAAAAGAGGGCGTTTGTGATAAAATGAACAACAAGGATTTCAGTCAACAGGATTGTTTTAGAGGGAAAATATGAAAAGAACACTTAGAATTTCAACACTCCTCGGTTTGCTGTCTGTGATTTGCGCGGTGGCATTTTCGCCGGCTTCGGTGTGGGCTTCGGAGGAGGAAAGGATTGCGGAAGGCGTATATATCGGCAGCATTGACGTCGGAGGTATGACGGAGCAGGAAGCGGCGGATGCGGTCAATGCCTATGTGGAGAACGCGGGGGAGTCCGTGTTTATCCTGACGGCGGGAGAGAGCAGCGTGCAGGTTAAGGCTTCCGAGCTTGCCGTTTCCTTTACGGATATGAATGTCGTGCAGGAAGCGATGGATGTCGGCAAAAGCGGCAATCTGATCAAGCGCTATAAAGACAAAAAGGATTTGGAAAACGGCAGCGTCGTGATTGATATGGCGCTAAACGTGGATCGTGATGCCGTAACGGCTCTTTTGGAGGAAAAGGCCGGGGAATTGAACCGGGAAGCTGTGGATAACGGGCTTGTCCGGGAGGACGGAGAATTTGTTTTTGTCAGCGGTTCCCAGGGCATTGAGGTGAACGTTGAGGAATCCATTGCGGCCATTGAGAACTATATCAGCGGCGAATGGGACGGAAGTGACGGAACGATAGAGCTTGCGGCAGAGATTGTCGAGCCGAAGGGCACGAAGGAGGAGCTTTCCAGGGTGCAGGATCTTCTGGGAAGCTATACGACCAATTTCAGTTCGTCTACACAGAACCGCTGCGATAATATCGCGCGGGCGACGGAGCTGATCAACGGAACCATCCTTTATCCGGGGGATGAATTTTCGGTGAATGCGACCATCGGACCGTTAGACGCATCCAACGGTTATGAGCTTGCGGGGGCATATGAGAACGGTCAGACCGTGCAGTCTTACGGCGGCGGCGTGTGCCAGGTGTCTACCACCTTATATAATTCCGTTATTCTCGCAGAGCTTGAGATTACGGAGCGGTTTAACCATTCCATGATCGTCACCTATGTTAAGCCGTCCATGGACGCGGCCATCGCCGGTGATTATAAGGATTTAAAGTTTGTCAATAATCTGGATACTCCTATTTATATAGAAGGTTATACCTCCGGCAAGAATCTGTACTTCAACATCTACGGAGAGGAGACAAGACCGTCAAACCGCGTCGTGACTTATGAGAGCGAAGTTGTGTCCCAGCAGGATCCGGGAACGCAGATTGTCGCGACCGGAGATCCGGCAGGTTATATCGCCGTGACCCAGTCAAAGCATACGGGCTATGTGGCACAGCTTTGGAAGGTTGTGACGGTGGATGGCGTTGAGGAGAGCCGGGAACTGTTTAATAAGAGCACCTATAAGGCATCGCCGAAGATTCTCAGCGTTGGTACCGCTTCTATAGACCCGAATGTTTCTGCGATTATCGGTGCTGCGATTGCCACCGGAGATGAAGCGACGGTATATGCGGCCGTAGCGCCTTACACGGCGGCGGCGAGCACAACGCCGGAGCAGCCGGCCCAGCCCTCTGCGGAGGAGCAGGCAATTATCGGTGACGGACAGATAGATGCCGGTACCACAGGCGGGACGGACGCCGGAAATACAGGTCAATAATGTCAGAATCAGAGGCTGTCCCGGATGGGACAGCCTAAAACTGTAATGAAAGAGAAAAACATACGGAAACGAGGAAGTTATGAAAATAGGAAAGGTTCCGGAGAATGTTTTAAAGCGTTCTGTGTTCAAACAAATACATACGAAAAGACCGGAGGTAGTGCTGGGAGCGGGAGTCGGGGAGGACTGCGCCGCGGTGAAACTGGCGCCTGACGAGATGCTTGTGATGTCTGCGGATCCGATTACCGGAACAGCGAAGGATATCGGGACGCTTGCCATACAGATTACCGTAAACGACCTTGCCAGCTCCGGAGCGGAGCCGGTGGGCGTGCTGCTTACCGTGCTGCTTCCGCCTTATATAGAAGAGCCGGACTTAAAGAAAATGATGGGCCAGGTGGAGCAGGCGTGCGCGGCTGCCGGTGTACAGGTGATGGGCGGCCATACGGAGATTACGGCCGTGGTAAACCAGCCGGTGATTTCCGTCTGCGGCGTGGGAAAGGTGAAAGACGGAAAGCTGATTTCCACAGCCGGGGCGAAATGCGGCATGGATATTCTTGTTACAAAGTGGATTGGCATTGAAGGCACATCGATTCTGGCGAAGGAAAAGGAAAAAGAACTGCTGACCCGGTTTTCGGTTCCGTTTGTGGAGCAGGCCAAAAGGCTTGATGCTTATATTTCGGTACTTTCGGAGGCCGCAGTCGCCGTTCGGTCTGGCGTTGGCGCAATGCATGATGTCACCGAGGGCGGGATTTTCGGTGCGCTCTGGGAAATGGCGGAAGCGTCCGGCGTCGGACTTGAAATCGATTTGAAGAAAATTCCAATCCGTCAGGAAACGGTAGAAATTTGCGAATTTTTCGGTATCAATCCCTACGGGCTCATTTCCAGCGGTTGTATGCTGATGGCTGCGGCGGACGGAAACCTTTTGGTGAGGGAACTGAAGAAGGCGGGAATTCCGGCAGCCGTCATCGGAAAGGCGACGGCCGGAAACGACAGGGTGCTTATCAATGAGGAGGAGCGCAGATTCTTAGAGCCGCCGAAGACGGATGAATTATATAAGGTGATGGAGGATTAGATGTTATGCGCGAAAAGATTTTAACATTTATCGAGAAAAACAGCAGAATTGATTTAAAAGAACTCGCGGTTGTGCTGGGTGTAGACGAGGCGCTTGTGGTAAGCGAGCTGCAGAAGATGGAGGAGGAGCATATCATCTGCGGTTATCATACGCTGATTGACTGGGATAAGGTAGGAATTGAAAAGGTAACGGCTCTGATTGAGGTGCGCGTGACACCGCAGCGCGGCATGGGCTTTGATAAAGTGGCGGAGCGCATCTATAATTATCCGGAGGTTAATTCGGTATATCTGATTTCCGGAGGCTTTGATTTTATGGTGACGATTGAGGGAAAGACGCTGCGTGAGGTTTCACAGTTTGTTTCCGAGAAGCTTTCTCCGCTGGATTCCGTGCTCAGCACGAAAACCAATTTTATTTTAAAGAAGTATAAAGACCATGGAACCGTAATGACAGAGCTGCCGAAAGATGAAAGGATACAGATGATACCATGAGAGATCCATTGAATAAAACCATTGTAGGAATTCAGCCCTCCGGTATCCGTAAGTTTTTTGATATTGTAAACGAGATGAAGGATGCCATTTCGCTTGGCGTGGGCGAGCCGGATTTTGATACGCCGTGGCATATCCGCGACGAGGGCATTTACTCGCTCGAAAAGGGGAAGACGCATTATACGTCAAACGCGGGCTTAAAAGAGCTGAAGATAGAAGTAAATCAATTTTTAAACAGGCGCTACGGACTTTCCTATGACTACGAGCATGAAATTATGATTACGGTCGGGGGAAGCGAGGCGATCGATATTGCGATGCGCGTGATGTTAGACCCCGGCGACGAGGTTTTGATTCCGCAGCCGAGCTATGTTTCCTATCTTCCGTGCGCGGTGCTGGCAAACGGCGTTCCCGTGGTGATTGAGCTTAAGGCGGAGAACGAATTCCGGCTGACGCCGGAGGAGCTTGAGGCTGCCATCACGCCGAAGACCAAGCTTTTGGTGCTGCCGTTCCCGAATAACCCGACCGGGGCGGTCATGGAAAAGAGCGATCTGGAGAAAATCGCCGAGGTTGTAAAGAAGCATGATATATTCGTATTGAGTGATGAAATCTATTCGGAGCTTACATATCTGGATAAGCACGTCTCCATTGCGTCCCTGCCCGGTATGCGGGAGAGGACTGTCGTGATTAACGGATTTTCCAAGTCCCATGCGATGACGGGCTGGAGGCTGGGCTATGCCTGCGGGCCGCGTGTGATCCTGGAGCAGATGCTCAAGGTCCATCAGTACGCGATTATGTGCGCACCGACGACCAGTCAGTATGCGGCGGTCGAGGCGCTGCGGAACGGTGATGAGGATGTTGCTGCGATGCGGGAGGAATATGACGGAAGACGTCGGTATCTGATGCACCGTTTCCGTGAAATGGGCTTGGAGTGCTTCGAGCCGTTCGGGGCGTTTTATGTTTTTCCGTGTATCAAAGAATTTGGCATGAGCTCCGAGGAATTTGCGACGGAGCTGTTAAACGCGCAGAAGCTTGCGGTTGTGCCGGGGACTGCGTTCGGGGACTGCGGCGAGGGCTTTATCCGTATTTCCTACGCCTACTCGCTCGATAATCTCAAAAAGGCGATGGACCGCATGGAGGCGTTTATCAGAGAACTTAGAAAAGGTTGAAAAAATGGCGAAGCTGAATGTTGTATTGTATGAGCCGGAGATCCCGGCCAATACCGGAAATATCGGAAGAACCTGCGTGGCGACGGGAACCAGGCTTCATTTGATTGAGCCGCTGGGCTTTCGACTCAATGAAAAGTCGATTAAGCGGGCGGGCATGGACTACTGGAACGATTTGGACGTGACGACTTATGTCAACTGGCAGGAGTTTTGTGAGAAGAATCCGGGCGCGAAAATATACATGGCGACCACAAAGGGGCGTCATGTATATACGGAGGCATCCTACGAGCCGGACTGTTATCTGATGTTCGGAAAGGAAAGTGCGGGAATTCCCGAGGAAATATTAAAGCAGCATCCGGAAAACTGCGTGCGGATTCCGATGATCGGGGAGACACGCTCCTTGAATCTCGCCAATTCCGTTGCGATTGTGCTTTATGAGGCGCTGCGCCAGAATCAGTTTGACCATATGAAGCTGCAGGGAGAGCTGCATCGGTTAAGCTGGGACGATTGAGCTTTGGCAGGACTTTTGCCGGGAAGGAAAAAGACAGATGGGAATTATAAAAGCAAAGCAGCTTGTGCATGAATATATCAGGCGGGACGAGGAAGGGAACGTCGAGTCGATTCAGACGGCGCTCGACCATGTGGATTTGGATGTGCAGCAGGGTGATTTTATTGCGATCCTCGGGCATAACGGCTCGGGCAAATCCACGCTTGCCAAACATATCAACGCACTTTTGATGCCGACCGAGGGCAGTCTGTGGGTGGACGGTATGGACGTTTCAAAGGAAGAAAATATCCTTCCGGTCCGTCAGACTGCGGGAATGGTTTTCCAGAATCCGGACAATCAGATTATTGCCAGCGTGGTGGAGGAGGATGTGGGTTTTGGCCCCGAAAATATCGGCGTGCCCACCGATGAAATCTGGCAGCGTGTTGAGGAGAGCTTAAAGGCGGTCGGAATGTTGAAGTACCGCCATCACTCGCCGAACAAGCTTTCCGGCGGGCAGAAGCAGCGTGTCGCGATTGCAGGGGTTGTGGCGATGCAGCCAAAGTGTATCGTTCTCGATGAGCCCACGGCGATGCTGGACCCAAACGGGAGGAAAGAGGTCATCCGGACGGCGCATGAGCTGAACAAAAAAAAGGGCGTGACGATTATTCTGATCACACATTATATGGAAGAGGTTGTGGATGCGGATAAGGTGATTGTCATGGATGAGGGAAAGGTTGTCATGCAGGGAAGCCCGCGGGAGATTTTTTCCCAGGTCGGGACGCTCAAAGAATACCGGCTGGACGTGCCGCAGGTGACCATACTTGCGGATTTGCTGCGCCAGTCAGGACTGGATATTCCTCTGGGCGTGCTCACGAGGGAGGAACTGACCGGACATATTCTGCGCATTGCGCAGATCGGAGCTTAAAAAAGGAGCTGAAGCGATGTCAATCATATTAGATAAGGTAAACTATGTTTACAGCGAGGAAACCGCATACCGCATACAGGCGCTTAAGGATGTCAGCCTTACCATTGAGGACGGTCAGTTTATCGGAATTATCGGGCATACGGGCTCCGGCAAATCGACGCTGATCCAGCACCTCAACGGACTGATGAAGGCGACCTCCGGGACGATTTATTTTCACGGACAGGATATTTACGACGAGGATTTTGATCTGAGGGAGCTGCGCAACCGGGTAGGCCTGGTCTTTCAATATCCCGAGCATCAGTTATTTGAGACGACTATTTTTGACGATGTCTGTTTCGGACCGAAGAATCAGGGCCTGACGAAGGATGAGGCGGGGCTTCGTGCGTTTGAGGCCCTTCGGAATGTCGGTATGCCGGAGGAGCTTTATTACCAGTCGCCGTTTGATTTATCCGGCGGACAGAAGCGCCGGGTTGCAATCGCGGGTGTTTTGGCAATGAAACCGGAGGTGCTGATTTTGGACGAGCCTACGGCGGGGCTTGACCCGGCGGGGCGCGACGAGATTCTGGATTTGGTGGCAAGGATGCACAAGGAACGGGGGATTACCGTAATTTTGGTGTCCCACAGTATGGAGGATGTCGCCAAATATGTGGAGCGGATTATTGTCATGAATCAGGGAAGCGTGATGCTTGACGGCAATCCTAAGGAGGTGTTTCGCCATTATCTGGAGCTGGAGGCAGTGGGACTTGCCGCGCCTCAGGTGACGTATCTGATGCATGAGCTGAAAAGCAAAGGGCTTATGGTGGATACGGATGCGACTACGGTGGCGGAGGCGAGGGCGAGCCTTTTGGAGGCGCTGACCGGAATCGACGCCGGGAAAGCCGATTTTCACAGATAACGGAGAGGCGTTTGGAGGAGAAACATGTTAAGAGATATTACACTGGGCCAGTATTATCCGGCAAATTCTGTCATTCATAAACTGGACCCGCGCGTAAAGCTGTTTAGCACCATGATTTATATTATATCCCTGTTCTGCTTTAAGGGAATAGCGGCGCTGCTTACGGCGACGGTGTTTTTGATTGCCGTGATCCGGACATCCAAAGTACCGTTTCGTTTTATGGTAAAGGGCCTGAAGGCAATCGTGATCCTGATGATTATTACGGCTGCATTTAATCTGTTTTTAACGCCGGGGGAGCCGCTTGTCTCCTTCTGGATTTTTACCATTACAGCGGAGGGACTTAAAAATGCCATTTTGATGGCAATCCGCCTGACCTATCTGATTCTCGGCACGTCGATTATGACGCTGACGACAACGCCGAATCAGTTGACGGACGGTCTTGAAAAGTCGTTGATGCCGCTGTCGAAAATCGGCGTTCCGGTACATGCAATCGCGATGATGATGTCGATTGCTTTGCGTTTTATCCCGATTCTGATTGAGGAGACGGATAAGATTATGAAGGCGCAGATGGCGCGGGGCGCGGATTTTGTGAGCGGAAATCTGCTTCAGCGGGTGAAAAATATGATTCCGCTGCTGGTGCCTTTGTTTGTCTCGGCTTTCCGCAGGGCGGATGACCTTGCCATGGCGATGGAGGCGAGATGCTACAACGGCGGTGAGGGAAGAACGAAGATGAAACCGCTTCATTATGAGCGCAGGGACAGGCTTGCGTATCTGATTGTGCTCGGCTATTTTGCAATCGTGCTTGTCTGCCGGACGTTTCTGCCGTTTCCCATGTAGCAGTCCTGCGGAAGCCGCGCTGGTATGCGGTCTGGCAGGCATGTTAGCGGCGTTGTTTTTGGGACAAGGAACGATGCGAGAAATTCGGTCAGGGGAGGATGGATATGCGGGTCAGGCTGATTGTCGCCTACGACGGTACAAATTACAGAGGCTGGCAGGTGCAGCCAAACGGCATCACCATCGAGGAGGTGCTTAACCGGAAACTGTCGGAGCTTTTGGGGGAGGAGATTACGGTTATCGGCGCGAGCCGGACGGATTCAGGCGTACATTCGCTCGGCAACGTGGCAATTTTTGATACGTCGTCAAGGATACCGGCGGAGAAGATTTCCTTCGCGCTGAACCAGAGGCTGCCCGAGGATATTGTCGTCCAGGATTCCCGTGAGGTTCCGTGTGACTGGCATCCGAGGTATCAAATCAGCAGGAAGACCTATGAATACCGGATATTAAACCGGACCTTCCGGCTGCCGTCAAGAAGATTTGACACGTATTTTTATCACTACCCGCTGGATGTGGAAAAAATGCGGGAAGCGGCGGCTTTTCTGGTCGGCGAACATGATTTTAAGAGCTTCTGTACGGTCGGGGCGCAGGTCAGATCGACCGTGCGCACGATTGATGCCTGCGAGGTGTTTCGTGAGGGAGACATCATCACGGTGCGTATCACCGGAAACGGCTTTCTTTATAACATGGTAAGAATTATCGCGGGAACGCTGATTTGCGTCGGGAACGGCAGTTTGGAGCCCGCCCGGATGCCGGAGATTCTTGCGGCGCGGGACAGGAATGCCGCGGGCCCCACGGCACCTGCGCATGGGCTTACGATGATAGGCATCCGCTACGACGGGGAGGAAAAAAGTTCTTGACACACAAGGAGACGTGTACTATAATATTCAGGTCTGTGATAGTAAAGTAATGTCGCTCCAAAAGCCCCGGAGAGGCATTTAAACTATAAACAATTTTATGATGCCGAAGCGTGTGTCCTGGACATTCACATGCTGCGGTGTTTCGCAACATTATTTCTAGGAGGAAGATCAATGAAAACATTTATGGCTAGCCCGGCTGTCATTGACAGAAAATGGTATGTAGTTGACGCTGAAGGTAAGACGTTAGGACGTTTAGCAGCCGAAGTTGCTAAAGTATTAAGAGGAAAGAATAAACCGATTTTTACGCCGCATATGGATACCGGCGATTATGTAATCGTTGTGAACGCGGAGAAGGTTCAGGTAACCGGTAAGAAATTAGATCAGAAAATCTACTATAGACACTCCGAGTATGTGGGCGGTATGAAAGAGACCACATTAAAAGAAATGTTAGCAAAACATCCGGAGAGAGTGATTGAGCACGCTGTGAAGGGAATGCTCCCGAAGGGACCGTTGGGACGTGAGATGTATACAAAGCTGTTTGTATATGCAGGACCGGATCACAAGCATGCAGCGCAGAAGCCTGAAGCTTTAACATTTTAATTAGGAGGGAAAGACAGTGGCAAACTCAAAGTATTACGGAACAGGAAGAAGAAAATCATCTGTTGCCAGAGTATATTTGGTACCGGGCACAGGCAAGGTTACCATCAATAAAAGAGATATGGACGAATATTTCGGGTTAGAGACCTTAAAGGTTGTTGTTCGCCAGCCGTTGGTAGCGACCGAGACCGTTGATAAATTTGACGTTTTGGTAAATGTTCGCGGCGGCGGTTATACCGGACAGGCGGGCGCTATCCGTCACGGCATCGCGCGTGCGCTGCTGAACGTAGATGAGGATTACAGACCAATCCTTAAGAAGGCGGGATACTTAACACGTGATCCGCGTATGAAAGAGCGTAAGAAATACGGCCTCAAGGCTGCCCGTCGCGCTCCGCAGTTCAGCAAGAGATAATTTATCGACAATTAAAGAAATTAGCAAAACCCTTGAAAGTCCAGTATTTTCAAGGGTTTTCTTTATATCAAGAATGTTCTTAAATGGCTGGAAATTGTGCGGAAAAGCGGTCTATAGCACTCAATAGCACCCAAAAATAAAATCATGAAAATATTTGTCTTGCGCAAGACTTTTGAACGTGGTATGATATGGGTAAGGAAGTGATTATATGAACCGTACAGAATATAAAAATCAGCACATTAAAGAAAATTATGATCGTATCAACTTTACTATACCAAAAGGCGAGAAGGACAGGATAAAGCAGGCAGCCAGTGAATTGAAGATGTCCGTTAATGAATATCTGTATGCCCTTGTGTGTGATGATCTGGTGTCCGGTAAAAGCAGACTTGGAGAGAAACTAAACCCGGAATTTACAGAGGAACAGCAGACATTACTTGATAAATGGCAGGTGGCACAAAAATATCGGGATATGATCCAGAGGATGCACGTTGATACCATAAACGGAATGAATAAGCACTATACAATAGAACTGAAAAAAGGATATATAAATGATGTGACGGGCAGCAGGCTGATCCAGTGCGATAAGACAGCAGAACTCCGAAGAATTATAGTGAAGTCACATAAGCGATGAAAGAGCCGGAACAAAAACCGACTCTTTTTCTTTGTAACGGTCATATTTTATTGATTGCTTCTAACAGGTTGGCTATATCTACATGAGTGTAGACAGACCGTGTGACGTTTGCGCCTTTATGCCCTACAATTTGCTGAATGAG